>DATIKW010000043.1:0-57976 GCA_035477115.1 Bacillota bacterium | reverse complement strand
ATTCATCCAATTCTTCCTCGGTGCTTGGAGAAATCACCTGAGGACGGACCGGGGCTAGACTGGCAGACATTTGTCGCAAGAGATCGCGGTGCCAGTCCGGTCCTCCGGGGACACTCCGGTCCACGGCCAGTGCAATGTGACGGAAAATGCGTTCAAGGCCGGCGTAGAAGTCGTGCAGGTTCAGCGCCGCAGAATCCAGGTAGAAATCATGTCCCGTACACTCCGAGGCCAGCCGCATTGCCTGCTCAGCGCGGGTCACGACCCTCGCCAGGTCGGTGAGTTCCTGGCGGATGCGACCGGCGGCAACCAGATTGCGCTCGATCACAGTTCTTGCCCCTCTCGCTCAACGATCCTTAGCAGCGAATCGCGACAGGTGTTGACATCGACCAGGTTCATCTCGATTCCCTCGCCCAGGTCCATGACCGCCCCCATGGCCCGGAAGGTGTCCTCGGGGACGATGCCCCAGGCGGCGATGTCCACGTCCGACCATCCGCCGAAGTCTCCGGGGCGAAGGAGAGAGCCGAACACGACCACGCGGGTGGCACCGAAGTCTTGTTTGAGCAATTTGGCCGCCAAACGCGCCTTTTCCCACGCCCTCTCCCACCGGGCGGCCCGGTCGCGCTCTTCGCATTCCCGGCGACGCCGAGCGGTAGCCCGATAAGTCGCCATGTCTCCTTCACTCACTTGTTCCCGTGTCCGGCGCGAAAGCAGGTCCTCGAGGTCTCGCCGCTCACGGCTGAAGAGCACGACCCCCTCCCGGAGGGCGGGTCCGACGACCCCCCAGCCCTCCGTGCGAGCTGCGCGGGATTCAGCCAGCGTGTAGGGGAATACCTCCACGGCGATGCCGAGCCCAGTTGGTTTGTAGTTTGTCAGTCGGTCGAGGAAAGGCAGGGGGCTGTCCTCCAGGATGATGAGCACATCGGCATCGCTCATGGCAGTCGCATCTCCTCGCGCCAGCGAGCCGAAGAGGACTACGGCCAAGACGCCGGGGTCTTCCGCCAGGGTAGCCGCCCAGGAACGCAGCCGCCCCAGGATGCCGGCCCGATCAAGCCTCCACACTCTCACCTTCACAGAAGTCCAGCACCTCCCGCGCCAGGCAAATAGCCTGGATGGCCTCGTCTGAGGAGTAGTGCCGGGATGCGGGGCCGGCCGGGTGGGCGTCGGGGTACCGGGTGGGGATGTAGTACTTATCGAGTATCCTCGCGTTGTCCAGCAGGGAAGCGGCTGGTCGCACGGATTCGGGCAGGGACGACAGCAGGTCAAGGAGGGAATGTCCCCATGCCACCTGGCCAAGGCGCAAGTGGAGCCCTTTTAGAGCCGCTTCGCCGGCCTGGTGAGCCGCGAAGCAAGCCCAGGCATGATAGCCGGCGTTCGCACCGTGCTCGGCATACCGCAGGTTGTAGCCTGCCTGTTCCAGCCAGTCCCGGTATCGGTTCATGCGCGGTCCCCCCGTATCGAAGAGGGCGCCGGCTCTGATCGTTGCACCTTGAGTATAACCCGTTGGCGACACGGAGGATAGTAGGGGCGGGTTCCGAACCCGCCCCTACCCAAACGCCCGGAACCCGCCCTGGGTTGTGGGCCAGGAGGGGCCGCGACCCTGGTCGACCGCTTGCTTGTTGGCCTGCGGCGCCGCATGCTATAATTCGGCCATGGCGCCCGGGGCGATGGGACCGCGGCGGCTTTGGCTTTTTGAGCCCTGCGGGCAAAGGGGTGGCTGAGTGGCTGACGGCAAGGATCACTCTACCTATGACGAGACCCAGATCCAGGTCCTGGAGGGTCTGGATGCGGTCCGCCTGCGGCCCAGCATGTACGTGGGCTCAACCGGCCCGCGGGGCCTCCACCACCTCGTCTATGAAGTGGTCGACAACAGCGTCGACGAAGCGCTCGCGGGCCATTGCAGTTTGATTGCCGTCGTGCTGGGTCGGGACGGGGCGGTTTCCGTGCGGGACAACGGCCGGGGAATCCCCGTCGGCATCCACCGGCCGACCGGACGGCCGGCGGTGGAAGTGGCGCTGACCGTCCTCCACGCGGGTGGCAAGTTCGGCAGCCAGGCTTACAAAGTCTCAGGCGGACTGCACGGCGTGGGCGTGTCGGTCGTCAACGCCCTCTCCCGGTGGCTGGAGGTAGAAGTCCAGATCGACGGGGGCCGCTTCCGGCAACGCTACGAGCGGGGAGTGCCGGTGACGCCGGTGGAGCGGCTGGGAGATGCGGCGGTTACCGGCACTCTGGTCACCTTTCAGCCGGACCCCGAGATCTTCGAGACCGTCGAGTTCACTCCGGAGACGCTGGTACAGAGACTTCGGGAACTGGCCTTCCTGAACCGGGGTTTGCGCATCACCTTCCTGGACGAGCGTAGCGGCGAGGAACGCGAGTTCCACTACGAGGGCGGTCTGGAATCGTTCGTCGCCCACCTGAATCGCAACGACGATCCGGTGCACGAGCGGGTCATCCGGGTGGAGGCGGAACGAAACGGCATTCAGGTAGATCTGGGCCTGCAATGGAATACCGGGTACTCGGAGCACGTCTTCTCGTACGCCAATACCATTCGCACCAGCGAGGGTGGCAGCCACGAGGAGGGCCTGAAGCGAGCCTTGACCCGGGTGTTCAATGACTACGCCCGACGGACCGGCGTCCTCAAGGAGGGCGAGCCGAACCTGTCCGGCGAGGACGTGCGGGAAGGACTCGTGGGCGTCATCAGCGTCAAGCTGACCGACCCGCAATTCGAAGGCCAGACCAAGACCAAACTGGGCAACACCGAAGTGCGAGGGCTGGTCGAGGGGGTTGTCAGCGAAGGCCTCGGCGCATTCCTGGAGGAAAACCCGGCGCCGGCCCGCCGCATCATAGATAAGGCCATCGGTGCGGCGCGGGCGCGCGAGGCGGCGCGGAAAGCCCGCGAGCTGACCCGCCGGAAGAACAGCCTCGAATTCACTTCCCTCCCCGGCAAACTGGCGGACTGCTCCCAGCGCGATGCGGAGACCACCGAGCTGTTCCTGGTCGAAGGCGACTCGGCCGGCGGTTCGGCCAAACAGGGGCGCGACCGCACCTTCCAGGCCATTCTGCCGCTGCGGGGGAAGATCATCAACGTAGAGAAGGCCCGCCTGGACAAGGTCCTGGCCAACCAGGAGATCCGGGCCATCATCACCGCGGTCGGGACCGGCATCGGCGAGGACTTCGACCTGGCGAAGGCGCGGTATGGCCGCATCGTGATCATGACCGACGCCGATATCGATGGGGCGCACATCCGCACCCTGCTGTTGACCTTTTTCTATCGCTACATGGACCCGCTGGTGACCGCCGGCAAGGTGTTCATAGCCCAACCCCCGCTTTATCAGGTGAAGAAAGGCAAGGAGTCCGTATACCTGTACTCCGATGGTGAACTCGACCGGCACCTGACCCGGGTCGGACGCTCGGGGGTGACCATCCAGCGGTACAAGGGCCTCGGGGAAATGAACCCCGAACAGCTATGGCAAACGACCATGGATCCCGCTCACCGCACCCTGCTTCAGGTCGACCTGGAAGATACCATAGTCGCCCACGAGATCTTCACCATCCTGATGGGAGACCGGGTCGAGCCCCGGCGGGAGTTCATCGAGACTCACGCCCGGGAGGTCCGGTTCCTGGACACGGTTGGCTGACCGGGCAATTAGCTGCTTGGCGATAGAGGTGTTTTGGGGTTGAGCGACCGACCGACAACCGTCCCCGTATCGCTGGTCGAGGAGATGAAGCGGTCCTACATCGACTATGCGATGAGCGTGATCGTCAGCCGAGCCCTCCCCGACGCGCGGGATGGACTGAAACCGGGACAGCGACGGATCCTGTACGCCATGCGCGAACTGGGCTTCGCTGCCGATCGGCCGCACAAGAAGTCGGCCCGCGTCGTGGGAGAGGTGCTGGCCCGCTATCACCCTCACGGCGACGCCGCGGTCTACGATGCGATGGTGCGCATGGCCCAGGAATTCTCCACCCGCAACCTGCTGGTGGATGGGCACGGGAACTTCGGTTCGATCGACGGCGACCCGCCGGCGGCCATGCGCTATACGGAGGTGCGGCTGAGCCGCCTGGCGCAGGAACTGCTGCGGGACATTGACCGGGCGACGGTGGATTTCGCGCCGAACTACGATGAGACCACCGAGGAACCGGCGGTACTCCCCGCCCGGATACCCAACCTGCTGGCCAACGGCGCCTCGGGAATCGCGGTGGGGATGGCGACCAACATCCCCCCGCACAACCTGGGGGAGTTGATCGACGGGCTGTTCGTCTTGATGGAGCACCCCGACGCGTCCTTGGAGGAACTGCTCCAGGCGATCCCCGGACCCGACTTCCCGACGGGAGCGATGATCCTGGGGCGTCAAGGCATCGCCGAGGCCTACGCCACGGGAAGAGGCATGCTCCGCCTCCGGGCGGTGGCGCAGGTGGAAGTCGGCAAGGGCGGCCGGCAACGGATCGTGGTCACGGAACTCCCCTATCAGGTGAACAAGGCCAAGCTGATGGAACGCATCGCCGAGCTGGTGCGGGAGCGCCGGCTGGAAGGGATCGCCGATCTGCGCGATGAGTCGGACCGGGACGGCATCCGCATCGTCATCGAGTTGCGGCGGGATGCCTCGCCGCAGGTGCTCCTCAATCGGCTGTACAGCTACACGCCGATGGAGGAGACTTTCGGGGTCAACATGCTGGCCCTGGTCGGCGGGAGGCCGCAGGTCATGGGCTTGCGGTCGGCCATGGAGCACTACCTGCTCCACCAGACGGAGGTCATCGTCCGGCGGACCCGATTCGACCTCCAGCGGGCGGAACAGCGGGCGCACATTGTAGAGGGGCTCCAGGTCGCGGTGGACCACATCGACCGGGTCGTGCAGCTCATCCGGTCCAGCCGCACCGAGGAGGTTGCCCGGGCGGGACTGCAGCGGGAGTTCGGCCTGTCCGAGCCGCAGGCGGCGGCGATCACGGAGATGCGGCTGGGGAGGCTGACCGGGCTCGAACGGGACAAGCTGGCCGCGGAATACCAGGAGTTGCTGGCGCAGATCGCCTCCCACCGGAGCGTCCTCGGGGACGAGCGGCTGGTCCAACAGATCATCCGCGAAGAATTGACGGCGATCCGCGAGAAACATGCCGACCCCCGTCGTACCCAGATCGTGGACCGGGTTGAAGATCGGGGACCGGAGGACCTCATCGCGCAGGAAGATGTGGTCATAACCCTGACCCACTACGGGTATATCAAGCGGATCCCGCTCGCCACTTACCAGAGCCAGCGACGCGGAGGTCGGGGGATCACGGCCGCCGGCACGCGGGAGGATGACTTCCTCGAGCACCTGTTCGTCACCACAACCCATCATTATCTGCTGTTCTTCACCAATCGGGGACAGGTCTTGAGGCTGAAAGTGCATGAACTCCCCGAGGGCAGCCGCCAGGCCCGGGGCAGCGCGCTGGTCAACCTGCTCCGCCTGGCCCCGGGGGACAAGATCAATGCCGTGATCCCGATGCGGCACTTCAAGGATAGCTACTTGCTGATGGCCACCCGGCGCGGGATGATGAAGAAGACCGACGCCGCCGAGTTCGAGCAGGTGCGGGCGGGCGGGATGCAGGCCATCCGGCTGCAGCCCGGCGACGAACTGATCGCCGTGCGGCTCACCACCGGGAACCAGGAAGTGGTGCTGGTGACCGCCCGGGGCATGGTAGTGCGCTTCCCGGAAGCCGAGGTGAGGCCGATGGGGCGCTCGACCCGGGGAGTCCAGGGGATGAAGCTGCGGGCGGACGATCATCTGGTGGCCATGGACGCGGCGCGTCCCGGGCATGCCTTGCTGATGATGACGGCCAGGGGTTTCGGCAAGAGGGTAGCCGTCGAGAGCTTCCGGCGGCAACACCGCGGGGGCAGCGGCCTGATCGGGATGCGCGTGGGCGAACAACGAGGACCGGTCACCGGAGCCATGATCGTGGGACCGGTGGACGAACTGATGGTCGTCTCCGGTTCGGGCACGCTCATTCGGTTGAAAGTGCCCGACATACCGGTCCAGGGAAGACTGACTCGCGGCGTCACCCTGATGCGCCTTGGGCCCGATGACGCGGTGGGGGCGGTTGCCCGGGTGGTGGGCGGTGACGGGGCCGCGCCGGCGCCTCCCGTTCAGATCCCGCTGCCGCTGGAAGAGGACTGAAGGCTGGAGACGGACATGGGCTACCGGTGGCTCGAACACACCGCCGACCTCCGGCTCCTCGCCTACGGGAGGGACGAGGCCGCCCTGTACCAGGAGGCGGGCACGGGCTTGCTGGAGGCGATGGGCGCGCCGGGAAAGGGCGCGGGGCTGCATCGGGCGGTAACGGTGGTCGCGCCGGACCGGGAAAGCCTCATGGTCGCCTGGCTGAATGAACTGATCTACCTGGCAGCGGTGGCGGGCGGTCCGCCCGCGTGGTGCGAGGTAGTCGCCGTGCAGCAGAGGGCGGAGTTCGAGTTGACCGGCCGGGTGGGGCCGGCGTCGCCGGCGACAGGGGCGGAGGTCAAGGCCGCCACCTATCATGGACTGCGGGTCTCGGCGCCGGGGGAGGAGGCTGCCGCAGGCGCCGTCCGTCCGGCAGGCGTACCACCGGGGAACTGGTGGGCCGAGATCATCGTGGACGTCTGAGGGAGCAGCGAGGTGACGCGGTTTGCCCGGAGAGTGGACAGGACCACTGGAGGAAGCGGGAGTCAACCGCTGGCGGATCCCTGTCGGCTACAAGCGAGGGATGCGGGTACCGGGGATGATCTATGCCGACCGGGACCTGCTGGACAGCATCCGCGGCGACCAGGCGCCCGAACAGGTGGCGAATGTCGCTTGCCTGCCGGGCATCGTCGGCTATTCCCTGGCCATGCCGGATATCCACTGGGGATATGGTTTTCCCATCGGCGGCGTGGCGGCCACCGATTACGCCGGCGGTGTATTGTCGCCGGGAGGCGTGGGTTTCGACATCAACTGCGGCATGCACCTGTTGCGTACCGAGATCACGCTGGAGCAAGCCGCCGGACGGATCGGTCCGATGATGGACGAGTTGTTCCGCGGGATACCGGCAGGCGTGGGGGTATCCGGCGCGTTGAAGCTGACGGCGGGGGAGTTGGATGCCGTCCTCACGCGCGGTGCGGCGTGGGCCGTGGAACGGACCGGGGGCGACCGGCGGGAACTCGACTTCATCGAGGAACTGGGGACCCTGGCCGGTGCCGACCCCGCCGAGGTCAGCCGCAAGGCGAAGGAACGGGGCAAGGACCAGCTGGGCACGCTGGGCTCCGGCAACCACTTCGTGGAGGTGCAGGTAGTAGACGAAATCTATCACCCGCCGGCGGCCGAGGCCTACGGCCTCGAGGAAGGGAAACTCCTGATCATGATCCACTCCGGGTCACGGGGGCTGGGGCATCAGGTGTGCACCGACTACCTCGCCGTCATGAATCAGGCAATCGCCCGCCACGCGATCGATCTGCCCGACCGCCAACTCGCGTGCGCGCCCGCCGCATCGGCGGAAGGCCGGAGCTATTTCGCCGCGATGGCAGCCGCCGCCAACTTCGGGTGGGCCAACCGCTATTTCCTGGGTCATCTCGCCCGGGCCGCCGTGGCCCGCGCCCTGGATTCAACCCCGCAGCGCCTGGGGATCCGCCTGCTCTACGACCTCGGGCATAACATCGTCAAGCCGGAAGAGCACCTGGTGGCGGGGGATATGAAGAAGCTCTGGGTCCATCGCAAGGGCGCAACCCGGGCCTTCGGCCCCGGCGACCGCCGGGTGAACGCTGCTTACCGTTCGGTGGGCCAGCCGGTGCTGGTACCGGGAGATATGGGGAGCCAATCTTACGTGCTGGCCGGGACCGCCACGGCGATGACGGATACTTTCGGGTCGAGTTGCCACGGGGCCGGCAGGCGCCTGAGCCGGACCGCCGCCAAGCGGGCCGTCCGCGGCGAGGAGTTGCGCCGCCGCCTCGAGGCCGGAGGCATCGCCGTTCGCGCCCGCTCCATGGCCGACCTCGCCGAGGAAGCCCCTGAGGCGTACAAGGATGTGTCGCGGGTAGTGGAAGTCACGGAGCAAGCGGGGATCTCCCGGCGGGTGGCCCGGCTGCGGCCGCTGGGCGTGATGAAAGGCTGATCCAGGAGTCCGTTGCCGGAAGTCTTGGACCGAAGGGACCGGGGAGGGACGGCCATGAGGGAACTCCCGGCGGAGATCGGAGTTTTCGGCGGGTCCGGATTTTACTCGTTCCTGCAGGACGTGCGCGAGGTGAAGGTGGACACCCCTTATGGGCCGCCGAGCGACCGGATCGCCTTGGCGGAGCTGGCGGGACGCCGGGTCGCTTTCCTGCCGCGACACGGCAAGGATCACCAGTTGCCGCCCCATCGCATTCCCTATCGCGCCAACCTGTGGGCCATGCGGGAGTTGGGAGTCACCCGGGTGATCGGCCCCTGTGCGGCCGGCAGCCTGCAGGCCGGCGTCGGCCCCGGCGATCTGGTGATCGCCGACCAGTTCGTGGATCGGACCTGGGGCAGGGAGGACACGTACTTTGAAGGCCCCGTAACCGTCCACGCGAGCCTCGCGGATCCTTACTGCTCGGAACTGCGTTCTCTGGCGTCCGGGGTGTGCCGGGAACATGGGTTCCGGGTGCATGATTCCGGCACGGTCGTGGTGATCCAGGGTCCCCGCTTCTCCACGCGGGCGGAGAGCCGCTGGTTCTCGTCCCTTGGCTGGCAGGTGATCAACATGACCCAGTACCCGGAAGTGGTGCTGGCCCGGGAGCTGAATCTATGCTATGTCAACCTCTCGTTGATCACCGACTACGACGTGGGCGTGGAGGGCCGTCCCGAGGTCAAGGCGGTGACGGCCGAGGAAGTCCTCCGGGTCTTCCGGGCCAACAATGAGCGGCTGCGTGCGGTCCTCGCATCGCTGGTGGGGCGGATTCCGAGCGCCCGGGGCTGCGAGTGCGGCCACACCGTCGCCCGGGACCGCTTCGCGGAGTGAGGCGTGGATAAGCTGCACGACGTGACGCCGTTGCGCCTGGCCGAGGATCGGCTGGAACTGCTCGACCAGCGCCGACTGCCGGGGGCCGAAGAGTGGATCGTCTGCCGGGATGCCGGCGCAGTGGCCCGGGCGATCGAGGAGATGGTGGTCCGCGGGGCGCCCGCCATCGGCATTGCTGCGGCTTACGGCCTATACCTCGGATGCCGGCGGCTGGGCGCGCGGGGGCAGGATGCCGCGGCCCGAGGCCAAGTTCGAGCCCGGCTGGCCGCCACCCGTCCGACCGCCCGCAACCTGTTCTGGGCGCTCGAGCGGATGGAGGCGGCGGCTCAAGCCCACGTCCAGCTCGCACCGGATGCTTTCCTCGGCCGATTGCGGGCCGAGGCGGAGGCGATCTGGCAGGAAGACGTGGCGGCCTGTCGGGCCATCGGCGAGCACGGCGAACCCTTGCTGCCGCGCGGCGCCCGGATCTTGACCCACTGCAACGCGGGAGCCCTGGCTACCGGAGGGTACGGTACCGCGTTAGGCGTGGTGCGGCGGGCTCACGCGGCGGGGAAAGGACCGGTGGTGCTGGCCTGCGAGACCAGGCCCTTGCTGCAAGGGGCGCGCCTCACCGCCTGGGAACTGGCCAGGGATGGGGTCCCGGTGACGCTGATCGCGGACAGCATGGCGGCACACTTCATGGGGCGGGGGGAAGTGGACTCAGTGCTCGTGGGAGCGGACCGCATCGCGGCTAACGGCGATACCGCGAACAAGATCGGCACTTACGCGTTGGCGGTGCTCGCCGCCGCTCATTCCGTCCCCTTCTACGTGGCTGCTCCTACCTCGACCTTGGATGCGGCGCTCGATGACGGGAAGGGCATAGTCATCGAAGAGCGCCACCCGGATGAGGTGTTGTGCCTGGCAGGCGTCCGGATCGCGCCAGCGGGGGTGCCGGCTGCCAACCCGGCGTTTGACGTGACGCCCCACCGCTATATCACCGCCATCATCACCGAACGGGGGGTCCATCGGCCGCCCTTCCGGCGCTCGCTGGCCGCGGAATGAGGGGGTTAGCTTGCCATGAGTAGTCTGCCGGCGAGGATAGTCCGAGCCCGGATTGGCTGTGCGGGGCTGCCCGATGAACGGGCGTCGTTTTACTCCCGCCTGAACGTGGCCGAAGTGCAGGATACTTTCTATCATCCCCTGCCCTTACGGACGGCCCACAGTTTGCGGCGGGAAGCGCGGCCGGCCTTCGAGTTCGCGATCCGGGCGTGGCTCCTGATCACTCACGACACGAATCATCCGAACTACCGCCACCTGCGCTTCACCTTGCCGGAGGAACGTAGGGGCGCTTTCGGCTCCTTCCGGGACACGGAAGAGGTGTGGGCGGCGTGGGCCAAGACGGACGAGGTCGCGCAGGCGTTACGGGCGCGGGCCATCTTCTTCCGCACGCCCAGCGCATTCAAGCCCACATCCGAGAACATCGAGAACCTGCGCCGTTTTTTCGGGCGGCTTGACCGCCGGGACTACCTCCTTGCATGGGAGCCTCGGGGGAACTGGCCTGCCGAGACCCTGGCGATGGTATGCGCCGAGCTAGACTTGACCCACGTGGTAGACCCCTTTGTCGCCCGCTCGCGGTACAGCCGCCGTCGCTACTTCCGATTGAACGGCATGGGCGAGGAAAGGCGGCGCTACACCGATGAAGAACTGGACAAGCTGGCGGCGCTGCTCCGCAAACATCCCTCGGCCTACTGCATCTTCGCCAACCACCATCGGTTCGAGGATGCCCCGCGCCTGGCGAGCAGGCTGGACGAGACCCCGCCGGCGCCAAGCGGGACCGCCCCGAGCTGAAATCGCGTCCAAATACGGCCGCGAGCGCGCTGGCCAGGCTCACACGGGCCATGCTATACTTGCGGCGGAAGCAGACGACGGAAGGGTGGCAGAGCGGCCGATTGCGGCGGTCTTGAAAACCGCTGGGGGTATAGCGCCCTCCGTGGGTTCGAATCCCACCCCTTCCGCCATGTTGCTTGTACCCATTTCCGCCGTATGCTATCATGATAGGCGAACGCGGAGGGATACCCAAGCGGCTGAAGGGGCGGGTTTGCTAAACCTGTAGTAGGGCGTTTAGCTCTAGCGAGGGTTCAAATCCCTCTCCCTCCGCCAATGTGCGCCCGTAGCTCAGCGGATGAGAGCGACTGACTACGGATCAGTAGGTCGGGGGTTCAAATCCTCCCGGGCGCGCCAGCGATTGAGGCCGGGGCGAGATCAAGTCTCGGCCCCGGCCATGAATTTTGCGCCCGTAGCTCAGGGGATAGAGCAGCGGTTTCCTAAACCGCGTGCCGCAGGTTCGACTCCTGCCGGGCGCACCAGGCTCGTTGCGGAGAACCGGCCAGGCGCAGATCGTCAACCGGCCCGCTCGGCAAGCAGCAGCTCAACGACGACCGGGTCAGCCAGCGTGGTGGTGTCGCCGATATTCGCGATGTCGCCCTCGGCGATGCTGCGTAGGATGCGACGCATGATCTTGCCGCTGCGGGTCTTTGGCAGGCCGGGGGCAAACTGGAGGTGGTCGGGAGTGCCAATCGGCCCGATAGCCTTGCGGACGTGCGCGATCAGTTCCTCACGAAGTCCTTCGCTGGCGGAAAAGCCTGCCCGCAAGATGACATAAGCGTGGATGCCCTCGCCTTTGATGGCATGCGGACAGCCTACCACAGCTGCTTCCGCGACGGCGGGGTGTGACACGAGAGCGCTCTCCAATTCCGCCGAGCCGATACGGTGGCCGGAGACATTCATCACATCATCAACCCGGCCCATCAGCCAGAAGTAGCCGTCCTCGTCCTTGCGGGCGCCGTCGCCGGTGAAATAGTAGCCCGGATACTGGGAGAAATAGGTGTCTCGAAAACGTTCGTGGTCTCCGTAGACGGTGCGCATTATGCCCGGCCAGGCGCTCTTGATCACCAGAAAGCCGCCTTCGTTCACCGCGCACTCGCTGCCGTCCTGCCTGATGACCAGCGGCTCGACGCCAAAGAAGGGGCGGGTAGCCGATCCCGGCTTGGTGGGGGTAGCTCCCGGGATGGGCGAGATCAGGATGCCGCCCGTCTCGGTCTGCCACCAGGTGTCGACAATGGGGCAGTTCCCTCTGCCGATAAACGTGTGGTACCACATCCACGCTTCGGGGTTAATCGGCTCACCGACCGTGCCAAGCAGGCGCAGGCTGGTCAGGTCCCTTCGCTTCGGCCATTGTTCGCCGTCGCGCATCATGGCGCGGATGGCCGTCGGCGCCGTGTAGAAGACGGTTACCCGGTCTTTCTCTACTATTTCCCAGAAACGGTCCGGCTGCGGATAGTTGGGTACACCCTCAAACATCACGGTTGTGGCGCCCAGGGACAGCGGTCCGTATACGATGTAGCTGTGTCCGGTCACCCAACCGATGTCGGCCGTGCACCAGTAGGTGTCCTCATCTTTGAGATCGAAGATGTGGTGGCAAGTGGCGTTAACGTGCGTCAGATAACCTCCGGTGGTATGCAACACGCCTTTGGGCTTGCCGGTGCTGCCGCTGGTGTACAGGATGAACAGCGGATCCTCGGCCTCCATTTCCTCCGCCGCGCATCCATCGGCGATATGGGGGGAGAGCATCTCCTCATCCCACCAGGTGTCGCGCCCGTCTTTCATGTTGACGGCACCCCCGGTGCGGCGGTAAACGATCACCGCTTCGATGGTAGGACAGCTCTCCAGCGCTTCATCAGCCGTGCTCTTCAGCGGGACGTTCTTGCCGCCACGCAAGCCAAAGTCGGCCGTAACCAGGACCTTACAGGCGCTGTCCTGGATACGGTCTCGCAGGGATGCGGCGCTGAACCCGCCGAATACGGCGCTGTGAATGGCGCCGATCCGAGCGCACGCCAGCATGGCGATGGCCAGTTGCGGGACCATGGGCAGGTAGAGTGACACGCGGTCGCCTTTGACAACGCCCTTCTTCTTCAGCACGTTGGCAAAGCGGCCAACTTCGCGGTGCAACTGCTGGTAAGTGTAAGTCCGAGTGTCCTGCGGGGGATCGCCGTGCCAGATAATGGCAGCCTTGTTCTTGCGCCAGGTGCTCAGGTGCACATCGAGGCAATTATATGCAACATTCAGTTTGCCGCCTATGAACCAGGCTATGTCGCCGCCTATGAAGTCGAACTCCCGCACCTTCTCCCAGCGCTTGAACCAGTGGAGTCTTCCGGCCATCTCCGACCAGAAACCTTCCGGGTCTTCCACAGACCGACGGTAGATATCCTCGTACTCCGTCATGCTCTTGACATGCGCCTTGCTACCGAAATCCGCCGTTGGGTAAAACCTTCTGATCTCCGCCAGCACCGAAGTGATTACCTTATCCATGCTACTCCCCTCCCAAACCATAAAGGCAAAAAATTCGGATAGAAGTGACTATGCTATATACGATTCCGGTTTGTGATACTCCTGCTTTGTCACGGCTCACGTGATGACCGCGTCAAGAGGTGAATAAAGGCAGCACTGATGCGGGTTAGTCAATCATGGAGCGCACAGTAGTGCTTGATGGCAAGCGGTAGGTGGCGTCCGATGTAGTTCGCCCTGGTGGGCGAGACGATGCTGCATGTAGCGGAGGCAGACGGTCACTGGGCAGCGCTTTCAGGGTGGTGTTCGGCTGCGCTCAAGGTGAAGGTGCGGGACCGCTTCATCGGCTGGACGCCGCAGCAAAAGCAAAGGCGGCTCAGGTTCATCGCTCAGAACGGGCGGTGTCTGATGCTGCCTGGCCTTCAAGGAGTGCCGAACTCCCCTGCCCCATCAGGGGCCTGAGTCCAGTATAATGTGGTAGGGGCGGGTTCCGAACCCGCCCCTACCACCGTGGATGAAGGTCGACCGGGTGGTTACCAGCTCGTGAGGAGCCCACGTGCGTTCGGGTCCCCAGGGCTTTCACCCAGAGCCAATGTCATCTTCTCAACTACCTGGTCGCGAAGCTGGGGCGATTCGCGTCGGACGTACACTTTGACGAATTCGCCGCCGATCAGGATGCCTTGCTTTCGGAAATCCTCCGCGCCAACATACCGCAGCTTGGTTACGCTGCGATCATAGAGACAGACGCCCGTGCGGAGGGCAGGAGGTGCATCATAGTGCTGTACGCTAACCAGAATGGCATCCTGGGGCAGCCCCTCGAGAGAGTCCTTCACTTGGTTGACCGACAGGCGGTCGATTGGGGCCGGTACTTTCTCGTGCGACTTGAGGGTTTCGTAAGCGAGTTGCCAGTCAATTTGCCGGCGCATCAACCTTGACCATGCGCCGTTCTGATTCCGTTTGAGTGTTTGGTGTACAAGGTCTTCGTCACAGGCCAGGAGCCTCTGCGGACATTCGCAGGGGCCTTCGGGCAGGAGTTCATTCAGGGCGTTGGACAGCTCAGGGCGCAACTGCTCCTCAAAAGCCTTCACCGTGCGATGATGATACGCTACACTGGTCAGATATTGCCTTTGCCTGAGCAACGAGACCAGGGCGGGAAAAGATGTTCTGTCTAAGCAAAAGACAGGTGCCGAGCCTTTTTCCGGGAAAATGAATGACGTAAGCACAAGCCTCTGAACTTCGTGGGGGCTTATACCGTCCAGGCCAAGACTCCGTCCATCGCGTAACAAGAAGTCCATCTTGTCGGCGTCACAGGGCCCTCGCAACACTGAACCGAGGGCCTTCCATACGAGCGGGAGGTCGCGTTCCCGTCCCGACTCGATTAGGTTGCAGACGATATCGAGGTCCACCGGAGTCTCCAGTTCCTCGCCATCAGGTGTGGCACTGATCTGCCGGATGATATCGGCGAGGTAAGTCCGTATGATGTGAGTCCCCAGGGTTTCGTGGGTCAGGTCGTGCCGTGCCAGGAAGATGGTATCTGCCAGGTGACTGAAGGGGAGGTGTCCCACATCATGTAGCAGTCCTGCTATCCTGAACGTTTGCTCAACCAACTGCAGGCTTGGAATGTCCTTCTTGACCGAATGGGCGGCCTGCTCCCAGAAAGGACGGTATGCGCTTCGGGCAAATCGCCCCGCCAGTTCCATGACCGCGAGGGAGTGGATGAACCGGGAGTGGTCGGCCGAAGGATAAACATACCAGGCTGCTTGCAGTTGCCTGATGCGCCGCAGCCGTTGGACCCATGGGGAGTCGACCAGATCCCGCTCCGAGGCTCCTTGGGGAGTTGGCCGATGCGAGAGACGGATGTAGCCGTGGACCTCATCCTTGAGTATATCGTGACGATCCCGCGGTGTCATGAACCGATGGTCGGGGTCGTTACAGAAGATGTCTTCACCTCCTTCCGCGCGGAGAAGAGCGTGAGTGCCTTGCGCGCTACGTCCTCAGGAACCAGGCACCATCTTACAAGCGCGTTCTCAAGGTCGGGGTGTCGGTCGCTGTTGTCGTTCAAGTGATAGAGGAGAGCCATCGCCAGGCGGACTGGTGGGTCCACATCCCTCAGCTGACGGAAGTCCGTGTCGACCTGTCCGATCTCGTCAGGCGGACAACGGGGATGTACCCTTATGGAGTTGGGGCCAGGGGACTCCCAGAGGCGGCACCCTTTTCCGACCAATTGACGGTAGTCGTCTGTCAGCTTCGAGCTGAATGGAAGGTTAGTCGAGAAACTAAAATCATCATAATGACTGGGCACAAGTCCCCACTTCTGAGCCAGGAATACGGAGACATACAGCGTGGTCTCGTCGGCTGGTTCCAAGGCTTTCACCAGCCCCACAAGATCCCCTAGGCGGCGAGGATCCGTGGCCGTCGCGGACACGGGCAACACCCTCTCCCGGATGGTCTTGTACCAAGAAAGGCCATTCGTCGTCCAGACATGGCTTCCTCCCCGATGGCAAGTTAAATCAACCGAAACTCTGTTCGGCCGGCAGGGCCCTTGACCGCGGGATGCCTATCCGGACTGCCCCTCGGAGGATGTCCAGTGTTTGACGGGACCGGCGGCCGGGTGGTATCTTGGAGCCGCGGGCGGAGGCCGCTTCCGGCCCGTAAGACGAACCATAGCGGACGGCCTCGGACTGGCGGTGTAGGATTCCAACCCGCTGAGCGTAACCTGCCCCTATAGAAGGGAGGGATCGCATGTTCGGACCGGTTGCGGTCCTCGGCGGCGGTCACGGCGGCCATTGCATGGCCGCAGATCTCACGTTGCGCGGCCATGACGTGCACCTCTACGAACATCCGCGGTTTCAGGACAGCTTCCGGACCACGCTGGAACGAGGCTGCATCCAGCTGGGTGGACCGGCAGCGACGGTAACGGGGGAAGCCAAGCTGCGGAAAGTGACCACGGACATGTCGGAGGCGGTCCGGGGGACTCGATTCATTCACGTGGTGGTACCGGCTTTTGCCCACGACCCGTTTTTCCGCGAACTCCTGCCCCGGCTCGAAGACGGACAGACGGTGGTCGTCTGGTCGGGGGATTTCGGCTCCTTGCGGCTCGCCTGGCTATTGCGCCAGGAGTATCCTGCCAAGGAGATCCTGGTGGCGGAGACCAGTACCATCCCCTACGGCACCAGGCGGCGCGCCGGGGCCGAAGTCGACCTGCTCCTCGTCGCCCCCCGGGTGACGGTCGCCGCCTTGCCGGCGAAGGCCACCGGTGAACTGCTGCCCACTTTGAAGGCGGTATGGCCCTGCCTTGAGCCGGCGGACAACGTGCTGGCGGCTGCCCTGAGTAACCCCAATCCCATTTGCCATCCGCCCGGTTCCTTGTTGAACGTGGGGCGGATCCAGCACTCCGGCGGCCAGTTCTTCATGTACCGGGAGGGGATAACCGAGGCGGTTGCTCGTGTCATCCAGGTTTTGTACCAGGAGACCCGGGCCTTGGCCGCGGCTCTCGCCTGCGAGGTCATCGAGTACGAGGAGGAGGATTTCTGGACTAGCGCCAGCATCATGGGGGCGGCCTTCCAAGCGCCGGCCGTGAACGGGGCCGACACCCTAGGCATAATCGCGGGGGTGCTCGGTCCGACCTCCATCAGTCATCGCTATATCACCGAAGACCTGCCCTATGGTCTCGTGCCCATGTCGCAGCTCGGAGACAAGCTGGGCGTCGACACCCCGGTGATCGACTCCATGGTCCACCTGGGCAGTGCGGTCTGCGGCTCCGACTTCTGGGCCACCGGTCGAACCCTGGACACGCTGGGCATCGACACCCTCGACGGTCAGGCGCTGCTCAGGTATGTTACCGAGGGAGTGCGATAGAGAAGGGGGGAAATCCGGCGGCCCTTCGGGGCCGGTCCGGGCGGAAATGCGCGAGAAGGTAACCATTCCTCACCTCATGGAGAAGCGGGCAAAAGGCGAGCCCATTACCATGCTTACCTGCTACGACTACCCCACTGCCTTGCTCGAGGAGAAGGCGGGGGTGGACATCATCCTCGTCGGCGATTCGGTCGGGATGACGGTGTACGGGCACTCGAGCACACTGCCGGTGACGATGGACATCATGATCGCTCACAGCCAGGCGGTCCGCCGCGGAGCCCCCGGTGCGCTGCTCATCGGCGACATGCCCTACTTGTCGTATCAGATCAGCGTGACCGAAGCGGTGCGGAACGCCGGGCGGTTCATGCAGGAGGCCGCTTGCGACGCAGTCAAGCTGGAGGGCGGCCGCAGCATGGCGCCGGTGGTCCGGGCGCTGACCGACGCCGGCATACCGGCGATGGGGCACCTGGGCCTGACCCCCCAGTCGCTGGCCATGCTCGGCGGGTTCAGGGCCCAGGGGAGGGATGCCGAAGCGGCCTTGCGGGTGATCGAGGACGCGGCGATCCTCGAAAGGGCGGGGGCATTCTCCATCCTGCTGGAGGCGGTTCCGCCCGAGGTGGGAGAGGAGGCGACCCGCCGCGCGTCCATCCCCATCATCTCCATTGGCGCCGGCCCGCATTGCGACGGCCAGCTCCTCATCGTGCACGACCTGCTCGGCTTCTTCGAACGCTTCACGCCGCGGTTCGTGAAGAAGTACGCCGACCTGAACCGCACCATACTCGAGGCTTTCCAGGCGTACCTGGGCGATGTCGCCGCCCGGGACTTCCCTTCTCCCGAGCACTGCTACCCGATGAAGAAGGGGGAACTGGCGAGACTCGCCTCATTGCTCGAGAGTTCCCAAGGACGGTGCGAGGAGGATAAACCGTGACCCGAGCTGCCCAGTGGCTTGAGGAGGTCGGACTCCCGTCGCGAGATGACTACGCCCTGCCCGATTCCCCGCTCCGGTTCGCCGATGGCGCCCACTACCGGATCGAGATCTCCGGGATCGAACGCCTCTCGACCCTGGAGGCCCTGGTCGACGAGATGAACCGCCAAGGGGTCGCCGTGCACCGTCTCATCGCGACGGTCATGGGAGCTACCCTGCTGACCCGGGGAGAACTCCGCGACTTCGCTCAGATGGCGGCCGATGCCCGGCTGGAGGTCATCATGACTCCCGGGCCTCGTCCCCAGTGGGACCTCGGCAAACAGATCGCCACTCCCGAGGGCGCGGTATCGGGGCTGCGCATCCGGGGGGCGGATAACCTCCGCTACCTGCTGGCGGACATCGAGCGCTGCCTGGAGGTTGGCTTTCGAGGTTTCCTGGTGTGGGACGAGGGCGTGCTGGCAATCCTCGCCGAGCTGAAGGAAAAGGGCGTGCTGCCGCCGGACGTCACGTTCAAGATCTCCATCTTCGGCGGGCACGCCAACCCGGCCGGCGCTCGCATGCTGGAGCAAATGGGGGCGGGCACCTTCAACCCGGTAGTGGACCTCACCCTGCCCCAACTCGCCGCCATCCGCCGGACGGTCAAGCTGCCCATGGACCTGCATGTCTACCTGTTCGAGTCCTTCGGCGGCCAGAACCGGTTCTGGGAGACCGCGGAGTTGGCCCGGGTGGCCGCCCCCTGCTACTTCAAGATCGAACCCGGCGTGTCGGTGGGCTCCCTGTACAAGCCATGGACCGCGCCTGATGCACTGGCTTTTCTGGCCAGAGAGAAGGTCCGGCACGCGGCGATCATTCAGGAACTGGTGGGCAGGGTCAACCCCGCAATCCGCGGCTCGGCTCAGGGCCCTGCGGACCTCGCCTTGCCGAGGCCGGCAGCAGTTTGACCGGGCTTGATGGCCGGTGATATATTGGGGGCACGGGCCGGTCCCCGACCGCGGGCCGGAGGTTCGAATGTTGCCGGACGACGAGCTGTTCATGGGTCAGGCTCTCGAGCAGGCTAGAGAGGCCGCGATCCGGGGCGAAGTCCCCGTGGGTGCCGTGCTGGTGGTGGATGGGCAAGTGATCGCGCGGGCCCACAACCGGCGGGAGGAGACCGGGGACGCAACCGCGCACGCGGAACTCCTGGTGATCCGGGATGCTAACCGGCGACTGGGAGGATGGCGGTTGGCGGGGACGACCATGTACGTGACGCTCGAGCCCTGCCCGATGTGTGCGGGCGCCATGGTGTTGGCGAGGGTGGACCGATTAGTGTACGGCGCTCCCGATCCGAAGGCCGGAGCGGCCGGGTCGCTGGTGAACCTGGTCGAGGACCCGCGATTCAACCACCGGTTGGCGGTACGGGGGAGGGTCTTGGAGGCGGATTGCGCCGCCGTCCTGCGGGATTTCTTCAAGGTGCGGCGGCGCTCGCTCGCGGAGGGGTGCGAGAGCGGTTGAATCGGGCGGTCTCGAAAACCGTTGAGGGCGCAAGCCCTCCGTGGGTTCGAATCCCACCCCCTCCGCCATTGACAGTCACCGAATCGGAAGGGTGCTGGAGCGGCTTAACAGGCACGCCTGGAGAGCGTGTAGGCGGGGTAACCTGCCTCGTGGGTTCAAATCCCACCCCTTCCGCCAGAATTGGCCGTGCTAGACGGGGAGGTAGCGGTGCCCTGTTACCCGCAACCCGCTATAGCGGGGTTGAATTCCTGCTCGAGGCCGGGCTCGTTCGGGGTCAGCCCGGCGTGCGCGATGATGATGACCGGATCCCGCGCGACGGGATCCTGGAAACCCCGCCAGGCCCGGAAGGGAGCAACGGTAACCGGGAGGTCCCGGGTGCCGCGGGGTAATCCGGTCGGAGTCAGCGGCGCCGCCAGCGCCCGGGCGGTCAGGTCGGAAGCAGGTGCACGGCCGCACCGATCGCATCTCGAGACGATACGGAGGCCAGTGGGTCGGTCGGAGAGGGGGCAGGGCCGGTGACCCGCATGGTCCTCTACCGTCAATGGCGTCCGCGCCGCTTCAGCGAAGTCGTCGGACAGCCGGCGATCACGCGTACCCTCCAGAATGTCTTGCGGGCCGGCCGAGTGGGCCACGCTTATCTGTTTTCCGGCCCCCGGGGCACCGGCAAGACCACCGTGGCCCGCTTGCTGGCCCGGGCCGTCAATTGCCAGGCCCCGACCGGGCCGGAGCCCTGCAACGAGTGTCCCGCCTGCCGGAGTGCGCTTGAGGGAGCGTCGCCCGATGTGGTCGAGATCGACGCCGCCTCGCATCGAGGCATTGAAGAGATGCGCGACTTGCGCGAGCGTGTCCGTTCCGCGCCCGTCATGAGTCGCTACCGGGTGTATGTGATCGACGAGGCCCACATGCTGACCCCCGAGGCATTCAACGCCCTGCTCAAGACGCTCGAAGAGCCGCCGTCGCATGCGATCTTCATCCTGGCGACCACCGAGCCGCACAAGATGCCGGTGACGGTGCTGTCTCGCTGCCAGCGTTTTGACTTCCGGCGCGTGCCCGAGGCGGACATTCGCGCGGCACTGGAGAGCGCGGCCGCGGCCGAAGGGGCAGAGGTAACCCCCGCGGCGATGGCGGCAATGGCGAGCCGGGCGGAGGGGTCGCTGCGGGATGCTCTCGGGCTGTTGGAGCAGTGCCTGGCTTACGCCGGCTCGCGGCTCGACCTCGAACAGGTGCACGAGGTGCTGGGGACCGTGGATGGGCGGTTCCTCGAACGCCTGGCGGGCGGGTTGCGCGACGGGTCGGCCAGGGAACTCCTGGCACTGGTGGAGGAGGTTGTCGCCGGCGGTAAGGACGTACGGCAGCTGGTACGGGACCTCATGGACTACCTGCGAGGGCAACTAGTCGCGGCGGTGGAGGGCGGGAGTGACGGCGGATGGAGGCCCGCCGAGCTGATCAGGCAGTTGCAGGAGATTGCGCGAGCGGAGGCCGACATGCGCTGGAGTCCTCACCCGCGACTGGTCCTGGAAATGGCCCTTCTGCGACTGACTCCCACCGGCGCCATGGAGGTTGCCGAGGAGGCGGTCGCGCCAGCCCCCAACCCGCCTGCCCCGGAGAGCGGTCGGGCTCGGCAGCCCGCGGCGGTGGAGTCGGAGGCGACGGGGAGTTCGGGGATCGATTGGCCGAGGGTATTGACGGCCGTTCACACCCGCAGCGTCCCCCTGCACACCTTCTTGCAGAAGGCCAGTCCGATCGAAGCGGGCGAGGGCAGGCTAACGCTGGTATTTGCCGCCGATGCCGAGGTGCAGATGAAGCGGGTCGCCGCCGGGAGTCCGGGAATCCTGGAGGAGGTCTTGGCGGAGGTCACCGGGCGAGGGTGGGAGATCGGCTTCGAAGTCGCGCCCCTGACCGGAGCGAGTCGTCGTCGCAAGCGGAATGAGCCGAGTGAACCGCTGGTAAGCCAGACGCTAACCTTATTCGAGGGGGAAGTCGTGGACGATGGATGAAGGGGGAGCCCTGACGTGAAGGGAGCCGGAGATCTGCTGAGGAACGTCCAGCGAGTTCAGGAGCAGTTAGCGCGGGCAATGGCTGAGCTTGCCGAGCGCCGGGTGGAGGCCACCGCGGGTGGAGGGGTGGTCCGGGCCGTAGTGAGCGGCCGGAGGGAAATTGTGGAGCTGGCCATTGCCCCGGAAGTCGTTGACCCGGCGGACGTGACCATGCTGCAAGACCTGGTAATGGCTGCGGTGAACGAGGCCCTGCGCAAGATGGAGAATGCGCTGGCCGACGAGGTCGCCCGGGTGACGGGCATTCGCGGCGCCCCCCCCTTCTGAGCCATGCTGTTACCTCCCGGGATTACCCGGCTGATCCGCGAACTGACCCGCCTGCCAGGCGTCGGACCCAGGACGGCGCAGCGCATGGCCTTCTTCCTCCTGGCTCGGCCTCCGGCCGAAACGCGCTCGCTGGCAGACGCCCTGGTTCAGGCGAGGGAACGGACTTCCGAGTGCAGCGTCTGCTGTGGCTTGACCGAGGAAGACCCTTGCGCGTTATGCTCGGACCCCCGCCGCGATCCGGGGTCGATATGCGTCGTGGAGCAGCCGGCGGACACTGTGGCCGTAGAGCGGACTCGGGAATTCAACGGCAGGTACCACGTGTTGCACGGTGCCATCTCGCCGCTCGACGGGGTGGGACCCGAGGACATCCGCCTCGCACAGCTTACGAGGCGCGTGGAGGAGGGCGGTTGCCGCGAGGTGATTGTGGCCACCAACCCCTCGGTTGAAGGGGAGACGACCGCCATGTATATTGCGCGACTGCTGAAGCCCTATGGAGTCCGGGTCACCCGGCCGGCATCGGGCCTGCCGGCCGGCGGCGACCTCGAGTACGCCGATCAGGTCACCCTCAGCCGCGCCCTCCACGGACGCCAGGAACTCTGACCGCCGGCGCGCTGCATAGCTTGGTAAGTCTCAGGTCACACTGCTGGCAGAAACCTCCGACCGTCTCCGGGGACCCCCCGTAAGGCGACCGAATACCTTGGAGGTCGGAGACTCCCACGGCGGACGGGGAGGCGAGCACCAGCATGCGACTTGCCGAGTTGTTAGGGAGCGTTTCCAACCGGCTGGTCCCCGACTACTTGCCCGCACCCGCCCTGGCTGCGCCGGCTTGCCTGGAAGAGGTCGTCGGGCAAGCCTGGAGGGACTGGCGGGCCGCACAGCACTACTTCGATGCGGTGACCGATCCGGGATTGGTGGATCACGCAATCTACCTCGTACAAGCTGCGGAGCATCGGTACGACTACCTGCTCAAGCAGGCCAAGGCTCGCAAAGCGCCGGCTTGACCCCTGGTCGAGCCGGATTGCGGACCTGAACCCAGGGTGGTAAACTACTTGCAGCCTGCGGGACGAGAAGGCTGGGACCCCTGTGGATCAGGTAAGAGTGAGGTTCGCCCCGAGCCCTACCGGTGAACTACACGTCGGCAATGCGCGGACGGCGCTTTTCTGCTGGCTCTTTGCTCGAAGCCGACAAGGCCGCCTTGTCCTGCGCATTGAGGATACCGATCCCGACCGGACCGGTAAGGGCGGGGAATCCCCCATCCTCGAGGGATTGGCCTGGCTGGGTATCGAGTGGGATGAAGGGCCGGACCGGGGAGGCCCCTTCGGGCCCTACCGGCAGTCCGAACGGACGGCGTCCTACCATCGATACGGGAGGCAGATCCTGCATTCGGGCCGCGGCTATCCATGTTTCTGCGATCCGGAAGCGCTCGCCGGACGGCGCGCCGAGGCGCATGAGGAGGGGCGGACTCCGGGTTACGATCGAAGGTGTCGCGATCGCAGCGAGGAAGAACGCAGCCGACTCAAGGCATCAGGGAAGCCCCATGCTCTCCGCCTGAAGACTCCTACCGAGGGGGAAAGCGTGGTCGAGGATGGCATCCGGGGCACCGTACGTTTTCGTCACGATGAACTCGACGACTTCGTCCTGGTGCGCTCGGACGGGAGACCCACCTACAACTTCGCCTGCGCCGTTGATGACCATCTCATGCGGATCACCCATGTCATCCGCGGCGAGGAGCATCTCAGCAATACTCCCCGGCAGCTCCTCATATACGAGGCGCTGGGGTTCCCGCCACCCCTTTTCGCCCACCTCCCCATGATCCTGGCGCCGGATCGCTCCAAGCTCAGCAAGCGACATGGGGCGACCTCACTCCAGGAGTACCGCGAACAAGGGTACGTTCCGGAGGCATTGGTCAACTACCTGACGCTCCTCGGGTGGTCGCATCCCCAGGGCGCGGACATCTTCTCGCCGGCTGAGGCAATCGCCCATTTCTCCCTGGATCGCGTTTCGCCAAGTTCTGCCGTATATGATGACCGGAAGATTGCCTGGTTGAATGGTCACTACTTGCGAGCGCTTCCCCCCGAGGAGCTTGCTCGGCGAGCGCAGCCTTTCCTCCGGGCCGCCGGGTACGAGCCGGACGAGGGCAGGTTGCGCGAGTTGATGGCGACCGTGCGGGATCGCATCGCCCTGCTGAGCGAGGCCCCGGCTGCCCTGGCTTACTTCTTTGAGTCAGATTTTGCTTACGACGAGGAGGGTCTCGCCCGGCAAACCGGCCGGGACGGACTGCCGGACCTGCTCGACGCGTGTCGGGCGGTGCTGGATCGGATTCCGCGAGCAGACTTCAACGTGGCCGCCGTGGAAGCAGCATACCGCGGCCTGGCTGCCGATCGCCAGATCCGGGCCGCCGATATCATCCATCCGACGCGGCTCGCGATCAGCGGTCGCACGGCCGGACCCGGCTTGTTCGACATCATGGCCCTGCTGGGCAAGGAAGAGACCTTGACCAGGCTCGATCGATTCGTGCGCTACCTGCGGTCCGTTGGACGGCCTTGAGGGGGCGGCCGGGGATACCCGGTCAGGACGCTTCAATCGGGATGGCCCTGGTTTAGCCCTCGGATCTCGCGCTCCAAGGCCTCAACCCGGTCAAGAAGAGCGTTGGTCAATTCCACCAGCGGGTCCGGCAAGTTGGCATGGTCCAGGGGGTCGAGCTTGACCCCATCTTTGCTGACGATCCGGCCGGGTACGCCGACCACGGTGCAGTTGTCGGGCACGGGGCGGATGACGACGGCCCCGGCTCCGATCCGGCAGTTGTCGCCGACGCGGATGGCTCCCAGCACTTTCGCGCCGGCGGCGATGACCGTGTTGTTGCCGATCGTGGGATGTCGCTTGCCCCGTTCCTTTCCGGTGCCTCCAAGGGTTGCTCCCTGGTAGATGGTGACATCATCGCCGATCTCCGCCGTCTCACCGATGACCACCCCCAGGCCGTGGTCGATGAAGCAGCGGCGACCGATCCGGGCCCCGGGATGGATCTCGATCCCGGTCGCCAGGCGGGCGAAATGGGAACAGGCGCGGGCCGCCAGGTAACGGCGGCGCCGGTACAGCCAGTGAGCGACGCGGTGAAACCATATGGCATGGATACCGGGATAGCAGAGGATAATCTCGAGCGTGCTGCGGGCGGCGGGGTCCCGGGCGAAAACGGCGGCGACATCCTCCCGAAAAAGGCTCAGCATTGGCGGACCTCTTGGCGGCGAGGCACTTGCGGGGAGCGCCGGCCACCCTTCCTCGCAGGTTGACACCGCTGCACGCGGCGGATATAATCGAGCAGGAATTCGGGGCGAGGGCGGATGTTCCTCTTTTTTTCTTGCCCTGGGGAAGGGGCGGCATGCTACGAACCTTTCAGCCTAACGTGAAGAGACGCAAGCGCCGTCACGGTTTCCTGAAGCGGATGAGCACCGCGGGCGGGCGCAGGGTGGTCGGCCGGCGTCGGGCCAAGGGTAGAGCCCGAATCTCCGCTTGAGCGGCGGTAGAGGACGGCGGCGTGAGCGGAGAACAGAGATTGAAGCGGCGCGAGGACTTTCGCGCGGTGTTCAAGGCGGGCAGGCGGTACGGGAACCGACTGGTCGCCCTTTATGTGTTGGCCAGGGGCGGCGGGCGGTCGCGAATGGGTTATACCACGGGACGCGGTATCGGCAAGGCAACCGTCCGAAACCGACTTCGCCGGCGCCTCCGGGAGATTGGCCGGTCGCGGGAAGAGCGACTGGGGAACGGCTTGGATTTCGTCATCGTTGGGCGCCCCGAGGCGGTCAAGGCGGATTTCGCCGGTCTCAGGGCCGGGGTGTTGGCGGTCCTGGACGAGGCGGCCAGGCGGGAAAGCCCGGAGGGTTAGCGACGGTGAGCGCGCGTCGACTTATCGCCTGGGGCACCCGGGCGGTGGTGCTCGGAATCGGGGTGTACCGGTTGGTCCTTTCTCCATTGAAGCCTGCATGTTGCCGGTTCGTCCCGTCCTGTTCCGAATATGCGGCGGAGGCCGTGGAGATCCACGGCTTGAGGGTGGGTCTGGGGTTGGCAGTTCGCAGGATAATGCGCTGCCATCCTTGGCATCCGGGCGGCTGGGACCCGGTGCTGGCACCAGACCGGTCGGCGGGAGGGAGTTCGCATGACCTGGTTGGTTGAGATCATACTGAACAGTCTGGATGTCCTGTTTGGTCTGACGGGGAGTTACGGGTGGGCCATAATCCTCCTGACCGTGGGCATCAGAACGGTCTTGCTGCCGTTGACGGCGGCGCAGATTCGCTCGCGCGCCAAGATGCAGGAGATCAACCCGAAGCTAATTGAGTTGCGGACCAAGTTCAAGAATGATCGGGAGCGGCTCAATCGCGAAACGATGGAACTGTGGAAGAAGCACAAGGTGAACCCGCTTGGCGGGTGCCTGCCCCTCCTGGTGCAGTTGCCCTTTGTCTGGGCGGTGTTTGTCGCCCTACAACGGGTCGACTACCGGGTTACCCCGTATTTCCTGGGGATCAACCTGGCGGAACCTGAGCTGTGGGTGCTGCCGATCCTGGCGGGGGCCGGCACATTCGTCCAGTCCCTGCTGATGAGCGGGGGGGATCCGGCCCAACGCGGCATGCTCTACGTGGCCCCGCTGATGATCGCGTGGGTCACCCGCAGCTTCCCTGCCGGGCTGGCTATCTACTGGGTCATGACGAGCGTGGTCGGCGTGGTCGAGCACTATGGCTTCACCTGGATAATGCGAACCCGGGCCAGGGCGAAGGAGCAGCCACGGTGAAAGTCATCGAGGCCGAAGGGCGTTCGGTGGAAGAGGCGGTCCGCCGGGGCCTGGCGGAGACGGGATGGTCGAAGGATGCCGTCGATATCGAGGTCCTGGATGAGGGAGGGGGCTGGTTCGCCCGGCTGGGCGGCGGGCGGCCCGCCCGTGTCCAGGTGCGGCTGAGGTCGACGAAGGTCGATCTGGCTGCAGGGCTACTGAAGGAGATCATCCGGGTGATGGGTGTGGGGCCGGCGGCGGTGACGGGACGGGTGGAAGAGGATCGGGTCATCTTGGACGCTCGTGGTCCAGCGCTCGGAGCACTGATCGGGCGGCACGGAGCGATACTGGATGATCTGCAGCGGGTGATCAACGCCGCCGTTAGCCGGCAGGGCGATGATGGCCGGATGGTCATCGTTGACGTGGAGGGATACCGAGAACGGCGCGAGGCCACCTTGCGCCGTCTGGCGGAGAGATTGGCGGGGCGAGTGCGGCGCACCGGCGGTCCGATCACGCTGGAGCCGATGAGCGCCCGAGAACGCCGGGTTATCCACCTGGCGTTGAGGGATGACCCGCAGGTGACGACTCGAAGCGAGGGTGAGGAGCCGCGGCGTTGCGTGGTGATCGAACCGCGACGGTCCGGGTCCGCGATGGGCGACGGCACGGGATAGGTGGTCCTCCCATCGGCACTGGAGGCGGGTCTGGCAGAGATCGGGTTGTCGTTCAGCCCCCAGCAGCGCGATACCTTCTTGCGACTTCGTGAGCTGCTCATGAGAGCCGAGCCCGGGGTAACCGGGTTTCGGTCGGCTGCGGATGTGGATCTGAAAGGGATAGTGGACTCAGTCAGCTGCCTCACGGCAATCCCCCTCATCGCGGAGCAGACCCTGATCGACGTCGGCAGCGGTGCCGGCCTGCCGGGGATTCCCTTGGCGATAGCCGTGCCCGGGCTGCAAGTGACCCTGCTGGAAGCTTCTGAGCGAAAAGGGGCGTTCCTGCGGCGACTGGTGGCGGCCCTTGGCTTGGCGGAAGCGAAGGTGGTTGTCGCCAGGGTTGAGGAATTCGCGCGGTCGCCCGCCCGTGCCAGCTATGACACAGCGACCATTCGGGCGGTAGCGTCGCTTGCGGTGGCGGCCGAATACTGCTTGCCCTTGCTGAAAGTGGGGGGAACCTTCGTGGCGATGAAGGGGCCGGCGGTCGGGGCGGAGATGGAGCAAGGAACTCGGGCTGCGCAATTGCTCGGAGGCGGACGGCCGAAGGTGATCGAGCTGAAATTGCCCGTGCTCGGTCACCGCCGGACGTTGGTGGTCATTGCAAAGGTTGGCGATACGCCGCCGGGGTACCCGCGGCGGGTCGGACTGCCATCGAAACGACCGCTGGGCGGAGGAGGCGGTGGCTGATCGTGGAGATGCCGGACGAGCAGGTCGTACTGATCCCCATAGCCAAGATCCGGGAGAACCGTCGCCAGCCCAGAAAGGCATTCGACCAAGCGCGATTGCAGGAGCTGGCCGACTCTATCCGGGCGCACGGGTTAATTCAGCCGGTCGTGGTCAGGGTGGTGCCGGGTGGCTTTGAACTGGCCGTCGGCGAGCGCCGTTTGCGGGCGGCGGTCTTGGCCGGGCTCGAGGTCGTACCCGCCATCGTGCGGGCGATGGACGACAAGGAGCTGGCGCTGATTGCCCTGGTCGAAAATCTGCAACGCGAGGATCTTGACGTGATGGAGGAGGTGGAGAGCTATGGCCGTCTCCTGGACGAGTTTGGACTCACGCAGGAAGAGTTGGGACGGCGGATAGGCAAGAGTCAGTCCGCCGTTGCGAATAAGCTACGGCTCAGGCGTCTCGATCCGGCGGTGAGGGAGCGGATCTCCCGGGAGAAGCTGGGGGAGAGGCAGGCAAGGGCGCTGCTGGAACTGGCGGACACCGGCTGGCAATTGAGAGTCCTCGATGCTGTGACGGAGAAAGGGCTCACCGTTCGCGAGACGGAAAGGCTGGTGTCCGAAATCTCCCAGGCCCTGGCCCTTGGGCGGCCGCCCTTGGATCCGGGGCACGCGGCCCGCCCCCGCCCGGTACGCCGGGTGGTCCGGGACATCCGGATCTTCCTCAACGCTTTTCAGCAGGCGGTGGAGGCCCTCAGGGAGTCCGGGTTCGGGGCGGAGATGACGAGGGAGGACATGGGCAGTTGGCTGGAAATCCGCGTGCGTATCCCGAAGGAACGGGACCGGCCTTGATTGCGGCAGGAACGGCATCGGGAGCGGAGAAGTAGCGGGCGGAGTGCCCCAGGGGGGTGATGCGGGCGGTGGGGAAGGTCATGGCGATTGCCAATCAGAAAGGCGGAGTAGGCAAGACCACGACTACCGTCAACCTGGGCGCCGGTCTGGCATCGCTGGGCAAACGGGTCCTGCTCGTTGACGTGGATCCGCAAGGTCACACCGGTAGCGGGCTGGGGCTCGATCGACGGCTGATCCGCCAAAGCCTGTACGACATCCTGCTGGGAGACACGCCGCTAGCGGAGGCCATCTTACCGACCAGGTGGCCATTGCTGTTCGTGGTGCCCGCCACGGTGGATCTTGCGGGCGCCGAGGTGGAACTGGTTGGAGCCATATCCCGGGAGACCCGGCTCAAGCTGGCCCTCAAGGACGCCAGGGGCGAATTCGACTTCATCCTCGTCGACTGTCCACCGTCGCTCGGCCTGTTGACCGTAAACGCTTTGACGGCTGCGGACACCGTGCTGGTCCCGATGCAGTGCGAATACTACGCCCTTGAGGGCCTGAGCCAGTTGATGAACACGGTACACCTCGTGAAGACCCACCTCAATCCGGGCCTGCGCATCGAGGGGGTAGTACTGACCATGTTCGACGGTCGTACGAACCTGTCGATTGAGGTGGTGGACGAGGTCAGACGCTACTTTCGCGACAAAGTGTACCGCACGATCATCCCCCGAAGCGTCCGCTTGAGCGAGGCGCCTAGCCACGGGATGCCGATCAACGCCTACGATCCGCGTTCCCGGGGCGCCGAGGTTTACCTCGAGCTTGCCAAGGAGGTAGTCAGTAGTGCCTAGGAGGGGGCTGGGGCGCGGCCTGGACGCCTTATTGCCCGGGGCTAGTGAGGCGGAGCTGCAGGAACTGCCTGTCGGTGCCTTGCGGCCGAGTCGCTTTCAGCCCCGCG
The DNA here is from genome assembly GCA_035477115.1 of Bacillota bacterium. GTDB lineage: Bacteria > Bacillota > Sulfobacillia > UBA995 > UBA995 > UBA995. The sequence continues at coordinate 28,186 of DATIKW010000043.1, read as the reverse complement.
AGGCTTTCGATGAGGGGCGACTCGAGGAACTCGCCAACTCCATACGCCAGCACGGCGTAGTCCAGCCGATTGTGGCGCGGAGGTCCGGGAGTGGTTACGAGGTAGTGGTTGGCGAGCGGCGCTGGCGCGCCGCCGGTCTGGCCGGACTGGAGACGATTCCCGCGCTGGTCCGAGATTTCTCGGATGCCGGCGCGATGGAACTGGCGCTCATCGAGAATCTACAGCGGGAAGACCTCAACCCGATGGAGGAGGCGACGGCCTACCGCCGCCTCATAGACGAATTTCAGTTCACCCAGGAGACGGTTGCCGAGCGGGTGGGACGGGAACGCACCCACGTCGCCCACTGCCTTAGACTGCTGGGGCTGGAACCCGAGGTGCAGGGAGCATTGCGGCGAGGAGAATTGTCGCTCGGGCACGGCAAGGTCCTCGCCGGGGTGAACGATCGCCAGGCTCAGCGCCGTCTGGCCGAGAAGGTGCGGGCGGGGGCCCTGTCGGTGCGGGCACTGGAACTGCTTGCCGGCCGGACTGCGCGGGGGCGCAAGGCATCCCGAGCCGGGTCCGCCGATCCGACGCTGCAGTCGCTGGAGGAGCGCCTCGCCCGACGGCTGGGCACCCGGGTACGGATTCGGCCGGCTCGGACGGGCGGACGGATCGAGATCCTCTACTTTGGGCCCTCCGAGTTGCAGCGACTACTCGAAGGACTCCTGGGCGAAGATGCAGTGTTGTGACACGTGGCACACTTCGGACTCGTAAGGTGGGGCAATCGGGCAGGGGCGGGTTCGGAGCCCGCCCCTACGCAGTGGGCGACGGTTCTGAGGCGGCCTGGCGCGCAGCAGCCAGCACGCGGGCGAGCGGCAAGCCCGTCTTCCGGGCGATCTCCCGGCAGTCCTCATATTCCGGCCAGACCCTCAAGAACCCGCCCTCGCCCCGAATCCGCTTGACCCGGACCTCCCCAGCGCCTACCAGGACCCGAACCTCCTCTACCGGCACCCGAAAGCGCTGAACCGGAAACTGCCGGAGACCGGGAGTGATCCCTTCGCGGAAGAAGGTCGCGGCAGCCGCCCCGGCTTGAGATCCCATCGTCAAGGCGGTGAGCTTGACCCCCGGCCGACCCTTCTTCATCACTATGGGCGTGGCCCAGGCATCCATAGCGCCACCGTCCAACAGCGTCTCCAGCAGGTACGCAACCTCCTGGGGGGTGACATCGTCCAGATTGGCTTCCGTCAAGACGACTCCGTCAAGCAACCAGGAGCTGTCGGGTGACGCGTTTCGGGTGCCGAGTTCAGGGCGACCTACCGCCAGCCGAAGCAGATTGGGAGCGGTCAGGTCCCGGGCGCCCGCGCCGTACCCGACTGCCTCCAGCACCATCGCCGGCCAGTCCGCGGCAGGTGTCGCCCACGCCGCCAGGATCGCCGCTCCGGTAGGTGTGACCAGTTCTACATCCGCCCGGCCTGGCCGCAGGGGGAATCCCCGCAGCAACTCCAGGGTCGCGGGCGCGGGCAAGGGCAAGTCTCCGTGAGCACCGCCTACCCTGCCCCCCGCAACCGGAAGCGGCGAACAATAGAGATGCTCGATACCCAGGGCTGCCAGCCCCACCGCGGCGCCCACCACGTCCACGATGGCGTCCACGGCCCCGACCTCGTGAAAATGGACATCTTCCACCGTACAGCGGTGAACTCGGGCTTCGGCCTCGGCCAGAGCCAAAAAGACGGCTCTGGCTTGGCGCCGTGCGGCAGGGGCGAGACCGCCCCCGTCCAGGATGGCAAGGATGTCGGCCAGACGGCGGGCAGGCTGGGGCCCCCCGACTGCCACTTCCACCCTGGTTCCGCCCATTCCCGCCCGGGTCACGCTCTTCACCTCCAGGGAGTAGCCGGAGAGTCTCAGGGGGGCAAGACCGGCCCGGAGGCTTTCCGGGTCCAGCCCGGCGTCGATGATTGCTCCCAGAAGCATGTCTCCGGCTATGCCGGAGAAACAGTCGAGATAACCGATACGTCCCTCTTCCGTATTGCCGCCTTGCCCCCCGTCGGTCTGCCTCAACCTGTTCCCCTCCCTTCCTCGCGTTCAGGGCAGGGGCTGGTTCGGAACCAGCCCCTGCCGGAGAGTGCGTTCTACCGCATTCATCCCCCCTTGGTGGCTCACGGGGCATGCGGAGTCTGACCAGTGATTGGCCGTCCCGGACGATTTATCCTGTCCAGCAGGAAACCGGGACACTCGGCACGAATCTCCACCTACTCGCAACGCTGGAGGCGAGGGACATGCCCGACCTGGGAACGCTGCAGCAGGCAATAGGCGGGACCGTGCTGTTGGTCCTGCTGGCAGTATTGATCGGCACGCGGCTGTCCCTGGCCAGGCTGGCGGCACAGGTCCGAGCCGTCGCCGGCGGCCCGCCGGGCCACGACCTCCAAAGAGAGTTGCGCCAGCACGCGGCAGCGGTGAAGGACCTCCTCCGCCGGATCGAGGATCTTGAACGCCGGATAGCGAACACCGAAGAAGGCCATGCCGGCGCTTTGCAGCGCCTGGGACTCATTCGCTTCAACGCTTTTGAGGATACCGGATCGGACCAGAGTTTCAGCCTCGCACTGCTCGACGGCAGAGGATCCGGGTTCGTGCTGACCTCGTTATACGGCCGAAGCGAGAGCAGGGTATATGCCAAGCCTTTGTTGGACGGCAAGTGCCCCTACAGGCTATCCGATGAGGAACAGCAGGCGCTCAGGGGCGCCGGCGACGGCAAGGCTTGGCTGTCGGCACCTACCGGGCATGGCGCCAGCTCGCCTGAACCCAAGGGCCGTAGACCCCGGGCCCGGACCAACCGCCGGGCCGCCGTCGGCGACGACGCTGGGGGGTGAACAACCGTGCGACCACCGCATGATAATCTCTATACGGTGATCTTCGTCCCTCACTCGGAGCGGCCGGTGGCCTCCCTGCGGCTGCGCACCCTGCACCTGCAGATCCTCGTCCTCGCCCTCACCATCTTCTTTGTCGGCCTGTTCATGCTGGTCCACCACAACTCGCGACTCGCGGCAAACATGCGGGAACTCGAGGAGTTACGGGAGGTCAACCAGGAACAGCGCGCCTTGATCCGAACCCTGGCCGAAGAGACCACACTGCTTCGGGAGCAGATGATCCTGCTCGAGGAACTCGAGAGACAGCTCCGGGAAATGACTGACATCCTGCCGGCGGAGTTGCTAGGGGGGGCGGGGAGTTCGCTGTCCAGGGAGCCGGCCGTCCTGGCGGCGACCATCGCGTCCATGCGCCCGCAGGCGTCTACGTGGACTCCTCCGCCCGGGGGCAATGTTGTCAGTCTAGCGCCCATCGTGCAGGCCCGAGAAACGGCGGCGCGCATGACCGAACTGCGTACGGCGGTCGAGGAGCGGCAGGATACCTTTGAGCAGCTCCGGAAGGGCATAGCCGCCGCACAAGCCGAAGACGCCGCGCGGCCAAGCGGTTGGCCGGCGTACGGCCATATGACATCCCGTTTCGGCTACCGCAATTCACCCTGGGGGGTGGGCTGGGAGTTCCATGCCGGCGTCGATATTGCCGCTCGCCGGGGGACGCCGATCGTGGCCACGGCTGATGGGGTGGTTGCTTTCTCGGGTTGGCTTGGCTTGTTCGGGAACACGGTCATCCTTGAGCATGGCTATGGCTATCGCACCCTATACGGACACAATGACAAGAACTCCGTCACCGTGGGAGAGAGGGTAACTCGGGGCCAGATCATCGCCTACATCGGCACCACCGGGCGGAGTACCGGTCCCCACGTCCATTACGAGGTTCACATCCACGGTCGACAGGTGAACCCCGCACCCTTCCTCCGGGGCCAATGACCGATTGACGGTCCCCCTCGCCATCTGCGGGACGAAACACCATATCAAACAGAAGGGGGTTCACGCATGTTCAAGCGCGACCCGGATGCGGGACTGGATCGGGTGGAGACCGTCATTGGCCGAGGCGCCACCGTCAACGGTAGTCTCAATGGAACGGGTACCCTTCGCGTCGACGGCAAGGTGGAGGGGCAAGTCATGCACCGCGGGGATGTCGTTGTCGGGGAAACGGGCTTGATAGAGGCGACCATTCAAGCCAGGAACATCACGGTAGCCGGGGAGATTCGCGGCTCGGTAGAAGCGGAAGGTAAACTCGAGTTGATCGCCACCGGCAAACTCACCGGCGATGTGAAAGTCGCCGCGCTGATCATCAACGAAGGAGCCTTCTTCCACGGCAGCTGCGCCATGCGAAGTGCGGAATCGCCGGGGAAGGCTCCACGCAAGCCGGCAGACGGCGGCGCCTGAGCCTTGATGAAAACCTTCGTCATTGTCAACGCCACGGCGAGCGCAGGCCGTGCCCGCCGCACCTGGAACCAGTTCAAAGACCAGTTGGCAACGATTCGCAGCTTCGACTCCGCTTACACCCAGCGAGCCGGCCACGCGACGGAGTTGGCGCGGGACGCGAGTGTGGCAGGCTATGAACTGGTGGTCGCCTTCGGAGGCGACGGCACGGTGCATGAGACGGTAAACGGCATCATGCGCGGCGATGTGTCCCGGACCGCCCTGGGCATTATCCCCGGCGGTTCGGGCAACGACATCGCTCGCACCTTGGGCATACCCGGCACCCCTTCCCAGGCCTCCGAATTGCTGCGGGAACCCCGCACGCGTCCCATGGATTTGATACGGGTAGGGGATCACTACTGCGTCGGGGCGGGCGGGGTGGGCTTCGACGGCGAGGTGGCAGCCCTGGCCAATCGCTGGCCGAAGTATTTGCCGGGACCGCTCACCTACGTCCTCGGGATCGTGGTGAAGCTCGCCACTTTCAGCCCGGTGGACCTCGAACTCGAACTCGACGGGGTGATGCACCGCCCCCGAGCGTTTACGGCCGCAGTGGGCAATACTCAGTATTACGGGAGCGGAATGCGCATCTGTCCGCTGGCCGAGACTGATGACGGTTTGCTGGACGTGGTAATCGTGGGCGCCTTGTCAAAGATCGAAGTCCTGCGACTGGTCCCATCGCTCTTCAAGGGAATGCACGTCCTCCACCCCAAGGTCACCAGCCATAAGGCCAGAGAAGTTGTGGTTCGTTCGAAGGTCCCCCTCTCCATCCAGATTGACGGGGAACTGGTGGGCAAGGTCCCGGCTACTTTCACCAACGTTCCCGGTGCCCTCCGCGTCGTGGCCGGCACCCCGCTGGCGCCGATGGATTTCCAGGTGGTGAGCGATGCTGTTCATCGATCGGGTTGACGCCGGACGGCGACTCGGCCGGAGGTTGGCCAGAATCGACCTGCGCGACCCCCTCGTCTTGGCCGTCCCCAGGGGAGGGGCCGTCGTAGGGGCCCAGGTGGCCCGAGAACTGGGAGCGCCCCTTGACCTGATCATCCCCCGGAAGATCGGCGCTCCCCACAACGAGGAATTGGCAGTCGGGGCCGTCGCTCCCGACGGGACTCTCTATCGGGACGAGCGCCTGATCAGGGGGCTCGCCGTGCCTGAGGACTTCATCGAACAGGAGGCCGGACGGCAATTGGCGGAAGTCCAACGCCGGATGCTTCGCTATCGAGGCGAGAGGGCGCTACCCAACCTCAGCGGTCGCGCCATCATCCTCGTCGATGACGGCATAGCGACCGGGGCCACGGTGGCCGGCGCTTTGCTGGCAATACGACGCCAGCGGCCGGCTCACGTCTTGCTGGCAGTGCCGGTGGCGCCGCGCGAGACGCTCGAACGCCTTGCCGGCCAAGCGGATCGGATAGTCTGCCTGGCCTCACCGGAGCCATTCTACGCGGTGGGACAATTCTACCAGGTCTTCGCTCAGGTCACCGACGAGGAAGTCATCCGCCTGTTGACCGAATTCGTGCCGCAGCAGTAGGTGAGGCAAGCGCGCCGTCACTCCAGAGCCGGTCCCGGCTCACCGCAGCCGGCTGGGTGACCATGAGGCGGAATGCCTCGCCGATCACTTGGGCCATCCGGAATACCAACGACAGCCGGGTGTTCTGCAGCACAAAGTACTCCATGAACCCGCCGATGTTCACGACCCCGGTAAGCGATACATCGCCAACCTCAGGCAGGTGTTTGTTGACACCGGATCCGGGGCGGAGAGGCCCCCGCCCCAGGCCGATGGTGCCAACAGCCTCGGGGTCGCCCAAGCAGGCGTCGACCGCGACTTGCACGTGAACCGGGTAATGCAGCGCCGTCGCTGTAAGGACCTGTTCGAGATTGGTGGCGTGGACCGGTTCCTCAAGGGTACCGCGAATTGTCAGCCCGGGGAGCGCTAGCTCGGCCAACCGACTGCCCGCGATTGGACCCAAGGAGTCGCCGGTCGAACGATCGGAACCGACGCAGATCGCCAGAACCGGTCGATCCGGGTAGCCGAGTTCACCCAGCAGCCCCCGCAGCCGGCAGGCCAGGATCGCGGGCGCCGCCGGGTCGCCGCAGTGCACCCTGACTCGATCCAGCGTGTCTCGTGCGCGTCCTCCAGCGAGCAAGCAGGCCACCTCATCCCCGCGTGATCCACGGAATCCAGTATATGGCGGCCGCTGCCGGGCTATGCAGCGGGTGAAGGAGGAGACGAGTACCCGGCGAACTGAGGCCCCATGGCCATACGATCGGCTGAGCATGGTTAACCCGCGGGCAAACCTCGCTGTCGCGCTGTTGCTTGGCGTGACCCTGGCGGCCGTAGGGTGGCTTGGGTCGAGGCGCGATTGGCATCGGTGGGGGATCGGGGAGCCCCTGGTGGGGCCGGAGCCGCTCTGGGAGATGGGCGCGGAGGCTGGGGCGACTGCCTCGGTGACTCCCGGGGGCATCATCCTGGTTCGCGAGGGGGAACGACTGCGGGCCTTGGACTCCCGGGGTCGCGGCCTGTTTGAGACATCCTTGCCGGACAACGGCCTGGTATTGCGACTGCCCGCCGCTGAACCAGCCATGTCCCTGCTGATCATCGATGCGGTGCCGGTCCTGACCGGGGAACATCCGTATGGCGAGAGCCTGCAAATCCGCGTCGGGCTGGAAGGCCCCGTCCACACCTATGACCTCCCGGGCGGCGCCTTGCTGAGCGTCGCCACCGTCGACGGGCAACGGATGGTACTCGGGGTGATGAGCCTTGACGGGGACAGGCCGGAGGGACGCCTGCACGTGCTTGACGGCGGACGGCAGACCGCGGTCCATCGCCTGGCAGCGGGAATTCCGTTTCGGCTCGAACTCTGTGCGGCGGGCGAGTACCTCGTCGCGGCGGACTCCAAGACGGTCTACTATCTGCACATCGAGAGTGGCCGGCTCATCGGGGATTGGCGCTACCCGGAAGGAGTACGGGATGTGAGTTTGCTGCCGGGAGGAAGGCCGATAGTATTGACGGCGACCGCCCTCCGAGTCTACGATCAGCGGGGCCGCGTTGCTTGGCGGCGGCCCCTGCGATCACCAGGCATGGTCCTGGAAGCTGACTCGAAGTTGATTATGGTCGTTACCCGCGACCGGCTTGAGGCATACCTCGAAGACGGTGAGAGTGTTGGCCGATGGGTCCCCCGCGGTCTGATTCGCGATATAGAGCTGACGCCGGACGGCGCGAATTTGCTGGTGGTATACGCAGACCGGCGAATGGCCATGTACCGTCTCATCGTCCGGCCTACTTCCGCCGCGAGTCGGCCTGGTGGCGGCCCATGAAGGGGTTCCGGCTACACTTGCTCATCCTGGCCGGTACCACCGCGGCCGTCCTTTCCTTCGACTGGGCGAAAACGCTGGCCGGCTTCCGCCTGCCCGACCCGCTCCTCGTTGCAGCCTATTTCCTGCTGGTGAAGGTGATCAGCGATCTCATCCTGGCTCTGGCGTCGAGTCGCGAACGTTTGCCGACATTCTACGGCGAATACGCAATCGACCTCGCCTTCTATGCTGTTCTGGGGGTGGCGGCCACTGCCGGCATCGAAGTGGCCGCCGCCGTGCTACGGGGCCGAGCTAACCCTGCGGCCGTGGCGATACTGGCCAATTTCGGCATCATCGTCCTCGGGGGGGCAAGACGATGAACTGGCTGGATGCGGGCATCCTGATCTTGCTCGGGATTGCAGCTCTTCGAGGGTTTCGGCGCGGGATCGGAGCGGTGTTCGTGGGACTGGGAGGCCTGCTCTTGGCGCTGCTGGCATCAGCCTATGCCACGCCGCGCCTGGCCGCCTGGCTCCAGTCCAGGTACGGCGCCGCCGACGCGGTCGCCGCGCTCCTCCAGCGGTACCTGCGACTTCCCATACCAGATGCGGCCATGCGCCTAGCGGACATGAGTCCCGCGGAAATTGAGGCCGCCCTGGCCGCCTTGCCGGTGGCGGCTTGGCTGAGGCAACTCCTGGTACAACAGGGGCCGGCCATCGCCGCAATTGCCGGAGGGAATCTCGCGACGCTGGGCGATGTCGTCTACCACGTTTTCGGTGGTTACCTGGTGGCGGCCGTATGCTTTGCCGGCCTGTTCCTCTCGTTCCGGGTTGTCTTGATCGGGGTGGGGAGTCTGCTGACCCGCATGTTGGCCGCCGCCCCCCTGATCGGACCGGCCAGCCGGCTGCTGGGAGCCTGCCTCGGCATTGCCGAACAAGGCGTGATGGTCGTGTTAGCGATCGGTCTGGCGACCGCGGCGGTCCCCCTGTTCCCGGGGCTGGCGGTGGTCCTCGAAGGGTCGGCTCTGGCTCCCTTGGGTCTTATCCTGTTTCACTTGCTGGTGCCGATGGCCTTCAGCCTGGGGGCCATGATAGCGCCATAGACGAGGACGTTGAGCCAATGCTGCTGGAGCAGTTGCGCCATCTGCTCGCCGGGGGAGGACAGCTCGCGGGGATGTTACCGATAGTACTGGCCACTCGCGGTGCCCAAATCGTCCTGGTGATAGCCTTGGGCTGGCTGGCGCTTGCTCTGGCTCGCAAGGGCATCGCCCGCGCGTTGCCGCCGGGCCGGGCGGCTGCCCCTTACCTGGACTCCCCGCGCCTTCGCACCCTGGCCGGACTCGTCAACAGCATCCTACGCTACGCCGTCTACTTCCTCGTGGTGGTCACCATCCTATCGCTGCTGGGAGTGGACACACGGTCGCTGCTGGTCGGAGCCGGTCTGCTTGGACTGGCCGTGGGATTCGGCGCGCAGGGTCTGGTGCGTGACTTTCTGGGCGGGTTTCTGATCCTGCTGGAAGATCAGTTTGCCGTGGGCGACCTGGTCCGGATGGCCGGACTGGAGGGCGTCGTCGAGGAGATGGGCCTCCGTACCACCCGATTGCGCGCTCTCGGCGGTGAGTTGCATGTCATCCCGAACGGGCGCATCCAGGAGGTGACCAATCTCAGTCGGGGCGACATGCACGTCTCGTTCACAGTCAGCGTCCCCTACGAAGCGGATATTGATCATGTCCGCCGGGTGATCGACGAGACCCTTCTCCGGTACTCAACCGGGAACCAGGCGATCGTGCAGGCCCCGGCCGTCCTGGGAGTAGAGGAACTTACCGAAACGAGCGTCCGACTCCTGATCGGTGGGCGTACGCGGCCCATGGAGCAGGGCCCAGTCGCGCGCGATCTCCGACTACAAGTGAAGCGTGCACTGGATGCCGCCGGGGTGGCAGCTCCTCGCCCATCCCCTCCGTCGGCCCGCGAAGCTCAGCGGCGGTGAGACCATGTGCCCGACCGGCCATCGCTTTGTGGTTGGTGAAGTGGTCCGCCTCAGGAAGACTCACCCCTGTGGTTCGGACCGTTGGTTGGTGACTCGAACGGGGATGGACTTCGGCTTGAAGTGCCTGGGCTGCGGCCGTCGGGTGATGCTGCCCAGAGCCAAGTTCGAGCGGGCGGTGCGGGCAGTGCTCGGGACGGGTTTCGGGGACGAAGCTACGCCATGACCTGGTCCTGGGGCTTGGTCGGCTTGCCCAATGCCGGCAAGTCGACAGTATTCAATGCCCTGACGGGCGGGGGTTCAGCCGTGGGCAACTACCCGTTCACCACCATCGAACCCCATCTCGGGAAGCTGGCCGCTGCCGACCCCAGGCTCGATCATGTACGCACTATAGTCGGCGCAGGCCGCGCCACGCCGGCGACGCTGGATGTCATCGACATCGCCGGCCTGGTCCCGGGATCAAGCAAGGGCGAGGGTCTCGGCAACCAATTCCTCGCCGCCATCCGGGAGGTCGACGCCATCGTCCACGTGCTGCGCTGTTTCGAATCCTCGAGTGCCGGTCACCCCCTGGGCACCCTCGATCCGGTCAGGGATCTGGACATCGTACTCACCGAACTGGCCCTCGCGGACCTGGAAACAATCCGGCGGCGCCGCGACCGATTACATAAGCCGGCGCATGCGGGCGACCGGGTTGCCGCACGCGAGTTGGCCCTATTGCAGGGCCTGGAGGATCGCCTGGACCGAGGTAGTTGGCGGCTATGCCGCGATCTCGATCCGCCCGACCGCGAATACGCCCTGAGGCAGCTATTCCTCCTCACGGCCAAGCCCTGCCTCTACCTGGCCAACTCCTCCGAGGCCCGTCTTGAGCCTGGCCCGTGCTGGGAGGCGTTGTGTCGCCGGGCAGCGGTCGATGGGGTGTCCCTGGCGTCCGTCAGGGCCCGCTTGGAGATGGAGTTGGGGGACTTGCCACCGGTGGAGCGCATGCCTTTCGCGCGGGAACTGGGAGCCTCCGAACCCGGAGAGCTGGCCCGAGTACTGGTCCACTCCCTGAAGCTCGTCACCTTCTTCACCGCCAACACTAGCGAGGCCAGGTCTTGGCTGGTTTCCGAGGGCACGACGGCCGTCGCCGCGGCAGGGAAGGTGCATTCGGACATGGCCGAAGGCTTCATCAAGGCGGAGGTGCTATCGTACCGCGATCTAGCGGACGCGGGCTCCCTGGTTGCCGCCAGGGAACGAGGTCTGAACCGGACCGAGGGACGGGACTACCGGGTGGCCGACGGCGACGTGATCCTCTTCCGGTTTCGTGCGCCGGGCTGAGTGAGCGAGCCGGGAACCGGCGGCAGTTGCCCGCGCTCCATCCCGGTGGTATAATCCCCTTTGGAGCATGTCCAGCCCCGCCCCGTGCCATAGCACGGGGCCAATGTCCAAGGGGAGGAGGTGAAGGGACATGCGAACTTACGAGGCTGCATTCATCCTGCGACCAGCTCTGGAAGAAGAAGCGTTGGCGACCACGGTCGGTAAAGTCATCGATCTCATCGCTTCAGGTGGCGGCTCCATCGAACACCGTGATGACTGGGGCAAGCGTCGTCTCGCCTACGAAATCGGCGAAGAACGTGATGGATACTATACCATCCTGCGCTTCAAGGCCGACTCGCCCACGCTGAAGGGACTCGAACGCGGATTTCGCCTGAATGAGGATGTCTTGCGCTATCTGATCGTTCGCTGGGAGGTACCGGCGCGGCGTCAGCGCCAGCCCAATGTGACTGAGTCGGCCGATGCTCGGCACGGCCAAACGACCGCCTCGCTGGGACCGATTGGCCCGGCGGGGAAGCCACCAGCCGGAGCCCCGGTGACCCCGGAGGCGCAATCCCCGGAGGTGTAGCAGGCATGCTCAATCGAGTGATCCTGATCGGCCGTCTGGCCCAGGATCCGGAACTGCGCTACACGCCCCAGGGGGTTCCCGTGTGCAGCTTTAGCCTGGCGGTGCAACGTCCCCGGGGGGGCGAAGGGGTGGAGCGGGAACCCGATTTCATACCGATCGTCACCTGGCAGAAGCTGGCCGAGACCTGCAACACCTACCTGTCGAAGGGCAGGCTGGTGGCAGTAGATGGGCGCTTGCAGATTCGCAGCTATGAGGCACGAGACGGGGGGCGAAGGCGGGCCGCCGAGGTAGTGGCTCAGGATGTCAGGTTCTTGGACCGAGCCGCCGGAAGTCAGGCATCCGACCCGGGATTGCCGGGTTTCGGCCAAGAGGCCAGTCTTCCGGAGGACGATCTACCTTTCTAAGTGACCGAAGGAGGCATGACGAGTTTGGCAAGACGAGAACGCGGCCGCCGCCCCAAGCGCAAGGTATGTAGCTTCTGCGTGGATCGGGCGACGATCATTGACTACAAGGACGCAGGCAAACTCAAGCGCTTTCTGTCGGAACGCGGCAAGATCATGCCGCGCCGAGTGACCGGCAACTGCGCCCGGCACCAACGGCAGCTAACTACGGCCATCAAGCAAGCCAGGGTCATAGCGCTGCTGCCCTTTGTCATCGACTAGCAGGGAAATACTGGCGGTCTAACGGCGGAGGGATCGTGCGGCGCCGTACCGAATGCCCCTGCGGAGGCGGCGACTTTGAGGCAGTCCCAGGGGATAGCGCACAACGCCCGCACTGTAGAATGGTTGAAGGCAGAGATGGTGGCCGGCCCGGGGTCGGTTTGTAGGGCGCTCCTCAAGGGCGACCCCGAGGTAGTGCTTGACAGCCTCGCCGGTCTCATCATCTCCTGCTACTTGTTGGGTCTCCGGGTAGGGTTGGATGGCATTCGCGTGGACAACGCCGTGGTGGCGAAGCTGGACCGCAACATTCGCGAGGGCCACGAGATGGAGACCTGGTATGGAGATTTGAGCCTACTGCGCGAACGCTTTCAGGGGCAGCGATGATGAATCCCCGGGCGATGCCCACCCGTTCCTTGGCCGAAGGCGCACTTCTGGCTGCGATCGCGGTCCTGTTGGCGCTTGCGGGGATCTACCTGCCGCTGATCGGCTTCTTGGCGGCACTGACCTGGCCGGTTCCCGTGCTCTTGGCCCAATTGCGTCACGGTATGCGGCTGAGCCTGCTGGTGGTCGCGGTGACCGGGCTGCTACTGGCGGGGACCGTCGGGCTGATCCCGGCGCTTGGACTGGTATTCACGCTGGGGCCCCTGGGAATCGTCCTGGGTGAAGCCTTCCGTCGGGGTGCAAGCCCCGGACTGACCTTGATGGCGGCCAGCGGGGCGGCCTTGCTCTCCAACTTGCTTAGCCTGGCCATGACTTTCCTGGTCATGGGCCAGAATCCAATACACCTTTACCGGACGGCTTTCGAAGAGGGCCTCGAGTTGTCGGCACGGCTATACGCGCGCATGGGGATGGATGTCACGGCTATCATCGGCCCCATGCGCGAACAGATGGGGTTGCTGCTCGGCATCCTATTCCCGTTTACCCTGGCGATGGCGGCCCTGACCCTGGGCGGGCTCAACTACGGCCTGGCTGCGCTCGTACTGCGCCGCCTCGGGCACCCCATTTCGGCGTTCCCGCCCTTTGCAGCCTGGCGGTTGCCGCGACAGTCCTGGCTGGTCTTGCCCATTGGCATCGGGTTGGGGTATGTCGATGGCGAGCAGCCAGGACTTGCCAGTGCGGCAGGCTCCAACCTGTTGTTGGCGGGGCAGTTCGCTTTTCTCGTCGCGGGCCTGGCGGTCATCTACTGGTGGCTCGGCCGATTCCGACTGAACCGGCTCGTGAAAGTCGCCGCGGTGGCGTACGTCTTCGCCGTTCCGCCCCTTAGCGTGCTTGCCATGCTGGTCGGACTGATAGACACTGCTCTTGACTGGCGTAAGCTTCGGCCAGCAGGGAACGTGGGAGGTGGGAAGAAGTGAAGGTGCTGCTACTTGAGGACGTCGCGCCACTGGGCGCGCGGGGTGATGTCCGGGAGGTGGCCGACGGCTATGCCCGGAACTACCTGATCCCGCGGGGATTGGCCCGCCAGGCATCCACCGGGGTTGAACGGGCGGCGAGAGCCAGGGCGGACTCCGCGGCAGAACGATCGGCGCGTCAACTCAAAGAGGCACGGGAGACTGCGGCACGGCTCGAGGCGCTCAGCCTCACCATCCGCGCCCGGGCAGGCGAGAAGGGGCGCCTGTTCGGATCGGTGACGAGTCAAGATGTGGCGAACGGTCTCGCCGCCGTGGCAGGAGTGGCGGTGGACCGGCGCCGGGTATTATTGGACGATGCCATCAAGAGCCTCGGCACCTACCGCGTAGGTGTGCGACTCCACCCCCAGGTGCAAGCCATCGTGGAAGTTCGGGTGGAAGGTGAAGGTGGAGGAGGAACGACAGAGTGAGTGCTTTGGCCGATCGGGGCGCCACGGATCGCGAAGGACTGGGCCGTCAGGTAGGAGCCCTGTTCGGGCTATTGTCAAACCTCTATGGGCCGGACAAGCTCGTACTGAAGGCCGGGAAGCTCGAGGCGCTCGACGGAATGCAGTCCTCCGTCCTCGAGGAACAGGTTCAGGCATTACAGAAGCTGGTATTTGAGGACCCGACGATCGCCCTTCCTGCCAACCTGGAGGACATACCCCGGGCGCTCGAGGAGATAGAGGACGAACTCGCAGACCTCCTGGCCCGGCGATCGGTAGAGGACCGGATCGACAAGAAGATCGCCGAGCGGATGCAGCAACGGCATGAGGAGTACGTGAAAGAACTCCGCATCCAGGTGCTGAAAGAGGCGGGAAGTCCGGAGACAGCGCAGACGTTGAAGCGGTACGCTACCCTCGAGAAAATGGATCAGCAGCGACTGACCAGGTCGGTGATCGAAATCCTCCGCCCGGCGTGCCTTGAAGAGATTGTGGGGCAAGAACAGGCCGTGCGGGCCTTGTTAGCCAAAATGGCGGCTCCCTTTCCCCAACACGTGATCTTGTACGGTCCACCGGGTGTGGGCAAGACTTCGGCGGCGCGCCTGGTGCTTGAGGCGGCGAAACAGATCAAACATAGCCCATTCGGCAAGGATGCCCCGTTCGTGGAGGTGGACGGTGCCACCTTGCGCTGGGATCCCCGCGAGATCACTAATCCTCTGCTCGGTTCGGTGCATGACCCGATTTACCAGGGCGCACGTCGCGACCTGGCCGAAGGTGGCGTCCCCGAACCCAAGCTGGGTCTGGTGACCGAGGCCCATACCGGTATCCTGTTCATTGACGAAATCGGCGAGATGGACCTGTTCCTGCAGGCCAAGTTGCTCAAAGTGCTCGAGGAGAAGCGCGTCACCTTCGATTCCTCGTACTACGACCCGTCCGACCCGCAAGTGCCGAGGTATATCAAGAAGCTGTTCGAAGACGGTGCCCCGGCTGACTTCGTGTTGGTCACCGCCACGACCAGGTGCCCCGAAGACATCAATCCCGCGGTGCGTTCCCGGTGCGCCGAGGTGTTCTTCGAACCGCTGAGCCCGACCGAGATCGTACGGATCGTCCAAGACGCCGGGCGCAAGCTCGGGGTGGAGTTCGAAGAGGGGGTCGCCGAACTCATTGCCGACTACACTACCGAAGGCAGGAAGGCGATAGGGATCCTTGCCGACGCTTACAGCCTGGCCCTCCTCAACCGCCGCAAGCGGAGTCAGCTAGTCTTACCCCAGGACGCCGTCCGCGAAGTGGTGAAATGCAGTCGCCTCCTCCCTAACGTGAATCAAAAAGGTTACCCAGGCCAGGAAGTAGGTCGCGTGTTCGCCATGGCGGTCACGGGTTACCTGGGTTCCATCCTGGAAGTAGAGGCAGTGGTGTTCCCCTCCCGGGAACCAGGCAAGGGCTCGCTTCGCTTCAATGATACCGCCGGCACCATGGCCCGCGACTCCGTATTCAATGCCCTGTCGGTGGCGCGACGCATCACCGGCCAGGACCTGGCGAACTACGATGTCCACGTGAACGTGGTCGGCGGCGGCCGGGTGGACGGGCCGTCGGCCGGGACCGCCATCCTCCTGGCGGTCGTCAGTGCCCTACAGGGCCGTCCGGTGCGCCAGGATGTAGCTGTGACCGGCGAGATCTCCCTGCAGGGGAGAGTCCGGCCGGTCGGCGGACTGGCCGAGAAATTGTACGGAGCCCGGCAGGCAGGGATGAAGCGGGCCGTGATTCCCTCCGAAAACCTGAAGGAGTTCCCGGGAGACACCCACGGTCTTGACCTGCGCGGCGTGAGCACCGCGGAAGAGCTACTTCCCCTGGTCCTGGCGATGCCGGCCGCCGGACGCGAGCCGAGCGCTCCCCGGGCCGAGGCCGCACCTCGCCGGACCCGGCAATCGCGCCGGGGTCCAGTGCCCGCCTAGCGGGTAGACAATATGGTCGCCGAGCCAAGGATTCCACCCCACAGCCTCGAGGCCGAACAGAGCGTACTGGGAGCGATGTTCATCGATCTCCAGGCGGTCGTCCGTGCCTCCGAACTCCTGCGGGTTGATGATTTCTATCGCGAAGCCCACCGGAGGGTGTTCGAGGCCGCCCTCACGGTCTTCGAACGACGGGAGCCCATCGACCTGGTCACCATCACCGAGGAACTGCGCCGCCGCTCCTGGCTGGAAGCGGTGGGGGGTGTAACCTACCTGAGCTACCTCGCCGCCTTCGTGCCAACCGCGGCTCACACCGAGCACTATGCCAGGATCGTGCAGCAGAAGGCTTTGCTCCGAGCCCTGGTAGCGTCGGCTACCGGAATACAGGAGCTGGCATACTCGGGAACCGAGGAACTCCCTGTCCTCCTTGACCGGGCTGAGCAGGCCGTGTTTGCCGTCACCCAGCGGGGGGCGCGCCGAGAACACCACATCCTCAAGGATGTCCTGGAGCGCTCGCTTGACCACATCGAGGACCGGTACCGGCGGAAGACGGATCTGACAGGTGTCGACACCGGACTCGCCGACCTTAACCGGCTCACGTCCGGTCTGCAGCCGTCCGACTTCATCGTGATTGCGGGACGCCCCGGCCACGGCAAGACGGCGCTCGCGCTGTGTCTGGCGCGACATGCCGCCCTCGAAAGCGATCTGCCCACCCTGGTCTTCAGCCTCGAGATGTCCGCCGAGCAGCTGTGTCTGCGCCTGCTGGCCGCGGAAGCGCAGGTGGACGGCTCCCGCTTGCGGACCGGAAGACTCAGCCCGGACGATTGGGGACGGCTGTCGGAAGCGGCCGGCCGGCTCGGCTCCGCTCCCCTGCTCCTGGACGATACTCCCGCCCTGACCCTCACCGAACTGAGGGGGCGAGCGCGCCGTCTCCGTGCGGAACAAAACGTGGGCCTGATCGTCGTCGACTACCTGCAACTGATAAACGTTCCCGGCCGTCACGAGAACCGACAGCAGGAGATAAGCGAGATCTCGCGGTCACTCAAGGCACTGGCCCGCGAACTGGAGTTGCCGGTCGTAGCCTGCTCTCAGCTATCCCGCGCCGTGGAGCGACGGGGCGAAGGGAGCAGACCCCAACTCTCCGACCTGCGCGAATCGGGCGCCATCGAGCAAGACGCGGATCTGGTGGCCTTCATCCACTTCGACCCGCGCAAGGATAACCGTGACATGGCCGATTTCATCCTGGCCAAGCAACGGAATGGACCCACCGACTCTTTCGAGTTGTACTTCCGGCGCGACGTGTCTCGGTTTGAAGGTATCGAAAGGCGACGCCCCGCTCCGTGAGGGGAGGCCGTCCAGGTCTACCCGAAGCACGCTTGCTTCACGCGATCGTACCATCGCTCCCATCTTTCGGAGCGGCCGGTAGTTCGACTTTCACCCGCACGATGCGCCGGCCGTGGACCTCCTCGACCGTAAGCGTCACATCGCCTTCCCGGATGACATCGCCCGGGTGAGGGAGTCGGCCGAGCCGGTGGAACACCAGGCCGCCGACCGTGTCGACCTCCTCGTCTTCAAGCTGGAGACCGAGTTCCTCGCGCACCAGTTCCAGTTGCGCCTTGCCGCTTATCAAGTAGACCCGTTCGGACACCTGGACGATCGGTTGTTCCTCGGCATCATCGTACTCATCCAAGATGTCGCCGACGATCTCCTCGAGCAGGTCCTCCAGGGTGACGAGGCCGCTGGTCGAGCCGTGTTCATCCAGGACGATGGCCAGGTGGGCGCGTTCGCGGCGCATATCCCGGAAGAGGTCATCGACCTTACGGGTCTCGGGCACGAACAATACCGGACGGACCAACTCGCCCACCGGCCGGTGGGCGCCCTCCGCCCGAACCAGATCCTTCAGATGCACAAACCCGGTCACGTGGTCCAGCGCACCCTGGTACACGGGCAGGCGCGAAAAGTGACCCGACAGCAGGAGTTGTGAAGCCACAGCAATGGGGGTATCCGCCGGTACGGCCAGGATGTCGGGCCGGGGTACCATGATCTCCTGGACGGCGGTATCGGCGAACTGGATGATGCCGTGAATCATATCCTTCTCGTCAGCGTCCAAGACCCCGTGCTGCTCCATGGCGTCCACGACCATCCCCAGTTCTTCCTGGGAGAAGGCCCGCTCCTTCCCGGGCTCCCGGCCAATCCACCGGAGAACCGCACTGGCGATGACATTGAACAGCAGGGCGAGCGGCGCGAGCAGTCGCACCACCGAGGCGATCGGTCGGGCTACCGCAAGCCCGACGGTCTCTCCATCTGCCGCCGCCAACCCCTTCGGGAGCACTTCGCCGAACAAGACGATTACGAAAGTTGAACTGAGCATGGCTAGCGCCAACCCCTCCTCACCCAGCCAATCGATGAACAGGGCGGTGGTGATCGAGGCCAACGCGATATTGACCGCGTTGTTGCCTACGAGGATCGAGGCCAGGAGGCGGGTGGGATCGGCGCGGAGGCTATGGGCGACAGATGCCCTTCGGTCGCCGGCCTCGGCCAGGTAGCGCAAGCGCAGCGAGGATAGGCCCATGATGGCGGTCTCGGAAGCGGAGAAGAAGGCGGACAAGAACAAGAGGACCATACCGGGCACAAGGAGCCATGTACTGGCAGGATCATCCATCAATTATCATCCCTCACTCGGGCAATTGCGACCGGGGAAGATCATGCGACGCAGGAGGCGGTTTTCCTGCCGAACGGCCGATCGCGTGCCGGGACGTATCTAGCGGCGGCAGGCAGCGACCCGCCGTCGCACGACCGGTCTGACCCAGAGCAGGATGACGCCGTTGGCAAAGAGGCATAGCAGGGCCAGCAACCAGAAGGACGGCACGTAGGACCCCAGCAGGTCATAGACGCGGCCGGCCAAGAAGGGACCCAAGAGCCCAGCCACGCCCCATGCCGTGAACATCGCTCCGTAGACCGCACCGAAATTGCTGATGCCCCAGAGGTCGGCGGTCAGGGCGGGAGAGAGGGCGAGATACCCACCGAAAGCCAGCCCGCCGCTTATGGCGGAGAAGCGGAGCAGCCATGGAGCACCAAGCGACAAGCTCAGCGGCAGCGAGGCGACGGCCGCCATCATGAAGAGCCCGATCAAGACGAAGGTAGGCAACCGCCCCAGTCGGTCAGACAGAGGGCTCAGTATCAGGCGGCCGCCGAAGTTGAACAGGGAGAACAGCGAGATCAGGGCGACCGCACTTGCCGGCGCCAGGCCTGCGAAGTCGGTGGCGAACGGCTTGATATGGGCGATGATGGCGAATCCCGCGGAAGTGATCAACAAGTAGTTCACCCACAGGCCGGCAAACTCCGGGGTACCGAGGGCAGTTCGGACGGTAGCCTCCTGTCCCGTGTACTCGGCGGTCCTGGTACGCCGGGCTTTCGCGGGATCCCAGCCTCGAGGCTGCCAGCCCGGCGGAGGCAAGCGCAGCACGAGCGACAACAGCCCGATCGCGCAGGAAAAGAACACCCCGATCATCAGGAAAGTCGGCCGCCAGCCGTGAACCGCCAGGAGATAGTGAATGGGGCCCGCAAACGCCAGCGCGCCTAACCCAAAGCCACCCACCATGATACCCGTAGCCGTACCCCGGCGATCGGGGAACCAACGGATTCCCCCGGCGACTACCCCAGCGTACCCGAGGGCGATCCCCGTGCCGGAGAGCAGCCCGAAGGCTCCCGTCAGTTCCCAGAGGGTACGGGCGTGCGCGCTGAGGACGTAACCGATGCCGCCAAGCAACGCTCCGACCATGACCACCAGCCGCGGCCCCCGACGATCCTGCAACCTGCCCGCCGGGAACATCATGACCGCGAATACCATGGAAGCCACGGAAAAGGGCAAGACGGCTTGAACTCGCGTCCAGCCGAAGTCAGCCTGTAACGCCGGGACGAACACTCCCCAGGCATAAAAGCCACCCTGAGTGAGGGTGATCAGGAAGCCGGCCAGGGCAATGAAAAGACGGTAGCGATGATTCACGCTCGAGAGTTCCCCCAGACCTCGTGCTTAGGGGCGGGTTCGGAACCCGCCCCTGCCTGGGCCACGTTATCAGTAGTCCATGTCGGGGGGCATGGGAGGCCCGCCGCCCCGCCGCTCTTTCTCCGGCAAGTCGGTGACGAGGGCTTCCGTCGTCAGGACCAGCGAAGCGATACTGGCCGCATTCTGCAGCGCGAAACGCACCACCTTGGCTGGGTCCACGATCCCCGCCTTGACCATGTCCTCATACTGCTCGGTCACAGCGTTGAGACCGACTCCGGCCTTCTCCCGGCGGACCCGCTCAACCACTACCGACCCTTCAAGGCCGGCGTTGTTGGCAATTTGCCGGAGCGGTTCCTCCAGCGCCCGGCGGACGATCTGAATGCCCACCCGCTCGTCGCCGGTCGCTTGAAGCTTGTCAAGGTGGGGTATGATATTGACGTAGGTAACCCCGCCACCAGGCACGATCCCTTCTTCTACCGCCGCCCGGGTAGCAGAGAGTGCGTCCTCCACCCGATGCTTCTTCTCTTTGAGTTCGGTCTCGGTCGAGGCGCCAACCTTGATGACCGCCACTCCCCCGGCCAACTTGGCCAGCCGCTCCTGGAGCTTCTCGCGGTCGTAGTCGGAGTCAGTGTCCTCGACCTGCTTCTTGATCTGGCTGATGCGGCCCTGGATCTTGTCCCGGGAACCCTGGCCCTCGACGACCGTGGTCTTCTCCTTGTTGATCTTGATCTTCTTGGCCCGGCCCAACTGGTCGAGTTGGACATTCTCGAGCTTGATCCCGAGGTCCTCGGACAGGGATGTGCCACCGGTCAGGATGGCGATATCTTCCAACATCGCCTTGCGCCGGTCCCCGAAGCCGGGAGCCTTCACGGCGGCGCAAGACAAAGTACCCCGAAGCTTGTTGACGACCAGCGTGGCTAGAGCCTCGCCGTCAACGTCCTCGGCGATGATCGCCAGGGGCCTGCCCGTCCGGACGACCCGCTCCAGCAGGGGCAGCAGGTCCGCGATCGCAGAGATCTTCTTCTCGTGAATGAGGATGTAGGGATCCTCGAGGACGGTCTCCATCGCCTCAGCGTTGGTGACAAAGTACGGCGATATGTAGCCCTTGTCGAATTCCATCCCCTCGACCACTTCGACGGTGGTCTCGGTGCCCTTGGATTCCTCGACGGTGATTACGCCCTCTTTGCCGACCTTGTCCATGGCCTCGGCTACCAGCTCGCCAATGAACTGGTCGTTACCGGCAATCGCCGCGACATGAGCGACGTCCTGCTTGCCCTCCACCGGGATGGCAATCCGCCGGATCTCCGCTACCGCCGACTCCACCGCCTGGTCAATGCCCTTCTTGACGAACATGGGATTGGCGCCCGCGGCCACGTTCTTGAGGCCCTCGAGCACAATCGCCTGAGCGAGCACCGTCGCCGTGGTGGTCCCGTCGCCGGCGACATCATTGGTCTTGGAGGCGACTTCCTTGCAGAGCTGGGCACCCATATTCTCGTACGGTTCTTCGAGTTCGATCTCCTTGGCGACGGTCACGCCGTCCTTGGTGACGACCGGGGACCCGAACTTCTTGCCTATCACCACATTACGGCCTTTGGGACCCAACGTCACCTTGACCGCCTGAGCAACCGTGTTGACCCCGCGTTCGAGCGCACGCCGGGCCTCCACGTTGAAAGCCAACTGCTTGGGCATATCTTCCCCGAGACCTCCCTTCCGTCCAGTCTACTCCTTGATAGCGAGGATGTCCGACTCCCGCAAGACCAGGTATTCCTGGTCCTCCAGCTTGACCTCGCTGCCTCCATACTTGGCATAGATCACCCGGTCGCCCACCTTTACCTCCGGGGCCACCCGCTTGCCATTATCGAGCAGGCGTCCTTGGCCCACCGCCACAACTTCACCCTCCTGCGGTTTCTCTTTGGCCGTGTCGGGGAGGACGATGCCTCCGCGGGTTCGCTCCTCGGCGGTGATGGCGCGAACCACCACCCGGTCAGCCAGCGGCTTGAGCACTCCTTCCACTCCTCCTTTCCTCTCAGCAACCGTTTAGCACTCGCCAGGGCAGAGTGCTAACACTATACTACCAATAGACTTTCCGGCTTGTCAACGTCCTCTCGGCGTTCGCCGGCTGCCGCTTGAAGGCGGGGGGGCGTCAGGCTATACTGGAACCCGAGGAGGGGACGGCCGTATCCACCCAACGACTGGGACCGATAACGTCATACGGCGCGCGGCGTCGACCTTGAGAACGCCGTTTGACGTCATCATCATCGGAGCGGGGCCCGCAGGCATCTTTGCCGCGTGGGAGTTGACCCGCACTTCCTCGCTTCGCGTGCTCCTGCTGGAAAAAGGTCCCGCTCTGGAACTTCGGGAGTGCTGCCGTGCGTCGGGTTCCGCCGGGTGCGCTCGCTGCGATCCCTGCCGTCTGGTCTCCGGCTGGGGCGGGGCCGGCGCTTTCAGCGACGGTAAGCTGACCCTTGCCCCGGAAGTGGGTGGCAGTCTAGGGGAATTCGTCGACCGGCCGACCCTGCAGGAACTCATTCGTCAGGTTGACCAGATCTACCGGGAATTCGGCGCTCCTGACCAGCTATACGGCGCTGCGCCGGGAGCGCAACGGGACCTCCAGCGGCAGGCGGTGGCCGCCGACCTCATTTTGATCCCCACTCCCGTCCGCCACATGGGGACCGAGGTATGCGTCGAGGTCCTGCGAGGGCTGCACCAGCACCTTGAGCGGCGGGCAGCCATCCAGACGGGGACCCTGGCGGAGACGATCTTGGTGGCGGATGGGGCAATCCAGGGCGTACGGACGGCGGATGGCCAGGTTCACCGGGCGCGGTACGTGATAGCGGTTCCCGGGCGGGAAGGGGCCTCCTGGTTCCGGGGTGAGGCTGTGCGGCTCGGCATCGGCCTCGCGAACAACCCCGTGGACATCGGCGTACGCGTGGAATTGCCGGCCATAGTGCTGCAGCACCTGACCGATCAGTTCTACGAGACTAAACTCGTCTACTACTCACGATCCTTCGACGACCAGGTCCGGGTGTTTTGCCTGTGCCCACACGGCGAGGTTGTCCTCGAGAACACCGGCGGTCTTCTCACGGTGAACGGCCACAGTTGGGCGAGCCGCAAGACGGACTTGACCAACTTTGCCTTGCTGGTCTCCAAGACCTTCACCCGACCGTTTGACCGGCCCATCGACTACGGCAGGTATATCGCGACCCTGGCCAACATGCTGAGTGGCGGGGTGCTCGTGCAGCGGCTGGGCGATCTGCGGGCGGGACGCCGGTCTACCGAGAAGAGGATGGCGCGCGGCACCGTGCGGCCCACGCTGTCCGAGGTGGCAGCCGGCGACCTGTCTCTGGTCCTGCCTTACCGCCATCTGACGAACATCCTGGAGATGCTGCAGGCTCTGGACCGTTTGGCACCCGGCGTCAACTCGCGTCACACGCTGCTGTATGGGGTTGAGGTCAAGTTCTACTCGTCGCGGGTGGACTTGTCTGTCGCGCTCGAGACCAGGGTCAGAGGTTTATTTGCGGCCGGCGATGGTGCCGGGGTCACCCGAGGCCTGGTTCAGGCATCGGCCTCAGGCCTACATGTTGCCCGACAGATCCTCAGCCGTGAGGGCGGAGGCGAGTAGAGGAGGCGTTGCCGTTGAGCACCCTCGTGGTGGTCGGCGCTCAGTGGGGTGATGAGGGCAAGGGTAAGGTCACCGACTACCTGTCGGCCCGCGCCGATATGGTCGTTCGCTATCAAGGGGGCAACAACGCGGGACACACGGTGGTGGTCGGCGATCGGGAATACCGCATGCGGTTGATCCCGTCCGGCATATTCCATCGCAAGGCGTGTGTCATAGGCAACGGCGTCGTGCTCGATCCAGCGGTGCTGATTCAGGAACTCGACTACCTGACGGAGCGGGGTGTTGCGACGGAGCACCTGCGAGTGAGCGGTGCCGCCCACCTCATCTTGCCCTACCACATTCGTCTTGACGAACTCGATGAGGACCGCCGGGGAGCCCTTCGGCTGGGGACAACCCGCCGCGGTATCGGTCCCGCTTACGCCGACAAGTCAGCCCGGATCGGGATCCGGGTGAGCGAGTACCTCGACGCCGGCGTCTTTGCCGAGAAGTTGCGCCGCAACCTCGAGGAGAAGAACCGCGCCCTCACAGTCCTGTATGGCGCACCCGGCTTCGATTTTGACGCCGTGTTCGACGAGTATCAGGGCTATGCCGAACGAATCCGCCCCCTGGTGGCGGACACATCCTTACTCATCAACCAGGCCATCGACCGCGGCGAAAACGTGCTGTTCGAGGGCGCTCAGGGGACTCTCCTGGATCTGGATCACGGCACGTACCCCTATGTGACCTCCTCTCATCCGGTGGCCGGAGGAGCCTGCATAGGTGCGGGAGTTGGTCCCACGCGGATCGACCGGGTCCTGGGTACGGTCAAGGCCTACACCACACGAGTGGGCGATGGACCTTTCCCCAGCGAACTCGTCGGGCAGGAGGGCGAATGGATTCGGGAGCGCGGGCGGGAGTACGGCACAGTTACGGGCCGCCCCCGCCGGTGCGGCTGGCTGGACACAGTGATCATCCGCTATGCCGCCCGGGTAAGCGGTATGACTCACCTGGCGCTGACCCGGCTGGACACGTTGGCCGGTCTCGACCGAGTTCGAATTTGCGTGGCCTACCGGCATGGCGGCGAATACGTCACCGATTTCCCGCAGGAACTGACAAGCCTTGACGCATGCGAACCCGTCTACGTCGATCTTCCCGGATGGCCCTCTTTCGGCGAGCCCGACAGCCTGGCCGATCTGCCCCGGGAGGCTCGCGTTTACCTGGATGAAATCGCCGAACGCTGCCGGTTGCCCATAGCCATCATCTCCCTCGGTCGCGAGCGCGGCCAGACGCTGGCAATCACCGATGTCTTTCCCGCTTCACCGGCTTGCGGGAATCGGACCGGCCGGGTATAATGCTCCCAGGATGACCGAGATCGCTGATGGCGGGAGTAGTTTAGTGGTAGAACGTTGGCTTCCCAAGCCGAAGGCCGCGGGTTCGAATCCCGTCTCCCGCTCCAAGTTCGCTCTAGCAGTGGCTCGGGCTGGCGTAGCTCAGAGGTAGAGCAGGGTCCTCGTAAGACTCAGGCCGCGGGTTCAATTCCCGCCGCCAGCTCCACATTACCCCGGCCGGGCACGGCCGGTTCGTGTCTTTAAGCAGGATAATGTCAGTGCGACGAGGAACCAATCTCCTCGTCTTATCCGACGCAGCCAGAGGAGGGAGTGCGGCCCAGATGTTGCCAAGTCGCTCCTCGCTGACCCCCCCTCGGCGCCGGTGGCTTCTCGGGTTGCTCGCAGTCGCCGTCTGTCTGTTGCCGGTTGCCGGCATCCAGTACTATCGGGCCTTGGCTTCGGTCTATGCAATCGTATACCATGACGAGACGCTGGGCGTCATCGCCGACAGGGGCGCAGCCACCGCCCTGCTGGCTGCCTTCCTCGCCGAAGTGACCGCCGAACACGGTCGTCCCGTGACGCCCGCCGCAACTCTCGCGGTGGCGAGAGTTCTCCGGCGCATCGCATCCGAGCCGGGCGATCCGGCGGCGATCATGGCCGCCTTGCGTGACCGCGTCGACTTCCTGACTACGGCGTGGGCGGTGACAGTAGACGGTTCTCCGGCCGTATTCATGCCGAGCCGAGAGGCTGCTGAGCAGGTTATCTCGGGCATCCTCGACGCGGCACGCGAGCGATCAGAGGCGCGGCAGGGGACCCGAGTCACCGCGGTGCGATTCCGGGAGCAGGTTGGCATCCTGGAGACAACGACGACCCTGGAAGGTTTCTATGGAGTGGAGGAGGCAACCCGTATCCTGCTGCGAGGCAGCGACCGGGTGGAGACCTATACTATTCGGCGTGATGACTCGCTATGGAGCATAGCCACGAAGCACCGCATGTCGGTGGCTGACTTGCGGCGCGCGAATCCCCAGATCAAGGACCCCACCCTGATTCGACCAGGTGACCAGCTCAATCTGGTCGTCCCCCACCCGTACCTGAACGTGGAGACCGAGGAGGTTCACACTTTCGTCCGGCAGATCCCCTTCGACCGCGAGGTGATTCTGGATCCGGAGCGCTGGCCGCATGAGACGCACGTACGCGAACGCGGGGTGCCCGGCCGCGAGCAGGTGACGGTGGCCATCGTGCGCTTGAATGACGAAGAGCAATCGCGAAAGAGCCTCGAAGTGGAGCCGATTTCCGCGCCGGTGACCCAGATAACCCTGAGGGGGAGCCGTCGCTATCCCCAACTCGGCACGGGCAACTTCGTCTGGCCGGTAGGAGGCGACGGCGGCCGGCTGACCTCTCCGTTCGGCCGGCGCTGGGGAGGATTCCACCTGGGGATGGACATTGCCGCCCCGTACGGCACGCCCGTCCTGGCCGCCGACAGCGGGACCGTGATCGATGCTTCCTTCCGCGGCCGCCGGGGATACGGGTGGGCGGTGATGATCGACCATGGTGGCGGCACGGTCGTAACCCTTTATGCTCACCTGACCAGTCCGATCCCCGTCCGCATCGGCCAAGTGGTCGAGAAAGGGCAGATCGTTGGTTATGTGGGGCTGAGCGGGCGGACCACCGGACCTCATCTCCACTTCGAGGTGCGAATCGACGGCCGGCCGGTCGACCCCATAGCCTACTACCCCCCTGTCCGCTAACAACGGCAGGTAGATTACGTAAGCGAACCGCCTCAGCAGGAAAAGCCCTTGCCTCGTACGAAGTCTTCCCACTGTTGATCGGCGCACGAGGTGGAGTGCTGGTGGCCAAGTTGATCATAGAGGGCGGGAAGCCCTTGCGGGGACGAGTGCGGGCGGGCGGCCGCAAGAACTCCGCTGTGGCAGTCCTGCCTGCCGCGCTATTATGCGATTCCCCGAGCAGGCTGGAGAACCTTCCGGCCATTGACGACGTGACCGTGTATGGCGACATCCTGCAGCATCTGGGCTGCAAAGTGTCGGCCCATCCCTCTTGCACCGGCAATGGGGCGATTATGGTCGACCCGGGTGGGTTGCAGCCAGGCGAAATACCATACGAGCTGACCAAGCGACTTCGAGCTTCCTATTACCTGTTGGGAGTCATGTTGGCTCGACATGGTGCGGCGCAAGTACCACTGCCCGGCGGATGCGACATTGGACTGCGCCCCATCGACCAGCACCTGAAAGGATTGCGGGCGCTGGGTGCGGATGTCAGCATAGAGCACGGCGTGGTCACCGCCAAGGCGAGATGCCTTACCGGTACCAGCATCTACCTGGACGTCGTGAGCGTAGGCGCCACAATCAACATCATGCTCGCCGCGACGTTGGCCCAAGGCACAACGGTGATCGAGAACGCAGCCCGGGAACCCCACGTAGTAGACCTGGCGAATTACCTGAACGCCGCAGGGGCCCGGGTGCAGGGCGCGGGGACGGACGTGATTCGGGTCCGCGGCGTCAACCGTTTGAACGGGTGCGCCCATGCGATCATCCCCGACGAAATAGAGGCCGCCACCTACATGATTGCCGCGGCGAGCACCGGAGGCGATGTGCAGGTGGACAACGTCATCCCCAAACACCTTGACCCGGTGATCGCCAAACTCCAAGAGGTGGGAGCCGAAGTCACGGAGGAGGGCGACAGCTTGCGCGTGCGCATGAGCCGCCGTCCCCGGGCGGTCAACGTGAAGACGCTACCCTATCCGGGATTCCCAACTGATGCGCAGCAACCCATGACGGTGCTCCTCAGCGTGGCCGAAGGCACGAGCATCGTGACCGAGAGCATCTGGGAGAGCCGTTTCAAACATGTGGACGAACTCAAGCGCATGGGCACCAATATCCGAGTCGAGGGCCGCACCGCCATCATCGAAGGCGTGGCCCAGTTGACCGGCGCTCCGGTCACCGCGTCCGATCTTCGGGCTGGCGCGGCTCTGGTGGTAGCTGCCCTGGCTGCGCAGGGTGAAACGGCGATTTCCGGCATTGAGTTAGTCGATCGCGGCTACGAGAATGTGTCCGAGAAACTGAGGGGCATGGGGGCCGAGGTTAGCCGGGAGAAGTAGCCGCGGTATCTCACGAGAGGGACGGTGAGGACGGCAATGGACTACTTCGCTTATTCGTCCAGACCTCGCCGAGGTCTATGGGGTTACCTGGCGTGCGGGGTCGCCGGGGGGCTGGTGGGATTGCTGCTGGCCATGTACGTATTCCCGGGACTTCTAGCCGCACGTATTGGGCCCTACCTGCCCCAGCCGCTGCCGGCGGCCCCGGGGGCGGCGCCATTGCCCATC
>DATIKW010000042.1:0-108837 GCA_035477115.1 Bacillota bacterium | reverse complement strand
GCACCGTCAGTTGTCCGTTCACCACCCGCTCCATGATGTAGACCCTCCTGGACTCCTTCTTCGACAACAGGCTCTCTCTCCTCATGGTGACATTATCTCAGGCCGCTCTACAGGGTGACACTATCACAGTCCGATCACACTGGTATCAGCGAGGGATTGCTTTTCGTAGGCTCGAGAGATATGTAGAAGCGCTAGCCGCGTGCGGTAAAGCGATTGAGATAGACCCACAATATGCGGAAGCCTGGTATCAGCGAGGGATTGTCCTTCGCCGGCTCGAGAGGTATGAAGGAGCAGTGGCTGCCTTCAATAAGGCCATTGAGATAGACCCACAATATGCGGAAGCCTGGTATCAGCGAGGGATTGCCCTTCGCCGGCTCGAGAGATATGAGGAAGCGCTGGCTGCCTTCAGTAAGGCCATCGGGATAGACGCAAGCTATGCGGAAGCCTGGTATCAGCGAGGGATTGCCCTTTGTCGGCTCGAGAGATACGAAGGAGCGCTGGCCGCCTATGACAAGGCCATTGAGCTAGACCCGCAGTATGCGGAAGCCTGGTATCAGCGAGGGATTGCCCTTGGCCGCCTTGAGGCATACGAAGGCGCGCTGGCTGCCTACAGCAAAGCCATTGAGATCGACCCAAAATCCGCGGAAGCCTGGTATGAAAGGGGGGCCACTCTATGTCGGCTCGATCGCTTTGAAGAAGCGCTGGCTGCCTACGACAAGGCGGTTGAGGCAAACCCGCAGTTTGCGGAAGCCTGGTATGACAAGGGGATTACCCTCGCTCGGCTGAGGAGATATGAAGAAGCACTGACTGCCTATGGTAAGGCGATTGAGATAGACCCGCAATCCGCCGAAACCTGGTACAGGAAGGGGGTTGCCCTTGGTCGACTCGAGAGGCATGAAGAAGTACTGACTGCCTGCAGTAAAGCCATTGAGATAGACCCACAATATGCGGAAGCCTGGCATCAGCGAGGGATTGCCCTTCGCCGGCTCGAGAGATATGAGGAAGCGCTGATCGCCCATAGTAAAGCCATTGAGATAGACTCGCAGTACGCGGAAGCCTGGTATCAGATAGGGATTGTTCTTGGTCGGATGGCGAGGTTCGAAGGAGCGTTGGCCGCCTACAGTAAAGCCATTGAGATAGACCCGCAGTATGTGGAAGCCTGGTATCAGCGAGGGATTGCCCTCGGTCAGCTCGAGAGATATGAGGGAGCGCTGGCCGCCTACGACAAAGCGATAGAGATAGACTCGGAGTATGGGGAAGCCTGGCATCAGAGGGGGATTGCCCTTGGTCAACTCGCGATGTATGAAGGAGCGCTGGCTGCCTACGACCGAGCCATTGAAATAGACCCGCAGTATGTGGAAGCCTGGTATCAGCGAGGGATTGCCCTCGGTCAGCTCGAGAGATATGAAGGAGCGCTGGCGGCCTACGATCGAGCGGTCGCGCTCGACCCGCAATATGCGGAAGCCTGGTACGGCAGAGGGGTCATTGCCGGTCGACTGGGGAGATACGAAGGAGCGCTTGCCGCCTATGACAAAGCTATTGACATAGACCCGCAATATGCGGAGGCCTGGTACAACAAAGGAGTTGCTCTTGGTCGGCTAGGGCGATATGAAGAAGCGTTGACTGCCTTCAATCGGGCCATTGATATAAATCCGCAATCTGCGAAAGCCTGGAGCAATAGAGGGGTTGCCCTTGGTCGACTCGATCGTTTCGAAGAAGCGCTGTCGGCCTACAATGAAGCCATCAATATAGACCCGTATGATGTCGAAGCCTGGTATAATAAAGGAGTTGCCCTCAGCCAGCTCGAGAGATTTGAAGAAGCACTGGCCGCTTACGACAAAGCTGTTGAGAACGAACCGCGATCCGCGGAGGCCTGGAGTAACCGAGGAGTTGTCCTGGGTCAGCTCGAGAGATGTGAAGATGCGCTGGCCGCCTATGACAAAGCCCTTGAGATTGACCCGCAAGATGCCAAAGCCTGGTATAACAAAGGGGTCATCCTCGCCCGGCTTGGGAGACATGAAGGAGCTTTGGCTGCTTACGATAAGGCCGTTGAGATTAGTCCTCAGTATGCCAAAGCCTGGTACAACAAAGGAGTCACGCTTGATCGGCTCGAGAGATATGAAGGAGCGCTAGCTGCCTACAGTAGAGCCATTGAGATGAGCCCGGATTATGCCAAAGCCTGGTATAACACGGGGGTCATTCTCGGCCGGCTTGAGAGACACGAAGGAGCGCTGGCTGCCTATGACAAGGCCATTGCGATCGACTCGCAAGATGCTAAGGCCTGGTACAATAAGGGGGTCATTCTCGGCCGGCTCGAGAGATACGAAGAAGCGCTGGCTGCCTATGATGAGGCCGTTGAAATTGCCCCCCAATCTGCGGAAGTCTGGCGTAATAGGGGGGTCGTCCTCGGTCTGCTCCGGAGGCATGAAGCAGCGCTGGTTGCCTTTGAGAGAGCCATAGAGATAGACCCACAAGATGCGGAGACCTGGAGTAACAAAGGGGATGCTCTTGGTCGGCTCGAGCGGTATGAAGGGGCGCTGGCCGCGTACAACAAAGCCATTGAGATGAACCCCGGGTATGTGGAAGCCTGCTATAACCGAGGGGTTGTCCTCAGTCGGCTCGAGAAACACGAACAAGCGCTGGCCGCCTATAATAGGGCCGTTGAAGAGAACCCACAACACGCGGAAGCCTGGTACAACCGAGGGGTGGTCCTCGGTCGCCTCGAGCGGTATGAGCGAGCGCTGGTTGCCTTTGACAGAGCCATTGAGAGAAATCCGCAGTATGCTAAAGCCTGGTATAACAAGGGAGTCGTCCTCAGCCGGCTTGAGCGGTACGAACGAGCGCTGGCTGCTTACGGCAGAGCCATTGAGATAGACCCACAATATGCGAGAGCCTGGTATGACAAAGGGACTATCCTCAGCCGGCTTGGGCGGTATGAAGGATCGCTCGCTGCCTACAGCAAAGCCATCGAGACAAACCCTCAGTATGCCGAGGCATATAGCAGCTTAGCCGAAGCCCTGTTCAATCTCGGTGCCCCCGAACAGGCGAAGACCAATGCTGACCAGGCGATTGGCTGGAACGACAAACTCACCTCAGCTCTCTTACTGAGAGGCAAAATTGAAATTGAGGAGAGGGACTACGCCAAGGCGGGACGATTCTTCGCTCAAGCTATTTCTTCCGATCTCGGCAAACCTTCACCCCTCCTCTGGAGCATCTACACTGAGTATCTCGGGACGGAATCCGCCCTCACTCCTGAGAGCAGGGAGTACCAGGCAAGGGTGGGCAGCATCATAAGGCGGCTGGAAAGGGCAAACGAGCTATTCAAGCAGCGTGACAAGACATTGGCGGCCTACATCCTCTATCTTCTCGGATACCTTCGCTACAAGATCAAAGATGCGTTTGCAGCTAGAAGGAAACTTCAGGAATGTATCGGGTTGAACTCGCAATCTGCGACAGAAACGTCAGCACGGGAACTCCTCGGTCACATTCAGGACCATGTCATCAGGCCAACGATCTGGCAGTGGTGGTTGGCGTCGCCGTCAAGCTGCTGGCCGAGAAGGATTGCGTTCAGCGGCATCTCGCTTACCGTTTTGACTCTATTTCTGGCGCATCCCTTCATTCCCGCCTGGCTCCCGGCAGCGGAAGTGAACTGGGCTCTCTATGCAACCCTTATCCTGCTCCTCATCCTCATCCTCGCCCTGCCCAGCGTGTCCAGGGACAGGGCAAGAGACGTCGAAGTAAAGTTGGTCCCCCCTCCTGCTTTCGGGCCGGTTGCTCGTCCGCTGATGATGGAAATGGAGAAACCGGGGTATGTCCTTGACTGAGCCAGCTGCTGAACCGGAGCGTCAGACCGACATGGCACGGGTAGTAGTTGCCGACTACGACGGCGAGTGGCCGAAGGCGTTCGAGCAACTCCGGGCACGGATTTGGCCAGCCGTCAGCGACTTCGCCCTTACTATCGAGCACGTTGGAAGTACAGCCGTACCCGGACTGGTTTCCAAGCCGGTAATCGACATCTGTGTTGTCGTTCGATCGAGAGACCACACTCCGCTGGGGATAGAACGTCTGGCGCAGCTGGGGTACGTGCATAGGGGCGATCTCGGAGTTCCCGACCGAGAAGCCTTCGCTGGGCCCGAAGGTCCTCCAAGACACCACCTGTATCTAAGCCCTCAAGACAGCCTTAGCCTGAAGAATCACCTCGCACTGCGCGACTATCTTCGTGCCCATCCAGATAGTGCGAGAGCCTATGGGGCCCTGAAGCATCGGCTCGCCGAGGAATTCCCTGATGACATCGACAGCTACATCGAAGGGAAGACGGACTTCATCCTCGCAATCCTGCGGGATCTTGGCTTCAGCCCGCAGGAACTCGCAGCTATCGAACGCATTAATCGGAGGGACAGCATTGTGCGGCCGGGTTAGCGGCTGGAATCGACTGCCTTGGGCGACGGCTCCTCCAGCAAACCGTTCGCCCGGGAGCCAGGTTAGGGCACTACCCGCCGGCGTTCGTCAGCATCGCCGAGCAACTCGCTTCGCCCGAAGCGCCGCCGCTATGTCTCTGGGTCGACCTGCGAGCTTTCCGTAACCCGGATGGGACGACCGGCCTGTTCACGACCAGCGAGCCCCGCCGGGCCACATGGAGATCGCGATCCTCAGGATGTGCTCTCACAGACTCCCTACTTGCCAAGAGAGGACATGTCGGCTAAGCTGGTAACAGGAGGTTATGTGATATGGAAAGAGCGCTCACGGTCCTGCAGGTAGCTGAGCGTCTGTCCGTGCACCCAAAGACCGTCTATAATATGCTGGGGCGGGGCGAACTGAGGGGCGTCAAGGTCGGCAGGGTTTGGCGCGTGCCGAAAGAAGAGCTGGAGGTCTTCCTGCGCGGCGAAGGGACGGCTACTGAAGGCAAGCCTCACTTCCGGGAGTACACGCGGAGGGAAATCCGGCAGTTCCTCGCGGCGGACAAGATCGGCGAGGAGACAGCACGCAAGGTCGAGCAACTGCTCTTGCGATGAAACGTGTCTTCTTGGATGCGAGTTGCTGGGTGGCAGCTGCGGGTTCACCCTCCGGCGGGTCGAGTTGCATCTTGAGGCTTGCCTGTGCCCGCCGGGTGCGGCTGGTGGCAACCAGGCGGGTGCTCCAAGAGGCAGAGTACAATATTCGCGCCAAGATGGGCGAGGAGTCCCTCCTCCGTTATTATGAGCTGCTGGGCTCCATTGAGTTGGAGCTAGTTCCCGCGGTCACCCCGGAAGAGGAAGGCAAATGGACCCATCTGGTAGCGCCAAAGGACGCACACGTGCTGGCGGGAGCGAACAAGGCGCAAGCGGATGTCCTGATCTCGCTTGACCGGCGTCACATCCTGACGGAGGCTATCCGCAAGAGTTTTCCCATCCTGACCCAGACCACGGGAGAATTCCTGCAGAGTGCAATTGAAGAGGCATGACGGGAAGTAACGGAGCTATCGCTCGGCCGCAAACGCCCCGGAAGAGAACTTGACACCCACCCGGGGCTGCTCATGGCCGGGGCCAGCTGCTAGCGCCTCTCAGTCCGCGCAAGGCGCTCCAGCATCTCCTGCTCCTCCCGTATAGCTGAACGCGCCCGCGCCCGTCCGACGTTCCCCGTGCGCCAATCCGCCGTCGGCACATAAGCCCAGCGGGATAACAGCCGCGACGCCAGAATCGCGGCATCCTGCGGAGGCAGGAGTTCTATCGAAGCCAGCAGGGCGGGGACGGCGTCAGCGCTGAGACGGCCCAGGTGCCAGACGTCTACCGGGCGGCCGTCAGCCATGCGTCCGATGTTGACCCTCGCCACCAGGGCGTCGGGGTTGACGACGTTCAACAGGATCACCATCGCCAGTCCCGCGGCGAGTGCTCCGGCGGCAAAGCGTTCCCGGCGTCCCCGGAGCACGGTGGCGCAGAACCAGGCAATGACCAGCGCGAGCCAGGCCATGAAAGCCGTGGCGTACACGCGCGTGGGGGTCAACCCGAAGTGGTCCACATAGAGCCACATCCGATAGGCCGCCGACGCCATGATCACTCCCACCAGTGCGACCATGACGGCGGCCAGCAGGCGATAGGTCCGCTCCGTCGCCGAATCGCCGCGCGGCAAGGACCAGTGGGCAGCGAGCAACACTGCCAGCACCAGCGCCGCCACGAACACCAGCTCGAAAAAACCGCGCCGTGCGTACTCGGCATGGGTCAGGACTCCGGGAACGACGCCGAGCAACGACTCGCCGCCGAACAGGTACCGGAACTGGACGGCGACGAAGGTCAAGAAGAGCACGTTTAGCAGCCCCAGCACGACGCTGAGTTCAACGCGGCCGATGGAGGGCAGCTGGGCCGCAGCCGCTTCGGGAAGAACCCAGGGCCGGCCGGCCAATGCCTCCCGGAAGGCTCCGGCGGCAATCCAGGCCAGGAGCCCTGTCACCAGCAGGTGCGGGATGACGACCCTCCAAGTGGCCTCCGCGGGCAGCCACCCGACGACCAGCGCGCGAAAGACCGGGTCCGCAGCCGCCAGCAGCGCCCCGAAGAGGAGACAGAGGGGGATGGCCAGGGCCAGTCCCCGCAGCACG
Organism: Bacillota bacterium; assembly: GCA_035477115.1. GTDB lineage: Bacteria > Bacillota > Sulfobacillia > UBA995 > UBA995 > UBA995. Next base: position 102,269 of record DATIKW010000042.1, on the reverse strand, counting down.
GCCAAAATCGGCCCTTTCCGGGCCGCCCAGGTCTGCGCCGGCCACTGAGTCTCTTTGAACAGCATGGGCGCGCCGAAGGCGGCACCCAGCCCGACCCGCAGGAGATCGCCCGTGAGGTCGGCGATCCCCACCCGGCCGAGTCCGGTTTGCCGCAGCCTCGCCCCCGCCAGCCCCAAAGTGACCAGGAGCATGAGGATATTGATGGCGTGGAGACCCCCGGCGTCACGCCAGGCGAGCGCCGCCCCGAAGAACAGGGCGGCGGCGCCGGGCAAGGCTCCTCCGATCACGCCGATTCCGGCACGATGGCTGGCGATGGCGAGCCCGGCCAGGAGGAGGGCAATCCAGATGGCTAACCCCAGACCGAGGGGCCATGGACGTAACAAGCAGTTGCCGGCAATACCCAGCGTCCCGGCAATGACCAGGATCTCGCCCCACCTGCGGTGTACGTCCCGGCCTGCATCCAGTCGTTCCATGGCATTCCCTCCCTCTAGTGATTGGTGCGGACTTCTGCCCCTCGCCACGACATCCCTGCCGTGCATGGGAAGGCAGCGCGTTTGACACGCTCCACGGCCGATGGTATCTTGATAGCGCGGACGGCGCTGTCTGGGACGGGCCGGACCGCATGGGCCGGCCCTTGCCGGCGGCAGTCGTATTCGCGGCCGCTCCTGGCAGGTCGAGGAAGCGCCGGGGCGGTACGGTAAAGCGTCAATGCCGCGGGCGTGGCGGAATGGCAGACGCGCTAGACTTAGGATCTAGTGGGCGATTCCCCGTGGGAGTTCGAATCTCCCCGCCCGCACCAGTTATGGCTGACCAGCCGGGGCGTCCCCTTCGGGGCTGCCCCGGTGGTCCGTTCTGCTTGGCAGTTGAAATCTATTGCTCGGCGAGCGAGGTTGAGATGGTGCGAGTGGCCGTGGAACGGATGGAGCGGAGCCGCGTCAAGCTGGAAGTGGACGTCGGCGTCGAGGAAGTGGAGCGGGCCTGGCAGGCCGCGGTCAAGCACGTGGTGGGAAGGACCGCCGTTCCCGGCTTCCGCAAGGGGAAGGCACCGCTCACGCTGGTCGAACGGCACGTGGGTCGCGCCACTCTGCGCGAAGAGACCCTCGATCGGCTTTTGCCGGAAGCGTACAGTCGGGCGGTCGAGCAAGCCCAGGTCGAACCGGTCGGATTGCCCGACGTTGAGGTCCTCGACTTCGAGGACGGCCAGGGGCTGCGTTTCGCCGCGACGGTCGATGTCCGTCCCGAGGTCAAACTGGGGACCTACCGGGGTCTGGGCACCGAGATCGCGCCGACCGAGGTAACCCCGGCTATGGTGGAACGAGAGATCGAGGGCTTGCGCGACCTTCATGCCCATCTCGAGGATCGAGAGCAGGAGGCAGTGCGGTCCGGGCTGCTGGCGCTGGTCGCCCACCGCATGGCGCCTGCCGCGGGCGACCTCGATCGTGCGGAGGAGAAACTACGACTGGTCAACGTCGACGCCCCCGAGCTGCCGCCGGCCATGAAGGAAGCCCTCATGGGGGCGAAGGTGGGCGACGGGCGGGAATTCACGGTGTCCTTGCCGGCAACCGAAGCTGAGCTTTCGCAAGACGTCTGGATCCGCCTTCAGGTAAAAGCGGTAAAGGAGAAGATCGTCCCGCCCCTCGACGATGAGTTCGCTCGCACCGCGGCCAACGTCGCCACGCTGGAGGAATTGACGCAAACGGTCAAGAATAAGCTCAGCGTGGCCGCCCGGGAGGAAGCGATCTCCCGGGCGCGAACGTCGATCGTTGACCAGGTGATCGCCGGGTCGTCCGCGGACCTGCCGGAATCCATGGTCAACCGGCGCTATGCCGACTTGCAGGCCAGGCTGACGGAGGATCTGCGCCGGTTTCGCATGGATCTCGCAGAGTATCTGCGGGTGCTAGGCGCGGACCGCGAGCACCTCGAGTCCGATATGCGGGAACGGGCCAGGCGCGAGGTGATGCGCGACCTGGTGCTGGATGCGGTGGTTGCGGCCGAGGACCTCGCCGCAACTCGCGAAGAAGAGGAGTCTGCATATCAAGCGCTGGCCAAATCGCTCGGAGTCGGGATCGAGACGGCCCGGGAGCGGGTATCGTCCGACTCTATGGCGCGCGCGCTGAACCGGGATAAGGCAGTTGACTTCCTCCTACGCGCCAACACGAGCGGCGGGCAGACCGTCGAGGAGGCGGGAACGTGAGCAACGGTTACCTGGTTCCCATGGTTGTCGAGCAGTCGGGGAGAGGCGAGCGGGCTTTCGACATCTACTCCCGGCTGCTGAAGGAGCGCATCATCTTTCTGGGGACGGGAATCGACGATACCGTCGCCAATCTAGTGGTAGCTCAGCTCCTGTACCTCGAGAGCGAAGATCCGGAGAAGGACATCATGCTGTATATCAACTCTCCTGGGGGCTATATTCACTCAGGTCTGGCGATATACGATACCATGCAGTACGTGCGTCCGCAGGTTCAGACCATATGCGTGGGGCTGGCCGCCAGCGCTGCGGCAATCATCCTGGCGGGAGGCGCCAAGGGCAAGCGATTCACCCTGCCGCACACCCGGATCATGATCCACCAGCCGGAAGGCGGAGCCAGGGGACAGGCGGCCGAAATCGAGATCGAAGCCCGTGAGATCGTGCGGATGCGGGAATTGCTGAACACCATCCTGGCACAACATACCGGTCAGCCGCTGGAGAGAATCGCCCGGGACACCGACCGGAACTTCTATATGTCGCCGGAGCAAGCGCGCGACTATGGCATCTTGGATGCTATCCTGACCGTTCGCCCGGCCAAGAAGTGAGGGGTCCCGAGCCGAGCGGGGTGAGAAGCCGTTGAAGTTCGGAGAAGAGAAAAGCCAACTGAAGTGCTCATTCTGTGGCAAGCTGCAGGAGCAGGTCAAGCGATTGGTGGCCGGCCCCGGCGTTTACATCTGCGACGAGTGCGTTGAGCTGTGCAACGAGATAATCGAAGACGAGTTGACGGAAGAAGGGGACCTCGACCTCAAGGACCTGCCCAAACCGCGGGAGATCAAAGCGATCCTCGATCAATATGTGATCGGGCAGGAGAAGGCCAAGCGGATCCTCTCCGTAGCAGTCTATAATCACTATAAGCGGGTCAATCACGCCGGCAAGGTCGATGAAGTCGAGTTCCATAAGTCCAATATCGTCATGCTCGGACCGACCGGCTCGGGCAAGACGCTCTTGGCGCAGACGCTCGCCCGTATCTTGAGCGTCCCCTTTGCCATCGCCGATGCGACTTCGCTGACGGAAGCGGGTTACGTGGGGGAAGATGTCGAGAACATCCTCCTCAAGCTGATTCAGGCGGCCGAATACGACATCGAGAAGGCCGAGCGCGGGATCGTCTACATCGACGAGGTCGATAAGATCGCCCGCAAAGCCGAGAATCCCTCCATCACCCGGGACGTGTCCGGGGAAGGGGTACAGCAAGCGCTGCTCAAGATCCTCGAAGGCACGGTGGCCAGCGTGCCGCCGCAGGGTGGCCGGAAACACCCTCACCAGGAGTTCATCCAGATTGACACGACGAACATCCTGTTCCTGTGCGGAGGGGCCTTTGAGGGTATCGACAAGATCATCCTCAACCGCGTTGGCAAAAAGGGCATGGGCTTCGGCGCCGAACTCCGGACCAGGGAGGCGCAGCAGCGCGTCGGCGAAGTCCTATCCCAGATCATGCCCGAAGACTTGCTGCGTTTCGGGATGATCCCCGAGTTCGTCGGCAGGCTGCCGGTCATCGTCACCTTGGATGCCCTGAGCGAACAAGACCTGGTCCGGATCATGACGGAACCGAAGAACGCCCTCGTGCGGCAGTATCAGAAGTTCTTCGAGCTGGACGGGACCGACCTGGAATTCACCCCGGAAGCGCTGGATGCCATCGCCAGAGAGGCCATGCGGCGAAACACGGGCGCTCGTGGTCTGAGGGCCATCATGGAGGACATCATGCTCAACGTGATGTATGACCTCCCATCGCGCACCGACGTGGCGCGGTGTCTCGTGACCCGGGAGACGGTCCTGAACCGGGAAGACCCGCTCCTGGTCACCGTTGACCGCAAAGCCGAACGCAAGGCGCCCAAGCGCGAGGAAACGGCTTGAGCATAGACCCACCCCCGGCGGTGACAGCCTAAGAAGCCGGGGGTGGGCTTTCGATGCAGTTAGGCAACTTGCTTTACCTCCTGCAATTCGTCTTCGCCGCCGTCATCGGCATCTACTTCTGGAATTTGTTGCGGAGCCAGCAGGGAACTCGAGCCGCGGTGGATCGCGAGTCGCGGCGGGAGATGGAGCGATTGCGGCAACTCCGAGCCATCTCGCTGACCGAGCCCTTGGCGTCGCGAACACGACCGGCCAGCTTCGACGAAGTCGTGGGCCAAGAGGAAGGTCTCAAGGCGCTACGAGCGGTGCTATGCGGTCCCAACCCCCAGCACGTACTGGTGTATGGTCCACCAGGCGTGGGCAAGACGGCTGCCGCCCGGCTCGTGCTAGAGGAAGCGCGACAACATGGCTCGTCGCCGTTCAAGCCCTCATCCCGATTCGTGGAGGTCGATGCCACCACTGCCCGTTTCGACGAACGCGGCATCGCCGATCCCCTCATCGGCTCCGTCCATGACCCGATTTACCAGGGAGCTGGAGCGATGGGGGTGGCCGGTATACCCCAGCCCAAGGCCGGGGCGGTCACCCGAGCCCACGGAGGCATCCTCTTCATCGACGAAATAGGGGAACTGCATCCCAGCCAGATGAACAAGCTCCTGAAGGTGCTGGAAGACCGCAAGGTGTTCCTGGAAAGCGCCTACTACTCGCCGGACGACGCCAACATCCCCCGGCACATCCACGACATTTTCACCAACGGACTGCCGGCCGACTTTCGGCTGGTCGGCGCCACCACCCGATTGCCGCACGACTTGCCGGCGGCGCTCCGTTCCCGGTGCGTCGAAGTATTCTTCCGGGGACTGACACCCTGCGAAATCGGCACTATAGCGGCCAACGCAGCACGCAAGGTCGGGGTCGAGCTGCCGCCGCCGGCTCTGGAGGTGGTCAAGCGGCATGCGGTGAGCGGTCGAGACGCCGTCAGCATGATCCAGGTCGCCGCCGGGATGACTCTGGCTTCAGGACGGCGCCTGGTGACGGCGTCCGAGATGGAGTGGGTGGTCAACGCCGGCCAGTTCTCGCTCCGGAACGAGTGCCGCCTGCCTTCCCATCCACAGATCGGCGTGGCTCACGGGTTGGCGGTCCACGGCGCCAATCAAGGGGCGGTGGTGGAAATCGAAGCGGTCGCCATCCCCGTTTCCGCCGGTCGGGGGAGCGTAACCATCACCGGCGTCATCGATGAGGAGGAGCTTGGGAACAGCCACCGAACCCTGCGAAGGAAGAGCACGGCTCGCGGTTCCGTTGAGAACGTGGTGACCGTACTTCGTCACCTGGTGCCGGTTGACCCTCGCGATCATGACCTGCACATCAACTGTCCGGGAGGGGTGCCCATTGATGGTCCATCAGCCGGTCTCACCATCGCGGTTGCGGTGGCATCAGCCCTCACGGCGACGCCCGTTGACGCCCAAACCTGCCTTACCGGGGAGATATCGATCCGCGGGGCGGTGAAGCCGGTCGGCGGCATCGCCGCCAAGCTGGAAGCTGCCCGGAGAGCGGGAGCCACCCGGGTCTTGGTCCCCCGCGGGAACTGGCAGGAGTTGTTCCGCGACCAACTTGACTTGCAGGTCCTGCCGGTTGACACGGTTGAGCAGGCACTCGCCGCCTGTCTGGTGGCCGGCAGAGGAGTTCACCAGCCCGCCGGAGAATAAATAAGATGTAGCAGCAATCTTGCAGTTAGATTGGGGTTCTTAGGAGGCGGGAACGTGTGAACCGGTCGTGCCGGCCGGCCGACAACCGGGCTTATCCCCTGCTGGCGCTGAGGGGCATGCTGGTCTTCCCGCACATGGTCGTTCACCTCGAGGTGGGCAGAGAACGCTCGGTGATCGCCGTGGAAGAAGCTCTGGCGGGCGACCGGTTGATCGTCCTCGCCGGCCAACGGGACACGAGGCAGGACTATCCGGAGCCCCCGGACATCCACGATATCGGCACGCTCGCGGAAGTCAAGCAGCTCACCAAGCTGGCAAGCGGCACCGTCCGGGTCCTGGTGGAAGGCATCGCCCGGATCAGGGTCCAGGAATATACCGCCAAGGAGCCCTGCTTCCGGGTAAGGGCCGAGGATCTGAACTCGCCCGACCTCCGGATGCCGGCAACCGAAGCGCTGATGCGAGCGGTCGTCCAGCAGTATGAGCAGTACATCAAGTGGTCGAAGCGCATCCCCGCCGAGACCCTGGCTTCGGCCATGACCGAGGACCGGCCTGGTCGGATGGCAGACGTGCTCGCGGCTCACATGCATGGCATCCTCAAGCCGGAGGACCGGCAGGACCTCTTGGAGGCAGTGGACCCCGCAGTACGCCTCGAACTGCTGAGCCGGATACTCGGCCGCGAGACGGAGATCTTGGAACTCGAGCGCAAGATCTCGAGTCGAGTCCGCAAGCAGATGGAGAAGGCGCAGAAGGAGTACTACCTGCGCGAACAGCTCAAAGCGATCCACAAGGAACTCGGAGATAAAGAGGACAGGACGGGCGAAGTGGACGATTACCGGCAGAAGATCGCCGCCGCCCGCCTGCCGGCCGAGGTCGAGGAGCGCGCCTCAAGAGAACTCGACCGGCTCGAGAAGATGCCGCCGATGGCCGCCGAGGCAGTCGTGGTCCGCAACTACCTCGATTGGCTGGTGGCACTGCCGTGGAGCAGTGAGACTCCCGATCGCCTGGAGGTAGCGAGAGCCCGCGAGATCCTCGATCAGGATCATCACGGTCTTGAGAAGCCCAAGGAGCGCATACTGGAGTACTTGGCGATCCGCCAACTGGCGAAGGACTTGCGGGGCCCCATCTTGTGTCTGGTTGGACCTCCGGGAACCGGCAAGACGTCGGTTGCGCGTTCGGTCGCTCGCGCGCTGGATCGGCGGTTTGTCCGCGTCTCCTTCGGAGGAGTTCGCGACGAGGCGGAGATTCGCGGCCATCGCCGCACCTACGTAGGAGCGTTGCCGGGCCGGATCCTTCAGGGAATGCGGCGGGCAGGTTCCCGCAACCCGGTATTCCTGATGGACGAGATCGACAAGTTGGCGAGCGATTTTCGCGGCGACCCCGCCGCTGCCCTCTTGGAGGTACTCGATCCGGAACAGAATCACGCTTTCAGCGACCACTATCTCGAGATCCCGTTTGACCTGTCCAAGGTGATGTTCATCACCACCGCCAACAGCCACCACTCCATCCCCCGTCCCCTGCTCGACCGCATGGAAGTCATCAACCTTCCGGGATACACCGAGGACGAGAAGGTAGTCATCGCAGCCAAGCATCTGCTCCCCCGCATCCTCGTGGAACACGGATTGCATCGGGGCCACCTGGAGATCGGAGAAGCGGTGTTACGGCGGTTGATCGAGGAGTACACCCGGGAGGCGGGAGTCCGGGGGCTTGAACGGGAATTGGCCGCCATCTGCCGCAAAGTGGCCCGAGATCTGGTCGAGGGCGGCGCCGGCCATGGCACCCTGAAGCCCGACGGGCTGCACCACTTCCTTGGCCCGCCGCGCTACCGCATCAACCTCGCGGAGAAGGACGATGAAGTGGGCGTGGCGACGGCGGTGGCCGTCACCGAGTCGGGCGGCGACATCATGCCCATCGAGGTAACGGTGATGCGGGGCAAGGGCACGCTCCTGCTGACCGGCAAGCTCGGCGAGATCATGCGCGAGTCGGCGCAGGCCGCCTTCAGCTACATCCGTTCCCGCGCCCGCGAGTTCGGGATCGAGGAGGACTTTCACGAGCGATATGATCTGCACGTGCACATCCCCGAGGGGGCCATGCCCAAGGAAGGTCCATCCGCCGGGATCGCCATGGCGACGGCCGTCGTCTCCGCGCTGGCCAACCGTACGGTGCGTCGCGACGTGGCCATGACCGGAGAGATAACCTTACGCGGCCGGGTCTTGCCGGTCGGCGGGATCAAGGAGAAGGCGCTGGGCGCCCACCGTTCGGGGATGAAGATCATGGTGCTGCCGCGGGAGAACGAGAAAGACCTCGTGGAAATCCCACTGGCGGTACGCCAGGAGCTGCAGGTGGTCCTCGTCGACCACATGGACCAGGTGCTCGATGTGGCTCTCGCTCAGCGTTTCCCCGCCGAGTTACTGTCTCCCGCCGACCGGGTCGTTCTGCCCGAGACCTATCCGAGCGGGCCGGGGGAACTCCGGCAGTTCGGCGACGACGTTCCCAAGGATGATGAGTGCGCCACCTAGCCAGGCTCGTACGCCCAAGATTTCTCCTGCCAGCAGATAGCCTCCCAGCGCCGCAAAGACCGGTTCCGTGGCGAAGATCAGAGCGGTATGGGTGGCGGTCGTATCCCGTTGCGCCCAGTTCTGCACAGCCATGGCCAGCGCGCTGGCCAATATCCCGGTGAGCAGGATGGCGGGCCAAGCCGCCTGCGGGATCGGGGTCCAGCCGCCGGTGGCAGCGGCTGACAGCGTGCTGAGCATGGCGACCGTCCCAAGTTGCAGCGCGGCCAGGGCCATCGGATCGTGCCCGGGGGCATACCGCCCTACGCTGATGATGTGCAGGGCGAAGAAGACGGCCCCTCCTAGAACCAGGAGATCTCCCCGGTTAGGGGCCAGCGTGCCCTCCAGGGTGAGCAGACCCAGCCCCAAGGTGGCCGCCAGCACGCCTGCCACTACCATTCGAGAGAGGCCCTGCCGCAGGATCACGCCCGAGATGAGCGGTACCAGCACCACCGACAGCCCGGTGATGAAACCGGCTTTGGATGCTGAGGTGAGCCCGAGTCCGAAGGTCTGCAGGACGAATCCTCCGAACAAGAAGGCCCCGATCAAGCATCCTGGTACCAGGGTGCGGGGCAGGGCGGCCCGGATCCTCCGGCGGAACAAGAGCAGCATTACGGCCGAGGCGACCCAGAAGCGTACCGCAAGGAAATTCAGGGCAGGGAACTCTTCGATGGCGAGCTTCACGGTGACGAAGGTGAAGCCCCAGATCAGGGAAACAACCAACAACGCGGCATCGGCGCGGATCGCTCGAGCTGCTTTTCCCATCATCCCTCGGGCCTTGGAGCCATTATCATCACCGGCCTCACTATAACACCTGTTTCTCGCCCGCGGCAATGGCCGCTCGGCAGCCCCGGCGGCGCGCAGAAAACGGTTGACTTTGTAAGCGGCGATCGTATAATGGACACGAGATTTGCCGGGATTGCCGGCCGAGTAGAGCCGCGGGATGGTGCGGCGGGAGGAGGCGATGGCGGGGGATACGGGCGGAACTCTCAGCACTCGGGTGGGTTGGCAGTATGTTGTTAGCTGGTTGCGAGTTACACCAAGTGCCCGGGAGGGAGTAAGGGTCCCATGGGACTGAGAGTGGGTCTGCTCTATAATCTGGGGAAAGATGAGTTGCCCGCGGAAGACGAACCTCCGGACATTCACGCCGAACTCGACGGCGAGGAAACGATCGAGTCACTGACTGACGCACTTCGCCAAGACGGACACGAAGTCGTGAGGGTGGAGGCCAACGAGTTCGCGTGGCCTGTCCTGAGGAATGGCCAGCTGGATATCGTCTTCAACATGGCGGAAGGCTTGAGGGGCGAGAGCCGGGAGTCCCACTTCCCGGCCATGTTGGAGATGTTGGGAATACCGTACGTCGGTTCGGGTGTCTTGGCGCTGGCGCTGAGCCTCGACAAACCCATGGCGAAACGAGTCTTCATGGCCGAAGGCATACCCACGCCGGCCTTCGAAGTGGTCGAGCCGGGCGCGGTCCCGGGCACCCACCACTTGCGGTATCCGTTGTTCGTGAAGCCGGCCCATGAGGGTTCTTCCATGGGGATTGGACCGGAATCCGTGGTCTATGACCAGTCAGCGCTTGAGCAGATGGTAGCGCATGTCCATCGCTGGTACCGGCAGCCGGCCCTCATTGAGGAGTTCCTGTCGGGGCGGGAGTTCACCGTCGGCATCCTGGGCAACGACGAGCCCTACTTCCTGCCGATCATCGAGGTGAACTTCGAGCCATGCCCGGTGGATCATGGTCGTGTCTACTCCTACCAGTTCAAGCGGGAATGGGATGACGGGAAGTACTACCTGTGTCCTGCTCCGGTGACCGCGCTCGACGCGGAACTTCTCCGGTCAATCGCGTTGCGGGGGAGTCGCGCTCTGGGCTGTCTCGACGTCGTCCGGGTTGACTTGCGTCTTGATGCAGACGGCGTACCCAACGTCCTCGAAGTGAACCCGCTTCCCGGCATGCGCCCCGGCTTCAGCGACTTGCCCCGAATGGCCGAGGTCGCGGGGATGACCTACCCGGAACTCGTGAACCGGATCCTTGAAGAGGCCATGATCCGCCATGGTCTCCCGGGTGTGGCCCGGGAACGCCAGACGGCATGAAGGTCGAGACCGCGGCCAGCGGCCTTGGCCGCGGCCTGATTCTCCTGGTAGGGGCGGGTTCCGAACCCGCCCCTACAGCAGGGGTGCCGACAACGGCAGTCACGGGCGTGATCGCAACCGTGGCGGTGATCACGACAGCGGTCGTGACCGCGGCATCATTCTCGCAGTAATTTCGCCTGATCGAGGAATCCCAGGGCTACCACCAGCGCCGCCCCTCCTAATGCCGCACCGCCGAGATACACGGGAAGGGCTCCCCATGCCTCCACCATCCCGAACAGGGGAGGTCCTACGGCCACCCCCAGGAAGCGCATGCTGCCGTAGAGCGCGGTCAGCAACCCCCTGCCCGCATATGGCGCGGAACTGGTCACGAGCGTATTCAGAGCCGGCAGGGCCAAGCCTACTCCCACCCCCGTGAGGGTGATGCTGGCCGCCCACGAGGCGACGGAACTGAGCCACGGCAACGGCACACCCCCCAGCGCGGCCATGGCCACACCGGCGAGCACGGCGCCTCGCGCCCGCCCGCCCCCTCGGCGCTGTAACAGCGTGCCGGACAGATAAGCGGTGAGCGCCAGCCCGAGCACGGGAATGGCGATGATCAACCCGCGGGCGAACCCGGCAACTCCGAACCGCTGGGCAAGGACGTCCGAGAAGTTGGCCAACATGCCGAACAGCAGCAAGAGGCAGACCATGCCGGCCAGGAAGCAAGCGGCCAGCGGCAACGCTTTGCGGCGGGAAACTCGCTTGAGGGCCTGCACGTACTCGCGGAAGGGGCGAACCTTGCCGGACCTCCCGGGTTCGCGGACCGCCCACCATACCAGCGCGGCGGCCGGGATCGCCAGTCCTCCATACACGAAGAAGGGAGCGGACCAGAAGACCAGCGCTACGGCCGCGCCGGCCAACGGGCTGACTACCTTGCCTAACCCGTTCGCCGATTCCAGGATCCCCAGGACCTTGCTGCGTTCGGACGTCTGAAAGATGTCGCCGGCCAGCGCGAGGGCAAGTTGGTAGGTGCCGCCGGCCCCTATTCCCTGAAGCACCCGGGCACCCAGCATGAAGGGGAAAGGGTGTTCCACCAGGATAGTTGCCAGACCTGCCGCCAAACCGCCCACTCCAAATAGCAGCAAGGCGGGCGAGATCACCCGGATCCGGCCAACCCGATCCGAAAGCAATCCGGCCCAGGGTATGGTCAGGCCGGCGGGGAGCGAGAAGGCGGTGATCAGGAGTCCCACCTGGGCCTGTCCGAGGTTCAGTCGGTCCGCGATCTGCGGCAAGATCGGGATCAACATGGAATTGCCCAGGACCATGACGAAAGGTACCGTGGCCAGGGCCGCCAATTGCAGGCGCATCTGCGAACGCATGATGGGTCTAGCCTGTCCCGCCGGTGGCGGCCGCAACCTCCAGGTTTACCAGCGTCTGCGACTCCGGCCGGTGAGCGAGTACAGGAGCCACCCGGCGGCGGCCAGGAGCATGCCAAAGGCGATCAACATCCAATTGGGCATGGAAAGGAAGATGATGATCACGCCGATCGCCAGCAGCATCACCGCGACTTGTCGAGTCAGCACCCGTCCGGGCACCTTGAACCGGCGGACCCGATGAATTGCCCCCACCCCCACCCTTCGTCAACTCTTTCCCATAGTATGTAGGCGAGGTAGCAGTTGACCGGGAGCCTTGCTCCGATGACTCGTTGCCGGGGCGAGGTCGCAAGGATGAGCGGAACTGTCCGGCGAACTCGCCTCCATTTCCCGCGGGCGCAGGAGGTGCATGGTGTTCAAGCGAGTGCTCATCGCCAACCGGGGCGAGATCGCGGTGCGCATCATCCGTACCCTGCGCCGGCTGGACATCCGGTCGGTGGCCGTGTTCACGGACGTGGACGCCGGGTCGCTACATGTGTTGTTGGCCGACGAGGCGGTTGCCATCGGTCCCCCGCTCGCCTACCTCGACCCCATGGCCCTCATTGAGGCCGCCCGCCGGACCGGGTCAGAGGCGATTCACCCCGGGTATGGCTTCCTCTCCGAGAACGCCGACTTCGCCCAGGCTTGCCGCGAGCACGATCTCGCTTTCATCGGCCCCCGTCCCGCGACCATCCGGGCGGTCGGCGACAAGCTGGCCGCGAAGGAAATGCTGGCCGCCGCAGGGCTGCCCGTCCTCCCTTTCGCCGCGGCGCAGGGCGCACGGGACGCCGTCCAGGTGGCGGCCGCCGAACTCGGATACCCTGCCCTCCTTAAGGCCGCGGGCGGCGGCGGGGGCAAGGGTATCCAGTTCGTCGGGGATGAGGCCGAACTCGGCCGGTGCCTCGAGATGACCCGGGAGAAAGCCGGTCGCCTGTTCAAGGACGAGCGCCTGTACCTCGAACGCTACCTGCCTGATTGCCGGCACGTGGAGGTGCAGGTGCTCGCGGACGACCAGGGTCACGCCATCCACCTGGGCACTCGCAACTGCTCGGTGCAGCGGCGCCATCAGAAGCTGATCGAGGAGGCCCCGTCGCCGGGGCTCGAGTCCGCGACCGCGGAAGCCGTCACCCGGGCCGCCCTGCGGGCCGCGGCGACCGCCGGCTACACCAGCGCCGGCACGGTAGAGTTCCTCGTCAGCCCTGGGGGCGAGTTCTTCATCATCGAACTGAACACCCGCTTGCAGGTAGAGCACACCGTGACGGAGGAGATTACCGGGGTCGATTTGGTGGCTGAACAACTCCGGGTCGCGGCGGGAGAGCCGCTCGGCTATCTCCAGGATGACATCGCCCTGAACGGATGGGCCATGGAGTGTCGGATCTGCGCGGAAGACCCGCTGACCTTCTGCCCTTCTCCGGGTCCGGTGGGTCGGGTCCACCTGCCCGCCGGCCCGGGAGTCAGGGTCGACTCCCACCTGTACTCGGGATGCCGCGTGCCTCACCATTACGATTCGCTCCTGGCCAAGGTCATCGTCCGGGGCCGTGACCGCCGGGATGCCATCGAGCGACTGCGGCAGGCGATGCGGGAGGTCGCGATCGAGGGGGTCAACACCAATCTGGCGCTGCATCGCCTGATCCTGGACTCGCCCGCCTTTCGAGACGCCGCGCACAACACCACGTTCCTCGCCGACCTGCTGGGCAGGATCGACCGTCGCGACCTGCCCGCATGCCTGAGCCTGCCGGCCGAGTGACGCCGGCCCGCCGCATTCGGGATCCCTTGACAGCTGTAATGCCGCGGCTTATCATGAGGGCAAAGCAAACGGCAACGGCATTGATGGGGATGAGTAGGGAAGGGACGCCGGCCCGCAGAGAGGGACAGCCCGCAGGCTGAGAGGTTGCCCGGCCGAGCACCCGCCCGAAGTCGCCCCGGAGCCGCCGGGACGAGAGAGTGATGTGTCTCCGTAGGCCCGGCCGGGTTCGCCCGTGAACGCGAAAACCGAGGCGCAGCCGGCGACCGCCGGCGGCGCGTACTAGGGTGGTACCGCGAAAGGATGCCCTTTCGCCCTTGGGCGAAGGGGCGTTGACTTTCCAGGAGGTGGGTCGCGTGAAGGATGGCATGGGAGCAGGAGTTCAACTTTCGCCGGTGTACGATCCTGCGGCGATGGAGCCCGATATCTACGCGTTGTGGTTGCGCGGGGACGCGTTTCGAGCCGAGGCCGATTCCGGCCGGCCGCCCTTCACCATCGTCATCCCGCCTCCCAATGTCACCGGCTCACTGCATCTGGGGCACGCCCTCGACAACTTCCTCCAGGATGCCGTCATCCGCTGGCGGAGGATGGCGGGCGACGAAGCCCTATGGCTGCCGGGCACCGACCATGCCGGCATTGCCACCCAGCACGTGGTGGAGGAGCGGCTGGCCAAAGAAGGGCTCAGCCGGCACGCGCTGGGCCGAGAAGCTTTCGTGGAACGGATCTGGGAGTGGAAGGAAGAGTACGAGGCGATCATCCTGCACCAGTTGCGGCGACTGGGCGCGTCCTGTGACTGGTCCCGGCTGCGCTTCACCATGGATGAGGGATGTTCCCGTGCGGTGCGCGAAGTGTTCGTGCGCCTCTGGGAACGGGGGCTGATTTATCGCGGCGACTACATCATCAACTGGTGCCCCGACTGCCGTACTGCCCTGTCGGACATCGAGGTCGAACACGAGGAGGTAGCCGCCCACCTGTGGACCGTCCACTACCCGCTTGAGGGCGGCGGGATGCTGTCCGCCGTCACTACCCGGCCGGAGACCATACCCGGGGACACCGGCCTGGCGGTCAACCCCGATGACGAACGTTACCGGCAGTTTCACGGACGCGTCGCCCGCCATCCCTTGCTGGACCGGAAGCTGCCGGTCGTGGCCGACCCTGCTGTCAAGCAGGGCTTTGGCACCGGAGTGGTCAAGGTCACCCCCGCCCATGATCCGGTGGATTTCGAGATCGGGCGGCGGCATGGACTCCCGTCCCCGGTGGTCATGGACGAGGGCGGGAGGATGACGGCCGCGGCCGGTCCCTACCAGGGACTGGATCGGCAAGCCTGCCGGGAGGCGGTGCTGGCCGACCTCCAGGCACGGGGGCTTCTGAGCCGGACCGAGGAGTACCGGCATGCGGTAGGACACTGCTACCGTTGCGCGTCGCCCATCGAACCCCTGCTATCCCGCCAATGGTTCGTGCGCATGCCGCCCCTGGCCGGCCCGGCGGCGGCCGCCCTCGAACGCGGCGAGTTGAGGTTTGTGCCGGACCGGTTCGCCCGGGTGTATCTCGAATGGCTTGGCGGCATCCGGGATTGGTGCATATCCCGGCAACTCTGGTGGGGGCATCGCATCCCCGCCTGGCATTGCAGGCAATGCGGCCAGACGATCGTCAGCCGCACCACCCCCGAGACTTGCGACGCTTGTGGACATCGGGAACTGGAGCAGGACCCCGATGTGCTGGACACCTGGTTCAGCTCCGCCCTCTGGCCATTCTCGACCCTGGGATGGCCCGCCGCTACGGCCGACCTCGGCTACTTCTTCCCGACCTCCCTGCTCGTAACCGGATACGACATCATCTTTTTCTGGGTTGCCCGCATGGTGTTCATGTCGCTCGAGTTCACCGGCAAGTTGCCCTTTGATCGCGTGCTCATCCACGGCCTGGTGAGGGACGCCCACGGCCGCAAGATGTCCAAGTCTAAAGGTACCGGCGTCGATCCCCTGGAGGCGGTCGATCGGCACGGCGCGGATGCCCTGCGTTTCAGCCTGCTGGCGGGCAATGCCCCGGGGAACGACCTG
This sequence comes from Bacillota bacterium, assembly GCA_035477115.1. Classification (GTDB taxonomy): domain Bacteria; phylum Bacillota; class Sulfobacillia; order UBA995; family UBA995; genus UBA995. The sequence goes on along the minus strand of DATIKW010000042.1, from coordinate 86,638 downwards.
CGATTCCACTGGGAACGGGTGGAGCATGGCCGCAACTTCGCCAACAAGCTGTGGAACGCCGCCCGCTTCGCTTTGATGAACCTGGGCGACCTGGATCGCCCGGTCATGGAGGCGCCGGTGGAACTCGCTGATCGATGGATCCTCGCTCGGCTGCGCCGCGCGATCGAGGACACGGACCGCCTGCTCGGCCGGCTCGACCTGGGAGAAGCCGCCCGCCGTCTCGAGGACTTCACGTGGACGGAGTTGTGCGACTGGTATATCGAACTGGTCAAATCCCGCCTGCACGGACAGGACCCCGGCGCCCGCCGGCGGGCGCAACTCGCCCTCTGGCGCACCCTCACTGCCACCTTACAGCTGCTGCACCCGTTCCTGCCCTTCGTCACCGAGGCCATCTGGCAGCACTGGCCGGCCAGAACCGGACTCCTGTGCCGCGCGTCCTGGCCGCATCCCGCCGACTACCCCGCCGACGCTGAGGCGGAACGGACCATGGGTCCCATCATGGATGTCATCCGAGCGATCCGTACCATCCGGTCCGAGTTCAACGTGCCGCCCGCGAGCCGCGCGACCGCCTGGCTGGTCGTGGCAGACGACCAGGTAGCGCGCGCGTTGGAGGCCGGGCGCGACCACGTCGTCCAACTGGCAGGGTTGGAGGAGTTGATCGTGGTCCGCGAGGCGATCTCTCCCCCCAAGGGATCCGCAACCGCCGTGACCGCAGGCGCCGAAGTCCACGTGCCCTTGCGGGAGTTGATCGACCTGGACCGCGAGGCCGACCGCATACGGCGGCAACTCGCCGGCATTGCGCGAGATGGGGAACGCTCGCGGCAGAAGCTGGCCGACCCGCAGTTCCTGAACCGGGCCCCGGCCGAGGTGGTAGCCAAGGAGCGGGAGCGCGAACAGGAGGCCGCCATGCGAGCCGAGAAGTTGGAGAGACACTTGCGGACCCTCGGCTGAGGGAGGTGGGCGGGCCGACGCCCGACCGGGGAACCTCCTCGGCCCCGGTTTCGTCTGGAACAAGCAGGGGGCTGATCGGGATTTGATCGCCTTGCGGGACGTTCACCGGGTATACCGGACCGGCAATGTACTGGTACCGGCCGTCCGCGGCGTGAGCTTGGACATAGCGGCCGGGGAATTCGTCACGATCATGGGGCCTTCCGGCTCCGGCAAATCCACCCTGCTGAACGTCATCGGCTGTCTCGATCGCCCGACCGGCGGGCAGTACGCCCTCGCGGGCAACGACGTCCAGGGGATGGGCGACCGCGAACTGGCTCGCATCCGCAACCGCCTTTTCGGCTTCGTCTTCCAGACCTTCAATCTGCTGCCCCGCATCAGCGCCGCCCAGAATGTAGAGTTGCCGTTGATTTATCGCGGCTTGGGTGCGCTCGAGCGGCACCGGCGGGTGAAATCGGCCTTGCGCGATGTCGGACTGGAGGCGCGTGGCCATCACCGCCCTCCCCAGTTGTCTGGCGGTGAACAACAGCGGGTGGCGATAGCCCGCGCCCTCGTGGGAGAGCCCCAGGTGCTCCTGGCGGATGAACCCACCGGCAACCTCGACTCCGCGACCGGCGAGGAGATCATGGCTATCTTCCGCGTGCTCAATGGCGAACAGGGCCTCACCATCATTCAAGTGAGCCACTCGCTGGCCGCAGCCCATCACGGCAAGCGCATCGTGCACTTCCGGGATGGAGTGGTGATAGGGCAGGAGATCTTGTCCCCCGCGGCGCCGGCGCTTTCCGGAGCTGGCAGGTAAGAACCGGCAGAGGAGGATGAACGCGTGCGATTCGTGGGTTTCCTCAGGCGGTCGCTGGTTCCCGTCCTGGTTGCCGCAGTATTGCTCCAGGGAGGCCGCTGGGTCCTGGGGCAGGTGCTCCCCTCCCCGCGGGGAGAACAGGAGCCCGTATTCGCTACGGCCGAGGTCAGGCGGGGTCCGCTGCGGGTTGCGGTGGAGGGAATCGGCCATCTTCAGCCCATCTTCCTCAGCAATCTTGAAGTGGCGGTAGAGGGGTTCGTGGAGCAGGTGTTCATCGAACGGGGACAGATGGTGGAAGCCGGCCAGGTAGTGGTCACGCTTCGGAATGACCAGATCGGCTACGAGGTGACCGACCTCGAGTTTCAGATCGAGCGCCTGCGTCTTGAGCTGGCGCGCCTGCTCGGGGTGCCTCCGGACCGGGTTACCGAGGTGGAGCCGGGCAGTGGCATCACCATCGCCGCCCCCATCTCCGGACGGGTGGCCGAACTGCATGTCGAACGCGGCAGCTCGGTATCCGCGGGCAGCGCCATCGCTCGCCTGGTGGACGACTCGCGGGTGGTGATCGTCGCGGAATTGGTGGCGTACGAGGTCGAAAGGGTGGAGGTAGGGCAGGAGGTCGAGATCCGATCGCCGGAGTTCGACGGCTACGTGCTGGGGCGAGTTACCATGCTCGATCATACGCCCATCCCCAGCGGCGCCCACTTCGTATTCCTGGCGGAGGTTGAAGCCGACAACCCCGGCCTGTGGCAACCCGGCCAGAGTATGAACCTGACCTTCCTGACCCGGGAAGGGAGGCTGGCGGTCATCCGGGAACAGCGGATTGACCGATTCCGCGGCGAAGCGGTCGTCCGGAGTCTTGCCCAGGGGGCAGTCGAACGCACCCTCGTTCGACAGTGGACGCGGGTGGAGGCCGGCGCTACGCTTGTGGTCCTCGGCGGGGAGGCGACCACTCAGTTCATCCAGGCCCGCCAACTGGACATCCGCCAGAAAGAACTGGAACTGGCCCGCAAGCAAGATGTGCGCGAGATGCTGATGGTCCGCGCGCCGATCAGCGGGACGGTCGAATGGGTGCACGTGACGGTGGGCGCCAGAGTTCAGCCCGGCTGGGGGATTGCTTCAATCTTCGACCAGCGCCGCATGCACCTGCACATGATGATCGACGAGATCGACGTGATTCACGTCCGAGAAGGCATCGAGGCCGAGATCACCGTCGAGGCGCTGCCCGGGCGCAGTTGGAAGGCCCAAGTGCTTCGGGTGGACATGCAGGGTAAGACCGAGGACGGTATGGCGCAATATGGAGTCATGATGGAAGTTCAGGACACCGCCGGCCTGAAACCGGGTATGACGGCTCATGCGATCATGCCCGTCGCGGAGAAAGAGGATGTCCTGCTGATCCCGATCGAAGCCGTCTTCGAGCACGACGGGCAGACCATGGTCGAAGTGATGGATCGAGGAGAGCTTACGGCCGTGGCGGTAACCCTGGGTCTGGTGAACGACCGCTTCGCTGAAGTCGTGGAAGGACTGACCGAAGGCCAACTGGTCGTGACCGGCGGACCGATGGATCGGCTGGAACGCGACCCCGCCGCGGGGGCGGGGCCGGAAGATGATGCGCCCGGCCGCCTCCCCCTGCTGCCGGGGGGCGGGTAACCGGTGAGCGGGGAGGGAATCGCCAGGTGATCGCCGTGCGCGCAATGATGATCCAGGCCGCCTTCGGCCTCCACCAGGCGATGCTGGGCGTGTGGGCCAACCGCTTGCGATCGGCCATCACCGTCCTGGGGGTGATGGTGGGCGTGGCCTCGGTGGTGAGTCTGGTGGCAATCGGCGATGGGGCGAGGGCGGCCATCATCCGCCAGTTCGAGGCCATGGGGACCAATGTCATCAAGATCGACGGCCATCACCCGGCCATCCGCCTCACCCCGGATGACGTACTGGACCTCATGGAGCGCGTCCCCACCCTGCAAGCGGCGGTCCCCGTCGTCCGGGCGGACGCCCAGGTCAAGTGGAGGCGGACGGTCCAGGAGGTGGGGATTCTCGGCGTGAGCGAGCAGTTTCCGCTGGTGCGCGACCATGCGATGCTGGCCGGCCGCTTCTTCTCCCACCTTCACGTGCGCGAGCGCCTGCGGGTGGCGGTGGTCGGGGCCGAGCTGGCGCACACCCTGTTCGAAGGCCGCCCTCCCATAGGCCAGCGCCTCTACATCGGCGGCCACCGTTTCACCGTCATCGGCGTCCTGGCGCCGAAGGGGACCGGCCTGGCTGACGATATCGACCGGCTACTGGTCGTGCCGGTGACCGCCGCCCAGCGGCTCACCCTGAGTTTCCTGGTTGACGAGATCTGGGCCAAGGCGGTGAGCAGGGAGGCGGTGGAACCGGCGGTGGTCCAGATCGGGAGGGTCCTCCGCCGCCGTTTCGACCTCGAGGCCCTGGAAGCCGATGGCGCGGGGCGGGAGCCTGGACTGGATGGAATGCCCCGGGACTTATACTGGCAGTACGCGTATGGGGGCCGGGTCCCCGCCGCTCGGGTCGGTATGGAACTGCCAGGAGGGGGCGGGCCGGCGCTCACCGTGACCAGCCTGAACGAACTGGTCCGGGAAGCCGACGAGGCCAACCGGATCATGACCCTGATGCTCGGCGGCATAGCCGGGGTGTCTCTGCTGGTCGGGGGCCTCGGCATAATGAACGTCATGTTGGTGGCCGTCACTGAACGGACCACCGAGATCGGCCTGCGCAAGAGCCTCGGCGCTACCCGCTTGAGCCTCCTGTACCAGTTCCTCATGGAGGCTTTCCTGTTGAGTGGGGGCGGCGCGGTGCTGGGACTGGCGATGGGGTATGCGGTGATCGGCATCCTCGACGCCAGCGGGATGGAAGCAATGATCTCCCTGTCCGGATCGCTGGCTGCGCTCACCGCCGCAATTGGGGTGGGTCTCACCTTCGGCGGCTATCCGGCCTACATGGCCGCGGGCCTCGCGCCCGCCGAGGCGTTGCGCCGCCAGTGAGTCCTCTCCCCCCTGTATAGCCCTACCGATTTGCCGTGACCCAGTCGGGGATAAGTTGGGGTCCCCGCGAATACTGTCAGTCAGGAGGGGCAACGGTGCGGTTCTTGCGAGTCGAATTGCAGCCTGCGGCCGGATATCGCGATCTGAGTGCTCCCGCCCATTTGGTGCTTACCGGGACTGCCGATGTCGGCGCTACCTACGGGGACTGCCGGTTGCGTCCGTCCCCCGATTTTGGACGGCACTTCCTGGTAGCAGTCCATCGCGGCCCTTGCCCCACCGGAGGCCACACGATACGAATCAACGATATTGAACAGCATGGCGACGAGGTCACGGTGACGATAGCGCGCCGCGATCCCCGGCCGGGGGAACCGGTGACGATGATGATCACTCACCCCCGCGACTGCGTGGCAGTGGAACGGTCCGCACTGATCTGCAGAGGGAGGCTGCACTTTCATTTCGTAGACGAGCGAGGAAAGAAGCTCAGTCAGGTCACGGCCCACATTGACTGACGACAAGTCGAGGCCTGGACGCCGAGCTTTCCGGGCTAGAGGAGGAGTCCGGGATGGGAGTTGCTGGTGGTAGCGGCTGGCGGCATCGTTCTCGCAGAAGGCCCCATGCTTCCTCGTCCGGTTTCCCGGTGGTCCTGGTGTGCATTGCGGTGGTGGTCGCCGGCATCTGGCTAGGTCGCCACGTGTACAACGCCCTCCTGTCCGCCGGTCAGCCCTCGCTTCCGGGAACCACTCCCGTCGTCGCACCCGAGACCTGGTCGGTCGCGCCTCCCGGGGCTGATCTGTGGTGGGTGCAGGTTGGCGCCTTCTTGGACCCCGCCAGAGCGCAGGAAGTGGAAGCCGGCCTCAGGACACGGGGCTTCCCCGGACACACCGTCTCTCGTCCGCCCGAACCCGCATTCCACAAGGTGAGAGCGGGCGTATTCGGCCTGGAGGCGGCAGCCGGAGCCATGCAGCAGGACCTTGAGGCCGCCGGGTATGTCGTGTACCTTTCCCGGCTGCCGGTCAACGCGCATCCGGTGACCATAGCGGCTGGAGATCGCGACTATCTCCAGGAAGTGGGCGTGGGACTCGAGTTGCTGGGGGAGTATCTCGTCCGGCAAGCGGCGTGGTGGGGAGCGGGCGGGGATTGGCGCGCCGACCGCGAACTCGTCCAGACGGAACTCGCCCGGATTGGGCCCGGGCTGCGGCAGCTCCAGATGGAGATGGCGGCGCGCCTTGCGCCGGCCGGCTCCGAAGCACTGCATCGCCAGGTAGCCGCCATCGTCGACCTTTCGGTCAATAACCTCACTGAACTGGAGGCGTACGTGGCGGGAGGCGGCCAGGAACGAATGGTCGCCGCGATGGTCGAGTACATGCGCCTGGTGGACGCTTACGACCGCTTCTGGGCCGGGGAGTGACATTCACGGGAGGCATGAACGACCCGGGCCGGAGCTAACACTAGCTCCGGCCCGATCAGTGACGGTTCGACAGGGCCTTTCCCGCCAATCCTCTCCTCAGGGCACAAGGAATTCGGCCTTGGATAGGGAATACCCGGCGGAGGAAATGCCCTCTGAACGGCGGCGGAGTTGATGGGCGAATGCGGCGCGGCCCGAGCAGGCGAAGCGGTTGGCTCCTGCTGTTCTTGGTGATAGTGCTTGCTGCTATCGGCAACCTTGCCGGCGATATGCTGGGCCAGTACGTCCCGGCACTCGCTCGTGCCGCCAGTTTCGGCCTTGGTCCACTGGACCTGGACCTGGACCTGGTAAGCCTCACGCTGGGAGCGCGGATCGTCTTGAACGCCGGCGGCCTCTTGGGCGTTCTCGCAGGTATTCTCCTGTACCGGAGGTTCTGAGGACGGGCATGGTTGAACCTCGCCTGATCTTGGCCTCCGGTTCACCCAGGCGCCGGGAGTTGCTGGCGGGACTCGGATTGCCTTTCCGGGCGGTAGCCAGCGCCGCGGAAGAGCAGGTTGAGCTGCCGGATGCCGACTTGGACCCGGTGGGACATGCCGTGGCGGCGGCCGCGGCCAAGGCCGGGGACGTGGGGCGCAACTTCCCTGAGTGCCTGGTGATTGGCGCCGATACGGTCGTATTCATCGACGGCAAGGCGTTCGGCAAGCCCTGCGATCCGGCCCAGGCAAGGGCAATGCTCACCGAGCTAGCAGGCAGGGACCATTTCGTGGTGACCGGGCTTGCGGTCGGCAGGCCGGGCGACGGCCGATGGACTACCGGTCATGAAGTCACTCGGGTATGGATGCGCCAGGTCTGCCCGGCGGAAATCGATGATTATGTTCGCACCGGCGAGCCCATGGACAAGGCCGGCGCTTATGCCATCCAGGGTAAGGGCTCGACCCTGGTGGAACGGATCGAGGGCTGCTATTTCGGCGTCGTGGGCTTGCCCCTGGCAAAACTTGCCCGGATGCTGCGCGAGTATGGGGTGATGGTCCTCGGGGCCGGTGCGGGTGGAAGTGGTGCTGATGAGTCGTGCGCCATACAACCTGACCATAAAGGATCTGCCCCTTGACGAGCGACCGCGCGAGCGCCTCGCGCTCCACGGGGCAGGCGCCCTGGCCACGGTCGAACTCCTGGCAATCCTGCTCCAGACGGGGACCGTGGAGCGATCTGCGCTCGACCTCGCCCGGGATCTGGTAGCCGAACCGATGGGACTACGGCGACTCGCCGAACTTGGCTATCATGAGTTGCAGCAATTTCCCGGCATCGGCCCGGCCAAGGCCGCGAAACTGAAGGCGGCTTTAGAACTCGGTCGCCGGCTGGCACTCAGCGTCGAGGGACGGACGCGGATCCAGTGCCCGGCCGACGTGAACCAGTTGGTCGCCGAGGAGTTGCGTTACCTTGACCGCGAGCACTTCCGGGTGATCATGCTCAACATGAAGAACCAGGTGCTTGGAGTCAACCAGGTGTCGGTGGGCAGCCTGGCCTCATCGGTGGTACATCCCCGGGAGGTGTTCAAGGCCGCCCTCGCGCGGAGTGCCGCCTCGGTGATCCTGGTGCATAATCACCCTAGCGGTGACCCGACCCCCAGCCGAGAGGACCTGGAGGTCACGCGGCGACTGGTCGAATCGGGGAAGCTCCTTGGCGTGGAAGTACTGGACCACGTGATCATCGGCGACAAGGAATTCGTGAGCATGCGGGACAAGGGCCAAGGTTGGGGACTCTAAGCGACAGGGAAAGGGCGGATCCAATACGTTGATGCTACGGCTCATATACGACTGGCTGTCTCGCGACATGGGGGTAGACCTCGGCACTGCCAACACGCTGGTTTACGTTCGTGGCCATGGGATTGTGCTGCAAGAGCCGTCCGTGGTGGCATTGCAGAGGGATTCCGGCGCCATCCTGGCAGTGGGCCACGAAGCCCGGCAGATGATCGGTCGTACCCCCGGCAACATAGTGGCGATTCGTCCCATGAAAGATGGAGTCATCGCCGACTTTCAGGTTACTCAGACCATGCTCCGGCATTTCATAGCCAAGGCGTCCAGCCGCCGCGGGCTGGTGAGACCCAGAGTAGTGGTAGCGGTGCCTTCCGGCTGTACCGAGGTGGAGAGGCGGGCAGTGACCGATGCCACCTTACAGGCGGGAGCGCGGGAAGCCCACATCATTGAGGAACCGATGGCCGCGGCCATCGGCGCGGGTCTTCCCGTCCAGGAACCAACCGGCAATATGGTCGTCGACATGGGAGGCGGGACTACGGAAGTCGCGATCATCTCTCTCGGCGGCATAGTGGCTACCCGGTCCATTCGAGTGGCCGGCGACGAGTTGGACGAGGCGATCGTGTCTTACGTCAAGCGCCGCTACAATCTGCTGATCGGCGAACGGACGGCGGAAGAGGTGAAAATCCAAGCCGGATCGGCTTACCTTCCTCGGACGGGCGTTCCCGATGACCGCTACGAGGTTCGCGGACGAGACCTGGTCACCGGGTTGCCCCGGACGCTTGCGGTCACGATTGCGGAGATCCATGAAGCCCTATCCGAACCGGTAGCAGCGGTGATCGAGGCCATTCGCGTCACTCTCGAGCGCACTCCGCCTGAACTGGCCTCGGACATCATGGACCGGGGGATCGTACTCACCGGCGGTTCCGCTCAACTGCATGGACTGGATCGCAGGATCGCGGAAGAGACGGGGATGCCGGTACACGTCGCCGAGGAGCCGCTCCTTTGCGTCGTCCGGGGAGCCGGCAAGGTGCTCGAGGAACTGGACGTACTGCGCCGGGTCGTGTCCAGCCCCCGGCGCGCGGGATAATTGACTGCGAGGCGGGACAGAACATGATTCCGGTCCAACGTAGACGGCTGCTCTCCCTGCTCGTCGTGCTGTCAACCGTGGTGCTGATGAGCTTGACGGCGCGAGAGCGGGAGCGGCTGACCTGGTTGGAAGAGCAGGCCGTCGAGGTGCTGAGCCCAATTCAGCGGTCCTTCAGCTTGGCGGCGAGCCGCGTCCGGGGAACGGTACAGGATCTATCCGGACTGGCCCGAGCGCAGGTTGAGAATGCCGCCTTGCGCCGTCGCCTGGAGTTCGTACCCCAGATCGAGCACGAACTCCAGCAGCTCCGGGCGGAGAACAACCGGCTCAGGCAATTGCTCGGTTTCTCCGAATCCCACCCCTTCACGACCATCGCCGCCCGGGTCGTGGCCCGCAACTCCGACAACTGGTTCAGCTATGCCGTCTTGGACAAAGGGGCCCGGGCGGGAGTCGAGCGGAACATGCCGGTGGTCACGCCGGAGGGGCTGGCGGGCCGGGTTGTTCGTACCAGCGCCGACACGGCAACGATCCTCTTCTTGCTTGACCGGGATAGCGGAGTTGCCGTCGGGATCTACCGGGAAATTCCAGGAGATGAAGCCCCGGCGCTGAAGTCATTCGGTGTGGTGCTGGGCCAAGGCGAACACGGGGCTACTCTGCGCCTGCGGGTCTTCGCCCATGATGCTCGGATCGAACCTGGTGACCGGGTGGTCACATCCGGCCTGGGGGGAACATTTCCGCCCGGCATCCTCGTGGGGGAAGTCCGTCGCGTGGAAGCCGACGCCTTTGACCTGGTAGTAGAGGCGGAAGTGATGCCGGCGGTTGACTTCGACCGCATCACCGAGGTACTGGTAGTCGCTGACCCGGTGGTGGGACAACCCCCATGAGAGCACCGGTCTTCCTGGGGATGATCGTCCTCGCCCACGTGGTGCAAGGTGTGGTCGCCCCGCATCTGGCCATAGCGCGCGTGAAACCGGACCTGGTGCTCCTGGTGACCCTCGCTTACGGTCTGCTGTATGGCCCTGGGGTGGGAGGACGTTTCGGGTTGATCAGTGGCCTCCTTCAGGACCTACTGCTCGGCAGGTACCTGGGAGTCTTTGGCCTTACCCGCATGGCAGCAGGCTATCTGGCGGGTGTGACTGAACGCAGGCTCTACCGGGAGAGCCTTTTGATCCTCATAGCCACCGGGGCGGGCACGTCGGTCTTCGCAGACCTGCTGTTCATGGCGCTGATGAGCGCGACCGGCTATCCCCTCGACCCGCTTGCCGACATGGGCCGCGTGGTGATGCCGGCGGCGCTGTATAATGGGCTTCTGGCTCCCCTGGTCTACCGGGCGGTGTATCGTCTTCGTCGATGGGAACGGACCAGGACCAGGGCCCGAGACGGGGAGATGGTGCAGTGAAGGCCGATAGTCAGAGAGAAGGGGTGCGGCGGCGTCTCGTCTTCCTGCAAGCCTTCCTGGCCATACTGCTGCTAATCCTCCTGGCCCGCTCGGCGCACCTGCAACTCCTCATGGGTGAATACTATCAGGAGTTGGCGCGCGGCAACGCGCTGCGCCTCGTCAGAGTGCCCGCTCCCCGGGGCCGGGTCTTCGACCGGCACGGCCGACTACTGGCCGGCAACCGTCCCGCCTTCTCCATATCACTGGTACATCCGGGCACGGCAGAAGTCGATGCGACCATCGAAACCCTCGCGCCGCTGGTCGGCATGACCGTGGCGGAGATTCAGGAAGCCGTCCGCCGACATGGCGATCGGCTGTTCGAACCGGTTCGGCTGCAGCTTGACATCGATCCGGCGACCCATAGTCGAGTTGAAGAGAGCCGCGCCGACCTCCCCGGGGTGATAGTCGAGACGGGCCCGGTCCGGCATTACCCCTACGGAGAACTGGCGTCTCACTTGCTGGGATTTGTAGGGGAGATCGACCCCTGGGAACTCGACCTCCTTGAAGGATATCGACTTGGCGACATCTTGGGCAAGACCGGCATCGAAGCGGTCCTCGATCGCGAACTCCGGGGTCGGGATGGCGGAAGTCAGGTTGAAACGGACGCCCGGCACCGACCGATACGAGTGCTTGGCCAACTCGATCCGATTCCCGGCCACGACGTCTTCTTGACCATCGACGCCGAGTTGCAGAAAGTCGTCGAACAGTCGCTGGCCGACACTATGGCTGCAGTGCGCGCCCACCCGGTCAACCCCTATCGCGCCACCTCCGGGGCCGCGGTGGTGCTCAAGGTAGATACCGGAGAGATATTGGCGATGGTGAGTTACCCCGGCTTTGATCCGAACCAGTTCGCCAGCCGCATGCCCGCTGATTACCTGCAGGCGCTGCGTGCGGATCCCTTGAGTCCCTTCCTCAATCGAGTCACATCCGGCCTGTACTCGCCGGGGTCTGCCTTCAAGATGGTGACGGCCATCGCCGCCCTCGAGTCCGGACGGGTCACTCCGGATGAGACCGTCGTCTGTACCGGGATATTCCGGGTGACCCCCGGGCATGTCAAGCGATGCTGGAGGCCGGGGGGCCATGGCCCGGTGAATATCCGCCAGGCCATAGCCGTCTCCTGTAACTCCTTCTTCTATGAGATGGCGAGGCGCGTGGGGGTCGACTTGATAGCATACCATGCGCGAGCGCTGGGGCTGGGCTACTCTACCGGAATCGAACTGCGCCCTTCGGACAAGCCGGGAACCGTGCCCGACCGCGCGTGGAAGCGGGCCCGCTTTCCCCATGATCCGACTTTCTGGCTGGCGGAAGAGCTTGACGCGGCTATTGGCCAGGGATTCCATCAGTACACTCCCTTGCAGATGGCCGTGTACGTCGCGGCCCTCGCCAATGGCGGTGCAAGATATCAACCATACGTAATGAGTCGGATTGTCGATCCGGCAAGCGGCCGTACTGTCCGCGAGAACCTCCCGCGCCTCACCCACCGGACCGCCATCTCCCCCGAAACGCTGAGTATCGTCCGCGAAGGCATGCAGCTGACGACCACCGGTGGCACCGCGGCGTGGCAGTTCGGCCCGACCTTCCGGCAACGTCATGGCTTCGACGTGGCGGGCAAGACGGGGACCGCAGAGGCCCCTCCCGCATCAGGCAGAGACCACTACGCTTGGTTTGTGGCCTTTGCGCCGGCCGACAATCCCACGATAGCGATTGCCGTTGTAGTTGAGGAAGGGGGGAGCGGCAGTCTGGCAGCCGCACCTGTGGCCAGAGCGATTATCGACCACTACTTTCAGCTCACCTCGGATGCTCCGGAACTCCCCCGGGATCTGCCGCCCGGAGCGGGGGACTGATATCGGAACCCGCCGTCGAAAACGGACGATAAACGCTGTTTGACCGGGAACCCATCCGGGAGGAGTCCGAAGATCGCCCGCGAAACCCCTGTACCAGTTTCTGGTAGAGGGGTGGTGGCGTGCGAGCCCGGAGAAGCGGAAGTTCCCGTGGTGCATTGTCCTTGCCGGCGGGCCAGGAGGAAAGCGCCCCGCGTCCTGTCGCCGAGGGCGCCGCCGCCGAACCCATGACTCCTCCGGCCGAGCTTCCGGAACTGCACGACCTCCTGCTCAGCGATGAGTCATCCATCGGTGAACCGGCTCGTCAGCTTCGGGAGCAGCCCACTCCCCTGATGCTGGAAGGGGGGCCGCTCCGCTCCGATCGAATCCCCGCAGGCGAGCGAACAGACGGGGACACCCTCCTGGTCCGGAAGACCTTGCGTTCCGGTCAACATGTGGGCCATCGCGGCAATGTGGTCGTCTTGGGGGACGTTAACCCGGGGGCGGAGGTGGTTGCCGCCGGAGACATTCTGGTGCTGGGGGCGCTCCGCGGCGTGGCTCACGCGGGCGCGCGGGGCGACGAGCAGGCGCTGGTGGCGGGTTTCCGTCTTCGGCCGACCCAACTCCGGATAGGCACGCACATTGCCCGCGCTCCAGACGGCGACATCACCGGTCCCGAACAGCCGGAGGTGGCACTGGTGAAGGAGGGTCGGGTGGTCATCCGGCCCTATTGTCCCGCCGGCAGAATGCACCCTCGACGGCTTCGGGAGGGGGAGTTGACGCATGGGTGAAGTCATCGTCGTGACCTCGGGCAAAGGGGGGGTCGGCAAGACCACCACCACGGCCAACCTCGGCCTATCCCTCGCATTGCTGGGGCATCGAGTAGCACTGGTAGACGCCGACATCGGGCTCCGGAACCTGGACATCATCCTCGGCCTGGAAAACCGGATCGTATACGATTTAATAGACGTGGTTGAGGGCTACTGCCGACTGAAACAAGCGCTCATCAAGGACAAGCGCCTCGAGGCGCTGTGCCTGCTTCCGGCGGCTCAGACCCGCGACAAGAGCGCGATGAGTCCTGACCAGATGCGCAGCGTGTGCTCAGAGTTGGCCCGAGATCATGACTATGTGCTGGTTGACTCGCCGGCAGGTATTGAGCAGGGGTTCCGCAATGCGGTGGCGGGAGCAAGGCGGGCACTGATCGTGACTACTCCCGAGGTCACGGCAGTCCGGGACGCCGACCGCATCATCGGGCTCCTCGAGGCGACGGGAATTCGCGAACCCGAATTGATCATCAACCGCATCCGACCGGCGATGGTGCGCCGCGGAGACATGATGGATATCGATGATATCATCGACATCCTCGCCGTCGACCTCCTCGGCGTGGTCCCGGAAGATGAAGCGATGCTCATATCGGGCAACCGTGGGGAACCGGCCGTGTTGAACGGATCCTCGCGGGCCGGCGAGGCGTTTCGGAACATCGCCCGCCGGCTCCGCGGAGAGAGCGTGACCATGTATGAACTGGAGCGCAGTCGGGGCATGTTCAGCCGCATCAGGAGGATGGTCGGGGTTGAGCGCGGCTAGCGGGCACCTGAAGGCCATATGGAATTGGTTTCGGCGCGACCGGGGCGTAGGGAGTAGCTGTCTTGCCCGGGAAAGGTTGCGGCTGGTCCTCGTCCACGACCGGACAAACACCTCACCGGGTGTTCTGGAGATGCTGCGCGAGGATCTCATCGAGGTCATCTCCACCTACATGGATATCGATCGACCGGCAATGGAGATGAGCCTCTCCCGGAACGGAGACTCGGTCGTGGTCATCGCCAGCATTCCCATCCTCGGAGTGAAACGGCAACTGCCGGGGGCCAGTTAGGGAAAGGGTATCGGCGCGCGTGGCGCGAAGCACTGACCGACGCCAGGGGTCACGGGTGATGCTCGTCGGCGGACCGTGACCTGGGCGGGCGAGGAGATGCGCCATGGGCCACCTACTGGATAGCCGGCAGCTCGGGTTATTCCCCGGAAGCGAGCAGGAGCCGGCAGTTCAAGGCCGATCGCAGGACGCAGCGGACAAGACCCAGTCGCTGCGCGCCCTCGCCGACCTGGCTCGCGGTTGTCAGGCGTGCTCCCTCCGTGCCGGATGCCGGAACGTGGTGTTCGGCGAGGGAGATGCTTGCGCTGGGCTGGTGCTGGTAGGCGAAGGGCCTGGTCAGGTCGAGGACGAGTTGTCCCGACCGTTTGTCGGGCCGTCCGGGCAACTCCTCGACCGGATCCTGGCGGCGGCTGACTTCCGCCGAGAGGACGTATTCATCACCAACGTGGTCATGTGCCGTCCCCCCGGCAACCGCGTCCCCTTGCCCGGCGAAGTCGCCGCCTGCCGCCCCTGGCTGGATCGGAAGCTGGCCATCATCCGCCCCCGGATCATCCTGTGCCTGGGCGCCTTGGCCGTCCAGACGCTGATCGAGACCGGGCTGCCGGTCGGCCGGGCTAGAGGCCGGTGGTTCGAGCGAGACGAATCCTTCATCCTGGCCACCTACCATCCCGCGGCAGTCCTCCGTGACCCGGGGAAACGCCGCCCGGTGTGGGAAGACTTCTGCCTGGCGCGGTCACGCTATCTCGAGTCAACCGCGAGATGAAGGGCGGTCACGCCGGACGATGAACGCCGATCTGCCCCGCCGCGTGGCTATCTTGAGCCGGAACCGGGACGCTACCATAGCCATCGGACTTGCCGTAGGTCGCCGCTTGGCCGCAGGGCAGTTCGTCGCGTTGCGGGGGCCGCTCGGCGCGGGCAAGACCTGTCTCGCTCAAGGTTTACTCGCCGGATTGGAAGTGAGGGAAGGCGGACGGAGCCCCACTTTCGTCCTCATGTACTGCTATGAAGGCCGTGTCCCCGTGTATCATCTGGATGCCTACCGGCTGAACGCCCCGGAAGAGCTGCTCGAGCTGGGCTGGGAAGAACTGCTCTCAGGGCCGGCGGTGGTCATCCTGGAATGGTCCGATCGGGCAACTGCCCTCCTGCCCCCGGACCGCCTGGAAGTGGACCTGGAACCGGTGGCTGAACAGGATGATTGGCGCCTGATCTCCATGGCGGCCACCGGCGACCGGCATCAGGCACTCATAGCCAGCCTTGACCCGGGCAGGTGATGATGACTTGCTCTTGCTCGCGATGGACGCATCGACCGCTTGTTTGAGTCTGGCGCTGACGAGTGACGATGGGCTTCGGCTGGAGGTGGCGCAAAAGGGACCGCCAGCCCGAGCCGAGTCGGTGCTCCCCGCCGTCCGCCGGATGTTTCGGGACGCCCAGCTGTCCCCGTCGGGGCTTCAGGCTGTGGTAGTAGGAGTCGGTCCGGGTTCCTTCACCGGCACGCGAGTCGCCGTGGCCGCGGCTAAAGGCTTGGCCTACGGCCTTAACCTCCCCCTCGTGGCCGTCTCGACCCTGGATACGCTGGCTGCGGGCTTGCCCGCGCCCGGACTCCGCGTTTGTCCCTTGCTGGATGCCAGGCGCGAGGAGGTATACGGGGCGGTGTACCAGAACCCATGTGCTGGCCGCCCGCTGACTGGCTACGTCAACCTGCCCTTGGCTGAGTTCCTGAGTCTGCTGGATGATGGGCCGGCAGTCTTCCTTGGGGACGGGGCGTTGCGTTACCGCGAGCGGATTGCCGAGCATCTGGGCGAGCGAGCCTGGTTCGCTCCAGAAGAGCATGCTCATCCACGGGGGTTGGTGCTCGCCCGTCTGGGCAGGGAACGACTGCAGGCAGGAGAAACGACCGACCCCCATACCCTGGTTCCCCTTTATCTGCGGCGTTCGGAGGCGGAGCAGGCGTGGCCCAAGAGTCCCCGGTCTTGAGTGGTGGCGAGGAGATCCGGCGGATGCGAGTCGGCGACCTCGACCAGGTGATGGACATCGAGGTGGTGTCCTTCCCCACTCCCTGGTCCCGAGAAGCCTATCGGCGCGAGATTGCAGATAATAGTTACGCCCACTATCTCGTGATGCTTGCGGGAGGAGAGATCATCGGCTATGGCGGCATGTGGGTGGTCCTCGACGAGGCGCATGTCACCAATCTGGCCGTGACCCCGGCCCGCCAGCGTCAAGGCTGCGGCAGGCGGCTGCTCTCGGCCCTGATTGAGCTGGCGGCCGCTCTGGGAGCGGATCGACTTACGCTTGAGGTCCGTCGCTCCAATCGGGCGGCCCAGATGCTGTATCTCCAGCACGGCTTCGTCGCGTGCGGGGCGCGCCGCAACTACTATGCCGATACTCAGGAGGACGCAGTCGTCATGGTGAAAGAAGGTTTGCGGACTGGCCGCCGGTAGGACGGGACCGATCCTCGCCATCGAGACGAGTTGCGATGAGACGGCTGCGGCGGTAATGGGTCGAGACGGCGCCCTGTTGGCCGACGTGGTGGCGTCCCAGGCGGCATTGCACGGTCAGTTCGGCGGAGTCGTCCCCGAGCTGGCCTCCCGACGCCACCTGGAGGTGATCCTCCCCCTTATCGACCAGGCTCTGGCAAGGGCGGGAGTAACCCTTCCCGCTCTGGCTGCCGTCGCGTGCGCCGCCGGTCCTGGGCTGGTGGGTTCCTTGTTGGTGGGAGCAACCACGGCCCGTGCCTTGGCCTTCGCCCGCGGAATCCCGCTGCTCGGCGTAAACCATCTTGAGGCCCACCTTTATGCCCACTTCTTGCCGGGAACGGAGACACAGGACTTTCGGCTGCCGGCCGTCTGCCTGATCGTGTCCGGAGGTCACACCGACCTCGTCTTATGGCAAGACCACGGCCGCCTCGAGGTGCTGGGCAGGACCCGCGATGATGCGGCGGGCGAAGCTTTTGACAAGGTCGCCCGCCTCCTGGGACTGGGCTATCCGGGCGGCCCGGAAGTCGACCGTCTTGCCCGCCGGGGGGATCCCTCCGCCATCTCCTTCCCCCGCGCCTACCTCGAGGGAGGAGACGACTTCAGCTTCTCCGGCCTGAAGACGGCAGTCGCCACGTTTGTGCGGCGCACCGGGGCTTCTCTTCGCCCGGCCGATGTTGCCGCTTCTTTTCAGCAGGCATGCGCTGAAGTCCTCGCCACCAAGTTGGTCCGGGCGGGCTGCCGGGAGGGAGTGGGCGGGGTTGGGATATGCGGAGGCGTCGCCGCAAACAGCGCGTTGCGGCGGGAGGTGGCTGACCGAGCCCGGATGGCCGGCTTGACCGCCTGGTTTCCCGATCCCGCCTTCTGCACCGACAACGCCGCGATGGTAGCCTGTGCCGCCTGGTACGCCCTGGACCGCTCTGTAGCTTGGGTTGAGCCGTGCGTGGACCCGAACCTGCCCCTCGGCCAAGCTGGGGATCACGGGGATTGCCGTCCCCGACACTTGGGGACAAGCCCGAGAACCTGAGCTAGAATGTCGGTTAGCCTGGGGATAAACTTGTGGAAACTGTGGATATTCCCATCTTCCAGCAGTTTTGGCGAACTAGGGGGGAACTCGCTTGGTTGCGTCCGAGCATGGTCCCAGGCGTCTCAACACCTTCCCCGTGCGCGGCTCCAACTCGCTCGGGCAATGGCGTCGCATTGTGCCATGGTGGCGTCCGGCCAAGAACTTCCTCTTGATCTATCTGGCACGCTTCTCGCCTTCGCTGCGGTTCAAACGTCTCCTGTATCGACTCACGGGGATGCGCGTTGGCCGGGGCAGTTCCATCGGACTCATGGCCATGTTCGACGTATTCTTCCCCGAACTCATTGAACTCGGGGAGAATAGTATAGTCGGGTATGCGGCCACCATACTGGCCCACGAGTTCCTGATCGACGAGTGCCGGACGGGGAAGGTGACCATCGGCCGGGACGTGGTGATCGGCGCCAACGTCACCATCCTGCCCGGCGTGAGCGTGGGGGATCGCACCATCGTCTCCGCCGGATCCATGGTCAACCGGGACCTGCCGGCGGGGGTGCTGGCCGGGGGCGTACCTGCGCGGATCATCCGGAGGCTGAATGAAGCGAAGCCGCCCAACCCCGAGTGGGCAGAATAGTGCCCGGAACCGGAGAGCGCCCAGGCGGGAGAAACCAATTTGGCAGACTTGCTGGCGACCCAAGGCAACCTATTCGAATGGTCCCCGCGCAAAGACCGGGGAACAAGCGTTCACTTCGTGGGAATCGGCGGCTACGGCATGAGCGCCCTGGCTCATGTGCTTTGCGAGCTGGGGTACCGGGTAACAGGGTCTGACCTCCACCCTTCCCCCCGCACGGCCCGGCTGAAGGAGCGGGGAGTGATCATCACCTTCGAACATTCGCCGGCCAATGTGGAAGGCGCGGGCATGGTAGTCTACAGCACCGATGTCCCACCCGCCAACCCGGAACTGCTGGCCGCGCGAGGCGCGAAGATCCCCGTATATCACCGCTCGGAGCTGCTGGCGTCCCTGATGGCATCGAGGTTCTCGATAGCGATCACCGGCACGCATGGCAAGACGACGACCACCGCCATGATCGCCTTCCTGTTGGCGAGCCAGGGCCTCGACCCCACGGTGCTCGTGGGGGCCGACTTCGATCCCATCGGCGGCACCGGGTGCCTGGGGAGGGGTCGCTACCTGGTGGCTGAGGCCGATGAGAGCGACCGTTCGTTCCTCCGCTACCGTCCCCTGGTGGCGGTCATCACCAATGTGGAGCCGGAGCATCTCGAGCATTACGACGGAGACTTCGGCCGGGTGGAACAAGCTTACCATGAGTTCATGAGAAACGTGCCGCCGGACGGCCATCTGGTGCTGTGTACCGATGATCCCACCTTGCGGCGAATCGCCCGCTCGATCGAGATACCGGTCACCGGCTACGGCTGGGACGACCTGACCGGGCTTCGAGCTGCCGGGCTCCAGGTCGATCGCAAGGGAACGGCCTTCGAGGTGTTCCAGGGATCAGGGTCACTCGGACCGGTTCGCCTCGAGATTCCTGGCAGGCATAACGTGTTGAACGCTCTTGCCGCCATCGCCGTCGGCCTCAAGCTGGGCATGACCTTCGAGTCCCTCGCCGCGACCCTGCGGAGCTACCGAGGGCCCCGGCGACGCTTCGAGGTCTGCGGTCAGGCGGCCGGGATCACGGTCATTGACGACTATGCCCATCATCCGACCGAGATCCGCGAGACGCTAGCCGCCGCCCGGCAGCGAGCCGCGGGCCGGGTTATCGCCGTCTTTCAGCCCCAGCGCTACGTGCGCACCCACAACCTGATGCGGGAGTTCTCCCGTGCTTTCAGCGGCGCCGATCACCTCGTCCTGACGCCCATATACTCTCCTCCGGGCGATACGCTGATCCCCGGTGTGTCCTCCTGGGTGCTGGCCCGATTGATTGAGGAGTACGAAGGACGCTCCGTCGTGTACCTGGAAGACGCCGTCGATGTCGTGAATTACCTGCTCAGGCTCGCCATGCCGGGGGATCTGATCATCACCATGGGCGCCGGCGACATCGGTCAAGTGGCCCACCGCTTGGCATCTGAACTGGCCGGAGAGAGAACCAATCCGCCGCCCCGCCCTCGTGCGGACAGACCGTTGATCTTCTCACGGTATATGTGCTAACCTTGAGCCAAACGGGACGATCGGCCTACCCGCCCCGCGGTCTGCAGGGGGGAACGTCAATGCATCCATCGCTGGCTGACGACTTGCGCTTCCTGGGCGAGGCACTGACCTTCGACGACGTCTTGCTGGTGCCCGCCCACTCCTCGGTGCTGCCGCGGGATGTCGATGTGTCGAGCCGGCTGACGCGACGTATCCGGATCACCCTCCCCATCGTCAGTTCGGCGATGGATACCGTCACCGAGTCGCGGCTCGCCATCGCGATGGCCCGCGAGGGTGGAGTGGGCCTGCTGCACCGGAATCTCAGCATTCGCGAGCAGGCCCTGGAAGTGGACAAGGTCAAGCGGTCCGAGCACGGCGTGATCGCCGACCCCTTCCACCTGAATCCCCGGAACCGGTTGGCGGACGCCGTGGACATGATGAGTCGCTATCGCATTTCCGGGGTGCCGGTCGTCGACGAAGGTCGGCTGGTCGGCATCATCACCAACCGGGACATCAGGTTTGAGGAGGATTTCAGCCGGCCCATCGGCGAGGTCATGACGCGGGACAACCTCATCACCGCCCCGGTTGGCACCACCCTCGACGAGGCCAAGCGGATCCTCGGCACCCACAAGGTGGAGAAGTTGCCGCTGGTCGATGAGCACTTTGCGTTGCGCGGGCTCATCACCATCAAGGACATCGAGAAGGCCCGGAAGTACCCGAACTCGGCCAAGGATGCTTCCGGCCGGCTGCTGGCCGCCGGTGCGATCGGTGTGGCGCCGGACAGCCTCAAGCGGGCCGAGGCCCTGGTGAGTGCTGGAGTGGACGTCTTGGCGGTCGATACGGCCCATGGCCATTCGGAGAACGTAATCCGGCTCACCCGGGTGCTCAAGCAGGAATTCCCCAATGTCGATGTGCTGGCAGGCAATGTCGCCACCGCGGAAGGGGTGCGGGCGTTGGCCGAGGCGGGAGCGGATGGACTCAAAATAGGGGTGGGACCCGGTTCCATCTGCACGACGCGGGTTGTGGCCGGCGTGGGCGTTCCCCAGTTCACGGCGATCCTGGAGTGTGCGCGCGAGGCTGATCGTTACGACCTGCCGGTCGTAGCGGACGGGGGGATCCGCTGGTCAGGCGACATCACCAAGGCACTTGCGGCCGGCGCGGCCAGCGTGATGATCGGAAGCCTGTTTGCGGGCACCGACGAGAGCCCGGGCGAGATGGAGATCTTCCAGGGCCGCAGCTTTAAAGTCTACCGGGGTATGGGGTCGTTGGCTGCCATGCGCGAAGGGTCGGCCGACCGTTACTACCAGGAAGTCCACCAGCTCAAGCTGGTTCCCGAGGGCATAGAAGGCCGGGTCCCCTATCGGGGGCCGCTGGCCGAGACCGTCTTCCAACTCGTGGGCGGGTTACGGGCGGGCATGGGTTACTGCGGAGCCGCCAACCTGCGGCAACTGAGGACCGAGAGCCGCTTCATCCGGATCAGCCTTGCCGGCCAGCGGGAAAGCCACCCCCACGACGTGGCCATCACCAAGGAGGCCCCCAACTATCAGCTTTGACCAACCCGGGGCGCGAAAACGGCACTCTTGTTTTTCGTGGTAGACCCTCATGCCCCTCGGGGCACCACGGGGCATGAAAACAGCGGGGCGGCGGGAGGCCGCGCGGGGTAGGGGCGGGTTCCGAACCCGCCCCTACGCTCTCGCCGGCAACGCAAATTACCCCTTGACAACCCCGATCCCGGGGAGTAGAATGGCGTCAGTAAGGCAGTTAGGCGGTTAGCCAAGTGACTAACCGCACCCGGCGAATGAGAGTAACGGGGTTCGCCCCGAGGGTTTCCGTCCACAACTCAATCCTCCTTGGCAGGCCCTGAGCGCCCGTTCAGGGCTTCTTTCTTGGATGGCTGCTCTGCCGGCATGCCGCAATGATCGCAATAAGGGGCCATCACCAGCCGGAGTTGTCCGCAGGCGCCGCACGCGGCTTGCATGGGCTGGCCGCACTGGGCGCAGAACCTCGCGGCTCGGCCGGGGAATCCGCAATGGGGGCAGCGCTCCCGCCAGAAGCGCGCTCTGACGAGGCGCTCGCGCGTGAAGGACAGCCGGCGCAGCCCGATTATGGCCGCGATAGTGACCGTCGCGCCGAACACGCTCACTGCAAGCTGGACGTAGTTCCGGAACAGGTGCCAGGAGTACTGGCCTACGAGCAACAGCGTCTGCAGGCCGGCGAAAGCGGCGAAGGACGTTGCCAGCAGGGTCCACGCGCCGCCCCGGCGGCGTAGCCGCTTCCAGGCCAAGAGGCTTGCACCGAACAGTGGCAGGGCGTAAGCCCCTCGCAGTAGCAGGAGATGTAACTCGCGTCGTGACTGCCGCCGGGAGAACTCCCGTTCCAGGGCTTGTTGGGCGGCGAGAAATGGCTGCCCGGCAACCTCCAGGTCTGCGGCCCGGGCGCGGGTGACCGCTTGGGCCACTTCGAGCCGGACCTGAGTCCACTCGAAGTCGGCGCGCGCCGCTTCATGCAAGGCGCGCAACTCGGGGTCATCAATGCCCCGGTCCAGGCTGACCCGGTATTCTTCGCGGCGAAATTCGTACACTTGCCGGGCATCATTGACTGCTGCCAGCGATTCGTTCTTCCGGTTGATGGCAGCCTGGTGCGCGGCCTGAGCCTGCCAGTAAGGGGGCTCGAGTTCGTCTAGCCGGTGAGCCGCCCGCAACTCCTCCCAGTTGGGGTGCGGCACCAGTCCGCCCATCTGCCGCAAGATCCAGACCCCGCCGAGGAGTAAGAATGCCACCAGCCCGAACGCCAGCCACTTCTCCGCGCGGGTGAGTTCGCGCTCTTCCCCTTCCACTTGCCGTTTCCCCCTCCGCACCTCGGTTCGACAGTGGAGTCCGGCTACATCCGTTCCCGTTCCTGCCTGATTGCCTCCACGATCCACGACCGGATTAGGGTCTGGTACGGGATGTCCTTCTTCCTGGCGATTTCCTTGGCCGCCTCGATCTGGGACACCCTCAGCCGCAGGGTGACCCGCTTGGCCTTCGAGCGTTCCTCGATCTTCGCGGCGAGTTCGGGGGCAAGCTCGATGTTCACCTGCTCATCGTCTTGGGCGTAATCAAGGGGGCTATGATTATCCCAGAACTTGGCTTCCTCCTCTTCGTTCTGGAAACGCGGCAACTCCTTCGCCATACTTAGCTTCGCCTCCTCTGCCGGTAGTACCGGCGCTCCCGGGTATTGTTTCAAGATGAAAGTCACCGTCAAATAGCGGCCGTCATCCGTTTGACCGTATGCGACGAGTCTTTCGCCCCGTAGCTTTCGGACGAGCGGAACGTTGCCGAAGACCTCTTCTGCCTCGTCAGCGGATAGACCATGCCGCTCCTCGATGTGGCCCGCGTTCCCCCTATCCCACTCAAAACGGGCAATCCTCACTGACTCCACCCGACCTCATGGTAGGACAACGTATTGCTCATGTCAAGACGCTCTCTCCTGTGAGACGGTGCGTGCGTTGACACGATTCGCCCGGCCGGAGTACAATTACCCAGAGTTGCGCGGTCAGCTAACCGTGAGCTAAGCGAGGGGACCTGGGTGGCACTTGATCTGACGGCGACCCTCCGGCGCAAGATCGTCTTCCACTACTCCCCCATCGTGGAGATGCTCATCAGCCTCCACGTCCTCCACGATCCCGAGCGCCAGGGAGTCCTCCTGCCGTGGATGGTGCGCTTTCGCGAGAAGGTCAGCCCGGACCTGATGCGGGAACTCAGGCACTTTGGGGGCTGTTATAACCGATGGATCGACGCGGCCGCCGATGTGCTGCGGAATGAGGGGGCACAAGATCTGGGCGTATCCGGGTTCATCGAGCGATTGACCGCCCTCGATCCGCCGGCTTTCGCCGGCCGCCTCCTGGGCGGCCGGGTCGATTCCGACCTGATCCGGCGGGTCTTTGCGGGGGAAGCATCCGTCGATGCCATCGGTCTCGGGGCTGAGTTTGACACGCTGGAGGGTCGCCAGGCGCTCGAGGACCTGTTCGCGGATGTGCCGGGGGTGAAAGCGCGGCTGGCCGCGTTGCTCGACGGGTACTGGACGGCTTACTTCCGCGACGAGTTCTACTGGATCGAACTGCTCCTCGTCCGCAGCATTCGCGAGGCGGTCATCGAACTGGAACGGGAAGACCCCGGCCCGTTCCTGGTCCGGCTGTCACGGGGCGCCCTTGCGGTGGACGGCGAAATGCTGGCCCCATCCTTCGCCGAGCCGCCTGCTTCCGGCTGGCCGGCGGGAGAACTGGACCGCATCTACCTCCTGCCCTCGGTGTTCCTGTATCCGGAGACCCTGGTGGTCGGCGGACCCCGGCGGGTCATAGCCTCCTATCCTGTGTCCCCGGGCGTGTACCTGCGCAGGGAGACGCTCAACCCACCCCAGAACCTGTCCCTGTTGTTGAAAGTCCTGGCCGACGACACCCGGTTGAAGATCCTGAAGCTGACGGCGGAACGACGCCGCTTCACCCAGGAACTCGCCGGCGAACTGGACCTCGCCGAGCCGACCGTATCGCGCCACCTCAAGCTGTTACGCGAGGCCGAACTCATCGCCGGCGAGAAAGAGGGCAATTACATCTACTACAGTCTCCGGCTGGAACGAGTCGCCGACCTGCAAACCAGGTTGCTGGACTTCTTCCGCACCTGAGCTTCACCCGGACCGGGTGCTGATCGACACGTCATCCAGGATGACGAACGGCAGGTGGCAGTTGTCGGACCATCCAGTCTCCCGGCTCAATCCCCGCAGCTGCGCTCCGAGCGCCTCGAAAGCGTTGACCGACAACATGCAGTCCTTTACCCGGCCACGGATCTCCCCATCTTCCACCAGGAAACCGAGGACCACGTTCCCGGTGACTTCCCCCGCCAACAGGTTTCCGGCCCAGGCCCCCATGAGTTGCACCACGAACAAACCCCGCCGCAGGCCGCGCAGGAACTCGGCCAAGGGCGCCGTTCCCGGCGCTAGCACCAGGTTGGACAGGGCGGGGGAAGGAGGGGCTTCAAGCCCCCTCCGAGCGCCGCTTCCGGTGGACTTCTTCCCCAAACTGGCCGCCGACTTCAGATCGAGATAGAAGTCCTGGAGCACCCCCGCCTTGACCAGGTCGTTGGTCCGGGTGGGGCTGCCCTCGTCGTCGAAGGGGGCGGATAGCGGTCCTCCCGGGAGCAGGGGATCGTCAGTCAGGGTGACCTGGCTCGAGAAGAGGGACTCACCCATTCTCCCCGTCCAGGGGGAAATGCCCCGGGCAACCGCCTCGCCGTTCAGACACTCGCGGAAGGGCCCAAGGAGGTCGGCGACCGCATGCGGCCCCAGGATGACGGGGTAAGTGCCAGCAGCCAGCGGCACGTTTACTCGGCCCAATCGCAAGTGGCTGATCGCCGAATCCTTGAGGAGGCCGATCGTCGCTTCCGGATAATCGCTGGCTCGCTGAAACTCCCAGACGCTCAGGAGGTTCTCGCCTTCCACGAGTTCGATGCCGAATCCTACTCCGAAGCCCGTACGGCGGTATACCCCGTCCGCCCCCGAGGAGTTTATCAGGCGGACCTCCCTGCTCTCCTTGTCGACCACCGCTCCGGCCAGGGCAGCCGGCTCATATTCGACCACGCGGCCTATGAAGTCCTGCCCGATATCGATCATGCGCTCGACGGTGAGCGTCTCGACGGCGGCGTAATGGAAGCGCATTTCGCCGCCAGAGGGTTCACCCGGTCCGGGGAGAGCGAAGCGGGCCTCATCTCCGTAAGCGGCGCTGGCTATGGCTCGGTCGAGCAGGTCAGCCTCATCACCCGGTTTGGTGGTGCTGGAGAAACCCAACCGCCCATCGACGATGACCCGCAGGGCCACGCCTTCGCTCGTGGCGGTGCGGACTTGCTTCAGTCGGTTGTTCTCGAACTCTACCGGGGTGCGGGTTGCCGCCCGGTGGTAAACCTCAGCGGCCTCGCAGCGAGCCATGGCCCGCTCCAGCACTCGTTCCGGCCGGAACTGAGTAGTCATCCTGCCTTGCCTCCTACGACGACCTTCTGGATGCGGATGTGAGGGGCGCCCTCACCGACCGGCAGGGGAGACTGTTCTCCCTTGCCACAGCCGCCGGCCGAGCCGTGGACGACGTAGTCCTCGCCCACCCGGTCGATGTTCAGGAGCGTGGCGAACACGTTCCCCGTGAGCGTGACATCGCGCACCCGCTCGGCCAGCTTGCCGCCCCGGATCATGAAGCCTTCTCCGGCGGTGAAGGTGAACATCTCCCCTGCCGTCTGCCCGCCATAGGCTCCCTTGGCGTACACCCCGAGTTCGATCCCGTCGAGCATTTCCTCGAAACTCGCCTTGCCCGGCTGGATGGTCGTGGTGCGCATGCGAGGTATGGGAGGGAACCGGTAGTCGAGCGCCCGGGCGCTGCCGGTGACCGCTTCGCCCATTCGCCCCGCCGTCTCCCGGGAGTGCAGCCTGCCGACCAGCAGGCCGTCCCGGATCAGGTAGGTCTTTTGCGTTGGGACCCCCTCGTCGTCGTAAGCGAGGTGCCCCTGGCTGCCCGTCTCCTGTCCGCTGTCGAAGATGTTCAGGTCAGGGGGGCCGAACCGCCGACCCAGGGCCATGATCTCCTGAAGTCGCGGGTTTTCGTACACATTGTCGCCTTCGGACAGGTGGCCGAACGCCTCATGGACGAAAATGCCGGCCAGTTCCGGATCGAGCACCACCGGGTACTCGCCGCCCTGAACGACCGGCGCCGCCAGCATGTCGCGGGCCGCCTCGCACCTCTGGACCACCTCGGCCCCTTGAGCTTTCAGGAGACCATAGCCCGCTTTCCCCCCGAAGCTGCGGAAGCCGAGTTGAGTCAACTCGTCCCGGCGGGCGATTGCGGCAAAACTCCCGGCCACGTCCAGCCGCTCCTGTTCGAGGTAGGTGCCATCACTGTTCGCGTAGTGGAGTCGCGTATGGATGTCGCGATACCGGATGCGCGAACTCACGATTGGCGGGCCGAAGCCGAGGATTGCGGAGTTATAATCGTGCAGGATCGCCTTCTTGTCCCTGAGCGATAGCGAGGCCGGGTCGACGCCCGGCGGCAGGGGCACGACATCCACTACCGGTTCCACCGGGGCCAACCGCGCTTGCACCTTGACCGCCCTGGCCACAAGCCGGGCGTGAGCGATGGCCAGGTCCACCTGCCGCGCCAGGTCATCGAGGCGGTTGAAGGATGCGAACCCCCATCCTCCTCCGATCAGGGCACGGACGCTGCCCCCGAAACTCAAGGATTCGGCGAGGTTCTGTAAGGTTGCCCCTTGGAACTGGATATTGGTCGTCCTCGTCTCCTCGACCCGCACTTCCACGAAGTCGGCCGGCTTGCCCCGGACCGCCTCGCGCAAGAGAGATCGCACACTAACGCCCCCTCTGCGCATCAGTTTCGTCTCAAGGGGTCATTCGGGCGACCCGGCTGGATCTCCTTTCCTGGATTCGGATTCGCGCGTCGACTGCCACGCATCCTTCGCCGCGGGGGAAGACCAGGAGGGGATTGATGTCGAGTTCCGCCACTTCCGGGTGTCCGGCGAGAAGCTGGGATACGCGGAGCAGGGCATTGACGACGGCCGCGATATCGGCCGGAGGTCTCCCCCGGACGCCCGACAGGATGCGGAAAGCCCGCGTCCGTTCGATCAGGGCGAGAGCTTCCTCCTGGCTCAGGGGAGCCAGTCCGATACTCACATCGTGGACCAGCTCGGTCAGGATTCCTCCCGCCCCGAACAAGACAACCGGCCCGAACTGCGCATCCTGCTTCCCGCCCAGGATGACCTCGTATCCGCCTCCCAGGTACCGCTGAACCAGGAACCCCGTCAACGCCGCGCCCGTCCGCTCGCGGATGGCCAGCGCGGCCTGCTCAGCTCCTCCTCGCGAACGTACGTCGATGGCCACGGCGCCTCGCTCGGTCTTGTGAACGAGGTCGGACCCCAGCCCCTTGACGGCCACCGGGTACCCCATACAATCCGCGGCTTCTCCGACTGCTTCCGGCGACGCGGCGACGGCCCAGGGAGCCGTCTTGATCCCGTACGCCTCCAATAAGTCGAAGGCTTCCGGGCCCATGAAGCCAGGACCCGCGGAGGAGAGCACCGAGGCAATGCGGCCGGCGTTGACGTCGGGTCCGGCGGATACGGCGGGAATCCGCGGCTTCCGGTCCTTGATGGCCGAATGGTAGCGATGTAGCCGAGCCAGCGCCCGCATCGCCCGTTCGGGCGAGGGATAGACGGCGACGTGGCTGTCGCGTTCCGCAAGGGAGGCCTTGGACTGGACCTCGCGCCCTTGCACCCACCACACCACCGGCTTGTCCGGTCGGATTTCCCCTGACAACCGGACGAAACCGGCCAGTTGATCGCCGGTGGCGGCAAGCGCGCCTCCCACGCACAGCACGGCATCCACACCGGGGTCGTCGAGGACCTTACGGAACATGTCGGCGAACGCCAGGGCGTAGGGCCTCCCTATGGCGGCGGGCCACACGTCCAGCGGGTTCTGGGGCTCGAACCATGGCGGAGCCCCCGCCCGGATGTAGGCGATGGTATCCTCGGAGAAGCGAGCCAGTTCCAGTCCATACTCCGAGCAGGCGTCCACGGCCATGATGCCGCCGCCGCCCGTCGCGGTTACGACGGCAACCCGGTTGCCGGCGATGGGCGGCAGCCGCAGGAAAGCCTTGAGTGCGTCATCGAGTTCTTCGGCGTCGTCCATCCGCAAGACGCCTGCCTGATCGAATGCGGCCTGGTACACCGCGTCCTCGCCGGTCAGCGACCCGGTGTGGGATCCGGCAGCCTGCGCCCCTGCCGGACTGCGCCCGGTCTTGAGGGCGAGGATCGGCTTGCGGGGCGTGATCTCGCGGGCGACCTCGAACAGGCGACGGCCGTCCTGGACCCCCTCGAGGTGGATGGCGAGGACCCGGGTGCGCTCATCGTCGGCGAGGTAAGCCAGGCATTCGGGCAGGCTCACGTCGACGGCGTTGCCCACATCCGCCGCCAATCCCAGCCCCACCGACGGTGCCAGGTCGGTGGCCAGGAAGAAGCCGGTCTGACATACCAGGCCGGTGGGCAGGGGGTCGGTCCGGGCGATGCGCATGAAGGAACTCGAGAAGCGCTCGAATATGTTCACCGTGCCCAGGGTGTTGGGACCCATGAGCCGGGCGCCCGAACCGGCGAGCGCGGCGAGGAACTCCTCCTGCAATCGCGCACCGTCGGCGTCCGCCTCCGCGAAGCCCTGAGTGATGATGATGAGGGCTTTGATCCCGCGGGCCACGCAGTCGCGGACCGCTCCGGGCACCAGCTCGCGGGGCAGGCTGATGACCGCCAGGTCCGGCACGGCCGGCAACTCGGCCACCGAGGCATAGCAGCGAAGGCCGAGGATCGTCGAGGCGCTCGGGTTCACGGGGTATACCTCGCCCGGATAGCCGTAGGCGAGCAGGTTCTCCACAATGTTGAATGAGCCTTCGCCGGTGGTGCGGGACACGCCGACGATGGCTACGGAACGCGGTCGGAAGAAACGATCCATGCTCTCGCGGTCATAAGCCACAAACCCCAAGCTGGCCCACCCCCTGGCATAGAGTTCGTCCCGGAGCGGGTTTCGTCCTTCCGTTTGGTAGGGGGAGCCAGGGGTTCACAACGAGTGAATGCCTCATGGGAAGCTGTGGGCTTCAGCGGTATGTCGCCACTACCGATATGCGTTCATGGTCCTGCCCGCAACCTATGCAGGGGCGGGTTCCGAACCCACCCCTGCCACTGAATCGGTCATGTCCGAGTGGCCTACAATCCTAGCTGAATCCGTTTGCCTTCCCGGGGCACGCCCTGTTCGTCCCAGTCTCGCAACTCGTAGTACCGGGCCAGCAGCTTATCGAACTCCGCCCGGGGGTAGATCCGGCCTGCCGGCCGGCCGCTTTTCAGCGGCTCTCGGAAGAAACGCTCGGGCAGACAGTCGTGTTCCCGGCGGAAACCGGCCTCCACGTTGAACAGCCGGGTGAGGTTGTAGATCCGTTCTCCGACCAGATCGAGTTCCTCGGGCGTGATCTTCCGGCCGACGCAGACCGTGGCCAATTCGGCCAGCCTGGACGGGGCGATTGCCCAGAAATCGCAGACGATCAGCGAGAACTTCGCGGCGTTATAGTGCTGGCCGCGGATCACCAGTTCCGCCTTGCCTTCGATCGTAAAGGGGTCCACCGGACCGTATGCCTCGTCCGCCACCGGCCAGGCCCGCATGTGGCAGGCGCCCCGGTCCGAGGTCGCGTAAGCCAGCCCCATCCCCCATGCTCCGCGCGGATCGTAGCCGGGGACCTCGAGGCCCTTGACTTCCATCGCGAAATCACGCCCGCCGTACCTTTCGGCGAGATGGCGAACGCCGCGAGCCAACTCCGCCCCGATGCCGGTGCGCAGGGCGATGAGCCTCGGGATTTGCGCATACAGCTCGGTCTCGCCGAAACGCAGTCCGAAGTCATGAATGCCCCGCTCGGTGAGTTCCATGGCGAAGGCGATGGCATTCCCGGCCGATATGGTGTCGATCCCGTGGTCATCGCAGGCGGCGTTGAAGCGGACGATCGCCTCGAGATCGTCTATGCCGCAGTTGGAGCCGGCCAGGGCGAGGGTCTCATACTCCGGTCCTTCCACGACCGACTGCCCCATGCGCGTGTAGTTGCCGCAAGCCAGGGTGCACGCAAAACAGGCATTCTTGCGCCGGCGGTGCTTCTTGAGCTGGTCGGAATTGATCCGGCCGGCCCCCTCGAACATCCCATCCTGGAAGTTGCGGGTGGGGAGGATGCCCGCGGCGTTCGAAGCATCAACGAGTTGAGGCGTACCGTCGGTCCTCATGCCCAGGTTCACATCGGAGAAGCAGTCTTCGCGGGTCAAGGCGGTCACGACCCGCATGAACTCGGCGATGTCGGGCACCCGGACTGGATTCGTCCCGCGCACGCACAGCGCCTTGAGGTTCATCGCGCCGAAGACGGCTCCCGCTCCCCCCCGCCCCGCCTGCCGATATAGTTCCGAGGTCAGACAAGCCATGGGCACCAGGTTCTCGCCGGCCTGGCCGATGGCGATCACCCGGAAGTCGCCGCCGAGTTCGGATTTGAGGGCCAGCTCGACGGCGTGGGCTCCCTTCCCCCGCAGGTGTCCCGCATCCCGCAGCGATACGCTACGGTCATCCACCACGGCATAGACCAGCCGGTCGGCGCGACCTCCGAGGATGATCCCGTCAAATCCGGCGAACTTGATCTCGGGTCCCATCGTGCCGCCGATCCCCGATTCGAGGATCGTCCCGGTGGCCGGAGACCTGGTGGTGATGCTCAGCCGCCCCGTACAGGGAGCGATTGTGCCTCCCAGCGGGCCGGTCATCAGCACTACCCGATTGGCGGGGGACAGGGGATCGGTGCCGGCAGGCACGGCGGCCGCGAAATACCTTGCCCCCAGGCCCTTGCCGCCCAGGTACTGCCGCGCCCAGTCCCCGTCCAGTTCCTCGGTCCGCGAGGTTCCCGAGGTCAAGTCAATGCGCAGGATCTTCCCCTGGTAGCTCATGCTTCCACCTCCTCCCAGCTCAGCGCGCCCACGGGGCACCAGTCGGCGCAGGCCGGCCCGCCGGAGCAATCGTCACATATCCGCGGCATGCCGGCGGCGTCGAACAGGATCACCCGCCGGGGGCAGGCTGCGCCGCAGGCGCTACAGGCGGTGCAGGCATCCGGGTCTACCCGGGGGCCTGGCTGCATGGTGATGGCCGCTTCCGGGCATATTCGGGCGCACTCGCCGCAGTGATCGCAGACGAGAGCTTCCACCGACCGGTCCTCCGCGCCAAACCGCGCCTCGATGCGCATGAGCGCCTGGCGCGGCGCGAAGTGGCCGAGCTTTCGAGCCGTGCACGCGAGTTGGCAAGCCTCGCAAGCCAGGCAGAGTTCGGGACGAAATTTCAGCAAACTACTCCCCTCCTCATTGGCGGCCGTCACCGTCGTCGCCGGCCGCCGTCAGGTCCAACTGCGTCCCGCGAGGCATCACGCCAGGCTAAGCGCCACCCCGGGCGATCTTCTTCAGCACCTCGTCCAAGACGGATAGCACCCGGTCGACGTCGGTCCGGCCGATGATCAGCGGCGGTTCGATGCGAATGGTCTTCGCATTGATCAAGGTGCCGGCCACGAGAATCCCATTCTCGAATAGACCCTTGGCGACCTTGTATCCGACCTCATTGGAGTGGAACTCGATCCCCAGCAATAGACCCAGCCCGCGCGCCTCCAGGCACACGTCCGGGTACTCGGCCACCAGCTTCCGAAGCCCGGCGAGGAAGTAGGTTCCCGTTTCTGCGGCTCGTTCGGGCAGGCGCTCCTCCAGCATCACATTTATGGCCGCAATGGCGGCCGCGCAACTGATGGGATTGCCTCCGAAGGTCGATATGTGGATGAAGGGGTTCGGGCACATCGGCTCCCATACCTTCGGATTGGCCACGAAGGCGCCGATGGGCATGACGCCGCCGCCGAACGCCTTGCCCAGGCAGAGGATATCGGGAACCACGTCCCAGTGTTCGCAGGCGAATACCTTGCCGGTCCGGCCCATCCCCGTCTGCACCTCGTCCAGCACCAGCAGCGCTCCGTATCGGTCGCACAGGGCACGCACGTCCGGGAGGTAGCCTTCGGGTGCCACCCGCGCCCCGCCTTCCCCCTGAACCGGCTCGAGGAACACGGCGGCGACGTCCTCGCCGGTGAAGGCGCAGGAGGCCAGGATCTCCTCGAGCGCCGCCGCATCGCCGAAGGTGACGTGGCGCACGTAAGGCAGCAAGGGCAGGAAAGGCCGCCGATACACGGCCTTGGAAGTGAGCGACAGCGACCCCATGCCCATTCCGTGATAGGCGTTGATCGCGGCAACGAAAGTCGGACGCCGGGTATAGAGCCGGGCGAGCTTCATCGCCCCTTCCACGCTCTCGGTCCCGCTACAGGTGAAGAAGGAGCACCGGAGGTCGCCGGGGGTCAGATCGGCGACCAGTCGCGCCAGCAAGGCGCGAAGCGGATCGAGCAACTCCTGGCTGTGCAGGGCCTGGCGTCGCAGTTGGTTGACGACAGCCTCGACCACCCGGGGGTGGCGATGGCCGCAGTTGTAGATGCCGTACCCCCCGAGGCAATCGATGAACTCCCGTCCCTGTATGTCCTTGAAAGAGGCGGCTTCGTCTTCCCATTCCACGGCCGTGTAGTCGGTGGAGACGGATTTACGGTATTCGAGGAAGCCGGGGTTGACGTGTTCGCGGAAGCCGTACACCGTATCCTCCACCACTCGCCCGCGCTCCGCCGGAGCCAGTTCCCGCCGGGCGATCATGTCCAGGATCCTCCTGGATTCCTCGATGATCTGCGCATGATTCTGGCCGGGCATGAACCATCCTCCCTCACCTCGAACATTGCGGCGCTCGACCCATCGTCCTGGCGTCCGCCGGTGGGTCTCACGCACGTCTGCTTCACAACCACTTACAAGATCCGTGCCGATCGCTCCCGCAGTCGCCCGAGGCAGGACATGGCGAGTGGAAGACGGAATATATCCGCACATTGCCGCGAGCCCCGGGTGCCGGGGCATTGACTGTCGGCCATGGGCGCGAAGCTCGACCACGGAGGTACGGATAGCATGAGGTCGCCCCTGATGACGGTGCAGCCGGTCGCCCAGGGAGTGGCCGAGGCGATGGCGGCGGCGCTCGGCCTCGAGTTCGAGATCGTCGACGACACCCTGACCATCGTGGCCGGCACGGGTAAGTATCGGGACTGGGTTGGCAGGCGGGAGGAAGACGGCGATCCGGGGAGTGGGTTCCTTTACGGCCGCGCCCTACGCTCCGGCCAGGTTCTCGTCGTGGAGGACCCGGCCGGCGACCCGGCCTATGATCCGCGCTCGTTGCGAGGCGAGACCGACGAACAGGCCGAGATATGCGGGCCGATCATCCTCAACGGGAGGGCGATCGGCGTGGCCGGCCTGATCGCGCTGGATGAAGGGCAACGGCGCATCTTGCTCGGCAAGCGACAAGTGATGACCGAGTTCCTCAACCGGGTGACCGACTTGTTGGCCAAGGCCGTCGCCCTGAACCACGCCGCCCATCGGCCGGTTTCCCCCGATGGCCTTCCCGGACGGCCGGACGCAGGCTGGAAGATGTTCGAGTTCTCCGATATCAAGGGCACGAGCCCGGCGATCGAGAGGGCCAAGGGACTGGCCCTCCGGGCAGCCGCGGGCGACGCTACCGTGCTGCTCTTCGGCGAGAGCGGCACGGGGAAGGAGATGTTCGCCCAGGCGATCCATCGCGCCGGCCGCCGCGCCTCCGGGCCGTTTGTGGTCATCAACTGCGGGGCGATCCCGGAAAACCTCCTGGAGAGCGAGGTGTTCGGGTACGAGGGCGGAGCCTTCACCGGAGCGAGGCGCGAGGGCAAGGCGGGCAAGTTCGAACTAGCGCATGGCGGCACTCTCTTCCTGGACGAAGTCGGAGAACTCTCGCCGCCCCTGCAGGGCAAGCTGCTGCGGTTCCTGCAGGATCGAGTCGTGGAACGGGTAGGCGGGACCCGACCCCGGCGGGTAGACGTCCGCATCCTCGCCGCCACCAACCAGGATCTCGAGCGGCTGATCCGCCAGCGGAAATTCCGGGAAGATCTCTACTACCGGATGAACGTCATACCGATAGCGATACCGCCCCTGCGAGCCAGGGGAGGTGACGTCATCGCGTTGGCCGAATACTTGCTGGAACAGCACCGATGGCCGGCGGCTTCGGCCGCGGTCGGCTTCACGGGAAGAGCCATCGAGCTATTGCGGGCCCACTCCTGGCCAGGCAACGTCCGGGAACTGGAGAACGCGGTCCAGTATGCGCTTCACGTGGGGCAGGGTGCGTTGCTCGATGGGGATAGCCTCCCGCCCCATATCCGGAGACTGTCCACCCGCGCCTCCGGGAGCTTGCACCAGCAGTTGCGGCGGTTTGAGGCGGAGATCCTCGATGCTCATCTGGAGCGCCACGGGCGGGGGGCGCGCGCCCTGGAGGCGGCCGCCAGAGAACTCGGCATAAGCCGGGCGAGCCTGTATCGGAAGCTACGCCTGATCCGGAAGCCGGTCCCCGGAGACGGGCCGGCGATCGGTGAGGGATGACGGCCGTCCGTCTCAAGGGTGAGACGGCGATACCGGAACTGATACGATCGGTGAGTCCAGGGGCGCCACTGCCGGCGTGAGCCACGGGGCAGGCACCGGCCGCGCCACCCGCGCTCCCGGTGCCTGCCGCAGGACCTGTAGGGGCGGGTTCCGAACCCGCCCCTATCCCTGACGCTGCAGGGCACGGCAATTGCATGAAGCATGAGTGTCAGGGCAGGGCAGGGGAAGGGAGAAACGGGCTTGACCTCTGGACTGGAGAAACAGGCTATCCTCGCGGCCGATCTCGAACATGTCTGGCATCCGATGACCCAGCACTCGCTCCTGGCCGGCAAGCCGCCGATGCTGGTGGTGGAGGCTTTCGGTTCCACGGTGGTCGATGCCGACGGCAAGCCCTACATCGACACGATGGCCGGACTGTGGTGCGTCACCGCCGGGTACGGCCAAACGGCGATTGCCGATCGGGTCTACCGGCAGATGAAGACGCTGCCGTACTACCCGCACACCGCCGCCAATGTGCCCGCGGCCGAACTGGCGCGGGAACTGGGCAATTGCCTGGGCGGCGACCTGAAGCGGATTTACTTCACCTGCAGCGGCTCCGAGGCCAACGATGCCGCCTTCAAGCTGGCCCGACAATTCGGCCGCCTGGCCCGGCCGGCCGAGAACCGCTACAAGATCATCGCCCGACACCGCGCCTATCATGGCACCACGATGGGAGCGCTGAGCGCGACCGGTCAGTCCGAGCGGAAGTGGCGCTTCGAACCGCTGGTGCCCGGTTTCCTCCACGCCGCGCCCGCTTACTGCTACCGCTGCGCTTTCGGCAAGTCGTATCCCGCCTGTGAACTCGAGTGCGCCGCCCAGGTCGAGACGATGATCCTTCACGAGGGCCCGGAGACGGTCGCCGCCATGATCATAGAGCCCGTCGTGGGGGGCGGGGGCATCCTCGTGCCGGTTGAGGAATATCTTCCCGCCGTCCGCGAGATAACGCGTCGTTACGGCGTGCTGTTGATCTCGGATGAGGTCATCTCCGGTTTCGGCCGCACGGGCAAGATGTTCGGCTTCCAGACGTACGGCATTGACCCGGACATCGTGACCATGGCCAAGGGTCTGACCAGCGCCTATCTACCGCTGGGCGCGGTTGCCACCACCGGCGCGATCTTCTCCGCCTTCCTCGGCGAGCTGGAAGATCGGGTTCATCTCGTGCAGGTCAACACCTTTGGCGGTCACCCCGTAGCCTGCGCGGCCGGCCTGGCCAACCTCGAACTGCTGGCCGAACAGCGGCTCGTCGATCGGGCGGCGGAAGCCGGTCGCCGGTTCCTCGATGCCCTCAAGGATCTCGAGCGATATTCGCTGGTTGGCGAAGTTCGGGGCAAGGGGATGATCTTCGGGATTGAACTCGTGGCGGACAAGAAGACCAGGGCACCGGCGTCACCGGCCATCATCAGCCGCGTGGTGGCGAGGGCCATGGAGCAAGGCGTGATCCTGGGCAAGACGACCATGACCACCTTCCACCTGAACAACGTGATCACCTTGTCGCCGCCGCTGGTCATCACCTCCGAGGAACTCGACAAGGTGCTGGCCGTCCTGCACGCGACCTTGAAGGATGCCTGAAGCTGCGGGCTGACCGAGTTCCCGGAGGCCGGAGGAGGTGAAGCTGCCCGGGTAGCGATGGTCTGCCGGACCGCGGGCAATCCCGCCGGCCGGCGTGTAGGTGCAGCCTGATCGACGAGGGGAGTGATAGCTATGGGAAACGGATTGCTCCGGGTCTTCACCACCGCCGACTGGATAATCGGCCTACTGGCCATCTACCTGGCGGCCATCGTGGCATTCGGCGTCTTCTATGGCAAACGACGGGTGAGCGGATGCTCCGATCTCGTCATCGCCGGCCGCGGTCTCAACTTCCCCTTGAGCGTCGCCTCCATCTTGTCCACCTGGATCTGCGCGGGCGCGATGATGGGCGCCGCAGGGTTCGCCTATCTATTCGGCAAGCAGGGAGTCATCTTCGACCCCTGGGCGCCGGCGCTCGGGATGATTCTGGTGGGGGTCCTCTTCGCCTACCGGCTACGGAGGGCCAGGTACGTCACCGTTACCGATTTCATGGACTCGCGTTACGATCAGCGGATGGGCATGCTGTACTCGGTCATACAGGTCCTCGCCGCTACCACCTGGCTGGCCGGGTCGTTGGTCGCCCTGGGCATGGTCATATCGCTGACGACCGGGCTCAGCATCGCGCTCGCCATCCTCGCCGCGACCGCGACGATCATCATCGTCACCGCCAGCGGCGGTCTGGGCGCGCTGGCGCGGGTGGACGTGGTGGTGGTCGCGCTGCTCGTCATCGGTCTCGCCATGCTCTTCCCGACGGTCATCGCCGACGCCGGCGGCTGGAGCCACTTCGTGGCTACGGCCACCACCTGGGCGGAACTCCCCGCCTGGGCGATGGCCCCGCTGCCCGGCGACCAGGGATACCTGTTCTACACGGGAGCAATGGGCATCTTCCTGTATATTGCGGCCTGGTCCGCCCTGTCGCTGGGCGACGTCCCCAGCCAGGTGCTCAACCAGCGGGCGCTGGCGGCCAAGGATGAGCGGACCGCTACCTACAGCTTCATCACCAGCGGCATCGTGTATCTCCTGCTGGGGCTCATGGTGGTGATGGTCGGCATCGCCGCCTTCACCATGGGCGCGGAAGTGTCGCCGGATCTGGCGGAACAGGTGCTGCCCTGGGCTGCCTACCAGTACCTCCCCCCGTGGGCCAGCGTGCTGTTCATCGTGGCCATGGCCGCGGCGATCATCAGCACTTGCAGCGGGTGCACGCTTGGCATCGGCTCGCTGGCGGGCAATAACATCTACCGCCATTTCAAGCCCAAGGCCGGTGACCGGGAGTCGCTCTGGGTAGTCCGCGCCACCATCATCGGTTCGACGCTCCTGGCGATGGCACTCGCCCTGTATTTCCGGGGCGTGTACCGCCTGATCATACTGTCGGGCGGCCTGGTGCTGCCGACCATCTTCGCCCCCTATTTCTTCGGTCACTTCTGGCGGAAGGCCAATCGCACCGGGGCAATGGCCGCCTTCTTCGCCGGCCTGGCAACCTGGATTGCCGCCTACATCTGGGCCTTGCCCACGACCAAGGTCATGAACACGGGCGTCCTGGCCGAGGGGCAGGTCTACATGGACTGGGCGGTGAGCGACGCGCTGTTCATAGCCATCACTCCCGGCGCCATCGTGAGCGTCTTGACGCTGATCGTCGTCTCCCTGCTGACCCAGAAGAGCGACCCGCCCCGGCCCATCCGGGACGTGGAAGGCCGGGAGATGGGGGCGCTGCCCATCCTGCCCTGGTGCCGGAAGAGATGAGCCAGGTCGGTTGAGTCGGTCCAAGGGAGGCTCCGACATGCGGGTTCTGGTCGTGGGTACGGGCGCGGTGGGGACGGTTGTCGCCCGAGAGATGGCCAGGAGCGAACACTTTCACCAGATCGTGCTTGCCGATAGGGATGTGCAGCGTGCCCGGTCGCTGGCGGTCGAGCTGGGCGATCGTCGCTTCCAGGCCATCAAGATCGATGCCGGCTCGCGGTCCGAGGTGGCTGCGGCCGCCCGAGGGATGGACCTCATCGTCAACCTCGTCGTCCCCCGCTTGAACCTGGTGATCATGGAGGCCGCCCTCGACGTCGGCGCGCACTATCTGGATACGGCTTCCGACGGTCCGGTCCCCCTCCCGGGCAGGGTGGATGTGTATCAACAGATGGCGCTCGGCGATCGCTTCCGCTCCCGCGGCAGGTGTGCCCTGCTGTGCATGGGCGCCGACCCGGGGGCCAGCAACATCTTCGCCCGCTGGGCCGCGGACCGGCTGGACACCGTCGACTCGATCCTGGTCCGGGACGCCGACGTGAGCACGGTGGAGGGGGTGCCCTTCGCTACTTATTTCTCGCCCGACACGGTGATCGAGGAATGCCTCCAGCCGCCGTTGCGTTTCGTCGACGGCCGCTTCGTCCAGGGGGAACCGCTGACAACCGGCGTGGAGACTCACGTCTTCCCCGAGCCCATCGGGCCGGTCACCGTGTACGCCGTGTCGCACGAAGAGGCGGGCACCATCCCCTTGCATATCAAGAAAGGCCTGCGTCACTGCGACTTCAAATACGCTCTCCCCGATGAACTGGTCAACGTGCTGAAAGTCCTCAGCCTGCTCGGCCTGGACCGGACCGAGCCGGTGGATGTCGGTGGAGCGAGCGTCTCTCCCCGGGCGCTGGTGACCGCCTTGTTGCCGCCACCGGCCGACCTGGGGGGCAAAGTGAAGGGCTGGTCGCTCGTCGGCACGCTGGTGCAGGGCGTCAAAGATGGCGAGGTGACGGACTACTTCGCCTACACCCTGAACGCCCATGAAGCGTCGTATGCCGCGGTGGGCGCGACGGCGACGGCGCATCAGGTGGCGGTCCCCTTGGTAGTGGCCGCCGAGCTGCTGGCGGAGGGGACCATCGACGCCACCGGGGTCGTCTTGCCCGAGTGTCTCGACCCAGAGCCGTTCATGGCCCGCCTTCCCAGCAGGGGATTCCCCATCTACATCGAGGAACGGCGCAGCAGGCGGACCAAATTGTGACTTGGGGCCGTCCGCCTTTTCGGTCGTAGGGGCGGGTTCCCGACCCGCCCCTCGCCGTTGGCACTTCTCTGCCTTCTTGGTCGAGGCGATGGGTGGGGAGGGAATGGGCGGTCCGCCGGGGAACTCTTTGTCGCGGATTTTTGACTAAGAGGAATTTCCGCAGCCGTCGCGGGGGGGCAGAGGATGGCCGGGGCAGGGGACGGATCGGTGGCCGCAACCCGCCGGGTCATCCGTTACCGGGGCGACGAGGTCGACGAGCGCGATGATGCGATCGCGGGGGAAACGTCCTTCACCATCTCCTTGAACGGCCGCGAGCTGGTCACGCTGCAGGCGACCCCGGACCACCTGGACGAACTGGCCTTCGGGTTTCTGCGCTCGGAAGGGTTCATCACCTCGGCTGCCGACGTGACCGATCTCGAGTTGGATCCGCGGACCGCGACGGTCGAGGTCAGCATACCGGATCTGCCCGACTTTGCGCCGAGGTTCCACGGCCGCCGGGTGCTAACGTCCGGCTGTGCCGGCGCCCTGAGCCTGGTCGACCTCGCCCGCCTGAAGCCCCTGACCGGGGACTCCGACCAGGTCTTCCTCTCGCGGCAACGGCTTGAGGTCATGCTGCGCTGTCTGAGCGCCGCGCCGCTGTTTCGGTTGACGGGCGGTACTCATTCGGCCCTCCTGGCCTCCGGTGATGCGGAGGGTGATTCGCATGTGGTGCTGCGGGAGGATATCGGACGGCACAACGCTGTGGACAAGGTGGTAGGCAGGCTCACCCTGGATGGCGTTCCCTTGGGCGGCCGGATACTTGCGACATCGGGGCGCGTCGCCGGCGACCTGGTGCGGAAAGCGGTTGGGCTGGGCCTGGCCGTCATCGTATCCCGGTCCGCACCCACCAGCCTGGCGGTGGAACTGGCCGAGCGGATGCGGCTTACCCTGGTGGGTTTCGCCCGTGGCGACCGCCTGAACGTGTACTCGGGGCACCAGCGATTGCGGGGAGGTTGGTCCTTTGGTGAAGAGGGACGGTAGAGATCCGGTGGTCGTGGCGGGGGCGAGGACGCCCTTCGGCTCGTTCGGCGGGGCTCTCAAAGACGTGCCCGCGGTCGCGTTGGGGGGCATGGCCATCCGGGCCGCACTGGACCGGGCCGGGCTCGGCGGCGAGCAGGTGGACTACGCTTTGATGGGCATGGTGGTCGCTGCGGGAGCGGGCCAGGTCCCTTCCCGGCAGGCGACGCTCAAGGCAGGCCTGCCGGTCACGGTGCCCAGCGATACGATCAACAAGGTCTGCGCTTCCAGCTTGCGAGCCGTCAACCTGGCTGCCGGGCTCATCCGCGCCGGCGAGATCGACGTAGCCGTGGCCGGGGGCATGGAAAACATGAACCAGGCCCCTTACCTTCTACCCGGCGGGCGATGGGGGCACCGGCTGGGGCACGGCAAGATCTTGGACGCCACAATACAAGATGGTTTGTGGTGCCCCGTGCGCGACGTCCACATGGGGAACCACGGCGATGCCATGGCCCGCGAGTTCAAGGTGCCGCGGGAGGAGCAGGACGCGTGGGCGTACCGCAGCCATCGACGGGCGTTGGCCGCCATGAACGAGGGCCGCTTTGACCGGGAACTCGTCCCGGTGGAATTGCCTCAGAAAAAGGGCCCTCCAGTCCTGGTCAAGGCCGACGAGCCGCCCAGGGCTGACACCAGCCTCGAAAAGCTCTCTGCTCTGCGCCCCGCGTTTGCGGCGGACGGGACGATCACCGCCGGTAACGCCCCTGGGATCAACGATGGGGCAGCGGCGCTGGTCCTCATGTCCCGCGCGCGGGCGGAAGCTATGGGGGTCCGTCCTATCGTCTCGATAGTGGCCGCCGGCGCGGTGTCCGCCGACGCTCCTTACCTGGCCACCGTGCCCTGGTTGTCGGCCGAGCGGGCGATCAAGCGGGCCGGGTTGCGTCCGGGTGACATGGCCCTGGTGGAGATAAACGAGGCGTTCGCCGTGGTGGCCCTGGTCAGTGCCCGTCTCGGCGGCTGGGCGGAAGAGCGGGTTAATGTAGATGGCGGCGCGGTGGCGCTTGGCCATCCCATCGGCGCCAGCGGCGCGCGCATCCTCATGCACCTGGCCTTCGAACTCCAGCGCAGGGGCGAGGAGTTCGGCGTGGCCTGCATCTGCAGTGGCGGCGGTCAGGGTGAAGCTACGGTGATTCGGACCGAGACTGCGTGACGGGGAGGCGATAGCGGTGAAGCGGGGCATCTACCGGGCGGCTGTGCTGGGGGCGGGTGTTATGGGTAGCGCGATAGCAGCCCATTTGGCAAATGTGGGCATCCCGTCCTACCTCCTGGATATCGTCCCGAAGGAATTGACCTCGGCAGAACGGGCCCGCGGACTGACGCCTGACAGCCCGGAGGTGCGGGACCGGCTGGCGAAGCAGGGGATCGAGAACTGCCTCAAGGCCAGGCCGGCGGCCTTCTTCCAGCCCTCGGCCGCCGAGCTGATAACGCCCGGCAACTTCGAGGACCATCTAGCGTGGCTGGCCGACGTAGACTGGATCATCGAGGCAGTGGTAGAGCGCCTGGACATCAAGCAGGCGCTGTGGGACCGGGTAGCCGCCCATCGGCGACCCGGGACGCTCGTCAGCACGAATACGTCCGGCATCTCCATCCGGCGGATGGTCGAGAAGCAACCGCTCGAGTTCCGGCAGCATTTCCTGGGCACTCACTTCTTCAACCCGCCGCGCTACATGAAACTCGTGGAGTTGATCCCCGGACCCGACACCTTGCCGGGCATCGTATCGTTCATGACCGACTTCGCCGAAGACGTCCTGGGCAAGGGCGTGGTCATGGCCAAAGATACCCCCAACTTCATCGCCAACCGCATCGGCGTATTCGGCATGATGCAGACGATGAAGGCCATGCAGGAAAAGGGCTACCAGGTTGATGAGATCGACGCCGTCACCGGGCCGGCCATGGGCCGCCCGAACAGCGCCACCTTCCGCACCGCCGACCTCGTAGGTCTCGACACTCTCTTACACGTGGCCGCCAACGTGCATGCCAACGTCCCTGACGAAGAGAAGCCCTATTTCGACCCCCCGACCTTCGTCCGGACCCTGGCGGAGCGCGGGTGGACGGGCGAGAAGGCGGGCCAGGGCTTCTACCGCAAGGTCAAGGGACCGCAGGGGAGCGAGATCCTCGCCCTCGACTGGCAGACCCTGGAGTACCGCCCTCAGGTCAAACCCGACTTCCCTTCCCTC
Source organism: Bacillota bacterium (assembly GCA_035477115.1). GTDB lineage: Bacteria > Bacillota > Sulfobacillia > UBA995 > UBA995 > UBA995. The sequence continues at coordinate 43,991 of DATIKW010000042.1, read as the reverse complement.
TCACGTACCCGCCGTATCAGCGAGCCAGCGGAGCGGGTGAAGGCCCTGGTGGAGTCCGATGATCGGGGCGGCGCGCTCGCCTGGGAACTGACCAAGCGGGGACTCGCGTACGCGGCCGGCCTGTTGCCGGAGATAGCCGACGATGTGGTCAGCGTGGACAACGCCATGAAGTGGGGTTTCGGGTGGGATGCCGGGCCGTTCGAGACCTGGGATGCCCTGGGCGTCGGTGCTGCCGCCGCCCGTATGGAGGCAGAGGGAGTGCCCGTGGCCGGCTGGGTGAAGGCGATGCTGGCGCAGGGCGTCCCGAGCTTCTACGGCAAAAAGGACGGGCGGCCCGCTCACTACTGCTTCCGCTGCCGCGCTTATGTTCCCATCACCCGGCGTCCGGAAGTCGTCATCTTGAAGGACCTCAAGGAGACGCGCCCGGTGGTGATCGGGAACACCGACGCCAGCCTGATCGACCTGGGAGATGGCGTTGCTTGTCTCGAGTTCCATTCGCCAAGCCAGGCGATATCGCCCGATGTGATTCGCATGATCGGCGACAGCCTGGAGGCGGTGGAACGGGACTTCCTGGGTCTGGTGATCGGCAACCAGGCACGGCACTTCTGCGTTGGCGCCAATCTCCTCCTGGTGGTCATGGAAGCCGCCAACGGCAACTGGTCAGGGCTCTCCGCCGCCGTCGAGTCCTTCCAGAAGGCGTGCATGGCCCTGAAATACTCCCGGCGTCCGGTGGTGGCCGCTCCCCACGGCATGACGCTCGGGGGAGGGGCGGAGATCGTCCTCGCCGCCCACCGGGTGGTTGCCAGCGCCGAGTTGTACATGGGCCTGGTGGAGTTCGGAGTAGGTCTTTTGCCCGGGGGCGGCGGCAACAAGGAACTACTGCTTCGCCACCTGGAGGGCGTGTTCGAGGACACTCCCGTCCCCCTGGACACCTTCCCGCTGGCGGCCCGTGCATTCCAGACCATCGCCATGGCCAAGGTTTCCACCAGCGCCCGCGAGGCGCAAGCCCTCGGCCTGCTGCGCCGTACCGACCGGGTGGTCGCGAGTCAAGACTTGCTCCTGCATCAGGCCAAGGCCGAGGTGCTGGCCATGGCGGCGGCAGGATTCCGGCCGCCCGCTCCGGCGAAGTTCCGGGTGCTGGGGGAGACCGGCCTGGCGGCCCTGCAGGCGCAGACCTACAATATGCTCAAGGGCGGTCACATCAGCGAACACGACAAGTACATCGCCGATCACATCGCCTTCGTGCTCATGGGCGGCCGCGTAGCTTCCGGCACGGTGGTGAGCGAGCAGTACCTCCTGGACCTGGAAAGGGAAGCCTTCCTGGACCTGTGCAAGCAAGAGAAGTCTCAGGAGCGCATGCGGCACATGGTTTCTACCAGCAAGCCACTGCGGAACTAGGAGGTGGAGCGAAGATGCGCCAAGCCGTGATCGTATCGGCGGTCCGGACGGCGGTCGGTCGCGCCGGCCGCGGCACCTTGCGCCATACCCGTCCCGATGAACTGGGGGCCGCAGTCGTGCGCGAAGCCGTGCGTCGCGTGCCCGGCCTCGACCCGGCATCCATCCATGACCTCATCCTCGGCTGTGCCTTTCCCGAGGCTGAGCAGGGCATGAACGTGGCCCGCATAATCGGCTTGCGTGCCGGGCTGCCCGTTTCCGTTCCCGCGCAGACGGTCAACCGGTTCTGCTCTTCGGGGCTACAGGCCATCGCGACCGCCGCCGCCCAGATCGCTTGTGGGTGGGCGGATACCGTCGTGGCCGGGGGCATCGAGAGCATGAGTCTCGTGCCGATGGGCGGACAGAAGACCTCACCCAACCCGGAACTGGCCCGGAGTTGGCCCGAGGTCTACCTGGGCATGGGCCTGACGGCCGAAGAGGTGGCCCGCAGGTTCAATGTCACCCGCGCCGACCAGGACAGTTTCGCCTTCCACAGTCACCGCAAGGCCCATGCCGCGATTGCCGGCGGCCTGTTCAAGGAGGAGATCCTCCCGGTGGAAGCGCGCATCACCGAGACCGGCCCCGGTCGCGCGGTCGAGGCGCGGCACGTCGTCTTCGAGACCGACGAGGGCGTCCGGCCCGACACCACCGAGGAGGCCTTGTCCAAGCTCAAACCGGCGTTTGCTGCCGGGGGAACGGTCACCGCCGGCAATTCCTCCCAGACCAGCGATGGAGCCGCAGCGGTGGTGGTGATGGCGGCGGATAGGGCGAGGACCATGGGCCTCACCCCCTTGGCCACCTTGCGTTCCTTTGCGGTCAGCGGGGTGGATCCGGACATCATGGGCATCGGTCCCGTCGAGGCCATCCCGAAAGCGGTGCGGCTGGCCGGGATCTCCCTCGCCGATGTCGACTTCTTCGAGATCAATGAGGCGTTCGCCGCTCAAGCGGTGGCGGTGCAGCGCCTCCTGAACCTCGACCCGGATCGGGTGAACACCCATGGCGGGGCCATTGCTCTCGGTCATCCCCTGGGCTGCACCGGCGCCAAACTGACGGTCACCGCCGTCCAGGCGATGGCCAGGCGGAAGTCGACGCATGCCGTGGTCAGCATGTGCATCGGCGGGGGAATGGGTGCGGCCGCCGTGCTGGGACGGGCCGGTTGAAGTCAACGAAAAGGGGAGGAGCCATGACCATCCGACAGATCCTCGTGGTCGGGGCGGGCCAGATGGGTTCGGGCATAGCCCAGGTGGCCGCCCAGGCCGGTTACCAGGTCATTTTGTGGGATATGACCCACGAGTTGGTCCAGCGCGGGCTGTCGGGCATCGACCGTTTCCTGGCGCGAGCGGTGGAGAAGGGCAAACTCGCCGCCGCCGACCGCCCGGCTATCCTCGAGCGTATCCGGCCGGTGGTAGACTTCGAAGCGGCCTCCGGCGCGGACCTGGTGATCGAGGCGGTGGTGGAGGATATTCGGGTCAAGCGCGAGCTGTTCGGAAGACTCGATGCCGTCTGCCAGCAAGCGGCCATCCTGGCCTCTAACACGTCTTCCCTGCCGATAACTGAGCTGGCGGCCGCTACCCGGCGACCGGATCGCGTCATCGGCATGCATTTCATGAACCCGGTGCCGCTAATGCAACTCGTGGAAGTCATTCGCGGTGCCGCCACGTCCGACGCAACCTACCAGGCGGTCGATGAAGCCGCCCGCCGGATGGGCAAGACGCCGGTGACCGTTCAGGATTCACCGGGCTTCGTCGCCAACCGCATCCTGATGCCGATGATCAACGAGGCCGTCTACTGCCTACAAGAGGGCCTGGCCAGCCCCGAGGGCATCGATACCGTCATGAAGCTGGGGATGAATCACCCCATGGGGCCGCTCGCCCTGGCCGACCTGATCGGGCTGGACACGGTCCTGTCCATCCTGGACGTACTGCACGAGGAGTTCCGCGACTCGAAGTACCGGGCCAGCCCCTTGTTGCGCAAGCTGGTACGCGCGGGCTGGCTCGGCAAGAAGACCGGCCGGGGCTTCTACTCGTACTAGCCGGCAGGGGGCGGGTTCCGAACCCGCCCCCGCCCCAGGTTGACCCTGACGGCTGGGACGTGCTAAAGTCAGCGTGTTGGCGTACGCATACGTACCCAAATGGACCTCGTTGCCCGGCCGTCGGCTGATCTTGCCGCAGGTCCCAGCGAGCGGTTGCCACGCTTCATCCGCCAATCGGGGAGTGTAGTGAGATGGACAGTGAGTTGAGGAAGCTGGATGGAGAAGTGGCAGCGGTCTTCTGCCGCTACGAAGCATCGGGAACGTTCGAGGGGAGCACATTGGTCCCAAGCCCGGAGAGCCTGGCCGGGTTTGCCGCCGAATCGGCCCACCTGCGGCGAAGGGTCGAGGCTGCCGGGCGGAAGGTGCGGGATGGCGGGGGGACCGTGCTCGCGGCCCACCTCGGGGAGCTTCTGGAACTGCTGGAAGCGAGGGTCCTCAGCGACCAGGAGTATCCCCACCGCTTCATCGCCCCGATCATGGGTCAGCTACAGACCATCCTGTGTCTCGATGATCGGTCGGACGGGGAGCGGCTTGCCCTGACAGTAGGGTTACTTGAGGGCGTCCCCGCCGTGCTATCCGAGGCGTGCCGCCATGCAATGCGCTTGCCCGAGGCAAGGCGGCAGATAGCGCTCGATGTCCTCCAGCGCCTCGGCAACTACCTGGACGGGCTGGAGACGCAATTGGAGGTCAGGCTCGCCGGCGTGCCTTCATCCGAACGGTCGCGTTCCGGCACGTGCGCCAAGGCGGCGCGGTCGGCAGTCGGCGACGCGCTCAGCCGTATCAGGGACGTGGGCCCCGGTGTGCGGGCCGCATCGCCGGAAGCTTTCAGTTATCGTGACACGCTCAGGCTGATCTTCGGCATGGACCTCGACGAGTTGCTCGGCTGGCATCGCGATGAGGTGGAGAAGTGCGACCATGCTTTCAGGAGCATGGCCAAAGCCATCGACCCCGTTCGCTCGCCATTCGAGATCCTGGAGCAGGACCTCGCCCCGTACGACAGCCCGGAAGCCATGTATACAGCAATGCGGGGATACGTGCGCGCCGCCAGGGACCTCGCCCTCGACCACATCAGCCTGCCGCAAGGCGAGCAGTGCGAGGTCTGGCAGGTTCCCGATTATCTCGCCGACTCCTATCCCTGGGGGGGTTACTTCTCCCGCGGGAATCCCTTCCTGAGAGTATTGCGCGGAGCCGTCTTCCTCAATCAACACAACTACCGGACGATTACCCGGGGCTGGGTCATCCTCAATGCGATCCACGAGTGCTATCCCGGACACCACGCCCACTACGTCAAGACCGTCGCCGCGGACGCTCCCCACAGCTTCAAGGCGGCGAGTGGGTTGATGTCAAGAGGCGCCCCGCTAACGGAAGCGCTGGCCATGCGTACCGAAACACTGCTCCAAGACGGTTTTGGCGAACAGGCTTTCCCTCTGTTCGTGGCCTACCGCCGGCTCCATACGGCGGTTCGCGTCTGGGCGGATCTCGCGCTGCACCACTTCGGACAGGGCGCCGAAGCGGCAGTGGAGCTATACCGGAGATACCTGGGCTTCGCGCCATCGGTTGCCCGTGCCCAGGTGTACGCACAGGAACTCGCGCCCGGCTACTTTACCGTATACTATTACGGGCTCAAGCGGCTCGCCGAGTTGGAGGCCGCCTGCGGGTGGCCGGGACCCGATTTTGCGGAGACCGTCTTCGGTTGCGGCAAACTCTCCATGAATATGGTCGGACGGGTGCTGGAGCTGACAGAGACCGACCGGGCAAACCTCCTCGAGAAATGGGCGAAAGGGGAGTCCGCCGCGTGAAATTCCCCAGGATCGGCATTCCGGGGTCGCTGGCCGATCGAGCTTACGAGGTCCTCAAGGAGGCCATCATAAGCCGCCAGCTCGCCCCGCACGAATTGCTGAATGAGGAACAACTCGCAGAGCAGCTGGGCATCAGCAGGACTCCGGTTCGGGCGGCGCTGCAGAAACTGGAGTTCGAGCACCTGGTGAGGAGTCATCCAGGCAAGGGCTACATGGTCGCGAGCCTCGTCCGGGAGGACATGGAGCACGTGTTCTTCATGCGAAAGCTCCTCGAACCCGAAGCCGCTCGACTTGCTGCGACCCATTGCACCCCTGCCGATGCCGCGGGACTCATGGAAAACGTGGCCCGCCAGCGGGAGGCGGTGGCGGCGGGCGAGTATCTCACTTACCTGAAGCACGACCGGGTTTTCCACTTCGCAATAGCAGCCATCGCCAAGAACCCCTATCTGAAGACGGCCATTGCCACCGTCCATCTGCACGGCCATCGTTTCCTGGTGCTCGACGAGACGATACGGGCTCGAGCGCTTGCCTCCCTTGACGAGCACGCCGCGATGGCGGCGGCCGTGGCCGATCATGACGGCGAGAGGGCCGCTCGGCTGACGCTGGAGCATATTCGGGAGACCGAGACCATGCTGGCTACCACTCTACCGGTGATCTGAGCGCATGGCGCCCAAACACGCCTTCTCTACTGAGAACATGTGGTCACGGTCGTCTTCGGGGCCGTGGTCACGGTAATGCTCGTGGCCATTGTAGAGGCGGGTTCTGAACCCGTCCCTACGCCGCGCGGTCTCCCGCCGCCTTCATTCCCCGTGGTGCCCCGTGGAGCATCAGGGTCTCCTCGTTTGAACTGCGGGTTGGACTGCCCCTGGCCGCATTAGCCGTAACGGCTGCGGAGACAGTTCTCGCAAGGTCCCTCATCCCAAAGGCAACGGGACAGGGTCGTTGCCGTGCGCGGGAGGAGATCTCCGGAGGTTGGCGTATACATACACATGAACAGAAGACGTGCCGGCCGATGGGCCTGAGCAGGGCGGAGACGCGATGACAACCTACCTCATCAAACGCCTGGTACAGTCCTTGGCTACCATCCTTGGTATTGTCACGCTGGTATTCTTCCTGCTCAGAGCTGCGCCCGGCGACCCGATCGCCTTGCTGATCCCTCCGGACTTGCCTCCGGGACGACACCTGGAAGTCGTGGCCGAGATTCGGGCCCGCTACGGGTTTGACAGGCCGGTGGTGGAGCAGTACTTCACCTATGTCTGGAGGATGCTGCGGGGGGACTTCGGCCGCTCCATCAGGACCGGCGCTCCGATCCTGGACGAACTGGTGGTCAGGATCCCCAATACCCTGCAGCTCGGGATCATGGCGATGCTCGCTACCACCTTGCTGGGGGTCATCGCCGGGGTAATCGCCGCCGTGAACCGCGGCAGGCACCCGGACACCGCCGTCATGTTCCTCTCGATAGCGGGCATATCGATCCCCGATTTCTGGTTTGGCCTGATGCTCATGGTCCTCCTGGGGCTGTACTGGGGCATCTTGCCTCCCTCCGGTTTTGGAGGACCCGTCTATACGCTGGAGGGTCTTCGTTACCTGGTGCTGCCCTTACTGACACTGTCGCGAGGCGCGGCGGGGCTGGCCCGCTTCACGAGGTCGAGCATGCTCGACGTCATCAGCCAGGACTACATCCGAACCGCCCGCTCCAAGGGCCTGGCGGAGCGAGTCGTCGTCTACCGGCACGCCCTCAAGAACGCGATGATCCCCGTCGTGACCATTCTGGGGCAGTCTTTCGGCTTCCTGGTGGGAGGAGTCGTGATCGTCGAGACGGTGTTCGCCTGGCCGGGAGTCGGGCGCTACCTGGTCAGCGGCATCACCGGGCGCGACTACCCGGTAGTTCAGGCCGGCGTGCTGATGATCGCCACCAGCGTGGTCTTCGCGAATCTGATCACGGACATGTTCTACGGCTTCCTGGATCCGCGGATCCGCTACGAGTAACCCGCAAGTCACCAGGCTACGGACACGATCTGACCTCCCCCTGGCGGGAGTGCAGGATTGAGTTGAATGGGGTAGGATGCGATGGGTTGGGGCGGGCAGGCGGGGCGGCAGGTGCCGGCGGCGTGTCGCGGTGAGGCACAGGGAAGGCCCCGAAATACCTGGCGGCGCCTACTGAGCAACCGCGCGACGGTCCCCAGCCTCATCGTGCTCGCGCTGGTCGTCCTCATGGGGGCGTTCGCACCCTACCTGGCCGAATATGACCCGATTCGGCAGAACATGCGGGCCCGCTTGCAGGGTCCATCAGCCGAACACTGGATGGGCACGGATGAACTCGGTCGCGATGTGTTTGCGAGGATCGCCTTTGGAGCCAGGACGTCGCTACTCACGGCGTTGGCGGGGGCTTTGCTCGGCACTCTGTGCGGGACGGTACTGGGGCTGTTCAGCGGTTACTGGGGAGGACGAGTGGACGACCTCCTCATGCGCCTTGCCGATGTTATGCTATCATTTCCTGCCATATTGCTGTGCATTCTCATAGTAAGCCTGCTTGGCCCCGGATTGGACAATCTGATCATCGCCGTCGCCGTATGGAATACCCCGGGATTCGCGCGGATCGTACGGGCCAATGTACTATCGATCCGCGAGAAGGAATTCGTTGAAGCGGCGCGATCGGTTGGTTCCGGGGCGGCTCGGACCATGTGGCGGCACATCTTGCCGAATACGATGTCCCCGATTGTCGTCCAGGCAACGCTTGCCGTGCCCTGGGCATTGCTCACCGCGGCCGGGCTCGGCTTCCTCGGACTTGGCGCCCAGCCTCCGGCGCCGGAATGGGGCGCGATGATCAGTTCGGGGCGGCATCACATTCGCGATGCTATCCACCTTGCCCTGTTTCCCGGCCTGGCGATAGCCGTCACCGTCTTGGCCATCAGCTTCCTGGGCGACGCGTTGCGGGACGCCCTTGACCCCCGGCTGTAAGTTATGCAGAGCATGGTCCTGATGGGTTATGAGCCCCAGGGTCCGGGACTGTGAGGCAGAGCCGAACATGGGAGGTGACAGCGGGTTCCCGATAGACTGACCGGATGAGGGTGACGACCGGAACAGCACAATCAGTGAAGGGGGCAAGTGCGATGTTCAGCAGGTCGGGTCCTGCGATCCGAGTGAGCATGACGGTTCTGCTGTTGCTTCTGCTGACGCTAGCTGTGGGTTGCCCGAGGCAGGCGGCGGTGCCGCCCGCCGACCAGCCCAAGCAAGGCGGCGAGGTGGTCATCGCGGTCGGAGCATCACCGACCTCTCTCGATCCCGCTTTGCAGAACGACTGGAACAGCTTCCGGGTGGTCAATGCGATGTTCGACCGGCTGGTGCAGAAGGACGACAAGGGCAATCTGGTACCCAGCCTCGCGACGCGGTGGGAAGTAGCGCCGGACGGCCTCACCTATACCCTTCACCTTCGAGAGACTACCTTTCACGACGGGACCAAGTTCGACGCCCACGCCGTCAAGTTCACCTTCGATCGCCACCTCGACCCGGAAGTCGGTTCCCGCTACCGGGCCTGGATGCCGGAAGCCGGGCTGAGGGTGGAGGTAGTGGACGACCGCACCGTGCGGTTCCATCTGCAGCAAATCCAGGCAACTTTCCTCCCGATCGCGCTTGCCGAATGGTCGTCCTTGGCCGTGAGCCCGACCGCGGTCCAAACGCAAGGGGCGGCATTCGCTCAGAGTCCGGTCGGGACCGGCCCCTTCAAGTTCAAGGAGTACGTGCACGACAGCCATCTCTTGCTGGAGAGAAACGATCAGTACTGGGTTGGGGCTCCCTACCTGGACACCGTACGTATCCGGGTCATCCCCGAGGCTAGCACGCGGGTCATCGAGATGGAGGCAGGGAACGTCGACATCCTCTATGACGTGCTGCCAAGGGATGCCCAGCGTCTCGAAGCTGCCGGGTTCAATGTCGTGAGGGGGGCCAGCAACCGCACGGAGTTCATCAGCTTCAACCTCTCGCGCGAGATCATGTCCGAACTTGCCCTGCGTAGGGCCATAGCGCTGGCAATCGACCGGGAGGGGATCATCGAGCACCACTGGCTGGGTTTCGCCGTGAAGGCTCGGGCCGGCGCCGCTCCCTATTCGCCGTACTATGACGATACCGTGCCGGTGATCGAGTACAACGTGACCGAGGCGAAACGCATTCTGGACGAAGCAGGCTGGCGGGTAGGGCCCGATGGCATTCGCCAGCGCGACGGCCGTCCCCTGAGGCTGGAGATGCTGGCGACGGACCGCGGACATTGGATGGACATGAGCCTCGTGGTCCAGGATCAGTTGCGGCAAGTAGGCATCGACACTCATCTTGTGACCCTGGAGTGGGGCACTTACCTGACCAGCTGGGTTGAAGGCAAGTTCGACCTGACGTTCCACGGGCAGGGCTCATTCAGCAGTGACACGATGGACGTCGGCATCGGCCTCGACCCCGACGGCTACTGGAACGTCCACCGCCTCAACCTGGTCGAGACCGGGCCGATGCTCGCCATCGCGAACCAACTCAGGGCGATGTACGATGAACTTGGCGTCACCATAGACCTCGCTCGGCGCAAGGCGATCGTCAGCGAGATCCAGAAACTGTCCCAGGATCAGCAACTGGCGGCATACCTCTGGCATCCCGACGGGCTCTTCGTCCTGTCTCCGGATCTCAGGGACTACCGGATCGTCAATCAGGTTGTCTATCTCGAGCGTGCCTGGCTAGACAGGTAGGCAACAGCAGACACGGGCGGCATGAAGCTCGGGCTTCATGCCGCCTGCTTGTACCTAGATCACGGCCGGCGAGGAGGGCTTTCCACTGAAGACTCCAGACTCATCGCGCTCGGCGATCGGCCGGGGGGCCTATACGAGGGCCGAACGCTTCCTCCCCAAGAACGCCGAGAAACTCACGGGCCATCTCTGGCTGCAGCCGAACTGGATTGCCGGGGCCGACCGGTTCTGGTACAGGGTCTTCACCCGTCAGGGCAAGTTCTTCTTCGTGGTCGACGCTCCTACTGGTGTCCGGGAGCTTGCTTTCGACCACCACCGCCTTGCCGCCGCGCTGTCGGAGGCCGCCGGTCGACCCTACACCTGCGACCGGCTTCCCTTCGATGCCATCGAGTTGACGGAGGATGGCGCGGCCTGGCGATTCACTGTCGAAGGCTCTCGATGGGAGTTCAGTCGCTTGACCGGGAGGTGCTCGTTGGCCCAGGTCCAGAATGGACCGCCTCCCGCCGAGGCAACTTCTCCGGATAGAACGTGGGCGGCGTTCGTCAAGGACTACAATTTGTACGCTCGTCCTCTCTCCTCCGGCAGCGATCCCATTCAGTTCACAGGGGATGGAGAACTGGATTGCGCTTACGGATCACCCCTGTCCTCCCCGCTGCTGGAGGCGGGCCTGGGCGATCCCGAGCGCCCGGCGGTCGTCTGGTCTCCCACCTCCAGGTACTTCCTCAGCTATCGAATCGATGCGCGCAAGTCGGGCCGCTTGCGTTCAGTGCAGTCTACTCCGAAGGATGGCACCGCCAGGCCAAAGGACTTCGGCTACGTCTACCCGCTGCCCGGCGACGACGAGGTGCCGGTCGCATTCCCGGTGGTATGCCACATCCCGACGGGGGAGGCGATTCGAGTCGACATCGAGCCGCTCCCTCTCCTGTACTTCGGCGGGCCGCGACATCCGGTCTGGTGGAGCCCGGGGGGCGAGCGGCTATACGTCCTGAATCGCCGACGAGGGTTTCAGACTACTGTCCTTCACGAAATCGACCCGTTGACCGGGCGTTCGCGGACAATCCTCGAGGAGACCGCATCCACGGGCTGGGACCCTCGCGCGAGCCACTGGCCGGACACGCACAACGTCCGGATACTGAACGGCGGAGAGAAGGTCATCTGGTACTCCTGGCGCGACGGCTGGGGACACCTCTACCTGTGCGATGGGGCAACCGGTCGAGTGCTCAACCGGATCACCGAGGGGCCATGGGTCGTCCATGATGTGCTGCACGTCAACGAGCGGGACTCCCTCGTTTACTTCACCGCCGGGGGCAGGGAAGAGGAGCGCGATCCCTATTACCGGCACCTCTATCGGGCGCCGCTGGATGGGAACAACCTCGAGTTGCTCACGCCCGAGGACGGAGACCACGAGGTCATTGCGTCGCCGAGCGGATCCTACTTCATAGATACCTGGTCCCGGATGGATTCGCCGCCGACCACTGTGTTGCGCCGAGCCGATGGCAGTCGGTTCCTGACCCTGGAGGAGGCTGACATCGCGCCGCTATTGGCGACCGGGTGGCGGTTCCCGGAACGATTCTGCGTCAAGGCTCGGGACGGTATAACCGACTTGTACGGCGTCATATTCCGGCCTTCCAGCTTCACTCCTACGAAACGCTATCCCGTGATCGAGCGGATCTACCAGGGTCCGCAAGGCATCGCTGCCCCCAGGGGCTTCGCCGGCGGCCCGGAATCCGGTTCGCCGTTCTGGCATGACCAGGCGCTGGCGGAACTCGGATTCATCGTGATCGTGCTGGACGGGCTCGGCACATCATGGCGTTCCAAGGCTTTCCTTGACTGCTCATACCGGAACCTCGGCGATGCGGGACTGGACGATCACGTGTCTGCTCTGCGCCAGCTGGCCGACCGCGATCCGAGCCTCGACTTGACGCGCGTCGGGATCTATGGCTACTCCGCAGGGGGCTATGCGGCGACCCGGGCCATCCTCACGCGTCCCGACTTCTACAAGGTCGCCATCGCCTGGGCGGGCAACCATGACCATCGCCTGGACAAAGCCGGTTGGGTCGAGCGTTACATGGGGCTGCCCGTGGGCGACCATTACCTCGAACAGGCCAACGCGACCCTGGCGGGGAGGTTGAAGGGACGCCTCTTCCTGATGCACGGCGAGATGGATGAAAACGTGCCTCTCGCGGCGACGCTGCGATTGGCGGCGGCCCTCATTGAGGAGAACAAGGACTTCGACCTCCTGATCTTGCCGAACGGGACGCACGCTTCCGGCAATCACCCGTACGTGACCCGCCGGCGCTGGGACTACTTCGTGCGGCATTTGCTCGAAATGGAACCGCCGCCTGAGTACAAGCTGAATGCGTAGTGCACTTCCGGTGCGGGGGCGGATTCGGAACCCGCCCCTACAGGGACCGCGAGCACACCACCGCGACTGTAATCAGGACAGTGACCGCATTCTCAAAGCGGGAGATGAATCGGTCCCTTGACTGTGGTTGCTGCCCGGACATATGATAACTGGGGGTCAGGAAAGCGAGGTGAGTCTCTTGGAGAGTGACGGTAGTAGATGTGGGAGTCGGCGGTCACGGATGGGCGCGCCGCGGCTTTCCAGGGTGACTCACCCGTCAGGATGTCCCTCAAGAGGGTAGGGTAGCTCCTCCTGTATGAGCGTTCGCCTGCGCGGGTAAGGCCACGGTCCCCATTGCTCCGAATGACGCCACTTCCCGTCCACCACAGCATTGCTGCTGACTGCGCCGGTCCCGCCCGTTTCCGCCGGCGTCGCTCGTGGCGAGCCTGAGGGCGGCGGTCAGGCCGGACAAGATCACCTGGAGGGAATGGGGGTCGACGGTCGTGGAGGAGAGGACGCTTGCCACTGTCAGGTCGCTCATAGCCGCGAGGGACTGGAACGAGTTGCGGTCGGCCATCACCAGGCTGCCCCTGCCGGACATCGCCGAGATACTGGCGGATGTCGATAAGGCCGACCGAGTATTGATCTACCGCACCCTGCCCACGGAACTGGCGGCGGACGTTGCCGCTTACCTCGACCCGGACGAACTCCACTCGCTCATCCAGGACCTGCGCGAACCTGAGGCCAGGCACCTCCTATCGAACCTCAGCCCCGACGATCGCACGTACTTCCTGGGGGAGTTGCCGGGCCAGGTTACCCAGAAACTGCTCAACCTGCTCGGCCACGAGGACCTCAAAGAGGCTCGCGGCCTGTTGGGCTACTCCGAGCAGTCCGTGGGCCGAATGATGACCCCTGACTACATCGCAGTACGCCCTTCATGGACGGTGGAGCAGGTGCTGGCCCACATTCGCCACCGGGGTAGCGACAGCGAGACCATCAGCACCCTGTATGTGACCGACGATGGGTGGAAGCTCCTCGGCGTCCTGGACCTGAGACGCGTGCTCCTCGCCGAACCGGCCGCGACGGTCACGGAGGTAATGGCCCATCGGGCCGTGCGCGTCGAAGCTTCCGATGACCGGGAGCACGCTCTGGCCGTGATGCAACGCCACGACTTGCATGCCTTGCCCGTGGTGGACTCCCATGGGGTTCTGCTGGGCATTGTGACCTCCGATGACATGCTGGACGTGGCGCAGACCGAAGCCACGGAAGACTTCCACCGCACTGCGGCCGTATTCCCGATCGCCGGTAGATACACAGAAGCGGGAGTCAAGCAACTCGTGGTCAAGCGCCTCGGGTGGCTGCTCGGACTGATACTGGTGAACCTCATGTCCTCCGGGGTCATCGCTGCCTTCGAGGAGACGCTGGCCGCCACCATCGCGCTGGCTTTCTTCATGCCGCTGCTCATAGACAGCGGCGGGAACATCGGATCCCAGGCCGCCACCATGATGATCCGGGGCATTGTGACGGGCGATCTCCGTCTCAGCCAGTGGGCGCGCACCCTGGCGAAGGAGGCGGTCGTCGGCGGCGTGCTGGGATTGGCCATGGGACTGGCCGCGAGCCTGCTGGGTTTCTATCGGGGCGGCTACGCCATGGCGCTGGTCGTAGGCCTTTCCATGGCGCTCCTGTCCGTCACGGCCAATCTGGTCGGCGCCATATTGCCGTTCATCTTCACCCGGATCAGGGTAGACCCGGCGGTGGCCAGCAGTCCGCTGATCACGACCGTGGCCGACACCTTGGGGCTCTTGATCTACTTCACGGTTGCCCGGTACATCCTGGGCTGAGCGACTTGACCAGGTTCAATGTCGTTCCGTAGGAGGCGAGGGAGCATGTCCATGACCGATCGGAACCACGAGGCGGCTGTGGCCGTGCGCGATCTGGCGGTCCGCTACGGCAAGGTGGAGGCCCTCCGGGGCGTGACTCTGGACATGGGGTGGCAGACCGCGGTCGCCTTGCTGGGACCCAACGGGGCCGGCAAGACCACGCTGCTGCGCGTGCTGACCACGCTCCTGCCCCGGTTTGCAGGTAGCGCTCTGGTAGACGGGCATGACGTCCGACGGCGGGCCGCCGACGTGCGCCGGGTAATCGGGCTCATGCCGCAGGAGAGCAATCTGTACGAGGAACTGACCGCCTGGGAGAACATGAAGATCCAGGGCGGGTTGTACGGGATGCCCGCCGGCGCGGTGAAAGACCGGGCGGGCCGGCTGCTGGAACGGATGGGACTGACCACCGTGGCCAACCGGCCGGTGAGTACCTACTCCGGCGGGATGAAGCGACGGCTGGTATACGCCCGCACTCTGCTCCACGACCCGCCCATCGTCTTCCTGGACGAGCCCACCACCGGTCTGGACGTGCAGGCCCGGGCCGTGCTCTGGGAGGACATCGGTGGGCTGTTGAGTTCCGGCCGGTGTGTCGTGCTGACCACCCACTACATCGAGGAGGCCGAACGCCTGTGCCGGCGGGTCGTGGTCCTGGACCACGGGCGGGTGATTGCCGACGGCTCGCCGGAGCAACTGAAGATCGCCGGCGAGAAGACGCTGGAAGAAGTCATCCTCAACCTGACCGGGAGGGAGTTGAGGCTGGGATGAAGCCCGCCAACACAGTTCCGCGAGGCGCTACCCTGGGACTCCGGGCGGCCCGGCAGGTATTCGGCCACGAGATCGTCCTGCAGATGAAGAACCGGATGTTCTTCATGGCGCTATGGGGCACGTTCATGTGGGTGCTGTTCTTCGGGTATTTCATGGCAGCCCAGGCCCAACCCGCTCGCGACCTGCGGGTGGGGGTGGCCTATCCCCCGCTGGCCGCGGTCCTGGCTCGCTCCGAACACCTGGAAGTGGCGGCCTTCGAACGCGACGAACTGGCCTGGGAGGCGGTGCGCCGGGGCGACGTGCTGGTCGCGGTGTCGGTGGTGCCCGATGGCCGCGGACAAGTCGAGCTGATGCTCGACGATTCCCAGGCGGCGGCCGCCCGGGCCGCCCAGGCGGCGGTCATGGCCGCGCTGTTGGCGGAAGCCGATGCGCAGACTCCGGGAGTAGCTCTGGGCCCGGCGGTCAAGGTCCGCGAGGCCTGGGGGCTGCGGATGGCGGATGAAGGCTACCTCATGCGCGTCCTGGGTCCGGGGTTCATCCCGATGTCCGCCCTGATGCTCGCCTTCACCTCCGGCGGATTCGCCCTGCTGGCCGAGAAGACGCGCCGGACCATCTTCCTGTTCGCCCTGTCGCCCGCCGGACGCGGCTGGCTGCTGCTGGGCAAGCTGGCGGCCAATCTGGTGCTCCTCGTGTTCGTCGTGGCGCTGATGATCCCGCTCGTGGTGTACTGGATCGGGGTCCCCCTGACCGGATCGCTGGCCGCCTTGATCGTCGGCCAGGCCCTCGGGGGGGTGGGCCTGCTCGGGATATGCTATGCCCTCAGTTCTTTGCCGATGGTGAAGACCGAGATCGGCCTGAGGATGATCATCGGCATACCGGTGGTCATGCCCCTCACGATGCTTTCCGGCATCATGTACCCGCTGCCGCTCCTGCCGGATTGGCTGCAGACGGTGGCGGGTTATCTGCCCATGAGCTGGATGATGGAGGTGACCCGCGAGACCTTCTACCGCGGAGGCGGTTTCGCGGAGGTCGGCCGGGAACTCGTCAAGTTGGCCATCTTCGCGGCGGCCGCCACGGTAGTGGCCGTCCAGTCGCTGGTGCGGCTGTTGCGCTCGCAGTGAGGGCGGCCGAACACCCATGCGGCGGAACACCCGTTCGCAGGTAGGGGCGGGTTCTGAACCCGCCCCTACCTGCACCGGGGCCGTGACCCAGCCCGCGGTCCCGAGGCCAGGCGCCGGCGGTCCGCGATGGACGGCCCGCCTAGTTGGCGCCGTGGGAAGGCGCGCATTGACAGGCCTTCGACCGTGAGTTAGGCTGGTCGCGGGAGCTGGGGTGCTTGGCGCAGACGGTGCTGGTGGTCGACGATCATGACGCTATCGTGCGGCTGGTGACCTACAACCTCCAGCAGGCCGGCTACCGTACGCTGCAGGCGGCCGACGGCGTTGCGGCCCTCGAGTTGGTCGAGCGACACCGGCCCGATCTGATCGTGCTCGACGTCATGCTGCCGGAACTCGACGGGCTGGAAGTTTGCCGCCGACTGCGCGTTCGGGGCGATACTACCCCCATCATCATGCTGACGGCACGCGGAGAGGAAGTAGATCGGGTGGTCGGGCTGGAACTGGGGGCCGACGACTACCTGGCGAAGCCTTTCAGCCCGCGGGAGCTGGTGGCCCGCGTGCGGTCGGTACTTCGCCGGTCCGCAGACCCTCCGCCCTCGGCGGAGGTGCGCTGCGGTCCCCTCGTCCTCAACCTCGACGAGTATTCGGCTCGACTGGACGGTCGGCCGCTCGACCTCACGCCCCGCGAGTTCGACCTGCTGGCCCACCTGGCCCGACACGCCGGCCGGGTGTTCACCCGCGAGCAACTCCTGGACGGCGTATGGGGATATCAGTTCGCCGGCGATACCCGTTTGGTGGACATGCATATCAGCAATCTCCGGGACAAGCTGGGCGATGACCGCCGCCAGCCGCGTTTTCTGGCGACCGTGCGCGGGGTGGGGTACAAGCTGGAGCGGCAGCCTTGATCCGGCCCGGCCTGCGCCGCCGCCTCGTCTTGAGTCACCTGCTGCTGGCGATGGCCGCCGGCAGTCTGATGGTCGTGGTGGCAATCTGGGCCCTGCCCCGCCAGGCTGATTGGTCGCCCGCACAACTGTTGCTCATCGGCCTGGTCTCGCTCCTGCCGCCCGCGCTCCTCGTGCTCCTGGTGAGCGTGCGGGTGGTGGCGGGCATAGCCGGTCCCCTCGAAGAGGTGACGGGGACCGCCCGGCGCCTGGCAGCGGGCGATCTCGAGGCGCGGGCGCCCCTGGGTCCCCGCGATGAACTGGGCGTGCTGGCCACTACCCTGAACGCGATGGCCGAGTCCTTGCGCCATCACCTGGACGAGGCCGGTGCGGGTCGGAGGCGGTTGGAGGCGGTGGTCGAAGCCATGGGCAGCGGGATGCTGCTCTTGGATGCGGCCGGACGGGTGACCCTGGCCAATCCCGCCGCCGCGGCGTTCCTCGGCGTCAAGACCTCTGAGCTGAGTGGTCGTAACCACTGGGAGGTCATCCGGGAGTACGAACTCGCCGCGATGGTCGACGATGTGCTACGCCACCGCCACGCCGTCCGGCGGGAGGTGAAGCTCGCCTTGCCGAAAGCGCTGACCCTGGAGGTGAGCATCACTCCCCTGCCTGAGATGGTCGCCGACCCCGGGGGAGTCCTGATCCTCATGTATGATCTGACCGACCTCCGGCGTCTCGAACGGCTGCGTTCCGACTTCGTCGCCAACATCTCTCACGAGTTGAAGACCCCGGTCACCGCCGTGCAAGGGTTTGCCGAGACCCTGTTGAATGCGGAAGGCACATCGCCGGAAGACGTGCGGGAGTTCGCCGCCATCATCCACCGCGAAGCCTCCCGGCTTGCCCGGCTGATTGACGACTTGCTGGAGCTGTCGCGGATCGAGTCCGGCGCCGTCAAACCGGTCATGGAGCCGGTGGATCTGACCGAGGTGGCTTTGCTGGTAGTGGAGAGGCATCGTCCGGCTGCGGAGGCGGCCGGCATGGTGCTCGAAGGTCCGGCCGCCGGACCGGTGCTCGTCCGCGGCGATGCGCACCAACTCGAACAGATGATGTCCAACCTGGTGGATAACGCCATCAAGTACGGGCGGGCGGGCGGCCGGGTGGCGGTGAGCGTGACCCGGGAGGGTTCGGAGGCAATGGTCGCTGTCGCCGATGATGGGCCGGGGATAGCCGTCCACGATGTGCCCCGGGTCTTCGAACGCTTCTACCGGGGCGACAAGTCGCGCAGCCCGCGGCACCCCGGCACCGGGCTTGGTCTCGCCATCGTGCGGCACGTCGCGGGCGTTCACGGGGGGACGGTGGGGCTATCCAGCCGGCCGGGGCATACCGTGTTCACCGTGCGCCTGCCCAGCCAGCAGTAGGGGCGGGTTCTGAACCCGCCCCCACCAATTCGCGGCAGGTGCAGCCGGAGCAGGCAATCAAATACCTTTACACTGCATTTACCCGATTGCAGGTCGGCCTTTACTTTCATGCGATACAAGAGTGACAGAAGGCATTCCTTGGAGGTGCTGTGATGACCAGCATGACTCGCGGTCTCCTGGCAGCCGCCCTGATCGGAGGTCTGCTCCTGACGGCTACCGGCTGCCCCCGGCAGGAAGAGCGGCAGGCCGAACCGACTCCCGGACAGCCGGCACTCGCGGGCGACATCACCGTGGCTGGCTCCACCGCCGTCCATCCCATCGCCCAGGTCCTTGCCGAGCGTTTCAGCGAGCTTCACCCGCAGGTGAGGATCAACGTCCAGGCGGGGGGCTCATCCGCCGGCATCCGGGCCGCCCGGGAAGGCGGAGCGGACATCGGCATGTCCTCCCGGCCGCTCAAGGCTGAGGAGAAGGGTTTGTACGAGGTGACCATCGCCTGGGACGGCATCGTCCCCATCGTGCACCCCGCTAACCCCGTGAAAGACATCACCCTGGTTCAGTTCCGCGAGATCTTCGTCGGCCGGTTGACCAACTGGTCGCAACTGGGCGGTCCGGATCGGGCGATCCTCGTCGTAACCCGTGAAGAGGGATCGGGGACCCGGGGGGCGTTCGAGGACATGGTCATGGACGATGAACCCATCACCGACCGCGCCATCGTCCAGAACCACAACGGCGGCATCCGCACCACTGTGGCCGGAGATCCGAATGCCATCGGCTACCTGTCCATGGGGGCGCTCACTCCGGAAGTGGCCGTGCTGAACGTTGACGGTGTGGCCCCCTCCGTCCAGGCGATCCGGGATGGCCAGTTTGCGATAAACCGCCCATTTTTGTTCCTGACTGCCCGCGCACCGGAAGGCGTGACCGCCGCCTTCATAGAATTCGTCCTCAGCGCGGAAGGTCAGGCGATCATAGCCGAGGAGGGTTACATCCCCATAAACTGATATGGCCACTGAAACTGTTAAGTGGGCGCGGCCGGAGGCGGGGAGTCGCCCCGCCTCCCGCCGTCGCTCCTGGGAGAATCTGACCGGGATCTTGCTGCTCGTGAGTTCGCTCTTGGCTGCCGGCAGCATCGTGCTCATCGCCGTTTTTGTCCTTGCGTCCGGTCTTCCCCTCATCCAGCGGGTTGGGGCATGGAGCTTCCTGACCGGCAAGGTCTGGTCGCCGGCCACCGGCGAGTACGGCGCCCTGACCATGATCGTCGGCTCGGTGGTGGTGGCGCTGGCGGCACTCAGCCTGGGCGGTGGTCTCGGGCTGGGGTGTGCCATCTACCTGGCGGAATTCGCCCCCAAGCGCCTTGCCGGCACCGTCCGCCAGGCCGTCCAGTTGCTGGCGGGGATACCCTCGGTGGTATACGGGTTCTACGGCCTCTCGGTGCTGGTGCCGGTAATCCGCGGCCTTGGGGGGGGGCCGGGTCATTCGGCTTTGGCCGGCGGCATCGTGCTCAGCGTCATGATCTTGCCCACCGTGGTGAGCGTGGCCGAGGACGCGATCTCCGCCGTACCCGATGAATACCGTGCGGGCGCGTTGGCCCTCGGCGCCACCCGCTGGCAGACGATGAGCCGGGTGCTGCTCCCCGCGGCGCGCTCGGGGATCGTGGCGGCCATGGTGCTGGGCAGCGGGCGGGCCATCGGCGAGACTATGGCCGTGATCATGGTTACGGGCAATGTCGTCCGCCTGCCCGGCTCCATCTTCGATCCGGTACGCACGCTCACGGCCAATATAGCCCTGGAGATGGCGTATGCCGCGGGCGAGCATCGGCAGGCCCTGTTCGCCATCGCCATCGTGCTGTTCGGCTTCGTCATGCTGCTGAACCTGCTGGCCCGTCTGGCCGGGGGGAGGAGGGGGGTCGGCAGATGACCGCGCGGGTCCGGGAGCGGGTCGCCCTGACCGTCATTGGTCTGGCGGCCGGCGCCACCGTGCTGGTGTTGTTGGTGATCATCCTCGGCGTCCTGGCCCGGGGCATGGGCGAGATCAACCTGACCTTCCTCACCCAGTTGCCGCGCTCCATGGGTCGCGAGGGCGGCATCCTGCCCGCTATCGTCTCCACCATCCTCCTGACCGTGGTAGCCCTCGCCATCGCTTCGCCCATCGGCATCGGGGCGGCCATATACATGGCCGAGTATCTGCGTGACCGCCGGGCGGCTACCATGATGGCTTTCGGCACCGAGTCCCTGGCGGGCGTGCCCTCGATCATCTTCGGCATCTTCGGCTTCGGTCTGTTCGTCTTGTACCTGGACATGGGGTGGTCGGTGTTGTCGGGCGCCTTGACCCTCTCGCTCATGGTGCTACCCACCATCGTCCGGACCGCAGAGGAGGCCCTGCGCGCCGTCCCCGTAACCTACCGGGAAGGGGCGCTGGCCCTGGGAGCCACCCGTTTTCAGACGGTGATGTGCGTGGTATTGCCATCGGCCTTGCCGGGGATCGGCACGGGCATAGTGCTGGCCATAGGCAGGTGCGTCGGCGAATCGGCCGCCCTGCTGCTGACCGCCGGAGCCGCCCTCGGCATCCCCCGCCATCTCGGCGACCCGGCGCGGGCGATGGCCGTCCACCTGTACCTACTGGCTTCCGAGGGCATCAGCATGGAAAAGGCTTACGGCACGGCATCGGTGCTGATCTTCCTGGTCATCATGGTCAACGCCGTAGCCAATCATCTGGCGCGCCGCCAGGGAGCCAAAGTGAGGCGGTCGGCATGAGCGAGGACGGCACCAAGTTCAGCATCACCGATCTGGGCGTCAGCTACAACAACCTGCCGGCTTTGTCCGGGATCACCTTCGATATCCCGGGCAAGAAGGTGACCGCCCTCATCGGACCATCGGGGTGCGGCAAGTCCACCTTCCTGCGCACGCTCAACCGCATGAACGAGTTGATCCCGGGAGCGCGCACTCGCGGCCGGGTGATGATGGACGACCAGGACATCTATGCGGCGGAAGTCGACCCGGTGATGCTGCGCAAGCGGGTGGGCATGGTGTTCCAGCGGCCCAACCCCTTCCCCATGACCGTCTATGACAACGTGGCGTTCGGCCCCCGGATTCACGGCCTACGCGATCGCGGCCGCCTCGATCACATCGTCGAGAACAGTCTCAAAGCCGCCGTCCTCTGGGAGGAGGTACGCCACCGGCTGCACCGGCCCGCCCTGGACCTGTCGGGCGGACAGCAACAGCGCCTGGTCATCGCCCGCCTCCTGGCCGTCGAGCCGGAAGTGCTCCTGATGGACGAGCCGGCGTCATCGCTCGACCCGATCTCCGCCGCCCATCTTGAAGAACTGATCCGGGAACTCAAACAGGCTTACACGGTAATCATCGTCACCCATAACCTCCAGCAAGCGGCCAGGGTGTCGGACCACACCGCGTTCTTCCTGAGCGGCGAACTCATCGAATTCAACTCGACCTCCCGGCTGTTCACCCATGCTTCCGACCGGCGTACCGAGGACTATATTACCGGCAGATTCGGATAGGAGGGTTGTCTCGTGCCCCGGTCCACGTTCCTGGCCGATCTGCAAGAGCTAGAGAACGCCATGCTGAAGATGGGATCGCTGGTCGAGGAGGCGATTGCCCGGGCGGTCGAGAGCCTGGTTCGCCAGGACAACGAACTCGCCCGCTCGGTCATCCAGGGGGATGACCGCATCGACGCCCTGCAACTCGAAATCGAGGACCGTTGCCTGAGACTGATCGCCCTCCAGCAGCCGCTAGCCCGCGACCTGCGTTTCATCGGCACGGCTCTCAAGATCGTCACCGATCTCGAACGCATCGCCGACCACGCCGCCGACATCGCTCAGGTAGTCCTGCGCCTGAGCGGCCAGCCCTACATCAAGCCCTTGATCGACATCCCCCGTATGGCCGAGCTGGCGCGGAGCATGCTCCGAGACTCTCTGACCGCCTACGTCCAGGAAGACGTCGATCTGGCCTACAGCCTGGCCGACCGCGACTCGCAAGTCGACTCGCTGTATAACCAGGTCTTCCGGGAACTGCTGGTCTTCATGATGGAGGACCCGCGGACCATCCCCCAGGCGACCCGCCTGCTGATGGTGGCCCAGTACCTCGAGCGAGTGGCCGATCATGTGACCAACCTCGGGGAATGCCTGATCTACATGGTCACCGGCGAGCGCAAGGACCTGAACGAGTGATTGCCGGGTCGCCCGCTTGCTAGAGCGCGGCTCTGCTCACGAGCCGGCCGCGCCCGCTGCCAGCCGGGCGATGAGCGAGGCGAAGACGCCCGCGCCGAAGCCATTGTCGATGTTCACCACGGCCAACCCCGGGGAGCAGGTCTGCAACATCGTCAAGAGGCCGGCGACGCCTTCCTTGCCCATACCATAACCGACGGAAGTGGGCAGGCCGATCACCGGGACGGCCACCTGACTGGACACGACGATGGGGAGGACGGCATCCATGCCCGCCACGACCACGATGGCGGCCACGCGCTGCCCGACCATCTCCCCGAGCGGCTCGTACAGCCGGTGGATCCCCGCCACGCCCACATCATATGCCTTCAGCACCTCGCAGCCCATCACTCGGGCGGTCTCCACCACCTCTTCCGCTACCCCGATGTCCGCCGTGCCCGCCGCCAACACGCCGATTTTCCCCCGGCGGGGGAAAGCGAAGTCCTTGCGTTTCAGGAGCACGGTACGCGCGAGTTCGTTGCGGGACAACTCGAGGTCCGCGGGGATGTCTCGCGTCAACTCCCTTACCGTTCCCTCGTCCGCACGAGTAACGTAGGCATAGCTGCTTTCCGCCGCCATGGCCAGCGCCAGTCGGCGCACATCCTCCGGGCGCTTGCCTTGAGCGAGGATAGCCTCCGGGGCACCGGTCCGCCGGGCGCGGTTGACGTCGAGGCGGGCTACCTCCCCGACCCGCTTGATGTTGAGCACCTGAAGTCTCGCCCTGGCGGTCTCCAGGTCGATCTCTCCCCTGACCAGCGCCTGCAGTACGTCGTCCATCGACACCCGGGACACCTCCGTGGTGGGAATCGGGGACCGGCTGCTCCCTTACCGACCTGCATCCAGTATAGCACGGGGGAGCCCTCGCCCGGCCAGAGGTTACTGGCCGGGGTGCCGGAAGGTGCTTTGGCCGGGGACCGCGCCAATGCCGGAAGGTGCTGAACCGGCAAAGGCCGAAAAGCAGAATGACCGTTTGATCACTTCAAGACGCTACCACCGAAGATTGGGGAGAGGTGAAGGGAATTGACCGGCAGCACAGCCCATCCGGCCACAGAAGCGTTGCTAGATCGCGTCCGGACGTCCCGGGTCAACGGGGTGGCGATTGGCCCCGGCGATGACTTTCGTTACCTGATAGGATTCTCGCCCACCCCGGACGAGCGCCCCTGCTATCTGCTGGCCGGCCGCCGGGGAGCGGCGATGGTCATGCCGAGCCTCAACGCCGGACAGGTCGCCGACCACACGAGCTTGCCGATGTTCAGCTATGCCGATGCAGACGGGCCCGGTGTCGCCCTCGATCGGGCGGCAGAAGCCGCAGGCGTGCCTTCTACCTGCAACCGGTTGGCCGTCGGCGACAGCATGCGCGCTGATGCTTTGCTGGTGCTGCTCGAGAAGTGGCCGGCCATGCGGCCCGAGTCGGCCTCCAGTCTGGTGGGGGGCTTGCGCGCCCGCAAGTCGGACGCCGAACTCGCCCGGTTGCAGGCCGCCGCCGATCTGGCCGATCAGGCCATGGCGGCGGCGTTCAGCGTTTGCCGGCCGGGAGTCACCGAACGCGACATCGCCGATGCGGCCATCGCCGTCTTCCGGGAGGGGGGCGCGGAAGAGGTGTGCCACACCATCGTGGCCTCCGGTCCCAACAGCGCCTATCCGCACCATCACACCGCGGCGCGGCGCCTCGAGCCCGGCAACCCGGTCACCATAGACATCGGCTGCCGGGTTGAAGGATACTGCTCCGACATCACCCGGATGGCGGTCCTGGGCGATGCGTCTATGGAGTACGAGCAGGTACACGCGGTGGTTGAGGATGCGGTCAAGGCCGCCATGGCCGCGGTCAGACCGGGCGTGGCCTGCGCCGCCGTCGATGAAGCGGCGCGAACCGCCATCGAGCGGGCAGGTTATGGCGAGTATTTCACCCATCGTACCGGCCACGGCATCGGCTTGTCGGTGCACGAAAGACCTTACGTGACGGGGACCAACCGCGAACTACTTGAGCCGGGCATGGTCTTCTCCATAGAACCCGGCATCTACCTGCCCGGGCGCTTCGGAGTGCGCCTGGAGGAAATCGTGGTCGTCACCCCGACCGGCTGCCGGCGACTCAGCCACCTGCCGCGGGACGCCTTCTTCGCACGCTGAATCGGTCTCCCGATCCCATTGTGGCCGGGAGGAGAAACTTCAACCGCCGGCGTATACGTATACAGCAACGCTCGTCCCGCGGGGGGGCGCGATGGTCCGGGGGCTGGTTTTTGACATCCGAAGGTTCTCCATTCACGACGGGCCCGGCATCCGTACCGCCGTGTTCTTCAAGGGTTGTCCAGCCCGATGCGTTTGGTGTCACAATCCCGAGAGTCAAGACATGGCCCTCGAGGTCATGCATCGGCCGAGCCGGTGTACGGGGTGCGGGGAATGCGTCCGAGCCTGCCCGGCCGGAGCCATCGTACTGGAAGCGGGCGGCGTGCATGCCTCCCGCGACCGGTGTCGTGCCTGCCTGACCTGCGTCCGTACGTGCCGGTGGGGCGGTTGGGAGACCGTCGGAAGGCTGGTTGAAGACCAAGAAGTGTTGGCGGAGATCGTACGGGATATCCCATTCTTTGACGAGTCGGGGGGCGGGGCGACGTTCGGCGGTGGAGAACCGCTCGCCCAGGCGGAGTTCCTGCACGCGCTGCTCGATGGTTGCCGGGATCGGGGCATTCACACGGTGGTCGACACCGGCGGTTTCGGGGATGAGGCCGTGGTACTGGCCGCCGCGGTCCGGGCGGACCTGTTCCTCTACGACCTGAAGACCACTGACCCCGGCCGCCACCTGCAACTCACCGGTGTGCCGGTCAGCGTGCCCTTGCGCAACCTCGAACTCCTCGTGGCAAACCACCGGCCCGTCATCGTGCGCATTCCCGTGATCCCCGGGGCCAACGCTGCGGACATGGACGGCATCCTTGCGTTCTTGCTGGGGCTGGGAGACAGGAGGCCGCACCGGATCGACCTGCTCCCTTACCACCGTCTGGGGCAAGACAAGTATCGCCGGCTGGGCCGCCGGTATTGGTTGCCTGACGTGCCACCGCCGGATGGCGAATTCATGCTCGGGCTGCAGCAGGAGTTCCTGCGCCACGGTTTTGACGTTCGGATCGAACGGTGAGGGGAGCGGTGCACGATGAATCGCCGTGTGGCTGAGCTTCGCGAGCAGTGCATTCAGCTCAGGCCCGAGGTGTCAGCGGAGCGGGCGGAACTGATCACCCGGTTCTATGGCGAAGCGCGTCCGGTGTCGGTTCCCGTGTTCCGTGCGTTGGCTTTCAAGTACTTGCTGGAAAACAAGACCGTCTACATCGGCCCCGGCGAACTAATCGTCGGCGAGCGCGGCCCCGCTCCCAAGGCCGTCCCCACGTACCCTGAACTGTGCTGTCATTCGCTGGCCGACCTGGACGTGCTGCACAGCCGGGAACGCGTCGCCTACGCCGTACCCGAGCAGGTGCGGCAGGCATACCGGGACACGATAATCCCCTTCTGGCAGGGTCGTTCCATGCGAGACTTGATCTTCGCGGCCATGACCGACCCGTGGAAGGAAGCCTATGCCGCGGGGGTCTTCACCGAGTTCATGGAACAACGGGCTCCCGGCCACACCGTGGCGGATGACAAGATCTACCGGCGCGGTTTCCTCGGGGTCAAGCGCCAGATAGAAGAGAGCCTGGAGGCGCTGGACTACTTCCGCAATCCCGAGGCCTACGCCGAGGAACAACAGCTTCAGGCCATGAGCATCTGCTGCGACGCCATCATCGGTTTCGCCGAGCGCCACGCGGATCTTGCGCGAGAGCTGGCCCGCACGGCACCCAACCCGACCCGCCGGGGCGAACTCCTGCAGATCGCCGAGGTGTGCTCGCGGGTGCCGGCTCACCCGCCCCGGGACTTCCACGAAGCCTTACAGGCCTATTGGTTCGTGCACCTCGGCGTGATCACCGAACTCAACACCTGGGATGCGTTCAGTCCGGGAAGACTCGACCAGCACCTCTGGCCCTTCTACGAGAAGGGACTGGCGGAAGGACGGCTTACCGCCGAGCATGCCAGGGAGCTGCTGCAGTGTTTCTGGATCAAGTTCATGAACCATCCGGCCCCGCCCAAGGTCGGCGTGACTGCTGCGGAAAGTAGCACCTACACGGATTTCGCCAACATCGGCCTTGGGGGGCTGACCGCCACCGGAGCCGATGGCGTGAATGACGTGACCTACTTGCTGCTCGATGTCATCGAGGAGTTGCGGCTGGTCCAGCCCAGCACCAACATTCAGCTCAGTGCCAGGAATCCCGACCGCTTCCTGAAGCGCGCCCTGACGATCGTGCGCCAGGGCTGGGGCCAACCATCGCTGTTCAACGCCGATGTCATCGTCCAGGAACTGCTACGACAGGGCAAGAAGGTGGAGGACGCGCGCGGAGGGGGAGCGAGCGGTTGCGTGGAGGCGGGGGCTTTCGGCAAGGAGGCCAACATCCTCACGGGGTATCTCAACCTCCCCAAGATCCTGGAACTCGCCCTGAACGATGGGGTCGACTCGCGAACCGGCCGGAGGATTGGCCGTCAGACCGGCGCCATCGAGTCATTCTCAGATGTCGGTGAGGTGTTGCTCGCCTTCGCCGCCCAGTTGAATCACTTCGTCGATGTCAAGATCCGCGGGAACAATGCGATCGATAGCCTGTACGCCGGGCACATGCCCGCACCTTTCCTGTCCATGCTGATCGACGACTGCCTCATTCGGGCCAAGGACTACAACGACGGCGGGGCGCGATACAACTCCTCGTACATCCAGGGGGTCGGCATCGGGACCGTCGCCGACAGCCTGGCCGCGATCGAGCATGCAGTGTTCGATGCTGAGCTGTGCAAAGCCACCGAACTGAAGGAGGCCCTACACGCCGACTTCCGCGGCCATGAACGGATCCAGGTGATCTTGCGCGACAATGCTCCCAAGTATGGCAACGATGACCCCCGGGCCGACACGGCGATGCTCCGCGTCTTCGAGACCCTCTTCCGGGCGGTAGACGGGAGGCCTAACCCCCGGGGCGGCGCCCACCGGATCAACTTGCTGCCTACTACTTGTCACGTATACTTCGGGTCGGTGACCGGGGCGAGTGCCGATGGGCGGAACGCGGGGCAACCGCTATCGGAAGGCATCTCTCCCGTCCAAGGGGCTGACCGCAAGGGGCCCACGGCCGTCCTCCTGTCGGCGGCGAAGATGGACCACGCGCGCACCGGGGGGACGCTCCTCAACCTGAAGTTCAGCCCCGCGACCCTGGAAACTCAGGAGGGCATCGATCGGCTCGCCCATCTGGTGCGGGCATACTTCAAGCTCGGTGGCCATCATCTCCAATTCAACGTGGTGACCGCTGAGACGCTCCGCGAAGCGCAACTCCATCCGGAGAGCCACCGCGATCTGATCGTCCGGGTCGCCGGTTACAGCGATTACTTCCACGACCTCAACCCGGCGCTCCAGGACGAGATCATCGCCCGCACCGAACACGCCGGATTTTAGTCGGACCCACCGGGCAGGAAAGGGGTAGACCGTGTTTTCGGGTTAGAGGCGGGTTCCGAACCCGCCCCTACCAGGACCGGCACCGATGCCGCTGCTAGCCGCCGGGTGCGGTCAACCCGTAATCATGAGGTAGTTGCCTCTGGCCGGTTCGAATCGATAGAGCAGCATTTCGCCGCTCAAGTCGCCCTGAGGTGTCGGCTGGCGGGGATTCCCCAGGCGGCGCGGGTTGCCGCCGCCGTCATACAAGAAAGCATTGCCCAAGACGGAGCCGTCACCCCGGGCCACCCCGACGAACACCCGAAAGTCTCCGACCGGCGCCAGTCCGAAGAAACAGAGTTGGATGGTACCGTCCGGGTTCAACAGCACCTGTACCGTATTGTACGCTTCGGTGAAGAAAAGCGGCACCCGATCCCAGGTGACTGCGAAACGAGTGCAGTTCAGGACCGGATCGACGAAACTGCCGGCGAATACCCCGCCGCTGGGCGGAGCTCCCGGGGGCAGGAGATCCGTCCACAGGGCTGCTATGCGAGGCGGTCCTTCCACGAGTTGATCGAGGGTGGGCGAGAAAGTCGTATCTCCTCGGTCGAAGGTGAGGCTGCCGTTGGAGTTCACCCACACTCCCGCCGGATGAATGTTGCCGAAAAACCGGAAATGGAAGTCGTCGGGGAAGCGGACGAACACCGTGTCATCGTCGGCCAGCGGCAGGAACTGGCCGAATGGAGCGGGACGGCAACCCGGGAAGCCGGGGGGGGCGATGGGAAGGGCCGGCCGACGTACCGGAGCAGGTATCACCAAGATCAGACCGGGAATGGCGGCGGGCAGGGGATTGATCGCCAGCAGCGCCTGGGCGCGGACGTCGAACCGGCGGGAGATCGCTTCCAGGGTGTCCTCGGGTTGCACTATGAACCGCCGTAAGGGGAAGACGGCGGCCGGCGGTACCCCGGCCACCGGCACGGCCAGGAATTCGCCGGCGAAAATCTCTTCGGGGACGATGACCTGCGGATTGGCTGCCTGCAGGTCGCGAAGGGCGACCCGGTAACGGGCGGCTAGCCCGGCCATCGTGTCTCCGGGCATGACCACCTGGAGGATGGCGGCGACCGGTGGGGCAGGCGGGTCGGCCACCGTCGGGATGTACAGGACTTGACCGGGGAAGATCAACTGGGGATCGGCCAGCGGGTTGCCCCGGCGCAGGACGGAAGGGTTCACCCCGAACCGGGCGGCCAGCCCGTCGAAGGTGTTTCCAGGCTGCACCACGTATTCGAAACTGACCCTTCGGATCGGCGGCAGTGTGGGATTCAGTAGCGGTATACGCAGAAGCCGGCCGGGGAACAGGAGAGCCGGGTCGGCCAACTCGGGATTGGCGGCCATCAGGCGGCCGCCAGGCACCCCGAACCGCTCCGCCACTGCCTGGGCGGTATCGCCGGGTTGCGCCACGTAAAGGACTGATGTCCCGCCTTCGGGATCGGGGGACAGGAGGGGATGGGGCCGGGTGCCACCAGTTTCCTTTCCGGGCGCGGGCGTTTTCGGCGGAGAGCTTCCCGGCGGACTCGGCCGGGCGGCGGGCCTCCGGTCGGGGCGGGCGGGACGGCGGACCCGCAGCGAACTGGCCACCCAGCCTCCGCGAACGAGCGTCCGGGCCGGCGGGCGATGGGACGGGCGGTGCCGGTCGCGCGTGGGCAACGATATCACCCCTCAATCTTCGAACGACAACAGTTTATGCGGTCGCCGCCGCGAACGACGGGGAAGGGGAGTGCCGGGTCGCAGGAAAGGGACTGCGGGGATAGAACTATGCTCAGGCAAGCATAACGCAGACTTGCCTCGCCACAGCGCCCTCGGGGGGAAAGACCTTGGCTACAAGTGACGCGGCTAGCGATGGCGACAGGGAACGAAAGGTGGTCGAAGCGGTCCGACAGGCGGCGGTCGATGGGCGCCTGACTTGCGCTGGCGGGCTCGACCTGGCCAGGCGGCTCGGCGTGGCCCCGGCGCTGGTCGGGCGGGCTTGCGACCAGCTGGGCGTCAAGATCGCCTCCTGCCAACTCGGCTGCTTCCGCTGAACGGAGGCGTGCTGTGGACTTCCTCAAGGTAATCAGCCCGGCGGAAGCCCTGCAGCGGCTCCGAGCGGCGGTCCCCGGCCGCCCGGCCGGCGGCGAGGAGTTGGAGCTGCTCCAGGCCCTCGGCAGGGTGACGGCATTCGATACGCTGGCCGCCGATGCTGTTCCCGGTTTCGTCCGTTCCACGGTCGACGGCTATGCGGTGCGGGCGCGCGATACCTTTGGCGCCGGTCCCGAACAACCGGCCTATTTCGAGTTGAACGGCCAGGTGATCATGGGACGGCGGGCGGACCGGGAAGTCCTGCCCGGTATGGCGGTCCACGTGCCCACGGGGGGCATGGTCCCCCCGGGCGCCGACGCCGTGGTGATGCTCGAATACGCCACCCACCTGGGGGACGGCGATACGCTGGAAGTGGTCCGACCGGTCGCTCCCGGCGAGAACGTGATGGCCGCCGGCGAGGACTTCGCGCGCGGGGCGGTGGTCGTCCCGGCGGCACGCCGGCTATTGCCCGCCGACCTGGGCGCGCTGGCGGCGGCGGGCATACGCACCGTCGTCGTTCAGGCTCGCCCGCGGGTGGCCATCCTGTCCACCGGGGATGAACTGGTGCCGGTGGACGAGGAGCCCGGACCCGGCCAGGTCCGGGAAGTCAACTCCGTTACCCTGGCGGCGTCGGTGGTCGGGGATGGCGGCCACCCTCTGCAACTGGGGATCGTTCCCGACCGGGAGGATCGGTTGGCGGAGGCCGTGACTCGCGCCTGCCGCCAGGCGGATCTCGTGCTGCTCTCGGGAGGGAGTTCGGTGGGCAAGGCCGATCTCGTGCCGGCCGTACTGGCCAAGCTCGGGCAAGTGCTGGCCCACGGTCTGGCGGTGAAGCCCGGCAAGCCCACGGCGTTGGCGGTGTGCGAGGGCGTCCCCGTCATCGGCCTGCCCGGCCATCCCGTTTCCGCACTCGTGGTGTACGCTATCCTGGTAGGACCTTTCCTGCGTTTCCTGGCCGGCGAGCGGGGAGCATACCCCGCCCCCGGGGTGCGGGCCCGGCTGACGCGCAACCTGCCGGTCCGGGGCGGAGTGGAGGAACATGTTCGGGTCCTGCTGGCCGAGGGCGAATCGGGCTGGGACGCGGAACCCCTTCCCGGAAAGTCCGGGGCCATCAGTTCTTTGACTCGGGCGGACGGCCTGGTCAGGGTGCCCGCCAGCCGGCGGGGACTGAATGAGGGGGAGGAAGTGGAAGTTCGCCTGCTCCGGCGGTAGAGGAGGCAGTTGGTTGAAGCGATCGGTCTACCTCGACAACGTGCCCCTGTCCGAGGCCATGGCCACTTTTCGCCGCGCCCTGGTCGCGGCCGACCGGCACCGGCCGCTGGGCCCGGAGTTGCTGGCGCTGGCTGATGCCGCCGGCCGGGTCTTGGCCGGCCCCGTGTACGCCCGCGCGTCGTCTCCCGCCTATCATGCGGCGGCCATGGACGGCTATGCCGTCCAGGCGGCGTCCACCCGGGGGGCCGCCGAGACGACGCCGCTGCGGCTGGTCCTCGGGCAGGACGCGCTGCCGGTGGATACGGGCGCGCCCCTTCCGCCGGATCGCGACGCGGTGATCATGCTGGAGGATGCGGTGCCGGAAGGGGAGGCCGTCGTGATCACCGCGGCTGCCCCCCGGTGGCAGCACGTGCGCACCGCCGGCGAGGATGTCGTGGCCGGACAGCTCCTGTACCCCGGCAACTACATGCTGGGTCCCGCCGACTTGGCCGTCCTCGCGTCGGCCGGGGTGGCGGAAATCGCCGTGTGGCGGCGTCCCCGGGTGGCCGTCATCCCCACAGGAGACGAACTGATCGCCCTGGGCAGCCCGGGTTCCCTCCCCGTGCCGCCGGGGAAGATCCTCGAGTCCAACTCGTTCATGTTGTCTGGGCTGGTACGAGAGCTGGGCGGCGAGCCCGACGTGCGGCAGCCGGTTGCCGATGATCCCCGGTCGCTCGCGGAGGCCGTCACCGAGGCCATCGCCCGCGGGGCAGACCTCATCGTGGTGAATGCGGGGTCCTCGGCGGGCGCTCGCGACTTCACGGCCCGGGTCGCCCGGGAAATGGGTGAAGTGCTGGTGCACGGCGTGGCGATGCGGCCGGGTAAACCGGTGCTGCTGGCACTGCTACGTACGGCGCGCGGCCCGCTGCCCCTGCTCGGCCTGCCCGGCTACCCCGTGTCCGCCTGGCTCAGCTTCCGGCTGTTTGGGAGGCCGCTGCTCCTGCAGTGGCAAGGAAGGGCCGCGCCCGCTCCCCTCACCGAATCGGCCGTCCTCACGCGCCGCCTTCCCGGGGTGCCGGGCTTCACCGAGTTCGTCCGCGTCCGACTGGGAAGGGTCGGCGGTCGGACGGTGGCCGTGCCTCAGCCCCGCGGTGCCGGGATCCTGACCTCCCTGGCCCGGGCCGAAGCTCTCCTCATCCTCGAGCCCGATTGCGAGGGATTCGAGGCGGGTACCACCCTTCCCGTCGAACTCCTGGTGGACCGGGCGCAACTTGATGGCACCGTCCTGGCGGCCGGCAGCCATGATCTGGCCCTCGATCTCCTCGCCGCCCACTTGCGGGCCGGCTCGCCGGACCTTACCCTCGCTTCCGCCAACGTGGGCAGCCTGGCGGGACTGGCGGCCCTGCGCCGGGGAGAGGCGCACCTGGCCGGGGTGCACCTGCTCGATCCCGCGACCGGAGAGTACAACCTGTCCTACGTGCGGCGCTGGGGTCCTCCCGGCCGTATCTTGCTGGTGACGCTGGCCTGGCGGCAGCAAGGATTGCTCGTCGCCCCCGGGAATCCCCTCGGCATTGCCGGGCTGGCCGATCTCGCCCGCCCCGGCATGACCTTCGTGAACCGGCAGCGGGGTGCCGGCACCCGGGTGCTGCTGGACTACGAGCTGGAGCGGCTACACATTGACCCGCGGGAGGTTCAGGGTTACGATCGGGAGGAATACAGCCACCTGGCCGTCGGGGCGGCAGTTGCGTCCGGCGCGGCCGAGGCGGGGCTGGGCATCCTGGCGGCGGCCAGGGCACTGGGGCTCGACTTCGTACCCGTGACCGCCGAACGCTATGAACTCGCCATCCCCGAGTCGAGTCTGACCCATCCCGGCGTGCGCCGGGTGATGGAGGAGCTTGAGGAGCCGCGCTTCCAGGAAGCGGTGGCGGCGCTCGGCGGTTACGACACTTCCCGCACCGGCGAGCAGCGCTGGGTCGAGGGGCAGGTGAGCGGCGGTGAGTGAGCGCGAAGTGAACTATCTCCGGCTGTCGGTCACCGACCGCTGCAACCTGCGATGCAGTTACTGCATGGGGCCGGACGGCGTCCCTCCCCGCAAACACGAGGAGATCCTGACGTACGAGGAGATCCTCCGGGTGGCTGCCGCCGCCGTCCCCCTGGGCATCGATCGTTTCCGGGTGACCGGAGGGGAACCGCTGGTCCGCCGCGGAGTAGTGAGCCTGGTAGGGCGCCTGGCCGCCCTGGCGGGAGTTCGCGAAGTGACCATGACCAGCAACGGCCTGCTCCTCCCTGACCTGGCCGTCCCCTTGCGCGAGGCGGGGCTGTCTCGGGTCAACCTCAGCCTGGACTCGCTGCAACCCGATGTGTACCGGACGTTGACCAGGGGCGGTTCGCTGGCCGGCGCCCTGGCCGGCCTGGCGGCTGCTCTGAGGGCGGGCTTGTCGCCGGTGAAGCTGAACGTCGTACTGGTCAAGGGGATGAACGACGGCGAGGTGGAGGACTTTGCCGTCCTGGCGGCGACCTACGCGCTGGCCGTGCGGTTCATCGAGTTGATGCCGCTGGGCGAGAGCCATTCGTGGGCGGGCGTCCGGCAGGTGCCCGGCCCGGTAGTGCTATCCCGCCTGGCGCGCCGGGGTCGACTGCTGCCCCTCGCCGGCGTCCCCGGTAACGGACCCGCGGTCTACTACCGCTGGATTCCCCGGCGGCCGGTTGCCGCCCCGGAACTCCCGGGAGTGAGCCCGGCCGGGGATGGGACGGCCACGCTCGGGCTGATCTCCGCCTTGAGCCGGCCCTTCTGCAGTACGTGCAACCGCTTGCGCTTGACCGCCGATGGCAAGCTGCATGGTTGCCTCGCGCAGGAGAACGGAGTCGACCTGCGCGAAGCGCTACGCTGCGGCGCCGGGGCCGAGGAACTCGGCGGGCTGTTCGCCCTGGCGATCAGCCAGAAGCCGCTGGTGCACGGGATGGATGGCGGTTGCGGGGCCCATCGGCGCATGTCAGAGCTTGGAGGATGAGGCCGCGGTGGAGATGACGCACCTCGATGCCGAGGGCCGGGCCCGCATGGTGGACGTCGGGGACAAGGAGACCACGCGGCGGTCGGCGACCGCCCGCGCCCGGGTCCGGATGACCGGCGAGGTATTCGATGCCGTCACCGGGAGAGGCACACCGAAAGGCGACGCGCTGGCCGTGGCGCAACTGGCGGGGATCATGGGGGCCAAACGGGTTCCCGACCTGATCCCGCTGTGCCACCCCATCCCCTTGGACGGGGTAGAGGTGCGGCTGGTGCCCGACCCGACCGCCCGCTGCGTCATCATCGAGGCTACCGCCCGCACCACCGGCCGGACCGGCGCGGAGATGGAGGCGCTGACCGCCGCCACCGTCGCTGCCCTCGCCCTCTATGACATGGTCAAGTCCCTGGGACCGCAGACGGTGTTCGAGGACGTCCGCCTGGTTGCCAAGAGCGGCGGCAAGAGCGGGGAGTATCGGGCCGGCCGGATCGTCGCCGTATGTGGGTCAGCTGTCAAGGGACAGCGTAAGCAACCCCGCCTACAAGGGATCCTGCGTGCCGACCACGGGCTCGAGGGCGACGCCCATGCCGGCGACCCCATCCGCCAGGTCAGCTTGCTGGCCCGCGAGAGCATCGACAAGATGCGGGCGAAAGGACTCGAGGTCAGCCCGGGCGACTTCGCCGAGAACCTCACCACGGAGGACATCGACCTCCTGGCACTGGAACTGGGCCATCAGCTGGAGTTGGAGGGCGGAGCGCTCCTGGAAGTGACCCAGATCGGCAAGGAGTGCCACGATCGTTGCGCCATCTACTATCAGGCCGGAGATTGCGTCATGCCCCGGGAGGGGATCTTCGCCCGGGTGCTACGGGGCGGCGCCGTGCGGCCGGGTGATGGCCTGTGGAGGAGCGTGAAAGCGTGAGGGTGGGCGTCCTGACCGCCAGCGATCGATCCGCTGCCGGGGCGCGGGCGGACCGGTCGGCGGAAGTGGTGGGCGAAGTGCTCGCGACCATGGGCTGGTCGATCGCGGAGTACCGGGTGGTGCCCGACGAGCGCGAGTTGATCGCAGGCGCTTTGCGCGCGATGGCAGGCGCCGGGATGACCTTGATCTTGACCACCGGGGGGACGGGACTCGGACCGCGCGATGTGACTCCCGAGGCCACCGCCGACGTGATCGACCGGCCGGTGCCCGGTCTCGGCGAACTCATGCGGGAGGCAGGGCGTCAGTTCACGCCCCGGGCAGCCCTTTCCCGGGGGATCGCCGGCATCCGGGGGAGGACGCTGATCGTCAATCTCCCGGGAAGCCCGCGCGGCGTGCGCGAGAACCTGGAGGCCTTGCGGGAAGTGCTGCCCCATGCCGTGGAGGTACTGGCGGGCGAAGTGGCCGACTGCGCCCGCCCGGACCATCCGGCCGAGCCTTCCGGCGCACCCGGCGGATCCCGGTAGGGGCTCGCCGGCGGGGCGCTCAGCCTCCGCCTACCGGCGGGAAGACGCCGACCCGATCGCCATCGGCCAGCACGCGGTCGAGTTCCCGGTACGTGTCGTTGACGAACACGGCCTTGACCACATCGGCCGGGATGCCCAGCGCCTCCTCGAGGACCCGTCGCACCGTCATCCCCTCATCTACCGTGAGGATCAGCGGTTCGCCCACCTCGAGTTCCGGGCGATACCTCCTCAAGGTAGCATAAAGTCGGACCTCGATCGCGATCAAGGCCGTCACCCACCTCGGTCCATTCAGCGAGCTTTGGGGAAATACCACTTGTAGAGCAATTGCATGTCATCCGGGAAGACGCCCAGACGGTCCCCGGCCGTCACCCGCCGCGTCGTGGCCGAATACTCGCCGTTGAGGAAGACGTTGCTGCCGATTTCATCGCCGGGAATCCCGATGCGTTCGATGATGTCGGCGATCGTATCACTCTCCTCAACCGGCACGCAGATGACCGATTCTCGGCTCGACTCCCGATTCTCGGTGAAGCGCCGCAACTTGCCGAAAAGATGCACCTCGATCGTCGCCGAGGCGCATCTTCTCGGATTTTCGGGCTCAGACGGCATGCACTTTGTCCAGCGTCTCGTCCGGCACGTCGAAGACGACATTGTGCGGCGGGAGTTTCTCCCGCTTCATGAACTCCGGCAGGCGGTCATGGGCGCGGGTGAAACCGGCCGCCTTGTTGAAGGACCGCTCGATGCCGATGATCTCGCCGCCGATCCTGCCGATGTCGTCCAGCGTCCAGTTCGTGCCCAACACGCCGTTGCACTCTTCCACCAGCCCTTCGAGCCCGGAGGGTATGTCCAGGATGGCGAAGGCGATGAACAGGCAATGGCCGCTCGCGTCGATGAAAGCGGTGGCATACTGGAAATTGCGCGCCATATCGGCCTTGTCGACGCTGAACTGGTCGGCTTTGCCGCTCACTCCCAGTATCTCCGGCGCGATGGTATACCCGGAAGTGTGGTCGGCGCCCATGGTGGAGATGGCATAGGTGATGCCGATTCCCTTGATCGCCCTCGGGTCATAGGCCGGTATGGCCTGGCCCTTGACCGTGGGACAGCGTACCACGCCGAAGACGCGCGCCGTGCTCTCGGCGCCATTGCCGAGAATGTGGCCCAGCGGGGAGCCCTTTCCGATCTCGCGCATCAGTTCGATGGCTCGCTTCCCATCGCCGAAACTCGCCAGTCCCGCCTCCATGGCGATGCCGATGGTCACCCCGGCCTCGATCGTATCCAGGCCGTAATCATTGCACAGGCGGATCAACTCGCCGGTGATGTCCAGATCATCGATGCCACACTGGGCGCCGAACGACCAGACCGACTCATACTCCTGGACGGACACCAGTTCGCTGCCATCGGCCTTCGGGTAGACATTGGAGCACTTGATGATGCATCCGGGGCTGCAGCCGTGACCGGTCATGCCCACCCCGCCCCGCTTCTGGCAGACCTCATGGATGGTCTCGCCGCTGATCTTGGCGGCGCCAGCGAAGCGTCCATCGCGGAAGTTCCTGGTGGGGAAGCCGCCGGCCTCGTTGATGACGTTGACCAGCACCGCCGTGCCATAGGTGTTCAGTCCGCCGCCGGGCTTGGTCACGGCGTGGGTCTGCAGGGCCTCCGCCAGCTTCTTGCGGCCGGTGTCGAAGAGCGCCTTGTCCGCGATGGGGACGCCGGGGCCTTCCTTGTCGTCGAGGACGATGGCCTTCAGGCCCTTTGAGCCCATCACCGCCCCCATTCCCCCTCGCCCGGCGTAGCGGGAAGGTCGGTTCTGAGGGTCGTTGACGCAGATACCGGCATTGGCCATCAACTTCTCTCCCGCAGTACCGATGCCGATGACGGCCACTTTATCGCCGAACTTATCGAAGAGGAGGGGGTAGGTCGCGTGTAGTCCCTTTCCCAGCCAAGCGCCGGCCGCCGGCAGAAGCTCGGCCCCGTCCTTGTTGACCTTGAGTACCCAGTACTTGCCCTTCTCCTCCGGCTGCCCCTCGACGATGATGGCTCGGATGCCCAGACGCGATAGCTTCTGGCCGGCGAGGCCGCCGGAGTTGGTCTCCTTGATGGTGCCGGTCAGGGGCGATTTCCCGCCGATCGATATGCGTCCTGAGGTAGGGGCGGCGGTGCCGGTGACGATCCCCGAGGCGTAAACGACCTTGTTGTTGGGTCCCAACGGGTGGCAGGTGGGGGGGACCTCGTCATGGACGATGCGGGATGTCAGCCAGCGTCCGCCCATGTTCGCGTACTTCTCGGGGACTCGCTCGAACTTGGTCGTCAGGTCCGTCATGTTCACGCGCAGGAACTTCCACATGACTGCATGCCTCCCTGTCACAACCAGTCGGATCGTTGGGCTGGTACGCGCATCTTTCTGCTCCTCCCGGTGTCACCTCCCTCGCTTGGCCTGCATGGCGTGCCCGGCCCAATACAGGGCCCGAATCCACCGCCAATTCTACTGATAATTATGACCGGCTGGCGGAAACCTGTCAACGACCCGCCCGGTTCAACCCTCCGTCGCTTTGGGTAAGGGCAATTTCACGATGAAGGTACTGCCGGCGCCGGGAGTGCTTTTTACTTCAAGTTGACCGCCGTGAAGCTGCACGACATGCATCGCAATGGACAGCCCCAGGCCGACTCCGCCTCCGTGCCGGGAACGTGAGCTGTCCGCTCGATAGAAACGGTCAAATATGCGAGGCTGCTGTTCAACCGGTATTCCGATACCGGTATCCGCCACGGTGACCACAAGCCATTCACCCTCACGACAGGTGTTCACAATGACTTCTCCAGCTTGACGGTTGTAGCGAATGCCGTTCTCGACGAGGTTGCGGAACACCCGCGCCAATGACAGCGAATCTCCCGGGGTCATCAGGTCGCCATTTCCCGCGAAGCTCAACGTCACCGAGTGCTCGTCAGCCAGCGGTTTG
This sequence comes from Bacillota bacterium, assembly GCA_035477115.1. Classification (GTDB taxonomy): domain Bacteria; phylum Bacillota; class Sulfobacillia; order UBA995; family UBA995; genus UBA995. The sequence goes on along the minus strand of DATIKW010000042.1, from coordinate 5,205 downwards.
AGGTCAAGCAGCACGTCCTCCATGATGGGCTGAATGTCGACGACAGACCTGCAAATGCAGGGTTCCTCGGTGGCCAGGAGAAGGAGATCATCCGCCAGCCGCTGCAACCGGGTGAGTGCACGCTCCAGGGCTGCAGTCGTCGTCCGGTGAAGTTCAATCGCCGTATCGGGAGCACCGCGGACAGCATCCAGGCCGGCACGGAGAGTGGCGAGCGGTGTCCGCAGTTCGTGTGCCGCATCGGCAACGAAACGGCCTTGTCGGTCAAATGCAGCTTCCAGGCGATCCAGCATGCCGTCAAAGGCGCCGGCCAGTTGATTCAGTTCGTCATCAGGCCTTCTGAGGTTGAGCCGCGTATCGAGCGTCCTTGGGCCAATTTGCTGTGCCGCTTGCGCCAGATGCCTTACCGGGCGCAACGCCCGCCCGGCCAGCCAGTAAGAGCCGATGCCGCCCACGACGACAATCACTCCCAACCCCATGAGGGAGACGACACGCAACTGATTGAAGACATCCTGTCGGACAACGGAGACAAAGATTAGCGGTATGGGCACTTCCGGCAGCGGCTGGGCCGGCTCCCGCAGTGCGCCTGGTAGAGCTTGCATGGCGCGGAAAGAGCGCAGGCATTCTCCTCCCGCTTGGTCGTACCGGATATCCACCAATTCCCATGGTACTTCCGCTTGCGGTTGGAGAGGAAGCGTAGGCTTCGCCATCGCAACCGCCATGTTCACAAACAGCAGCAACGCTCCGGTCAACACGAAAAGCAGCCCCATTACCCAGAGCATCAACCGTATCCGCAAGGTGAGTCGGTCGCCTACGTATTGTGATAGAGAGGACCATCGATTCATGACGAAACCTCCCCGGAAGGCGATGCGATTCGGTATCCTTGTCCTACGACCGTCTCGATGTATCTCGTCCCATGACCGCCCAGCTTCTGACGCAGCGAGTGAAGATGTACCCTTACTCTGTTACTGAAAGGATCGGCTTCGGCATCCCAAACGTGTTCCAGCAACTCCTCCTGACCGCCACCTCAGCATCACCCCAAAAGGAGGTGATTGCCAAGGGCTGACGAAACCGAATGACGCCCGGGTGGGGAATTGCGTGAACGCCCCCCTGGGGAATTACATGATTGTGACCGTGGGGGATTGTGTGATTGACCCATGGGAATTACGTGAGCGGCGACAGCGGTTGGGGGCTTGCTCGGGATTGCGGATTGGAGAGAGATTCCGTGAGTACTGATCCACACGATCTCCTCAAACAGCTCGGTGTCGATGCAGCGACGATCCGGAAGGTAGAAAGCCTCTCCGTAAGGCACGGCCACAATGTCTGGCGGGTCGTCACGGACGATAAATCCTACGTCCTCAAGTGGCTGCCGGAGGAAGCGGCGCGGGTGGAGGTTGCAGGCTCCCTGTTACTTCGAGAACTCGGGGTGCCAACGGTACCGATTCACGGCAGCACGGAACAGGCGTTGTTACTTGAGGACCTCGCGAACAGTGGGACATGGAGGCTCGCTACTCCGGACGACCTGACCAGACCAGACGTCGCCCGAGCGGTCGCACGCTGGTACCGCATCTTCCACGATGCTGGCGAAGCCCTACTTGCCACGGGGCAGCGTGTGAGCTTTCTGGCCCGGGAGGAGGACAACCTTAGTCGCGACACCATACTTGCCACGGGTCGATCAAACGGTGTCGCTCAAAGCCGCGCTTGGGACCTCGCTGCCAAACAGATTGAGCTTCTCCAGGCTGCGGTCAAGGCATTGACACCTACCTTCAACTATAATGACTTCTACTGGACCAATCTGGCTCTCGTCGGGGGAGAGGACCACGCGCAGGAGGCTGTGGTCTTCGATTACCACCTCCTCGGGGTGGGGTTGCGGTACAGCGATTGCCGTAACGTGACCGCCTCCCTCTCAGGCGCCGCAATACCTGCTTTCTGGGAAGCCTACGGTACCCTAGACTCACGCGAGGAGACGCTGGATCGTCCTTTGGCAACCCTGTACACTCTCCAGACAGCCTCTCGAATGACCGAGTTCCCCAAGTGGGCTGAGAGTAGCAGGGACCGGGTCGTGAACGGTGACCTAGAGAGGGACCTTATGAAGGCAATTGAACTCGCTCGCTCCTTGCTCGGGGCCGCTAAACCATTGGCTACTCGGTAACGCCGGGCTAACAAGCGATTCGAGCGGACGCAGTAGGGGCGGCCCATGGTCCGGAGAGACCAGCCCTGGCGCCGCTCAATCGCTTTTCGTTGGACGGACTGTTGTAGGGGAGCGTGCAACTTGGCGATTGACCGCCAACTCGTGATCCAGGCTCTCACGGAGTATGTGCGACACCTCGAGCAGGGAGCGGCGAATACTACCCGGGCTGAATTGCGGCCCCAGTATCGGGACCGGCTCGCGCAAGCAGCCCGGCTCTTCGCGGCCTTAAGCGACCCGCGGCCCGATTGGGAGAAGGTTCGAACGATAGTGACCGACGAGGAGCGCGCAATCGGATGGTCCTACCTTCCGGGGGGCAATGGCGCGGAGGCGGAGTCAGCGTTTGTGCGGGTGCGGAAACTCGTCCGAGAGGACTAGGAACGAGCCGTTCAACAATGAGTTGCAGCGGACGAGGCCGGCCGCTACGCGATGGAGCCTCGCAGCTGAACTCAACGTTAGCCCGACTGCCCGCCGTTGGGTGTGGTTTTCCAGGAACAGACTTTCGCGCCCGCAGAACCTTGTGCCTGACATGCATAACTGTCCCGATCCGACTTCTAATTGGAAACAGGAATGCGCGGCACCCACGGCGAACCCAGATGTTGACATTAGACAGCACCATTTGCGGTTCAGCGCGGCTCACCGGCGCTGAACCGGCACTCCGCCATCAGCTACAGGCCAACGTCACACCCATTGCCATCGCGTCGTATGTCGCCCCAATTCTTGTTCTTGAGAGCTACGCTGTGCGCGTAGGCGCTTCGGAAATTCAGGTTACGCGGTAGTGACGCCCAACAAGCCCCTGCGCCGGAGCGTCAACAGCCGGCTTCGCCGCCTGTCGCCGCCCGGTGATGGGCAGCGTTAAGCAGTATCATCGACGGATCCGGGAAAGTGGGCCGATGGGGGTAAGCGTTGTGATCCTGAGCCAGGGTGAAGTGCTTCTCAGACCATGGCAGGTCTCTGACGCGCAGTGGTATGTTGACGCCCGAGACGAAGAGGTCCTCAGGTGGACGACGGAACCGCCCAAGTTGACGGTTGATGAGACCGTAGCCGCAATTGAAGCGGTAAACGCAAGAGAGGACGTGTTCTCCTTCGCCGTTGTCGACTTGCATCGCAATGAGCTTGCCGGTAACGTTGCGGTGGTAAAGAGCGCAAGCTATGCGAATGAAGCGGAAGTGATGTACTGGCTGGCCAAGACTAGCCGGGGACGTGGTATTGCAGCTAAGGCAGTAGGACTGCTATGCGATTGGGGATTTACTGAGCTGGGTCTCGAACGGCTCACTCTGAAGACATATACGGATAATGTGCGGTCCCAGGGAGTCGCCGAACGTGTTGGCTTTCGGCAATTTCGACCGGCAAACGAGAATGGTGAGAAGCCGCAGTTTGTCTGGTATGAGTTGACCAAGCAAATGCGGGAACGGGGCAACTCCAGTGGGCAGTCTTCTTCGGGGGAGGCTGGATAGATGCACGTCAATGTCGATGATCTGCTTGTGCCCGAACTCAGGAAGCTGTTGGGACTCGGGTGTGCCGCGTTGCAGCCAGACTACCACGGCGTCAGCGCGCAACTCTACGATTCGATCCAAGGCGGCGACCGCGATGTGGAGTACTACCTGAGGACAATCGGACCTACTCCTGCCACTGTCCTTGAGTTAGGTAGCGGAACAGGGAGAGTGGCGATTCCGCTCGCCCAGTCTGGACACAACGTCTACGCCCTCGACAACTCACCCGACATGCACCAGATCCTGTGCGGGAAAGTACCAGCCTCGCTTCGCCACAGGGTGGTGCAAGTGGATGCGGACATGCGCGCTTTCTCACTCGGGTTGCTCTTCGATTTCGTCATTCTCGGACTCAATACGGTGTTCGCCTTGGTGGAAGAGGAAGGTAGACGCGCCTGTTTCCGCTCGGTGTCCCGGCACCTCAGGCCGGATGGCAAGTTCATCCTGGACTTCAGCATCCCTTCGGCATACCTGATGTCAAACAAGAGCGGCAGGTATGATCTGTCTGTGTACCAGGAGTCCCCAGGCCAGGGACACGTGGTCCTCACGTACAACCGTTATGAGGCAAATCGGCAGCTGTCCATTCTGAACTTCCTCATCCTGGAGGTCATCGACAGCAAGATCACCGCAGCCTATGTCACGCCCGCGACGGAGTACTACCCTTCCGTGGGTGAGACTCGACTACTGATCGAGAGTGCTGGTATGGAGGTAACCGAGACTCTGGGTGACTACGACGGGCGGCCCTTCTCCGACACCGGAGAGGGCCACGATGTGATCATGATCGCCAGGCTCAAGTCTGCGGAACCCGCAGGCTGAGCGATTGGATGTGGATGCGTATAACATCGGGATCGACGCGACGCCGAAGGGGCTGGGCCTCCTGGCCGGAATGCCTCGTGGCGACGTTGGCCAACTCATACGCGGCGGCGCGCGTCATCCCGAGCGTTAGCTTGACTTCCCCCTCCCACTGCCACTGAGATAATGGTCCAAGCTGGGCGGGAGGGGTCTTTTGTGCTCACAAGGTGGTCTATAGTATGGCTTGATAGAAACACGTGACGACGAATAGTAATCTTGATAAAGTGGTCTAGAGAGGAGGTGCCGGAGTTGTTCGTCAAGAAGTCTTGGAATACCAAGGCCAAGAAGCGGTACGAGCAGTACCAGCTGGTTGAGTCCTACCGCGATCGTGAATCTGGTCAGACCAGGCACCGCGTGCTTATGAACCTCAGCAAACTCCCGACCCACGTCATCGAAGCGATTGCCCAATCGCTGAAGCACGGCAAGGCCGTCGTGGGCGTGGCCCTTTCCTCGGTGAAGGTGAGTACTGGGGACGCGCTTCGCGGTGGAGGGCTACTGGCCATCTACCGCGCCTGGCACAAGTACAAGCTTCCGCGGCTGCTGGCCGACTTCACCCAGGCCGAGCAGCAATCGGTGCTGGCCATGGTGGCCGGTCGCATCCTGGCACCCTCAAGCAAGCTGGCGTTGAAAGCCGAGCTGGCCGACACGCTGCTGGCCCGGGTCTTTTCCCGGACCCGG
>DATIKW010000041.1:0-68567 GCA_035477115.1 Bacillota bacterium | reverse complement strand
GGCGGCCGGGTACGTCAGGGTGCTGGTGTTGCTGTTGCCCGCTGCCGCGACCAGGACGACCCCTCGTCCCCAGGCGTAGTTGACCGCATCCTCCACGGTGGCGGAGTGGCTGGTGCCGCCCAGGCTCATGTTGATGACATGGGCGCCATTGTCCGCCGCCCAGATGATGCCGTTGGCGACCGATGACCACGTCCCGCTGCCGTTATCCCCGAGCACCTTGCCGTTCATGAGCACCGCGTTGAAGCCCAGCCCGGCGATGCCCCGGGCGTTGTTGGTGACGGCGGCGGCGATGCCGGCCACATGGGTGCCGTGGCCGTTGCGATCACTCACCGTGGTGCTGGTGCTGAAGTTCCGGGCGGCCACCACCTTGGGGTTGATGTCGCGATGCCCCGCGTCGATCCCCGTGTCGAGGATGGCTATGCGGATCGCAGAACTCCCGCGGGTCACGCCCCAGGCCAGTGTGGCTTCCACCCGAGTGAGGCCCCACTGGTCCGGCAGCATGGGATCGTTGGGCGTGAAGCCCAGCGCCCTCACGGTCCCGTCGACCTCGGCGAACAGCACATTGGGATTCGCCCGGTACCTGGCTACGGCGCGGAGTTCATCGCCCGCCGGGACCCGCACCACCTGGACGCCGATCCGGTCAAGCACCTTCAGGGCCTGACCCTGGCTCGACCCATGGGCCGCGGCGACCGCGGCCGCGGGCGTGCCGGGGCGGAACCGCACCAGGACTTGCCCCGGCGCGAACCCGGCCGGCGGTGAAGCCTCGACTTGCGGCGACAGCCCAGCGAATCCGGCAAGGGCAAGGACCAGGACGAGCACCAGACTGACCGCCACCAACCGCACTTGCGCTGTCATTGCCATCCCTCCCGGTACCAGATGTGTCGAGCGGCGGCAGGGCCGGGAGGAGCGGCTCCGGCCCTTACTGCTCGCCATTGAGTCTAACATATTCGGATTATTGCTTACAATGGCCCGCGGAGAGATGAAGGCGACAGGAAAGGAAGGGCGGCGACGCCGGTCGATGAGACGGTCGTCGCTCTCCGACTACGGTTGGCGGGGCGGGAAGTGCCGCTCGAAGCTAGCGGCGGCGGCTTCGCCGACTTCCTTCTCGAAACCGCGAAATGAGTCGAGCAGCTCTATTGCCCCGGGGGTGAGGGCCGTGGCTCCGCCCCGGGCACCGCCGGCCCGCGTGTCGATCAGTTTCATCCCCAGGCGCCGCTCGGTCAAGCGGATGCGTCCCCAGGCCTGCCGGTAGGACATGCCCATGGCCCGGGCCGCGCCGGTGATCGTGCCCGTCGCCTTCACCCCTTCGAGCAGTGAACGAAGGCCGGCGCCGAGCACCGGTCCATCCCGGGCGACCAGCCAGCACTTGACCCCGACCCCCGGAGGGACTGCGATCGGCTCCGGACCGGGATCTTCCTCATGCCGGAGCGTAAGCCCCTCGCGAGCCAGCAAGGCGGCGGTGACTCCCATCGCTGCCGGTCCCGGATCGCAGGAAGGACTGCCGCGCTTGAGGATGGCATCCCTTGCTCCCAGCAAGCGGGCCAGGGCGGCGACCTCGGCCGCGCCGCGCAGGAACTGGGCGGTGACATCGTCACCCTGGGCATCGGTGACCCGCGCCTCTCCGGCCAACACCGCCCGGCCATCGCCGCTCAGCCGGGCGGGCGGGCGCGGCGTGGGCAGGCCGCCCAGTTGCTCGGGACACACCGGCACCGCCCGGCCGGTCCGCACCAGCTCGATCACCGGAGGGCTGGAGCAGGTTCCCCCATCATAGCGACAATTGACTCCGGCCAGGCAGGCGCTGACCAGGGCCCGGGGAACTGGGGTCGATATGGCTGGCGGCATGGGTTCATTATACCATGGCGGTTACGTCAGGCCTGTTCTAGCTCGGGCCGCCCAGGTCGTTGCGCCATTGTTCGGATATGTGCGGCAGGAAAACGGAGGCGGCTTCCGAATAATGCATCGCTACCATCGGAGCAGGCAAACGAGGGGGGAGGGGATTGCAGGTATTTCTGTAATGGCGGTAGAAAGTGGCCGGAGTCCCGAGAGGGGAGTTGAGCCATGCGAACGTACCGCAAGGAGGCCTGGCTGACCCTGATCTGTTTCCTGCTGATCATGTTGTTCGGCGGCATCTTGAGCGTCTTCTTCGTGCTCGGAAGGGACCTGTTCTTCGGTCCGGGCCCCGCCTTCGCCGCCCGCAGCCACGTGCTCGGGTTCCCCACCCACTACTTCCTGCTCTTGATCCTCGGCTGGTTCGGGGTGACCGCGGTGGGCGCGGTTTACGCCCTGTACATGGACCGGCTGGAGAAGGAGATTGAGAGGGGGGGAACCGCGTGAACGGTGGCGTGTTCGGCCTGGGCATCGTGATGGCGGTCGTGGTATTGGCGGTGAGCGTCATCATCGGCTTCTGGGGACGCCGCCTCACCCGCAACCTGGCCGACTACTACGTGGCCGGGCGGTCGGTGGATGCCATCAACAACGGCCTGGCGATGGTGTCCCTCTCCCTGAGCCTCACCACCTTCCTGGGGCTCACCGCCCTGATCTGGTTCGGCTTCTACCTGGCAATCGCCATCTACGCTGCCTTCACGGCCGCCTTCCTGGTCATGCTGGTGCTGGCTGCGCCGTACCTGCGGCGCCACAAGACCTTCACCAGCATGGACTTCATCGGCGAGCGCTTCTACAGCCCCACCCTGCGCATCATCGCCGTCGCGGTGATGCTGGTGGTGTCCACGCTGTACATGGTGGGCAACATCAAGGGCGTGGGCATCATCTTCGAACTCCTGCTGGGCATCCCCGGGATCTGGGGCGTGATGATCGGCGGGCTGGTAGTGACCTTGTACGTCACCATCGGCGGCATGTACGGGGTCACCTACAACCAGACTTTCCAGTCCATCGTGCTGACCCTCGCCTTCATCGTGCCGCTGATGGCGATCCTCCGCCAGCTCGGCGTGACCGGCTGGTGGTTCCCGCCGCTGGGGTATGGCGTCGCCGTCCCCGACATGATCCGCATGACCCCTCACTTCTTCTTCCCGTTCGTCGTGCATCCTAGCTGGTACATAGCCGTGTTCCTGGGGTCGGCCTTCGGCATCATCGGCCTGCCTCACTTCGTCATGCGCTACTTCACGGTCCGCGACGCCCGCGACGCCCGCTGGAGCACCGTGATATGCGCCTTCCTGGTCGGGCTGGTGAACACCTCCGCCTATGCCATGGGCTTCGCCGGGGTGTACTACGTCGCGACCCGGGGGGTGCAGATCGCGCCGGTCGACGCCGACAAGCTGGTGTTCATCCTCACCCAGGCCCTCACCAACAACTGGATGCTGGCATTCACGGTGGCGGGGGCGCTGGCGGCGGCGCTGTCCACGGTGGCCGGGCTGCTCATGATCATGGGCACCGGCCTGGTACATGACCTGTACTCGGTGATTCGACCCGGCATCAGCGACGACCGCAAGCTCACCCTGAGCATCTGGACCATGTTCGGCGTGGGCGTGGTGTCCACGCTGCTATCCATCCGGCCGCCGGAATTCATCCTGGTGACGATCATGTGGGCCTTCGGCATCGCCGCCGCCAGCCTGGGCGTGCCCATCGTGCTGGGCATCTGGTGGAAGCGGGCCACCCGGGAAGGGGCGGCGACCGCCATGATCCTGGGTTTCCTGGCCAGCTTCATCCCGTATGTCGTCATCGAGGTCCTGGGAATACCGGCCACGGCGATATCCCGGTTCCTCTACGGCCCGATGGGATGGGTCAAGCTCATGGCCTGGACGGTGCCCCTTTGCTTTGCCGCGATGGTCGTCGTATCCTGGCTGACCCCGGCGCCGCCCCTGGCGGCCCGCCAGCAGGTAGACGCCATGCACGGCTGGCCCGACTACCGCGAAGAGCGTTACCAGGGCAAGGCCTTCCCGATCCTCGTCGTCGCCTTCTCGGCATTGATCGCGCTGTCGGTTTTCACCTTGTACGGGGTATTTCCCAAGTAACGGGCGACTGATCTCGCGCGGGGGCGGGCCAGCGGCGGTCCGCCCCCCCATGATGGGGTGAACCGCTTGGAGAACTGGCAGGCACTGTGCCGCATGTCGGCGGATCGGATCCGGAACATGCAGGATCGCAAGCTTCGCGCTTTCATCCGCACGCAGATCTACCCCTATAGCCCCTACTACCAGCGCATATTCCGCCAGCACGACATCGACCCCTACTCCATCCAGACCGTGGACGATCTGGCCAAACTACCCTTCACCTTCAAGGAGGACGTCGCGCCGACCGACCAGGAGCCCGAGCGCCACAAGGACTTCGTGGTCCGACCCGACGAGACGGTGACCGAGCGTTACGGGCATCTGGCCAAGCTGTCGATGTATGCCGGCAAGACGGTGGTGGCGGAAAGGGTGGCGGAGTACCGCCCGGTACACATTCACTTCACGACCGGACGCACCGCCCGCCCCACCCCCTTCGTGTATTCGGCCCGCGATCTCGGGTTCATCCGCGAAGGTGGCTACCGGCTGCTCAATGTGTTCGGTCTGCAACCGCAAGATAGGGTGGTCAATGCTTTCCCCTATGCGCCCCACCTCGCCTTCTGGCAGACCTACTTCGCGGCCGAGGCTCAGGGCAGCCTGGTCCTGCATTCGGGCGGCGGCAAGATCATGGGCACCCCGAACCTGATGGACGCGGTGGAGACCTTGGGCGCGACCGTGCTGGTATTCATACCCGGCTACGCTTACTTCTTCCTCCGGGAAGCAGTGCGCCAGGGAAGGGACTTCCGCCATGTGCGACTCGTGCTCTTCGGGGGGGAACGCGTGCCGCCGGGGCTGAAGGAGAAGGTCCGCGAAGCCCTCGGCAAGCTGGGGGCGGGGCACGTCAATGTGCTGGCTACCTATGCCTGTACCGAGAGCCGCCTCGCCTGGGCCGAGTGCCCGGCGGAAGAGTCCCACGGCTATCACACCTACCCCGACCTGGAAATCATCGAGGCCGTGGACCCTGACACCGGCAGACCGGTGGGCGAAGGAGAGAGCGGGGAGATCGTCTACACCGCCCTTGACTGGCGGGGAACCTGCGTCTTGCGTTACCGGACGGGAGACATCGCCGCCGGCGGCATCACCTACCGTCCTTGCCCCAACTGCGGCCGCACCGTCCCCCGCATAAGCGCCAATATCCAGCGACGTTCCGAGTTCAGAGAGTTCGCCCTCACCAAGATCAAAGGGACGCTCGTGAACCTGAACAACTTCTTCCCGCTACTGATGGGTCATCCCGACCTGCTGGAATGGCAAGTGGAACTCCGAAAGCGCAATGACGACCCCTATGACCTCGATGAGATTTATCTGCGAGTGGTCCCAAGGCCAGAAGTCAACGTGGAATCGCTCAAGGCGGACCTGCGCGAGCGGGTCTTGCGCGAGACGGAGGTTGCGCCCACGGACATCCTGCTGACCGCCATGCCGGAGATGCTCAGCCGACTGGGCATGGAAACGGAACTCAAAGAAAAGCGCATTGTCGATAACCGGCCGCGGGTGTAACCCGGCCGCGGGGGAGGATCACAGGACGTGTTGGACTATGCCAAACTTCGCAGGATGAACCCTGCGGAAATCCGGACGATGCAGGATCGTGCCCTGGCCCGCGCCGTCCGGGAACTCGTATACCCCCATCACCGCCATTACCGCCGGCTGATGCAGCAGGCCGGACTGGGGCCGGACGATCTGTCCCGTACCGACCACCTCGCTCGACTGCCCTTCACCGACCGAGCGGCGGTGGCGCAGCTTTGCCGGCAAGAAAGCGACCCATTCCTGTTCTGCCTGGAACGGGATGCGGGCGGGGCTACTGCAACCGACAAGACTCGCCCCGTTCAAGCATTCTTCGCCGGAGGCCGGACCACTCCCCTCACGCCGATCTTCTATAGCCGTCATGATCTCGAGCAGACGGCAGCGGCCGGCCGTCGCCTGTTCCAGATTGCCGGGGTCAACGGGGAACGCCCCCTCGTCAACGCCGTACCGTACGGACCGTATCTGTCCTTCTGGCAGATCGCGGCGGCGACGCTCGATCAGGGCATCACCGCCGTCCAGACGGGCGGCCCGCGGGTGATGGATGTGGACAAGACGCTGACGGCCCTGGCCAATACCCGGGCCGCTACCCTGGTCGGGTGCCCCAACTTCCTCACCTACGCCTTGAACGTGGGCGCACGACAGGGGGTCCGGCTGGAGAAGCTGGAGCGGGTGTTGATCACGGGCGAGCCGGCCACGGCCGGCACGCGCCGGCGTTTGAGTGAAGCGCTGGCCGCCGTGGGTGCGCCGGCCCTTCCCGAGGCCGTCCACGGCGTCTACCTCCTGACCGAGGCGAAGGCCGGTTGGGCGGAGTGCCGCGGCGGCCATGGTTACCATACCTACCCTGACTTCGAGTTCCTGGAGATCGTCGACCCGGTTACCGGAGAGCGCCGGGGAGAAGGAGAGACCGGAGAACTCGTCCTCACCCATCTCGACGCGCGGGCCACCTTCCTCTTGCGCTACCGCACGGGCGACATCGTGGAGGGCGGCATCACGACCACCCCCTGCCCCGGCTGCGGCACGCGAGTCCCTCGACTGGGCCCTCTGGTCTACCCGGCGCGAGAAATCCCCGTCGCCGGTCTGCGCCAAGCGCTTGATGCCTGCGAGGTGGTCGGGCTATGGCAACTCGCCTTGGCGGAGGGGAAACTGACGGTTGCCGCCTCGCCGGCCGACCCGGGGGCGGACCCGGAGCGGATGGACGCCGAATTGCGGCGGCTGGTAAGGGGTACGCTGGGATACGAGCCGGATCGGGTGGAGGTCCTCGCCGCGGCGGAGCTTCAGCGCCGCCTGGCAACCGATCGGGAGCCGAGGGAGGAACGGGTCACCTTCAGTGCCGGATGAGCAGCGGACGCGGATGGACATCGACCTTCGGGGCGGGTTCAGAACCCGCCCCCGCCATGACTGCGAGGAATAGCCTTACCAGCCGTGGCTCAAACTGGGTGCCGGCTCCCCGGGCAAGCTCCGCTTGGGTTTCCTCGGTGGTCAGGGACCCGCGATAGGGCCGGTCGCAAGTCATGGCGTCATAGCTGTCCACGAGGCAGAGGATGCGGGCCAGCAGGGGGATTTCTTCCCCGCGCAGCCCATGAGGATAGCCGGTCCCGTCCCACCACTCGTGATGATGCAGGACGGCTTCCACGACGTCGCGACTGTCAGTGATCAGGCCGGCTATGGCGGCGGAAAGGACCGGGTGCTGCTGGACAAGCTGCCTCTCATCAGCCGTTAGCGGAGCCGGCTTGGCGAGGACGCTCGCCGGTACGGCGGCCTTGCCGAGGTCGTGGATGAGGCTGGCCAGTCGGAGATGGAATCGCCGGCGAGGTCCAAGTCCCCGGCGGCGGGCCAGGTTATCGGCCAGTGCGGCGACCCGGATAGCATGGCCGGGGAAATGGCATTCCTGCCCATCGATGAGCGAGAGTACGGGTTCCAGCAACCCGTGGCAGAGTGATTGCGCATCGGGCTGCGCCGGCTTCGCCCAACGCCCTGCCAGGCGTGCCTCACCTACGCCGGCCAGCCGGCCAATCTCGGCCAGATATGTCCCTCGCATCAGGCCCAAGGTGACACCTCCGCCACTGCCCCCGGGGAGCCGCCTGGGGCGGTCCCCTCTACCCCTATCGGCAGGGAAGGGCGGGTGGTTTAGGGGCTGCCGCGGCTAACGGCGGCGGTGGGCTTTCGGCTGCACATACAGCTCGCCCTGACGGTCGGTGCCGGCGAACAGGACGCCTCGCATGTCCTTTGCCCCTTTCCGCTTCACCTCAGCCAGCAGTTGCTTCTCAGTCAACCCCGTGGCCGCCAACGCCTCCCGATCGAGTTCCCCGTCCAGGATGAGGGCGCGGGGAAGCCGCTCATCCCCGGTGGTCACGCCCAGATCACCCGTGACCACCGGCCGCTGGTTGCCGACCGGGATGATCGAAAGGTCCCCCGAACACTCCAGTACGGCCCATTCAACCTCCGCCGGACCGAAGTGCCCTTTCCGCCTTAGCTGCGCCAGGAGGTCGTCGAGGTTGTAGTTGAGTCTCCGCATCTCCTCCTCGACCAGTTTTCCCCGGGCGATGATCAGGCTCGGCCTTCCGGAGATGATCCGCCGCGCGGCGATGCCGGCGAGCGACGTTCTGGCCAGCAGGATCTCCAGTCCCGCCAAGGTGAGGATGGCGATCATCCCTGGGAGGAGAGGGGCATCGACTCGTTCCAGGGGTATGGCCGCCAACTCGGCGATCATCACCGCGACCACCAGGTCGAAGGGCGAAATCTGTCCCAGTTCCCGCTTGCCCATGGTCCTCATGACCACGAGCACCAGCCCGTACATCAGGAAGGTCCTGCCGATGACCAGGAGGACTTGCATGGGGGCCCGCCTCCCCCGGACGGGAGAAACTGTCCCAAAGGTTGCCGCTGCCGGAGGCCGGCTATACGCGGGCCCTTGCTCCCGGCGGTTGAAGTCATAGTCGAGCAGTAGTAAGATGAAGTCCAGATGATGCAGCCAAGGGGGGTTGTTCTTGCCGCCGGAACGCCGGAGCGAAGCATACCTGGACCACGCGGCCACTTCGCCGGTGCGTCCCGAGGCACTTGAGGCGGTGCGGCAGGCGATGAGCGCCGACTTCGGCAACCCTTCCTCCCTCCATCGCAAGGGCGTGGCCGCCGAGCGGATCGTGGCCCGGGCGCGCGAAGTTTTGGCGGGGGCGATCCACGCCGACCCGAAGGAGATCGTATTCACGTCCGGCGGGACGGAGAGCAATAATCTCGCGATCAAAGGCGTCCTGCGCGGGCTGCCCCGGCGAGGCAAGCATGTCGTGACGACGGCCATCGAACATCCTTCGGTGCTGGCGGTCGCGGCCGAACTCGAAAGCGAGGGGTACCGGGTCACCCGGCTGGCACCCGGGCCGCAAGGGGTCGTCAGGGCCGCGGACATCCGCCGCCACTTGGCCCCGGATACGGTGCTGGTAAGCATCATGCTGGTGAACAATGAGGTCGGGTCCATCCAGCCGGTCGAGGAAGTCGCGCGCACTCTGACTGAGGCGCGTCCCTCCGGTCCCCGCCCCTTCCTGCATGTCGACGCCGTCCAAGCGCTGGGCCGGATCCCTCTGGACGGCCTCTGCCGGCATGCCGACCTGGCCAGCTTCAGCGGTCACAAGCTCGGCGGACCCAAGGGGGTCGGAGCGCTGTTCGTCCGCTCCGGCGTCGTCTTGCGCCCGCTGCTTGCCGGCGGCGGGCAGGAAAGCGGCCGCCGCTCAGGGACGGAGAATGTCCCCGGCATCGCCGGGATGGGATTGGCGGTCGACCTGGCCCTAGCCGAATTGCCGGCGACCTTGCGGACCATGGGCGAGCTGCGCGGTCACCTCATCAAAGAAGTCCTCAGCTCCATTGCGGATGCCCGACTCAACGGCCCGCCCTGGACCATCGACCCGGGGCTTCCCGGCGAGGCGGACCGACCTTCCGCCGCCCCTCATATCGTCAATTTTTCTTTCCCCGGCGCCCCCGGGGAAGTGCTTCTCCACTGTCTTGAAGCGGAGGGCGTATACGTGGCAACCGGGGCCGCCTGCTCCAGCCACAAGCGAGGACCAAGCCACGTCCTGGAAGCCATGGGGGTCGAGCCGGGCATGGCGGACAGCTCGATCCGAGTGAGTCTCGGATGGACGACCACCGCGGGCGAGATCGACCATTTCCTATCGGCCCTGGTCGGGGCGGTCGCCGATCTGCGAAAGTTCACCCGCCGATGAGCAAGTCGGTGCTGCTAATCAAATTCGGCGAAATCGGCCTCAAAGGGGGCAACCGGCGCTTCTTCGAGCGCTTGCTGATCGACCGCCTCAAGGGAGCCCTGGCGGATCTGCCAGGGGGCGTTCCCTGGATCCAGCGAGTGAGCGGCCGGTTCTTGCTTGACCTGAGTTCGATTCCCGCGGGAGAAGCCGTCGGCCGCCTCAGCCGGGTATTTGGGGTGGTGGGGTTGTCTCCAGCCTTGCAAGTTGAGGCCGACCTGGATTCCCTCGCGGCCGCGAGCCGGCAGGTCCTGGGCGAGGCGCTGAACGACTTCCCCGCCGACCATGCCGTCCGCTTCCGGGTAGCAGCGCGCCGGGCGGATAAGCGTTTCCCCGTGAACTCGATGGAACTCAACCAGGTCCTGGGGGCTGACCTCCTGCGATCGGAACCGCGCCTGCGGGTCGACCTGCACCGCCCCGAGATCACGGTCGAAGTCGAAGTCCGGGAGGAAGGCGCCTACGCCTATGCGCGTAGCTACCGGGGGCCGGGCGGCCTGCCGGTCGGCAGTTCCGGCAAGGCGATCCTGCTCCTGTCCGGCGGCATCGACAGCCCGGCGGCCGGGTGGATGGGCTTGAAGCGCGGGCTCGAACTCGAAGCCGTGCACTTTCAGAGCTTCCCTTTCACCTCAGAACGGGCCCAGGAGAAGGCGGTGGACCTGGCTCGCGCCCTGTCACCCTGGGCGGGCGGCAGTCTCACCTTGCACTTGCTGCCCTTCACGGAAACCCAGCGGGCCATCCGGAACGCTTGCCCCGAGGAGTTGGGGGTCACCCTGATGCGGCGGATGATGTTCCGGATGGCCCAGGCATTGGCCGGCCGGGTAAACGCCCATGCGCTGGTGACGGGCGAAAACCTCGGCCAGGTGGCCAGTCAAACCCTGGCAAGCTTGTCGGTCATCGGGCGCGCCACCGATCTCCTGGTGCTGCGCCCGTTGGTCGGACTGGACAAGACGGAAATCATTGATCTGGCTCGCAAGATCGGCACTTTCGACATATCGGCGCGGCCCTATCCCGACTGCTGTTCGTTGTTCCTACCCCGTCATCCGGCCACCCGCCCGACCCTCGCCGGCGTGGAGCGAGCCGAGTCTCGGTTGAACTACAGCGATCTCGTCGAAGGAGCGCTGGCAGGCCGGGAGACCCTGCAACTGACCTCCGCCGCCCCGCCATCTTGAGACGTTCCCCGAGGCCAGGGAGGTCCATCAATGAACGGGAAGTTGGTCGTTGATCCTGAGCAACTCGCCGCCGCCCCCCGGGGCCGCCCGGCGCCCTCGACCTTGCCGGCGACGGGAATGAGGGACTTACTGCGTTTCTTCTTGCCCCTGGCGGCGGCATCGATGATGATGATGTTCACCCACTCCGTGGTCAACGCCGCGCTGGCCCGTACCAGTCAGCCGCAAACCTTCCTCGCCGCCCACGCCCTCGCCCTGAGCATGGCGGTCATCGTCGAGTCGCCGGTCATGGTGATGCGCCAGGTTACCATCGCCCTTGCCACCAGCGCGGCCCGCTTTCGCCTGATCCGGCGAATCACGGGTTGGATTGCCGCAGCGTGCCTGGCCATGGCGGCGTTGATTGCCTACACGCCGCTCGGCCCGATCATCTTCGGCGACTTCTTCGGCGCCCCGGAGGCCCTGATAGCCCACGCACTGCCCGCCTTTCGGGTGCTCATGCTGATGCCTCTGACCTCGGCCGTACGCGGCCTTTACCAGGGACTCCTTACCCGTAACCGAGCGACCTTGTTCATCACCTGGGGCATGGCGGCGCGGGTAGCGGTGATGGCCGGCCTGGCCTGGGCAATCACGACCTATCGCTGGTCCGACGGAGCCGCGGTCGGCGCCGTGATCTTCCTGGCGGGAATGGGTACGGAAGGTCTCGTCAGCGTGATGGCCTTGCGAATGAAGCCGGTTCGGGGCGGCGAGTGGGACCAGCCGGGCGTCATGGGATACCGCTGGACGCTCGGGTTCTATGCTCCGCTGATGGTGGCGGGGCTGATGGCCAGCCTGGGCAAACCGATCATCAACTCGGCCCTGGCCCGCATCCCCGCGGCGGCGCCGGAACTGGCGGCCTTCGCGGTAGCGTCCGCGTTGGCCTGGATCGTGCTGGCTCCTTGCCAGAACATACACCAGACCGTCATGGTCTACCACAGTGATCCCGCCGCCCGCCCCGTCCTGCGTCGTTTCGCCGTAGGTTTCGCGTTCGTCAACTGCATGATCCTGGCCTCCCTCAGTTGGTCGCCAATCGGCCCGTGGTTGATCACCCGCGGGCTCGGCGTACCGCAAGAGCTGGTTGCGCCGACGCTCCGGGCCCTGCAGCTCCTGGTATTTCTGCCGCTGGTCCTGACCGCCGTGGACTACCATGCGGGGAAGTTGCTCCAACAGGGTCAGACGCGATTGACCGGGCTGGCCCGCATGGCCAACGTGGCCGGGCTGGCGCTGGTAGCCGCCATCTTGGCCCTCATGGCTCCCGGGCTGGGGGCGTCCATCGGCCCCTTGGCCCAGCTCGCGGGCGGGGCGCTTGAAGCCTCCATCCTCATCGGGATGGGTGCCGGCTTCAACTGGTCGCGACCGACCTCCATCATACGAAGGCTGCTCCCACCGTTTCGCCCGCGGGCACACCCGCGCATTTCCCCGGGAGCCGGGCCGCGCCCTTGACGAAAGGCGGGCGGGCACTATATATAGAAGCTGTATCATAAACGCCTGAGGTGATTCCATGCCCACTTACGAGTATGCTTGTGAAACATGCGGGAGTTTCGAGCATTACCAGAGCATCACCGAGAGCGCCCTGCAGCGGTGTCCGCGATGTGATGGCCCCGTATGCCGGCGTATCCCCCGCCAGCTGACCGTGATCTTCCGCGGGCCCGGCTTCCACGTCAACGATTACCGGCGAGGATCCTCCCCCCCAACCGAAGCTGCCTCCGGGGAATCGGCGGCTAAGGAAGCGCCGAAGCCGCCGGAGGGCAAGGCCGCCTCGGACTAGCCGTCGCCGGCCGGAGCCCTCCGGGCTGAACGAGCGGTCGCCACGATGGCCGCCATGCCCAGGAGGACGGTGAGGAGGGCGGCCATGATCGCCAGGCGGACGGCGGTCTGGAGCCGGCGCGCCGCCCGCATCGCCCGGGCCAGGTCCGCGGCATCGGTGCGCGGTGCGGGAGGCGGGCGCCCCGCCAGTTCCAGTCCGAGAGCCAGCGCGGCGTCCGTCACCAGGTCACCGGCAACCGGGGACAAAGCCAGCCGCTCCTCGTACCCCTGCGGGCGCCATTCGTCGCCCCCTACCAGGTAGCCGAGGGCGTCGTTCGCCAGGCCAATCACCACGGTGCTTGCGGGGTCCAGTCCCTGCCGCAAGTGACGGCCGATCCCGGCCAGCGGCTCACCGGGCAGGGCGAGCAAGTACGCCTCTCCCAACCGGACCGCCCACACCTCGGCCGCGATCTTGCCCCCGACGATCCGCCTCCCGGCCAGTCCCAGTTCGGATACGAGCAGCAGCGGCCAGTTGGTGACCGGCAGCTCTATCTCGCGCCGGCGGAAGTCCAGTACGGGAACACCCGGGTCGGGCCGGATCGCGGTGAGCGCCGCCTCCACCAGGTCGGCCAGGGCTTCGCCGTAGCTCCGGGCGGCCTCGCTCCCCCTGCCCTGGGCGCTAAGCGGCGCGATGTCGCCGGCCGCGCCCGTGACGTAGAGGGCCACACCTCCGGAACGAGCCTCGATCCTGGCCGACAGGGAGCCGGGAAAGTCGGGGCCGATCAGGCGGTTATCGCTGCCGAGCAGTGTGGGGTGAGCGGCAAAGCCCACCAGCGTGGCCAAGACGTCGCCATCCCTGCCCCGTAGCCGCAGGGCGACCGCGTGCTGCTCGTCGCGGCGTGCAGGGTCACGCCGGTTGTGCGTCCGCGTCGGGACGCCTATCACCGCCCCCGATAACTCAGCCGGGCGCCGCGCGGCCAGCGCCTCTTCGATCGCGGCCAACACCTGTTCGCGGAACCGATCGCGTTCGGACCGGTCCCAGCCACCCCAGAACCCCAGGGTATCCGGTCCGGAGTGGGTATGGGTGGCGGCCAGGATGACGGCCGGCATGCTCTCTCCCCTGTGCGGCAGGCGAGCAGCGAGGAGGGTCTCGATGGCTCGAACCTCTTCCCGGAACAACCCCACCAGGTCGGCGGATAGGAGCACCAACGTACGGTCGCCTTGCGTGAGGGCCAGGGCGCGGACGTACAGCTCTTGGGCCACGCCCCGGCTGCCACGGAAAGGGCCCAGCCCGTGACCGGCCAGCCAGACCCGCCCCTCCGGGGTGATCGGCCGGCGCGCCGCTCCGGCCAGCAATTCCTGCTGGGCGGCGGCCGCCCCGGACCAGGCGGCCAATAGCAGCAGTGCGCCCAAGACCGCCGGGACAATCGGCTTCATGACGAGTGCCATTGCTCCCCGCCGTCCTCCTCAGCGGGGCGGGCGAGCGCCAGGCAGAAAGCGACGGCAGCCAGCGAGGCGACGATCAACAAGGCGGGGGCCGCCGGCCCCCCCAGGGCCTCGGGCCAGTTCATCCCGGCCAGGACCATGCCGCCGGCGGCGCCGGTACCCGCGAGCACGCAATTGCGCGCCCGCCAGCCCGGAACCAGGGCGGGCCATGCCAGCAAGGCGGGCATCAGCGCCAGCAAGCTGAAGGGATGCCCTCCCGTCCAGGCCGTCAAGGTGATTGCGGCCAGCACCAGCAGTGCCTGTAGACCTCGATGGCGCTGGGGCCAATCGAATCGGCCCCCGCCCGCCAGCCGATTCACCAGCCAGGCAGCGGGGACGGCGAGTAATCCGACCGCAACCATGTTCAGCGAGCCCTGGTAGGCGCCGGCGGCGAGCAGCAACCCGCCGGCGGCGAACAGGCCGACAGAAGCCTCCCGCGATATCGCCTGTACTAGACCGTCACGGGATTGCCGCTGGCGTCGAGCCCGCCTTCGGCCGGCAAGCGACGGGATCCGTCCTTGACGCAAGCGGTAATCGTGGACCGCCTTCAGTATGGCGGCGTCTTCAGCAGGGAGGTGGACTCTATGGCGGGGGCCTGGCCGCCTGCTCCCCGAAATCACTCCCGCCACCAGCGGGAAGAGCCAGGTCAACTGGACCGCCCACAGGGCCGGCGCCGGCACATATCGCCCGCCGGCTGCCAGATACAGCGAGGAGCTTCGACCCGCCGCCCACCAACGGGGCTCGGGCAGCGACGGCAACTCGTCGAGAGCGATCAAGAGCCGCTCGGCCGCCTGACCGAGGGTCAGGAGATCGATTTCGTCTAGGCCCACGGCCTGCAAGGTCACGGCAGGCGTGAGGCCGACTTGCGCTCGCGACCGCGATAGCCGCCCGAACTCCGCCGCCAATCCCTGGCGGACCGGGACGGCTTCGGCCATGAGGGCCGCCCGGGCCACCTGGCGCAGCCACACCGGGAGGGCACCGGCAGCGGCTGGTCCGACCGAAAACTCGACGGTATCTCCTTCCCGGTACTCGAGGTGCACGCGCGCGGCCGCGGTAAGGTCGGGCAAGTCGGTCCCCTCGACTATCGCCAGCAGGAGGCTGCGGCCCGGAGCAGCGGCGGCCATGACCTGATGAAGCGCGGGGAGCAGGACGGCAGTCGGGCCCGGCTCTGCCGTCACCAGCAGATACTCATGCGCCAGGGGGCCGGTCCCCGCCACATGCCAGGCGGCGCCTTCGGGCTGCGGCGCCCTCGCGATATGGTGCTCCGCCAGTACGGGCCGGCCCGCGGCGATGGGGACCAGGGGCAAGGGACGGGAGAGGGCTGCTCCGACCATCAGGCCGAGCAGGCAGTAGATCCAGCGAGAAGGCCGGAAGTCCCAGCGCCGAGGGGGCAGACGACCGCGCATGGGCGGATCCCTCCTCAGGAAGGCACATTCGCCCTGATCCGGCGCACCCTGGGCCCGGCGGGCCCATCCTCCACCGTGTAGCCCAGGGAGGCTATCTGTCGCCGCAAGGCGTCCGCCCGACCCCAGTCCCGTTCCGAGCGGGCGGCGCGTCGTTGTTCGACGAGGGCCAGCACCTCCGCCGGCAGGTTCCGGGCCCCCGGATCGCGCTCGCCGGCGGCCGCGGCGGCGAGGTCCAGCCCCAGCACCTCGTCCCACTCCAGCAGCAATGCCAGTGCCTCACCCGCCCCGACCGGCCGGCCCCGCACTACTTCCCAGACCAGGGCCAGCGCCCGGGGCAAACCGAGGTCGTCGGCGATTGCCGTCAAGAACTCCTCCTGGAGCCCCGCGGGGATGGCCGCGGGCTGACCGCCTGCCTCCCCGGCCAGGACGAATACCGCTTCCCACAGCCGGTCCAAGGCGCGCGCGGCCGCCTCCAGGGCATCCCAGGTGAAATTCAACTTGGCCCGGTAGTGGGCGTTGAGACAGAAATAGCGGTACGCGAGGGGATGAAAGCCCCTGGCGAGCAGGTCGTTCATGGTGTACGCGTTGCCCA
Source organism: Bacillota bacterium (assembly GCA_035477115.1). Classification (GTDB taxonomy): domain Bacteria; phylum Bacillota; class Sulfobacillia; order UBA995; family UBA995; genus UBA995. The sequence goes on along the minus strand of DATIKW010000041.1, from coordinate 52,379 downwards.
GACTCTTCCCCATCCTGCCGCCGTCCACCAGCAGGAACTCGTTGTGCAGCCACCAGCGGACCACCGAATGGCCGGTGGCGGCATCCGCCTGCGCGACCTCGTTCTCGTGATGCACGGGGATGTGATCCGCGCCGCCGGTGTGGATATCGATGCGGTCGCCGAGATAGGCCATGGCCATCGCCGAGCACTCGATATGCCAGCCGGGATAGCCACGGCCCCACGGGCTATCCCACTGGAGCAAATGGTTCGCATCCGCCTTGCGCCATAGCGCGAAGTCCGCAGGATTGCGCTTTTCCGGGTTGACGCCTATGCGGGCTCCGGGCTCTTGACCCGCCAGGTCCGCTCCGGACAGCCCGCCGTACCCGGGGAACTCAGACACGTCAAAGTAAACGCCGTCGCCGATCGCATATGCGTATCCCCGGTCCATCAGTACCTCTACCAGCCGGATCATCTCGGGGATGTGCTCGGTCGCGCGGCACACGATGGTGGGGCGCTCGATGTTCAACGCCTCGCAGTGTTCGAAGAACAGCCGCGTGTAATGCTCGGCGATCGCGAGCGGGGACGTCCGTTCTCTCCGGGCTCCCGCCAGCATCTTGTCTTCGCCCTCATCAGCATCCGAGGTCAGGTGGCCGACATCGGTGATGTTCATCACATGGCGGACACTGTAACCGGCCGCCTCGAGCATCCGCCGCAGGCTGTCGGCGAAAATATAAGCCCGCAGATTCCCCACGTGGGCGAGGTCGTAGACCGTCGGCCCGCAGGTGTAGATGCCCACGACCGGCGGGTTTGCCGGCTCCAGCCGCTCTTTCGTCCGTCCAAGCGTGTTGTACAGGTAGACGGGACGCAATCGCGCTTCCCTCCTGCAACCAGTAGGGGATTAACCTGCCGTCAGGCGGCGATCCCCATCCCCATCAGCCGAGCAGTCCTTCCGCCTCGCGTGCCTGCCTCACCGCCGACAGCTCTTGCCCGCCCAGCCGCCGTAATTCCAGTCGCACGACCCGGCCGGGACACCACAGGACCTTGCGGTCCCCCTCCTCCCAGCCGAAGTTCCAGCGCATGTCAGCCTCCGTCCGAAAAGTATGCAGCGTCGGAACCAGGTGATGGAATAGATCGCCGCACAGTTCGGGTGGAGTGCAGTAATCGAACTCGAACCTATCCCCGGGCTCATGGCCAGCCCGGCAGGCCCGGGAGGGCTCGGCATCCGATCCGACATCCAGGATGGTGATGCGGAATCGGCAAGGTTCCGGATACCACTTTCGCATCGACCTTCCCCTCCTCGGGGAATGGTTCGGCGGTCCCGCTCCTTCCCCTGCCTTGCGGGCAGGGAGGCAATCAGCCTTTAAGACCCCGGGAGGCGCCGGGGTGGCGAGGGATCGGCCGCCCGGGCAGCGAATGGTGGACCGGAGGGGATAGCGGGTGGAACTCCTGAAAGGCAAGACCGGCATCGTGCTCGGCGTCGCCAATCATCGTAGCCTGGCCTGGCACATCGCCAGCGCCTGCTCCCGGTCCGGGGCTCGCCTGATCCTGACCTACCAGAATGATCGCCTGGGCGAAAACGTCCGCGCATTGGCCAAGGACCTGCCGAACGCAGCGACCTTCCCCTGCGACGTGACCGCCGACGCCGACCTGGCCGCGCTCGCCCACTTCATCGGCGAGAGCGCGGGGCGCCTCGACTTCCTGGTTCACAGCCTGGCCTGGGCGCGGCGCGAGGAACTGGAAGGCGAGTTCCTCGCCACATCTCGCGAAGGCTATCGAGAGGCCCACGATGTCAGCGCCTACTCCCTGGTGGCGCTCGCCCGCATGGCGCGTCCTTTCCTCCAGGCGGGCGGGGGCGGGAGCATCCTCGCCCTGACTTTCCACGGGTCGCAGCGAGTCTTCCCCGGCTATAACGTCATGGGGACGGCCAAGGCCAGTCTGGAAGCGGCCGTGCGTTACCTGGCTCATGACCTCGGTCCCGAGAACGTCCGCGTGAATGCCTTGTCCCCCGGACCGGTACGGACGCTGGCCGCCAGCGGCGTCAAGGGTCTCGTGCGGATGCTCGACTTGTACCGCCAGCGCGCCCCGTTGCGGCGGGCTCCCGACCCGGCGGAGATCGCCGACGCCGCCCTGTTCCTGCTCAGCGATATGGGCCGCGGGGTGACCGGCGAAGTCCTGTATGTCGACGGCGGCTACCACCTGACCGGCGTGTGACGGCGCCGACCGCCGTCGTAGCGCATCAGCGTCTCGGCATCAGCGCCCGGCGAAACTCCTGCCAGTACTCGGGGGGCTCGAACTCCAGACGCCACATGCCAAGCCCGCCCAGGCCATGCCGCTCGATCAGGCCGAGCTTCATCCCGAGACCCTGGGGTTCGGTCACCCATACCCGGTACCAGGTGCCCCGGTCGGGATGCCGGTAACGGAAGGTCAGTTCGGCAGTCACCGGGCACGGCACGAGGGGAATGTTGGCCTCTCGTGCTCGGGCGATGGCGCTGCGGGCGAAGATGGCGGTCGCCTGCCCGCCCCCGTCGGGCCACTGGTAACCATAGGCGGGGATGCCCAGGAGCACTTTGGCCGGAGGCACCTGGCTCACCGCGAACTGGATTACCTGGTCGGCCCAGTTCAAAGCGCCCACCGGCCCGGGCGGACTCGTGCGGTGGTGCTGGTCGTAGGTCATCACCATCATGAAGTCGACCGACCGGCCGATGCCGGCGTAGTCGTAAGCCGTGGCCCACTGTTGCCGCAGCATTGCCGCGGTACGGGCCGGCACGGAGGCCACGATGAGATATCCCCGGGGACGCAGGGCCGCCGCAACTTCCGCCACGAAAGACGTATAGGCATCGCGATCGGCGGGATCGACGTTTTCGAAATTGAGGTCCACCCCCGAGTATCCCCGCGCCATGAGTTCGAGGAGTCCATCCACGGCGCGCCGGCGAGCGGCGGGATTGTTCAGCAGCTGCCGGTTGACCGACCGCTCGTGATTGCCCAGCTTGGCTAGAATGGGCCGGCCGCGGGCGGCTCCCCAGGCCATGGTCCGCGGGCTGTCGATCCCGACCAAGCGACCGTCACCCCTGAACACATACGATACGTACACCAGGATGTCGATCTGGTCGCCGAACTCCTGGAGGTGTCGATAAGCGGCATCGGTGTTGACGTAGTAAACCAGCACCAGGGCGCGGGGCAGGACGGTCGGGGGGGTGATGGGCGCCTTCGCGATCGGCGCCAACTCCTGGACTACGTCCCGGAAGCGCACGATCAGCTCGGCCGCCTCGGCCCGGGTAACCGGCTCATCCGGGGCGAACCGACCGGGCGCCCCCGGCGTCCCCGGCCGGGCCAACAATACCTGCGTCCGTACGGCCGCGGATGCGTCGGCCGCCCAGGCGGGCACGTCGGCAACGTCGGCAAACAGATGGAAGAAGCGAGGATCGGCTTTCACCCCGAGCCTGACCAGATAGCGGCCGAGGATCAGGGCCATCTCCACCCTGCGCAACCCGCGGGTCGGACCGAAACTGCCGTCGGGGAAACCGCGGATCAGATCCGCCGCCCGGATCGCCGCCACCTGCGGGCGGTTCGTTTCCGGTATCGCCCTCCAGTCGGTGAAGGGAGGTTCAGAGACTTCCGGCGGGGTCAGTTCCAGGGCCCGGGCCGCCCAAACCGCAAAGTCGAGTCGGGTGACCGGGATGTCCGGCTGGAAGCGCCGGTCATCGGTCATGTCGATGACGCCCCCGTAGAGCAGAGCACGGATGAAGGGCTCTGACCCATGTCCCTGGATATCGCCGAATTCGACGATCACCTGCCCCGCCACCCGGGCGGCGGGCGCCAGCAGGAGTACCAGCACGATCCACGTGCATAGCCAGGGACGCCGGGCCACGAAACCACCTCCGAGCAGAACTTTTGCCTGCTGAGTATTCGGTGGTCGGAGCGGAAGTCCCTGCTCAGGCGAATAGCTTCCGCCGAATCATCTGCGGTACCAGTCTGCTTCCGGAACCTGCCAACATTTACTTGAAGGCACAGGGCTGGTCATTATGGAACTCGTTTGCCGTGCTTCAGGTAACTTACAAGTCAGGGGGAGTTCAAACAGATGTTCCGTTTGCTGGCCATCGCTCTCGCCGCCTTCCTGCTGGCCGCAGCCGGCGTCCCGTCGGCTGCCGCCCCGGCGACGGACTACCAGGTGCTAGGCTACTACCCGGTCAACTGGACGGGAGATCTCACCGCCTATCGGTCCCTGTCCCACGCGCGGGCAGTCGACAGCGCCGCTGCTTTCCTGTACGCACTCGACGGTCACGGCAATCTCACCGCGCAGGCCGATTCCGTCCTGCTGCCCCTGGCCGCAAGGCAAGGCATCCAGGTATACGCCGTGGTCCACAACATCGGGCAGGGCGGCTTCGATCGGGGGATCGCGACCAGGGTCCTCACCGATCCCGGGGCGCGGAGCAGGGCCGTCGCGTCCATCCGGGAACTCGCGGTGTCCGGCGAGTATTCCGGCATCCACATCAACTTCGAGAACGTACCCCCCCGCCACCGCGATCATCTCACCCGGTTCATGAGCCTGCTGGCGGCTGAACTCCAGCCTCGCGGTTACCGGCTGGGCATCGCCGTGCCCGCTCAGGTCAGGGATGATCCCTCCCACGGCTGGAGCGGCGCCTACGACTATCGAGCGCTCGGCCGGATCGTCGATCACCTGGTGGTCATGACTTATGACCAGCACTGGGCGGGCGGCCCCCCGGGACCGGTCGCCGCCATCGACTGGGTGGCGGCCGTGGTACGCCACACACTGCAACTCGTCCCCGCCGACCGGGTCCTGCTGGGGATCGCCGCCTACGGCTACGACTGGCCCGTGGGCGGCGGCCGCGGGCAGGCAGTCACGAGCCGGCATGCCCCTCGTCTGGCAGCCCGGCACGGCGTGGCCGTCCGCTGGGATGAACGGGCTCAGGTGCCTTACTTTCGTTACCAGGTAGGCGGCCGGGACCGGATCGTCTACTTCGAGGATGCTCGCAGTGTGGCCGCCAAGCTCCGTCTGGTGACCGCTCACGGGCTGGCCGGCATCGCCATCTGGCGCCTGGGAACCGAGGATCCCGCCATCTGGCCGCTGATCTCCGATCGGCTCGGCGACCGTTCGCCGGTCACGGCGGCGCGCTCTCCCGCCGCAGCGCCGGCAGTCCATCGCGTACGCCCGGGCGATACGCTGTGGCGCCTGGCCCAACGCTATGGGGTGCCCTGGCCGGAGATCGCCCGCGGCAACGGTCTCGTCGCGCCCTACACCATTCACGCCGGCCGCGATCTGCGGCTGCCGCGCCTGCACCGCGTCCGGGCCGGGGACACCCTCTGGCTGTTGGGCCGCCGATACGGCCTGGGATGGGCTGAGATAGCGCAAGCTAACGCGCTCGGAAATCCGCATCGGCTGGTCCCGGGAGCGCGGCTGATCATCCCCGTTCCCCGGCCATCATAGGGGCGGGTTCCGAACCCGCCCCTGCCACCGGAAGAGGCAGTCGGCCGTTTTCATGCTTCGTGATGCCCTGAGGGGCACGGGAGCCTGCTCAGATCTGGATGGATTTCCAGCGGCCGGCGCGGTAACGCCAGTACATCAGGGCTCCCCGGATCGTCAGGTCGACGGTCATGGCCACCCAGGCCCCGGGCAACCCGAGACCCAGGTTCGTGAGCAACAGCGCCAGGGGAATCCGCAGCAGCCAGATGCCGGAGGCGGTGATGAGCAGGGTCCACCGCGTATCCCCCGCCCCGCGCAGGGCGCCGGCCATGACCATCGAGGAAGCCAGCACCGGCTGGGCCAGTCCGACGATCTTCAGACACAGCGAAGCCAGGTCCACAACTTCCGGATCCTGAGTGAACACGAGCACCAGGGGGCGGGAGAAGATGAAGAAGACGAGGCCCATCGACGACATCATGGCGACCGCGTAATGCAGCGTCTGGTAGCCGGCCGCCTCCGCTGCCCGCGGCTTTCGCGCGCCCAGACCCTGGCCCACCAGAGTCGCTGCCGCCAGGGCGAACCCGAAACCCGGTGTGAAAGACAGCGACTCGGCGGTGAGCGCCACCCGGTGAGCGGCGAAGGCGGCCGTCCCCAGCCCGGCGATGATCCGGGCATATAGCGTCATCCCGAGCCGCATCACGAACTGCTCGCCGGCAGCCGGCAGACCCACGCGCAAGAGCCGCAGCATGGTTTCCCCCTGCCACTTTCGGAGCCCCGAGAAGGACAGCTGAAGGAGGCTCCGCCCGCTCAACAGCACCCACAGCGTCACCACGCCCGACAGGGTCCGGGCCGACAAGGTGGCAATGCCGGCGCCCACCACCCCGAGCCGCGGCAGTCCCAGGTGGCCGAAGATCAACAAGAAGGCAAGCGTCATGTGAAGCAGGCTGACTGCTACCGCAACGTACAGGGGAGTACGGGTATCGCCAATCCCCCGCAGCGTGGCATTGCCCACGACCGACAAGGCCAGGAAGGGGATGGAGGCGCACATCAGCCGGAAGTAAGGCGTCCCCAGCACCAGGACGTCGGGTGCCGCACCCATCAAAGTGAGAGCCCGCGGGGCGGCCATGAACGCGATTGCGCCGAGCGATGTCCCGAGCCCGAAACTGACCAGGATCGCCTGGTGAGCGACACGGGCGGCGGCCGCCATGTCCCGCGAGCCGGCATGCCGGGCGACGAGGGCGGTGGTGCCCACGTTGAAGGCGGCGAAGCTGACCAGGACCAGCATGACGATCTGGTCGCTCATCCCCACGGCGGCGATGGCGGCGGGCCCGATGCCGCCGACGAGGATCATGTCGACGATGCCGAGCGCGTTCTGCAGCATCTGCTCGGCGACGGCCGGCCAGGCCAGGGCGACCACACGGCGGCGGAGGATCCCTCCGCGGAAGAATCGCAACAGGACTCGGCGCCATCGGGATGAACCGGGAGTTCGCGGCGTGGTCAGCGACGCAGGGGGCCAGGACATCAGGGAATCACCTGTTGGAAGCGGCTTCGCCTGTCCGGGCGCTTTCTCCTGCCGGGAGCCCGCGCCGCCTCCATGGCGCTCCGCCGGAACTCCCCCGGTTGACGCTGCTGACTTTCGATGGTAAATTGCAGGAGGCAGCGCAAGGCGAGGGGCCTGCGCCAGCATCTCTTCACGGCCGAGCAGCCCATCTATGGGAGGTGGCGCGCGTTTGGTGGAAGTCAGAGAGCTGTCCAAGCGGTTTGGCCGCAACGGGGTCCTGGCGGTAGACGGGGTCAGCTTCCGGGCGAATGCGGGCGAGATTTTCGGCCTCCTGGGGGAAAATGGGGCCGGAAAGACCACTACCTTGCGGTTATTGGCCACCATCCTCGATCCCACTTCGGGCACCGCCCTGATCAACGGCGTCGACCTCTTGCGCGACCCCTCTGAGGTACGCCGCCAGTTGGGGGTGGTCGCGGCGGAGCCCGGCGTGTATGACCGCCTGACCCCCCGCGAGCACCTCCGTTACTTCGGCGAGTTGCATGGCATGCCCCGGCCGGAGATCGCCCGGCGGTCCGCCGAGCTGTTGCGACGGCTGGATATGGAGGAGTTCGCCGACCGGCGTTCCGGTCAGCTTTCCCGGGGCATGAAACAGAAAGTGGCTCTGGCCCGCGCCTGGCTGACCGACCCTCCCGTGCTGCTGATGGACGAGCCCACGGCAGGGCTGGACGTGCTCGCGACGCGGGCGGTCGAGGAGTTCATCGGCGAAGCCCGGGCGGCCGGCAAGACGGTCATCTTCTCCAGCCACATCATGAGCCAGGTGGAGAAGTTGTGCGACCGGGTGGCCGTCATCCATCGCGGCCGGATCATCGCCGATGGCACCGTCAACGAATTGAAATCTCACTCCACCCGGGAGCGATTCGAGGATGTCTTCGCCCGTCTGGTAGGTGAACAGTCATGAGGGGGCGCCGCGACTTTCAGTGGCGGCATGTCGGAGTGGTATTCCGCAAGGAACTGATCGACACCACAAGAGACCGCCGCACCTGGCTGGCCATGATCATCATCCCCCTATTGCTCGTACCCCTGCTTCTGCTGGCGATGCCCACGATCATGGTGCAACATATGGAGCGAGTCGAAGAGACGCCGGTGGCCGTGGCCGTGGTGGGAGCCGAGCATTACCCGGATCTGGTCGCGTTCCTCGACGGCCTCGACGGGGTGAACGCCGTCCAGTTGGAGGACCCGGTAGCGGGGCTGGCCGAGCGCGCCGTTCACGCCATCCTCTACCTCCCCGAAGGGATGGCCGCGGCGGTGGCCGGAGAGGTACCCGCCCAGTTGCGGCTGGCTTTCGATGCATCCGACGAGTTTTCGACCGCCGCCCGGGACCGGTTGGCGGCCGCCCTGGGCGAGTTCGCCAGCCGGGTGGTAGCCGGTCGCCTGGCTGCGCGGGGTCTGGACCCGGCGATCCTGAACCCGCTCCCGTGGTCGGTCGAGAACCTGGCCCCTCCCCAGCGGATGGTCGGCTTCGCTCTGGGGATGATCATGCCCATGTTGCTGGCGATATGGGCGTCGACGGGCGGGATGTACGCGGCCATCGACGGCGCCGCCGGCGAAAAGGAGAGGGGCACGCTTGAACCCCTGCTGTCCACCCCGGCGTCGCGTACGGCCATCGTGATCGGCAAGTACCTGGCGGTGGTCCTCACCTCGGTGCTCGCCTCCGCCGTGTCCCTGCTGGGGATGGTCCTCACCTTCCTGGTCCGTCCCGCCGCCCTCCTGGGACCGGGGGCGGACCTGCAAGTCGGCCTGGCAGAGATCTTGCCGGCCCCGGCCGCCGGCGTGATCCTCCTCGTGGTCCTGGGCCTGGCGGGGATGTTCTCAGCCCTGCAGCTTGCCATCAGCCTTTACGCCCGGAGCTTCCGGGAGGCTCAGACTTACCTCTCACCTCTGTCCTTCGTGGTCATCTTCCCGGCGATCTTCACCCAGTTCCTGCCGGTAGAGCACGTGCCGGAATGGTTCTTCTTCGTGCCCGTGCTGGGCAGCCTGGCCGTCCTCAAGGAAGCGTTGGTCGGCATCATCGACCTCGAGCACATCGCGATGACGCTGGCAGTGAGCGCGGTGGGAATCCGGTTCGCCCTGGCCTTCGCGGTGGCCTGTTTCCGCAAGGAACGGGTGCTGTTCCGGACGTAGCTGCCGCGCGCGCCGTCTCTAACTGGCGGCTGAGCGCCGGGTAGCCAGGAGCGGGCTTGGAAGTGCCCTGCCATTGGGCCGGGCTGGTAGGGGCGGGTTCCGAACCCGCCCCTACATTGTCGCTAGACAGGGTGAAGGCCCGACACCTGTGGTCTTCGATTCGGCGACTGCTTTCCGGCCTCTTCCACCGCCCGGTCCGCCCGCACGAGCCCTCGGCCCTGCAAGCCGTGATTCATCCCTAGATCCTCCGCCGTATCCGCGAGGAGGCACCGCACCTGCAGGGCCGACAACCCGGGTGTGGCCGACCAGGCCAGGGCCGCCGCCCCCGACACGTGCGGACATGCCATCGATGTGCCGCTCAACTCCGTGTAACGGTTACCCGGCGCCGTGCTCAGAATGGCGGCCCCCGGGGCAATCAGTTCCACTTCCGGGCCGGTGCTCGACCACGGTGCCCGGTGATTCCTCTGGTCGGAGGCGGCGACGGCGATGACTTGCCCGAAGGCCGCCGGGTAATTCACGCTGCTTTCGGCACCGGTTGGACCGCCGCTGTTGCCGGCGGCCCCGACCAGGAGCGAGCCCGCCTCCTCCGCCTCCCGGCAGGCCAATTCCAGGGTGCGACTGGCCTGGGGCGAACCCAGGCTCAGATTGACCACCCGCATGTTGTTACGCACGGCCCACTCGATCCCCCGGGCCACGCTCAACCAGGTGCCGACCCCATCGTCATCCAGCACCTTGACGGCGTAGAGGCGGACTCCGGGAGCTACCCCGACCACTCCCCGTCTGGTCCCGAGTCCGGCGATAGTACCTGCCACGTGGGTGCCGTGACCATTACGATCTTCGTGGTCCCCGCCCACGAAACTGGCCCCGCCGAGTACGCGAAGATCCTCATGCTGGGAGTCGATGCCGGTGTCAAGGATGGCGACGTTAATTCCCGCCCCCGTGAACTGCCGCTGGGCCGCGGGGGCACCCACGCGCTCCACTCCCCAGGGCACGGTCTCCAAGGCCAGGACTTGCCCGTTCTGCTCGACGAAGCTGAGACCCGGCATGGCGAGCGCTGCGCTTGCGGTCCAGCCCCGGGGCGGGCGTACGGCCATCACCGGCATGAGTCGGAAGGAGTGTACCACTTCGAGTTGCGGCCCGAGCACCCCCATAAGGTTGGCCGCTACCGGTCTCTCGAACCCCAGCAACACGATCCCATCCCCGGCGGCGGAGTCGCGAGGACGGTCAGGGTGAACCATGCGTGACAGAGCGAACTCCCCCCATCTGACCCGGTGCAGGTGATACTCCACAGCGACTGAAGCCGCGTCACTTCCCGGGCGCACTCGCCGCCACCGACCGCGTTTGCGCCCAGCGGCCCAGCGGGCACGTCCTGTCCGCTGTAGACCCTCATGGCCCCGGGGCACCTCGGGGCATGAAAACGGCGGGATGGCGGTAGCCTTCATTCTCGCTATAGGATATTCGAAGCGATCTTATGACCGTGTATGGGACTCCTCGGGAGGAGTCGAATATGGTATATTCTCCCCAACAGGCATTGCAGCAGGTCGGAGGAGGCGAGCGCGATGCCAGAGGTGGAATTGCAGTATGGCGAGGGTACCGTCCGGCTGGCGGTGCCTGAGGGTTCCCGCGTCCTGGAGCCGCGTTTCGCCCTGGGGCTCCCCGACGAGCGAGCAGCCGTGCTGGATGCCCTCCGCCAGCCGATTGGGTGTCGCCCGCTGGACGAGATCCTGAGGCCCGGAGACGATGTGTGCGTGGTGGTGCCCGATAGGACCCGGCCCCTTCCAACCTCCCGCCTGGTATCCTGGCTGAAGGAAGCGACGGCCGGCATACCCCGGCTGCGGCTCTCCTTCTTGGTCGGCACCGGCGCCCATCGGCCGTCCACGCCGGGCGAGCGGGCGGAACTGCTCGGGCCCGGCATCCTGGGGGCCGACCACGACGCGCGAGATGCAGCCAACCTGGAACTGGCAGGTCATACCGGGTCAGGCCTGGCGGTATGGCTCAACCGGCGCTACGTCCGGGCCGACCGGCGCATCACCATCAGCCTCCTCGAGCCCCACTTTTTCGCCGGGTTCTCAGGAGGGCCCAAGGCGGTGGTACCGGGAATCGCCGGTCTCGACACCATCCTGAACATCCATTCCGCCCGGCTGATCGCCCACCCGGGCACCACCTGGGGCCGGCTGGAAGACAATCCGGTCCAGACGGAAATCGCTGAGGCTTGCGCGCTGCTCCCACCCGACTTGTCGATCAACGTGGCCATCAACCGGCGCCGCGAGATCGTGGGGGTGTTCGCCGGGGATGTCCGCCTGGCCCACCATCAAGGCTGTGCTTTCGTCGGTGAGCTGGCACTTTGCCCCGTCGACCATCCCTTCCCCATCGTCATCACCACCAACGGCGGATGGCCGCTGGATCAGAATCTGTACCAGACGGTCAAAGGGCTGTCGGCGGCGGCCCGCATCGTCGCCCCCGGCGGCTGCATCGTGGCAGCGTCGGAATGCCGGCTCGGCCTGCCGGCGGGCGGCTTCGCTTCCATGTTGCGCTCGGCGGCTTCGCCCGGGGAATTGCTGGCTGAGATCCTCGCCAAACCGGACACCCGCGAGGACCAGTGGCAGGCGCAGGTGCTGTGCTCCATACTACAATGGGCCACCGTCTTCCTGTATTCATCGCTGGGCGCAGGCGACGTCGCCGGCGCCTTCCTCCATCCCGTCGCCAGCGTCCAGGAAGGACTGGAGCGGGCGAGGCGGCACCTGGCAAAGGGCGTGAAGGAGGCACCCATCCTCCCCATGGGTTCAAGCTCCGAATCCCGGCTCATGAAGGCCGGTACGAAACAGGAGAAGCCCATGGCCGTCCTCCCCGAGGGGCCGTTTACCCTGCCCTATGTGAGATTTTGACGCGTCCCCGCGTGGCAGTACCGCTTCCGCTTCCCTTGACTGCCGGCAAAGTGAACTCGCGGTCGTGGCCGCACCCATGGTAGGGGCGGGTTCCAAACCCGCCCCTACCCGCGGAATCCCCGTACGTCCGAAGACGCGGTCTCCCGCCGCCAAGCCACTTCTGCCGTTTTCGTACCCCGCGGTGCCCCCAGGGGGCATGGTGGTCTGCCGGTCTACCAGGTATTTCCCCTATCCAATGCCTCCTTGGCGTGTTAAGCTCCATCATGTGAGGGACATGCAGCTACATGGGGGTGCTTGGGCTTGGCACGGCTGAATCGATCCGTGGTCATCGTGTGTCTGTTGGCCATCCTGGCAACAGCGGTGAGCTTGTCTGCCATCATCAGCTTCCTCGGACGCGAACCGCGTCCGGCCGCGGTGATCGTCAACGGCGAGGTGATCACCCGGGACGAGGTATATCAGGACATGTATCGCCAGCTCGGTCGGGCCACGGTGGACCGGTTAGTGACCAGGGTCCTGATCCGGCAGGCCGCTGAGGAGCTGAGTGTCACCGTGGAAGCGTCCCGGGTTGAGCAAGAACTGGCCGGAATTCGGGGCCAGTTCGAGTCCGAGGAGCACTTCCAGCAAGCGCTGGCCGCTCATGGCCTGGATGAAGCAGCACTTGGCCGGGAAGTAGAACTCGACCTGCTCGCCCGGGCGCTGGTCGAACGGGGAGTCACCATCACCGAGGAACAGGCCCGGGCCCGCCATGCCGAACAACCTGACGTTTACGCCGGCGAGTTCGAGCAAGTGCGCGAGGAGATCGTGACCGACCTGCTCCGGGAAGCGGTGAACGAACGGATGCCGGCTTGGCTCAAGGGACTGCGCGAGACGGCATCCATCATCGACTACTCCGAGCAGCCCTGACCCGCCCGCCGATCGAGTTCGAGCACCAGTTCCCAGGCGAAGTCATGGCAATGTCGCAGGCATTCGGGATCGACGCCCTCGGGGATGTCGGTGAGCCAGTGCCAGTTGGGGAGGAGCCCTCGCTCATCAGTCGCCAGGAGGCTCATCGCCTGGTAACCCCAAGCCAGGGCGCGGGTAGCGTCGGTGGGCAACAGGCGATAGGCCGCCCGGCTGACCTTGAGGTCGGGCCTTCGCCGCCCGGCCGCCTCCGCTGCGGCGAGTAGCCGCGGCGAGGCGCGATACCCCCGCAAGGATCCTTCGGCATCGACGTAGTGCACCTGGCCGGCACCCACATTGTCGAAGTTCAGGAACAGGGCATCCTTCAGGCCGCGGCCGTGCCGGCGGAGGAAGTCCGCCCCGCCCCAGGTCCCCGACTCCTCGGCACCGGTGATGACCGCCCATAGTTCAAGGTGTCGAGGCGGCGTGCGGGTCCAGGTCTCGACCAGGGCGAGGAGCACGGCGACCCCCGATGCGTTGTCGTTGGCCCCCCGCGTCACCTGGTCTGCGATCTCCCGGTGCAGGAGGAAGCCTGCGCTCAGTAGCAGGTAACCCGCGGGCACGAAGCTGAGCCACCACAGCGCGCTCGCGCCGCTCGCCGCATACGCCGCCAGGAGGATGGGCGTGAACAGGTAGGCGGCGACCATGCCCAGGAAAGACCGGCGAAAACCTTCCACCAGCCCCGGCCGGAAGTTCAGCGCTGCCTTGGAGGAGTCCCGGTGCGCCATCAGGATGACCGGGATCCCCCGCGTCCCGCCCTGGGCTGCCCGTCCGATGATGTTCGATGAACGCGACCAGCGGAAGGCGTGGCCCAGCAACTCGCGGAAGTCGAGTTCGAGGTAGAAGAGCAGCAGCCCGCCGAGGGCCAGCGCCACTCCGGCCAGCGGACGGTAGGCGGCCGCAGCCACGGCAGCGCCGGGCGCCACATACAGCAGCAAGTACACCCAGGAGAAAGTCGACGGGGCGCGAAAGGTCTCCGCTCGGACGTCGAGCCCCAGGTCCCTCAGCCGTTCGCTCACATATTCCCCTGCCGCTCTCTCGCCCGCCGACCCCGGGCCCCGGGGCACGGCCATCCGCTTCACCGTTGCCATCATCCGGTCTTCCACGCCTTCGCCTCCTCCAGCGATGCCGCGGGCCTGCCGTCAGGCTTCCAGCGGATCGGGACATAATACCTGCAGGCACACCAGGGGGCTGGGTACATTGTTCTGGCTGATCCTGAGCATCATCGCTTTCCTGCTGGCCGCGGCGGCGTTCGCCTACTACCTCCATGAGCGCCGGGCCCCGCCCGACGATGCCGCCGCCGACAACCAGGACGACTTCGATGAACTCCTGCACGACCTCCGGTCGCGCAAGCGCCAGACCTAGATCTTGAGGATGCCGATCTTCTCGCGCACTTCCTCCAGGGTGGCGCAGGCCGCCGGCCGAGCCCGGGCCGTGCCGTGACGCACGATAGCTTTCAGCGTCTCCGGCCGGGCCATCAACTCCCGGTACCGGCGGCGGATGGGTTCGAGGCGCTCTATCAGGCACTCCGCCAGGCAAGTCTTCAACTCCGAATAACGCAAACCTCCCTCCCGGTGTGCGGCGCGGAAACGCTCCGCAGTCCCGTCCGGGGCGAAGGCATCGAGCAGGTGGAATAGCGTCGCGACTCCGGGGCTCATCTCGCCGCCAGGAGTCGGTCCCGTGTCGGTGACGGCGCGGGCCACCGTCTCCCGGATTGCCGCCGGTTCCGCCATCAGCGATAGATAGCTGCCGGGACTGCTCTTGGACATCTTCACCCTGGGATCGCTCAGCGACATGATCCGGGGCGATGGGCTGAATGACACTTGCGGCTCGGGAAAGGTGGGCCCGTAGGCGGCGTTGAACTTCCTGGCTATTTCCCGGGTCAGCTCCAGGTGTTGCGCCTGATCCTCGCCTATCGGCACGAGCGTTCCCTTGTACGCCAGGATGTCCGCCGCCTGCAATATGGGGTAGGTGAGCACGCCGGCGTTGACCACCTCGCGGCGCACCCGGGCCCGGTCCTTGTACTGCGTCATCCGCTGCAACTCCCCCGCGGGGGTGACGGCGCTCAGGATCCAGCATAGCTCGGTGTGCTCGGGCACCTGGGACTGGACGAAGATGACCGAGCGATCCGGGTCGAGTCCGGCGGCGACGTTGGCGGCCACGGCATCCAGCACGGCCTGGGGGAATGCCCCTGGCTCGTAAGGCGACGTGATCGCGTGGTAGTCCACCACGCAGTAATAGCAGAGGTGCTGATCCTGGAGCCTCACCCAGTTCCTTATCGCCCCCAGGTAGTTGCCGACGTGAATCCTGCCGCTCGGCTGAATGCCTGAGAAGACGATTTCCTCGCCCAACTGGCCACCACTCCCAAGACGATCTTGGTCCATATTATCACGCCCGAACAGGTGAGGGAAACCCGCTTGTGGAACTGCCTGCCTGGTCCGATTACCGCGGAGGTGATCGCATGCCCGGCCGCTTTGCCGCCCTTGACGCGTTCATCCTGGAAAAGATGGGACAGACCCACCTCCCCGGCGTCAGCCTGGCCCTCCTGGCGGGGGCCGACGTGGTCCACCAGCGGGGCTATGGCTTCCGCGACCTGAAGGACGGCCTGCCCGCCACGCCGGAGACGCTGTACGCCATCGGCAGCGTCACCAAGTCCTTCACCTGTCTTGCCCTGATGCAGCTACAGGAGCAGGGCAAGCTGTCGGTGGACGACCCCGTGGAGGAGTACGTTCCCCTGCCCATCCGGCCCTTCGGCGAGCGCATCCGCCTCCGGCACCTCATGACCCATACCAGCGGCATCCCCGCCCTGGCTTACGCCGAGGCGGTGCTGTCCCGAGAGCACGGCTCCACCGAAAAGTGGCTGCCCATCGCCAGCGTCGACGACCTGTTGACCTTCATGCGCGGCGCCGAGGACTGGGTCGAGACCCGCCCCGGCGAGCGCTGGTTCTACTTGAACGAGGGCTATGTGTTGCTGGGCGAGATCATCGAGCGGGTCTCCGGGTTGTCCTATCCCGACTACCTGCGCCAGCACATCCTCGACCCGCTGGGCATGCGGCGGAGCACGTTCGCCCGAGCGGCCGTCGAGGCCGATGCCGACGCCGCGACCCCGCACCTCATCACCAGCGACGGCGATCCCCTTGCCAGCCGCTATTCCTTCGGCCGGATCCTGGCCGACGGCGGGCTCATCTCCAGTGTGCCCGACCTCATCCGTTACCTGCGGATGTTCCTCTTGGGCGGCGGCACCCCCGATGGCGGCGGGCGGATCGCCGCCGATGCTTCCATCCAGGCCATGATGGAGGGCCGGGTGCGCCTCCCCGCCTCCGGGTGGCTGGAAAGCCACGGCTCTCCCGCCCTCCTCGATCAGCCGGGGACTTACGGCTACGGCCTGCACGCCTACCCCGACTTCTTCGGCCACCGCCTGGTCGGCCACGGCGGCAGCGTGGGCGTGGCCACCGCCTACATCGGGTTCATCCCCGCCCGCGACGTCGCCGTCGCCGTGCTGGCCAATGGAGCCGGCTATGCCGCAGGCCAGCTGGGCATGGCGGGCCTGGCCGCCCTCATCGGCGAGGACCCGGACCGCCTGCCTTTCCTGCGGATTGAGCGGATGCTCGACAGCCTCGCGGGGGTATACGAGACCTTCAAGGGTACGATGCAGATCACGTTCCGCCGCAAGGGAGACCTGTTGCAGGCGGAGTTCAAGGACAAGCACCACCAGGAGAACGTGCCCCTCATCCCCGAGGTGCTGCAGGGCGGTGCGCCCCGCTTCTTCACCCTTGCTGCCGGCCGCCGGAGCACCGTCGAGTTCAACCGGAAAGGCGAGACGGTGGAGGTGCTGTACGAACGGTACAAGCTGCGGCGGATCGGCCCGGTATGATGTTGCCGGTGGGGAGCGAATAGTAGCGGAGATGACCGATTCCTGGTATTGCGGCGCGATCCGGCGAGCCATCTCCCGGGAACAGGAAAGGGAACTCAGCCTGCTCCGGGAGGAAGCTATGGATCGAGCACGGCGAATTGCGGCCATGCTGAAAGATGAGTACGGGGTCTCAGAAGTGGTCGTATATGGCTCTTTGGTGGAAGGGGGATTCGACGCGCACTCGGACATCGATGTGATGGTAGACGGGTTCGCCGGTCCCTTCTGGAAGATGTACTCCGATGCGGGAATGGTGGCCGACCCGTTTCCGTTGAGCATTGTCCGCAGGGAGGATGCCGCACCGTCCCTCGTTGAGCATGTCCTTCGGCGAGGAGTGAAGCTATGAAAGTGCAGGGGTATTTGTTGGCCGAGGCCCGTCTCCGAGACGAACTGAAGAACCTCGAGGCTGTACTCGCGAAACTCACGGATCTGGGGCTGTACCCAGAGGTTATGTCGGACAGGGTTGGGGGATTTCCTCTGTCGGACGAGAACGCAGCCCGAATAGTCGGTTCGTATCTTCAGGACTTCTACAACTGCTTTGAGAATATGGCCAGGGTGGTAGCTCGCTCCATTGATGGCGCCGGATTGCCGCGCGGATCAGACTGGCATGCGGAACTCCTGCGACAGATGAGCATGCCGGTAAGGGGGATCCGTCCTGGGCTGATATCGGACGGAACGTCGAGGATTCTTGATGAGTACCGGCGTTTCCGGCACTTATTCAGGAACATCTATGGTTTCGTGCTTGACGCCGGCAGGACGGTTGAACTGCTCCGGCAGCTCCCCGGGGCGGTGGCTCAACTGAGACGGGACGTGACACACTTCATGGATGCCATGAGCCGCGCCTTGGACATCCCGTGTCCCGATCATCCCGAGCCTTGACCCTCGGCCCAGGCAAGCGGCGGCCGGCATCGCAAACATAGGCAGACCCTGTGCCCGGACGGGTTCCCGAAGCGTCTTACCGGCCTACCCGCCCGGCCGTCAGCCCACCGTCTGCTCGAAGACCCTGAGGAAATTCAGGCCGAGCAGCTTCTGCACTTCCTCCTTGGTGAAGCCGTCCTCGAGCAACGAGGCGGTGATGCCGGGCCAGTCCTGCCAGGAGCGGTAATCGGGCATGGTGGCGTTCCAGTCCACCCGGTGCTCGGCACGGAATCCGATCAACCCCATCTCCCGGTTCAGCGCGTCTGCCAGTTCCCGGGGATAGACGGCTCCCCAGTCGGTGCCGATGCCCACGTGGTCGATGCCGGCGACCTCCACCGCGTGCCGCACATGCCGGACGACGTCCTTCAGGGTGGGCTGCGGCTCAGAAGAGATGAAGAAGGGAACGGTCACCATGCCAATGTAGCCCCCTGTCTCCGCCACCGCTCGGAGGAGTTCGTCCGGCTTACCCCGGTCGTGCTCGGACAGCGCTCGACAGAACGTGTGAGTAAAGGCCACCGGTTTCTCGGAGACCCGGATAGCATCCCACGCGGTCGCCGACCCCGAGTGGGAAAGGTCGACCAGTACGCCCATGCGGTTCAAGCGGCGCACCAGTTCCACGCCGAAGTGGCTGAGGCCGGCGTCGGTCCGCTCCGTGCAGCCGTCGCCCACGAAGTTCCGCTGGTTGTAGGTCAACTGAATGATGCGAACCCCGAAATCATAGAAGAGGTCCAGCCGGTCGAGATCGAGGCCGAAGTGGGTGGTGTTCTGGAAGTTCAGGATAAGACCGTGCTTTCCCGCGTCGTGGGCCAGGCGGACCTGTTCCGCCCGGGTCACCTTCGCCAGCCAGTCGTCGCAGGCATCCAGCACCCGGGTGGTCCGGGCCAGGCTCTCGAGCCCCGAACGGAAGGAGAAAGGCGGGCTCCCGAGACCTCCCAGGGTCAGCGAGGCGCAGGTTACGCCGCCCTCGTCCCACATCCGGCGGTAGTGCTCCCTGCACCCGGCGTCCTCGGCCAACTCGCGGACCATCTCCTGCTCGGCCGCCACCACCGCCTCGATTCCCGACTTTCCCTCCTCGAGCACCCGCTTGGCCCGCTCGGTCATCCGGTCGGTGAAGAGGGAAGGACCTCCCGAGAGGGTATCGACCACTATGCTCCTAACGTGCAATTCCCGGGCCCGTTCCGCCGACCGCCGGGGTCCCTCGCCCATATCTGATCTTCCTCCTCTAACCCGTTACAGTGGACTCAGCACGGGAGACCCTCTCCGACGTAGGCTGCCATGCCCTGGGGCTCCAGCCCGGCGAGCCCGAGCGCCTCCAGCCCGCGCAACCGATATCCACCATGCTCCGGACGAGGGGCGTGGTGACCTTCCCGGGCTTCCCCCATGTCGGTGGTCGCCCGGGCCGCAGCAGCTACGGGCCGGGTCAGCTCTGCTCCAGATCCTTCTTCAACATCATCCTGGCCCCCATCGCCACCGCGAACACGTCCCCCAGGTCGTTACGCAGGAAGGTTATCGGCATGCCCTCGTCTTGCGGCCCGTACATTTCGACGATGCCCTGATAGGGACCGATCATGCGTACGGGGTAGACCTTGGGGTGCATGTGGGCCTCCAGGCCCGCCTGGCCGATGACGATCCTGGTCGGCGGCAGAAGCCCCTCCCCCGAGGGGTACATGCCGGTGAGCGACGCCAGGTGGTCCTCAGGGTAACGGTAGTCCCGTTGCGGGAAGCGCCGGCCGGCTAGCGGCAACCCCAAGAGGGTATTGACGGCGGCGGTTAGGGCCTGACTGGAGGGGACGCCTCCCAGGTTGGCCAGGGCTGCCCCGGTGATCCCCGCCTCGGGCACCGAAGTGACATAGGCGGATACACCTTTTATGCCTCCTCCGTGCTCCACCAGCGAGAAGCCGTGGTAATTGACCGTCAGCATCAGCCCGTAGCCATAGTCGCCGCCCATCCCCGAGTCCATGTACGGGGTGACCATCTGCCGCACCGAGTCCCCGGTGAGGACTTGCTCCTCGCCCACCTTGCCGCCGTTGCGATAGATCTCCATGTAGCGGATGAGGTCCCCCACGTTGGAGCGCAGGAAGCCGGCAGCTGCCATGGGGCGACTTTCCCACCAACCCGGGGCGGCGATGACCTCTTCGGTATCCGGCTTCTTGACGTATAGCTGCGTGAGTTCGGCGCCCTCAGGCAGGCGGTCCAACTTGAAGGCGCTGCGGTCCATCCCCGCAGGCTCCACGATATGCCGCATCACATACTGCTCATAGGGCTCACCGCTGACTCGTTCGATGATTGCCCCGAGCAGACCGTAGGCGTCGTTGGAGTAACTGAAATAGCGCCCGGGCCTGCCAAGCAGCCCGAAATCCTGCTTGGCGATGAAATCCATCAGTTCCTCGTAGGTTCGAAGCGGCGGATGGGTGTCGAGTGCCTCGACCGCCTTCTCTCCGAACATGCTGATGGTCGGGTCCTCACGCAGCGAGTCGGCCATGGCGAAGATGAGCGAGGGTAGCGGCGGCAGACCGCTGGAGTGGGTCAAGAAGTCGTGGATGGTCATCTTCTTGGCAATCTCGGCGCCGGCCTTGACCCGGAACTCGGGAAGGTACCGGGTCACCGGGTCGTTCACCGAAAGGAGACCCCGTTCCTGGAGCTGCATGATGGCCACACCGGTGAAGGACTTGGTGATGGAACCGATGCCGTGGACCGTGGTCGGAGTGTTCGAGAACCCGGCTTCCCGATCGCGGTGGCCGAAGCCATGCTGGTAGACAATCTCACCGTCCCTGGCGACTGCCACGGACATGCCCGGCGCGCCGTGGCGCTCCAGCAGCCCGTGCACGTAACCCTCGTAGGCTTCCCAATCCTTGGGCAAGTCACAACCTCCCTCAGCGTCCATCCCCTCTGTTGGCGGACGCTCATCCAGCGGTCAACTCAACCACCCTGTCCGGCCTTCTTTAGCTGTGACAGGTCAGCCTCAGCGACCACCTCCCCCGCTCACCAAGACCCACTTATGAGTCTGCCGGGCAAGCCCGCCGCCGCTGGCACCCGCCAGATCGCGTACCGTCGTCTCTCTGGGCCAAGATCCGCGCCGCTCAGGCGCCACTCTCGATGCCCAGTATATGGCGGTTCATCCATTCCAGGAGAGCCTCGTTCTGGGCGCGACGCACAATCGGTGCCCCTTCGATCGAGCCGCTATGGAAGCTTGACGGCAGTCTCAGCATCTCCACGACACAGCCGCTTGCCTTGAGGACAGTGTAGAACTGCTCTGCCTGTTCTGCCGGGCAGCGGTAGTCGTGCTCACCCTGAACCAAGAGGGTAGGAGTGGTACAGCGATGTGCATAGCTGATGGGAGAGCATCGCCGGTATACCTCGGGCACCTCATGCGGCAGTCCCCCCATCTCCGCCGGGACGAACCAGGGACCGATGTCGCTGATGCCGTACATGCTGGCCCAGTTGGTGACCGGATTCTCCGGTACGGCCGCCTTGAAGCGATCGGTCTGCCCAACGATCCAGCATGTCAGATTCCCGCCGCCGGAGAGGCCGCAGCACCCCAGGCGGTCCGGATCGGCGATCCCCCTCGCGATTGCGAAATCAACGCCGGCCATCAGGTCCTGGTAGTCCAATGCGCCCCAATCGCCGATGATCCTGGTGCTGAACTCGTCTCCATAGCCGGTGGACCCACGTTGGTTGATGAACAACACCGCGTAGCCTGCGCCGGCCAGCATGTGGAAGTCCAGCGAGAAGATGTGACCGAATGCGGAGTGGGGTCCCCCATGGATATACAGGATAGTAGGATAGGGTGCTTCGCCTGTGCACGGCTTCATGATCCAACCCTCAACCTGCACTCCATCGCTGCTCGAAAAGGAGAGGTCCTCAGCTTGAGGGAGATCCCACTCCGACACCAAGTCGGCATTAATCCGAGTAAGCTGTCGCTCATTGGCCCCATCCTTCGCAGCGATGAACAATTCCCGGGGACTGTCATGGGTGCTGACCGCAAAGAGGAGATGTTTGTCATCCAGATCCAGGGGGACGCAGCTCCGTTTGCCCGCAACTACCGGCGCCCAGGATTCATGCCCCTTGAGCGCGACACGGTAGACCGGCACCGTACCCCCTTCTTGCACCTGCACGTAGGCCGTCCGGCCATCCTTTGCGACGAGAATGTTAGGAAGAGGCTCGCCCCCCGGCATATCTGACTGCAGCCCCCCGCCTACCTGATACGCAATGCCGGCGGTGCGGCATTCAGGCTCGCCTCCCCGCCCATCAATGACCCAGAGGTGATTCTGAGAACCAATGGGGCGGCCGAACGGGCTTCCAATGAAAACCACTTCGCCGCATGCAGTCCAAGCTGCCGATAGCACATTGCCCCAATCCTTCACGAGTTCGCGGACCTCACCCTGCAAGTTCAGGACTTTCAGGGCGGGATAGACCCGATGCGAATCCGGGAACATCGCTGCACTGTACAGGATCTCTCGTCCATCGGGCGACCAGACCGGCATCGTATTCTGACTGTCATCGCGGGTCAGTTGTCTGGGCTCTCCAGCGCCGGCCGGAATCACGTAGATATCCTGCGCCACGTCATCCAGATATCCCACTGCATCGAACCGGTAGATGTGGCGGGTGACCCGATAGGGTTTCGTCGCGTCCGGTGGCTTACGCTCTGGACCAGCAGTGAAGGCGATTTGCCTGCCATCGGGTGACCAAGCAGGACCGCCGCCGACCCCTTGCTTCATGGCTGTTAGAGCGCGGGCCTCCCCACCATCCACCGGGATGAGGTAGATCTGCGGCTTATCACCTCGGGTTGAGAGGAAAGAGATTTGCTTGCCGTCCGGCGACCACTGCGGGTTTGTGTCACGGGCTAGGCCGGCCGTGAGTTGACGTGCCTCTCGTGTCTTCAGCGACAAGAGCCAGATGGCGACGTATTCTTCCTCTTTCTCGACATTGACGTGGGAGACCGTATAGGCGATGGCCTGGCCGTCGGGAGAGAGCTGCGCATCCTGTAGGAACTTGAGGCGGAACAGGTCCGCTGGCTCAACCGCTCGACGTCTTCTTCTCTCGCTCATGAGGCCCTCCTGTTGTGACCGGCGAATTCGCCTTGCTTCGCGGAACGCGTCTAACATCACCTTTTCAGCCTCGGATCGAAGGCATCGCGCAGGCCGTCCCCCAGGAAATTGAATCCCAGCACCGTAACCATGATCGCCAATCCGGGGAAAGTGGCGATCCACGGCGCATGACGTAAGTAGGCGCGACCACCGGCCAAGATTGCTCCCCAACAGGGGGCTGGAGGCTGGGCACCCAATCCGAGGAAGCTCAAAGCGGAGGCAGCAAGGAGTGCGCCCGCCATCCCGAGAGTCGCCATCACGATGATTGGAGATATGACATTGGGCAGTATATGATGGGACATTAACCTTACATCACTTGCTCCCGCCGCTCTGGCCGCTTCGACATAGTCGTTCTCTTTGACCGACAATACAAGACCTCGCACCAGACGGGCATAACCGCTCCATCCAATGATCCCCAAAGCCAGCATTACATTAAAGAGACCTGGGCCCAAGGCGGCGGCAATGGCCAAGGCCAGCACTAAAGCAGGAAAAGCCAGCGTCATATCCACTAACCTCATGATCATTTGATCAATACGCCCACCATAGTAGCCTGAGATCAGTCCCAGGGTTATCCCAATCGTCGCTTGGATCCCTACTATCATGACCCCTATCATTAGTGCAATTCTCGAACCATGCACCAGTCTGCTGAGAATACACCTGCCAAGGTGATCGGTTCCCAAAGGATACTCCATGCTCGGCGGCAATAGCCGATCTTCCAATACTTGCCTGGCATAATCGTGCGGGGCGATCAAGGGAGCGAAGATGGCTATGACAAGGATGATGGCGGCGATCACTGCTCCGAGGGACGCCAGTCTGTTTCGCCTGAGCCTTCGAACAAACGCGATTAGCTGGCGCATCTTCTTGGTTCGCGCTACGCCTCTAACTATCATATCTTATCCGTGGATCGAGGAAGATGTACGAAACATCGGCGAGCAGATTACACAAAATGACGACCATCGCCATGATCAACGTGACCGCTTGCACCACGGGGAAGTCTCGCACAAAGATCGATGTCACTATGAGCCTCCCCATACCAGGCCAGGCGAATACGGTTTCCGTTATTACGGCTCCTCCGAATAATGCCGGAAGCTGCAAGGCTAGAATGGTGACCACTGGGATCAAGGCGTTCTTCAAAGCGTGCTTGGCAATCACGACTCTTTCCGCCAAACCTTTAGACCTGGCAGTAGTAATGTAGTCTTGTCTGATGACTTCCAGCATGCTTGATCTGGTCAACCGCGCAATCAAGCCAGCTTGGCTTGTCCCCAGAGTGATGGCTGGCAATATCAGGTGCTCGAGCCCACCGCGACCCGAAATCGGGAGCCAGCCCAGAAGGAAACCAAATACGAGCATCCCCATCAGCCCCTGCCAGAATACCGGCATGGAAACTCCAAAGAGCGCTCCCGCCATCGTCGCATGATCGACAACGGAATACTGCTTGGTTGCAGAAATGACCCCCACCGGAACCGCTATCACCAGCGACAGTATCATTGCCGCAAAAGTCAACTCCATGGTAGCCGGGACTCTCTGCAACACCATCTCCAATACTAACTGCCGCGTGTGAATCGAACGGCCGAAGTCTCCTCTCGCTACACCGCTCAACCATCTGAAGTACTGGACATAAAGAGGGTCATCCAAGCCCAGTTTGTTCCTTAGTTCCTCAATGGCCTCAGGACTAGCATGATCGCCGAGCATGATCGTCGTTGGACATCCTGGCGCAAGGTGCAATACGGCAAAGACCGCGATTGTTACGCCCAATACTATCGGAACCATGGATGCTAACCTTCTTGCAAGTAGAGTATGCATTTGCCCTCCCCAACACCTTGTGGTGGACTAGCGCGAAGATGTGGCCTCAGCAGTGGTCACGGTCGCGGTAGGGGCGGGTTCCGAACCCGCCCCTGCGCCCGAATGCGTCTCCACCTGCTCTACCACAGAATGCGCCCACCCTTTTCCCGCCCCGTGGTATCCCGAGGGGCATGGGGGTCTACTTGCCAGGTATGTAATGTAGGTCCAAGGCATGGATGTCCGATGCCCAGAGGGGATGCGCCCCGACAAGTTCCATGCCGCCAACGGCTTTCGATGCGAAGGTGAAGAGCATGTCGTACCACATGGGAACGAACGGGGCCAACTGAACGATGCGCACGTGCGCCGCATTCCATGCCGCGGCGCGCACCTCGGGATCGAGGTTGGTAAGCGCTGTGTTTATCTGCTCATCTACCTGCGGATCTGAGAGGAAGCTGAAGTTCAAGCCGCCGATCTGGCGAGTATGGAAGAGGTCGAAACCCAAGCTCACATCCGGCCAACCATAACCGATCAGATAGAGCTCATACACCCCTTCTCTCGCCTTGGCCACGGAGGCTGCAGGTTCCAGCACCGTCATCCGGATGTCCAATCCCAGGTCCCTCAACTGCGCCACAATCGCCTCCGGTTCTCCCACGTATCCTGTCGGCGTCAAGAACCCGAATTCGGCCCGCTTGCCGGTCCCTTGATGAACCAGAATCCCATCGGGACCTGGCAACCAGCCGGCCTCCGCGAACAACTCGCGTGCCCTCTGCGGGTCGACCGGGCGCTGGATCGCCGGGGTAGGCCCCGCAGCATCGGGATAGCCTATCTGCGAAGGCGATATGAACGTGTGCGCCTGTACCGCCACTCCCTCCAGCAGCAAATCAACGATCGGTTGCGTGTTGATGGCGTAAATGAGCGCCTCTCTCATCCTGATATCGTCGAAGGGCCATTTGGTGGTATTGATGAATAGGATGTCTGCTCCGGTAGTAGTCCTCGTTATTGTCTGTACCGCCGGATCAGCCCTCAGTCTTCGAACATCGGCTGGTGGCGCCAAGGTCAACGTAACGGCGTACCCTCGTGCGGCTCTGTCCTCGAATTCCATTACCCGCGTCATATCTTCCGGGATGACCAGGAGTTCGATCCTTTCCAGATGCGCCGGACCGGGGTTCTCTACGATGGGCGGACCCCAGGCGTATTCCTCGTTCCTGACCAGCGTGACTCTGTCCCCAGGGATGAACTCGTGGAACTTGAACGGGCCTGTCCCCACCATACCCGCGATACCGAAGTCCGCTCCGTACTTCTCCACGGCAGCCGGCGAGATGAGCCCGGCATAGTGACTCGCCAGATCATCGAGAAACCGGGGAGCAGCCGCGGTCAATCGCATTTCGATCGTATACTCATCCACCACTACCGTTTCCTTCAGTTGCGCCAAGATCCCAACCCGCGCTACTTCGGCGAACCTGTTGAAGGAGAACGCAGCCGACTCGGCATTGAAGGGCGTCCCGTCGTGGAAGCGGATCCCTCGCTGCAACCGAAACGTCCAGGTCAATCCATCCTTGGACATCTCCCAGGACTCAGCCAGATGAGGGGCAATTCCCAGATCGTGGTCGCGCGTAACCAGCGTGTCCACCATCCGCGAGAACACCCACCATGATACGGCCATGACCGTCCCCTGTGGGTCGAGGTTGTCGGGCGACGCATTGTGTAGATGCGTCAACGTGCCGCCAGGCTGAGGCTCCGCAGCCGCTGGCGGCTCCACCGGTTCGGCAGCCCTCGGGCAGCCCGTAGCGACCAGGACTACCAGCAACATCACCGATGCCAGGAGCAATGTCCCATTTCGGCTCATCGTTGTCCCTCCTCCATCGATTCGGCTATGCGCGTCTTTTGTAAGTCTTCCTTGTCAGCGGTCACGAGGGATTCTCTCCCCCAGCACCTCCTCCCTTCCACTTTCGGAATTATGACGCATGCCGCATGGTTCACACGATTCATTATACTCCGTTTGCTGACACTGCTTCGGCGATGCACAGGGTATATTGAAAGTATCTTATCACAGTCAGTCAAGACTCCGGATGGCACAGCCGCCTGCTCGAGCAAAGGCCGAATCCGGCGGACGGAAAGACCTCGAAGCGCCGCTAGAGCCGGGAAGCGGCAGCGCGGTCGGCGATCACCGTCGCACATGCATGTAGCTGCAATATCGAGGCGGGCACTTCCGGGGTCACCGGCCCTTCCAGCGCGGCCGCCAGCGCGGTTGCCTTGGCCTCCCCGCCGGCCAGGAGGAGCAGGCGCCGAGCCCGCATTATCGTCTTGGGCCCCATGGTGATGGCCAGCCGCGGCACATCCTCGGGCCGGTCGAAGAGCCGGGCGTTGGCCGCCACGGTTTCGTCGGTCAGACACACGAGGTGGGTGGTGCTGTCCAGCGGGGTGCCGGGCTCGTTGAAGCCGATGTGGCCGTTGGCGCCGATGCCCAGGAGCAGGAGGTCGAGGCCGCCGGCGTCCTCGATGGCCGCCTCGTACCGCCCGCACTCCTCGGCGGGGTCGGCCGCGTTGCCCCGGGGCAGGTGGACGTCATCGCGCCGCACATTGACCTGCGAGAACAGGTGATCCCACATGAACCGGTGGAAGCTCCGGGGGTGGTCGGGTTCGATGGGGTAGAACTCGTCCAGGTTGAAGGTTCGCACCTAGTGGAAGTCGACCTGTCCCCGCCGGTAGCGTCGCACCAGTTCCCGGTAAGTCCCCACGGGCGTGGCGCCGGCCGCCAGACCCAGGACGCAATCGGGCCGCTCCCGGATGCAGCAGGCAACGGCAGCGGCTGCCTCCCGGCTTAGCTCATCGTAGTCGGCGGTGATGATCAGCCGCACCGGTTCAGCCCCTCGACCCTGATGAGAAAATGCGCGGGTCATCGATCAAGGTTCTGCGTGATCCCGGGCGACCCGCCGGGAGGAACGAGCGGCCGGTCGGGTCCGAAGCTGCCCGGACTCGCGCCGTCGCCCGTTTACGCGTATGTCCCGGCCAGCCCCTCAACCTCCCGCTTAACGGCTTCGCGGAGTTCGGGGGGCTCCAGCACCTCGGCACCGGAGCCGTAAGCGAGGACCCACCGCTTGACCTCTCCCAGACCGCCGACATGCAGCCGAAGGATGAGGTCGCCGCCGGGCAGTTCCTCGATGATCTGGCTGGAGTGCCAGCTGCGCTCCCGGATGTACCGTGCCTGATCGGATCGGAAACGGATAGCCACGCAGGCGGGTTCGCCACGCTCGATCCCGAAGGCGTCGGCCACGTAGTTCTCGGCCGTGAAATCGACCGGGCGGTCAAACCGCCTCCCGGTGCCCTCGAGGCTGTGGATGCGGTCGACGGCGAAAGTGCGAGTCTCGCCGCGGGAGTGGCAGTGCGCGAACGCATACCAGACGCCGCCGTGCCGGTACAGATGGTAGGGGTCGATCTCCCGTTCATCCAGGCCGCTGCGGTATACGGCGAAATAGACTACTCGCAGGGTCTCGCATTCCTGGATCGCCCGGTTGATGCGAGTGAAGTGCTCCAGTACCTGTTGTTCCTCGCCGCGGAGCGGTCCCGCGGCAAAGGACACCCAGCCGACCGGCTGGACCACATCCGCGTAGGTCACGTCCCCCGCCAGCCAGGTGCACAGCTTGTGCAGGGCATCGGCGACGTGCTCCCGATAGGGTGTGCCCCGGCACTGATCCAGCAGCTTGCCGCCCAGGAAGAGGGCTATCGCCTCCCCTTCGCTCAGCCGCAGGCGCGGCAAGTTGGCCCGGCCGCTCGGGAAGTGATAGCCGCGACGTCTCGGGTCATACACCAGGTCATCGGCGGCGACGAGGCGAATCCGCTCGATGTAGCGTTCGGCAGTTCGCCGGGAACAGCCGAACTTCTCGGCGAGCTTCCCGGTATCGGGGTAATTGCCCTCCAGGATGTACGCCATGGCCTCGAATAGCCGATACTCAAGACGTCGCGCCATGGGCACCCTCTCCATGGACGATACTTGACGGTCACCTGTCGGCGATGAGCCGGCATTGACGGACGAATTCGCCTCGCACCCGCCCAGATCCTGGTGATAGCCAGCTCCTTACAGGACAATCCGAGCGCCCCGCCAGGGTGTCGAGTCCCGGGCCTCCCACGAAACCCTTCTCGGCAATGCTAACCTCTGCCGGCTTGCGACGCCGCCTTCTCCCGCAGGTAGGCCAGTATCTCTCCGTCAATCAGGTCGTCGTCGCGTAGCCGTTCCTCGAAGTTCTCGATGAGGAAGAACGTACGCAATGCTCCTGCCAGGTTCCCGCCCCACTGGGCTGGGGTCTCTTCCGCAAAATGCCCGAGCGCGCGCAGGTACCCCGCCACCTCGGCCGTGCGGCTGCCCTCCAACCGGAGCAGATTGCGCGGGTCGCCCTTGGAGAAGTAGAGATGAAACAGCTTCACGAGACGCTGGAGTTCTTCGATGGGTCGCGGGTGGTCATCTACCCTCAGATCCATGTACCGGTCGATGTATCCTCCATAGCTACCCTTATCCCTGACGACCAGCAGACCAGCTGACTGCTGCCCCCGCCGATCTCCTCCGGCCTGCTGCCCCGCCGCCAAGGCGTCCATCAGCCGGTCAGCCAGGTTTCCCCGCGAAGCCAGGTAGGTTTCGGCCATGGCGTGAACCGTCTCCGGACCCACCAGGATGTTCCCCTGGCAGGAAAACCCCTCGCCGGCGACGTGCCCGGCCCATGGAAAGCACCGTGCCCCGGTGAAGGCTGCCGCCGCGCCCTTGCTGTCAACCACGCCCAGCTGCCGGTCCTCCCGGCCGTCGTCGCCGCGGGTAAGATAGTCGACCACTTCTGCAGCGGTGCGCCCCGCAGCCAGCAGTTTCAGACCCTCCGGCCCATAGGAGAGGTTCGCCCAGGCCTGCGTGGCTATCGCTCCCGCCTCCGCCTGGGCCCACGGCACCACCGCGCCTACGGCCAAGAACTTCGACTGTACGGCCACCCCCCACTCCCGGCTATTCAGGTCGACAGCCACGATGGAGAAGGTGGAAAGCCGAGCCGTCCTCGCCTCCAAAGGCGTCACTCTCCTTCCTGCCAAGAATGCGGGCCGAAAACAGGCGGTTTCGGGCGAGCACGGATGCTGAGAACCATGTCGTAAATCAAGTGCCGTGAATTCGCCTCCCCCCGACTCCCGCCAGGCTCTACCTTTCGCCTGCTACTCGCGAGCCTGGCTGAAGATGCTCAGTCCCGCGTTCCCATCCTTGGCTGTGAGTTGGCACGTCCTTTTCGACACAATACCCGATATTCCTCCTGTCGCCCGCCCACTCGACCCGATGGCTGCGTTCTGGCTGCCCGACACCGCAAAGAGGTATTTACCCGCGTCCGGCGAAATACGCGGCCGATGATCAGTTGGGCGGTGGCCGCCGAGCAGATCTACAGGAGTCGCCGGGTGCTCTTGGCCGGTTTCTTGATCCTGTCGCTGCTCGGCATCACGGTGGTATTCCTGTTCGACCAGCTCCCGAGGTTGCTGCGCTATCTGGCCCTGCCCCCCGACGTCCAGCCGATGGCCGAGGCCCAGGCAACGAATTACTTCGTGTATCTTTGGGCCAACTGGTACGCTAAACACCTGTACCAGGGGGCGACCATTGTCGCCCTGCTGGTGGGGGCCAGTCTGTTTGCCGCGACAGCGGGAGATGGTCCAGCGGGCACCGCCGGAGGACTGCGGCCAGGTCGCGGGACCATATTCGCCGGCAGGTACCTGGCGGGGGCGATCGGTGTCGCCCTGGTGATGGCCGGCTCGACCGCCGTCGTTGGCGTGGTCTCCATCCTGCGCGGCCGCCCGCTGCCCGCGACGAACTTTGCGCTGGGTCTCATCCCCGCCATGGCTGGCATGCTCGTGATCTTCGGGTTGGCGGCGCTGTGTTCCGCCCTCTCGCCGAGTCCGCGCCAGGCGTTGCTCAGAGCGGCCGCCACCGCAGTCCTCCTCTCCGTACCCGGGTGGATACGGGAGTGGCAGGCCTTCTCCGTCTACCGCCAGATGCAGGCCATGTACTACCCGTTCGCAGGAGCCTTGTTCTGGAACTCCATCGCCGGGCTGCTCGGGACCGCCTTGCTGTTGGCGCTCGCCGCGGGCTGGGTCTTCGCGCGACGGGAGGCATAGCCCCGCGAGCCGCGAGACTCGGAGATGACTCCCCAGCCTGTCGGGCTCCGCTGACCACATTCCCCGAATTCTCCGCCTGTGTTCCCGCGCTCGCCTGTGGCAGGGTTCACTGGTCACAGGAGCGAAAGAGATGATGGTTTTGAGTGTTTCCCCCGGCCAGGCATGGCGCCCGGCCGGCTTGAGTGTTGGAGGTGCTGCATCGATGTCCGAGGAGCAGTTGGCCCGTTTGCGGGAGATCCTCGCCGCTCACCAGCCAAAGCGAGGGAGTCTCATCCCCATCCTCCAGGATGTGCAGGCGGCCCTGGGCTATCTGCCCGAAGCCGCCATGTCTCATATCGCCCGCCATACCGGGGTTTCCGCCAGCCAGGTATATGGCGTGGCCGGTTTCTTCGCCCAGTTCCACCTGAAGCCCCGGGGGCGCAAGATCGTCTCCGTATGCAAGGGCACGGCCTGCCACGTACAGGGGGCGACCCGGGTGATGGAACGGCTGGAGGAACACCTCGGGGTCAAGGAAGGCGAAACCACCCCGGACGGGGAGTACACCCTGGAGTCGGTGGCCTGTGTAGGTTGTTGTGCGCTGGCGCCGTGCGTCGTCGTGAACAACGACGAGGTCCATGGCCGGCTGGACCCGCGCGCGGCCGCGGCCATCCTCGCCCGGGGCGAATGAGGGGGAAGGCGATGACGACGCGAAGGCTTCTCGTCAGCAGGGGAACCTGCTGTGTGTCGGCCGGGGCGGATCGGGTGGCGGAGGCCCTCGAAGCCGAGTTGGGCAAGATCGGGCTCAGGGAAGTCCCGGTCAAGCGGGTAGGCTGCCCGGGCTTCAGCCAGATCGACCCGGTGGTGATCGTCGAGCCGGAGGGTCTTCTCTATGCCGGAGTCCGGCCGGAGGACGCGCCGGAGCTGGCCAGGTCCCTGACGCCCGGCGGTCAACCGGTCGACCGGCTGTTCTATCGCCATGACGGCCAGGCCGTACCCCGCTTCGCCGACATCCCGTACTACCGGCGGCAGGAGCGGATCCTGCTGAAGAACTGCGGGGCAGTCAACCCGGAGAGCATCGAGGACTACCTCGAAGTCGGAGGGTACGCCGCGCTGCGCAAGGCGCTCACCGGCTTGACGCCGGCGGAAGTGGTGGAAGAAGTCAAGCGTTCGGGCCTGCGCGGGCTGGGCGGGGCGGGTTTCGCCACCGGCCGCAAGTGGGAGTCGTGTCTGCGGGCGCAGGGCGAGCACAAGTTCGTGATCTGCAACGGGGATGAGGGCGACCCGGGAGCGTTTGTGGACCGCTCGCTGCTGGAAGGCGATCCCCATTCGGTAATCGAGGGCATGGCCATCGCCGGTCATGCGGTAGGCGCCCGCACCGGCTACATCTACGTGCGGGCGGAATATCCGCTGGCGGTACGCCGGCTGCGGATCGCCATCGAGCAGGCGCGGGAGTCCGGCTTCCTGGGGGACAGCGTACTCGGAACCGGTTTCGCATTCAACATCCATCTCTTCCAGGGGGCGGGGGCCTTCGTCTGCGGCGAGTCCACCGCCTTGACCCAGTCGATCGAGGGCTACCGGGGGATGCCCCGTCCCCTCCCCCGCCCGCGGACCACCGAGGCCGGCCTGCACGCCAGTCCCACGGTGCTGAACAACGTGAAGACGTTCGCGGCCGTCCGCTGGATCATCAATGAGGGCGCGGCCTGGTTCGCCGCCCGGGGGACGGCCCGCAGCAAGGGGACAGCCCTCTTCTCGCTGACCGGCAAGGTCGCCAACTGCGGCTTGATTGAGGTGCCGATGGGGATGACCCTCCGCGAGGTGGTGTGCGACATCGGCGGGGGAGTTCCCGGTGGCAAGCCCATCAAGGCGATCCAGACCGGCGGGCCTTCGGGAGGCTGTCTCCCGGCAAGCCTGCTGGACACGCCCGTGGACTTCGACACGCTGGTGGCCATCGGCTCAATGATGGGTTCGGGCGGCATGGTGGTCATGGACGAGGACACGTGCATGGTCGACATCGCCCGCTACTTCATGGAGTTCTGCAAGAAGGAGTCGTGCGGCCAGTGCTCGTTGTGCCGGCTGGGGACGGTGCAAATGCTGTCCACCCTGACCGCGATCACCGAGGGGCGCGGCACGGACCGCGATATCGATCTGCTCCTGGAACTCAGCGAGGCGGTGGCCGGAGGCTCGATCTGCGGGCTGGGCCAGTCCGCCCCCAATCCCGTGCTCAGCACCATCCGCTATTTCCGGGAGGAGTACGAGGCCCACATCCATGAACGGACGTGCCCGGCGCGCGTATGCAAGGCGCTGATCTCCTACTACATCTCGCCGGAACGGTGCGTGGGATGCGGGCTGTGCAGCAAGGAGTGCCCGGTGGACGCCATCCGCGGTGA
Organism: Bacillota bacterium; assembly: GCA_035477115.1. Lineage (GTDB taxonomy): Bacteria > Bacillota > Sulfobacillia > UBA995 > UBA995 > UBA995. The sequence continues at coordinate 19,280 of DATIKW010000041.1, read as the reverse complement.
GCGCCGGCAGGTTCACGTCATCGACCAGGACCGGTGCACCCGGTGCGGCGTGTGCGTGAACGCCTGCCCGGAGCGGTTTGCCGCCGTGGAGCGGCTCCCGGGGCGGGCCCCTGCCGGCCGGTAATCCATATGAAGGAGAGGAATGTCCTTGACGATGGTTAGCCTGACCATAGACGGTTCCCCGGTGCAGGTCCCCCAGAAGACGACGATCCTTGAGGCGGCGCTGGCCAACGGCATGTACATCCCGCATCTTTGCCATCATCCGGACCTGAAGCCTGCCGGCATCTGCCGCGTATGCATGGTGGAAGTCGGGGGCCAGCTCCTGGTGTCGTGCCGGGCGGCGGTCGCCCCGGGGATGCAGGTCAAGACCACCAGCCCGGCCGTGGACAAGGTGCGGCGGGCGGCGGTGGAACTCCTGGTCGCCGACCATGATGCCGACTGCCTGGCCTGTGCCAAGGCTGACAGCTGCAAGCTGCTGGAGGTGTCCCGGTACATCGGCATTGATCCCGGCCGCTACGAGATGTTACGCGCCCACCGGCTGCGCAAGGAGGTGGACGAGTCCCACCCGTTCATCCGCCGCGACTACAACAAGTGCGTGCTGTGCGGCATCTGCGTGCGCACTTGCGACGAGGTTCAGGGCGTGGCGGCCATCGACTTCGCCTTCCGCGGCTACGCCACCCGGGTGGCGGCGGTGGGCGACCGTCCGCTGCAGGAATCGGTGTGCGAGTCGTGCGGCGAGTGCGTCGTCCGCTGTCCGACCGGGGCCCTCTTGCCCATCGGCTTCGAGAAACCGGCCCGGGAAGTCTCCACCGTCTGTCCTTACTGCGGCACGGGCTGCGGCCTGATCCTGGGGACGCGCGGCGGCAAGATCGTGAGCGCCCGGGGCGTACCCGATCACACCACCAGCCAGGGGCGGCTCTGCGTGAAAGGCCGCTTCGGCTGGAGCTTCGTGAACCACCCCGAGCGGTTGACTACACCCCTGGTGCGCAAGGACGGCCGGCTGGTCGAAAGCAGCTGGGACGAGGCCCTGGACCTGATCACCGATCGGTTCGCCCGCTATCGCGCCCGGCAGGCCGGAGTCTTCGGCAGCCCCAAGACCACCAATGAAGAGATATACCTGACCTCCAAGTTCGCCCGGGTGGTCATGGGCACGAACAACGTGGCCCAGGTGGCGCATCTGTGTCATGCCAACACCGTGCGGGGATTGATCCCCGTCACGGGCAGCGGGGCCATGACCGTGCCCATCTGGCAGATCAAGGATGCCGCCTGCCACCTGGTTATCGGGTGTAACCCCACCGAGGCCCATCCCATCGTCGGGCTGGAGGTCCGCCAGGCGGTGCGCCGCGGGACGAAGCTGATCATCGCCAACCCCTACGAGATCGACCTGTGCCGGCTGCCCCACCTGCGGCTGCCGTTGCGTCCGGGCACCGATGTCGCCCTGCTCATGGGCATGGCCAAGGTCATCCTGGAAGAGGGGCTGCTGGATCGGGAGTTCATCGCCGAGCGGACCACCAACTTCGAGGCCTACGCCGAGTCCCTGCGGGGCTTCAGTCTGGAAGAGGCGGCCGCGATCACCGGCGTCTCCGCCGAACTCATCCGCGAGGCGGCACGGCTATACGCCACCACCAAGCCCGCGCTCATCTTCTGGTCGATGGGCATCACCCAGCACAGCCACGGCCACGACAACGTGTGGGCGCTGGCCCACCTGGCGATGATGACCGGCAACTACGGCAAGCCCGGGGCGGGAGTCGCGCCCCTGCGCGGCCACAACAACGTCCAGGGCGCAACTGACCTCGGCATAACCCCGCCCTGGTATCCGGGATATCAGTTCTGTCCCGGCTACGAGCTGTTCCCGCGATACGACAAGTTCAAGTCCAGCAAGGAGAAGTTCGAGAAAGGCTGGGGTTACGAGCTGCCCGACTTCCCCGGCCTGTCCACCGTGAAGCAGTTCCACCCCAAAGCCAAGGGCTGGGGCCCCCAGGAGATGTGGGACCTCGAACGCCAGATCAAACTCTGGTACATCATCGGGGCCGACCTGGTCAATGCGGTGGCCCAGTCCGAGGGCGTGAAGCAGGCGCTCCAACAGGCGGAGTTCGTGGTGGTCCAGGACATATTCCTCACCGACACCGCCCGGGAGGCGGACGTGGTGCTGCCGGCAGCCTGCTTCGCCGAGAAGGACGGCACCTTCACCGCCACCGACCGGCGCGTGCAGCTCGTCCGCAAGGCGGTGGAGCCGCCCGGCGAGGCCCGGCCGGACTGGCAGATCATCTGCGAGATCGCGCGGCGGCTTGGCTACCGCGGCTTCGACTTCGCGAGCCCGGCGGCGGTCATGGATGAGATCGCGTCGCTCGTGCCCGCCTATGCCGGCGTCAGCCACGCCCGGCTGCAAGGAGAGGAACTCCGGTGGCCGGTGGCTTCAGCGGAGCACCCCGGCACGCCGGTACTGCACGTGGGGGAGTTCATCCGCCTGGGCAAGGCGGAGTTCTGGCCGCTCGCCTATACCCCGTCGCCGGAGCTGCCCGATGCCGATTACCCGCTGGTGATGACCACGGGGCGGGATCTGCACCACTTCCACCATGTGATGACCCGGCGGGTCGAGGGGCTCAATGACCTGTGTCCGGAAGACTACGTGGAGTTACACGCACAGGACGCGGCTGCGCTCGGCATCGCCGACGGCGACCAGGTGAAGGTCTCCTCCCGGAGGGCGAGCCTGCTCACCCGGGCCCGGGTGAGCGAGCGGCCGGTGCCGGGCGTGGTGTTCAAGCCGATTCACTTCGGCGAGAAGCCCACCAACGCCCTGACCTCGGCCGAGCACATCGACGCCGTGGGCACCACGCCCAACACCAAGGTATGCCCGGTGCGGGTGGAGAAAGTGCAGGCTACCGCATGAGCGCGCCGGCCGGTCGCGATCGCCGCCTGGTCGCGGGCCGGGCGGCAACGGGGGGGACCCGCATATGACGCCGGTCTCCCCCGGGACTGCCGAATTCACGGTCCTGTCGCGGCGCTGGGTCTTGTTCCTGGCCGGGTGGTTCCTCAGTTTCATCGCCGGCTCGGTCAACGGGGTCACGACGGTGGCGGTCGTATTCGAGCGGACCACGCACATATCCGGCCGGGTGAACGACTTGCTGCGCGATCTCGCCTTCGACCTGCCCGAGGGATTGCTGGTGGCTTGCATCGTATACAGCTTCGTGGCGGGAGCGGCCGCCGCCGGCTGGCTGGTTCCGCGCCTGGGTCCCGCTAGGACCTTGCTCGTGACCGCCGTGCCGCTGGCCCTGGGCGCGGCTCTGGTCTGGGCGGGCGGCGCCCTCGGCGACAAGGACATATATACGGGGATGCGCTACGGGGTGGCGGCCGTGCTGGCGTTCGCCGCCGGGCTTCAGAACAGCACCACGTCCCAGGTCAAGCTCGGCCGGACCACCCACGTCACCGGCGACCTGACAGACATGGGCATCGCCATCGCCACCGCCGACTGGGCCCGAGCGGCTTTCCTCTTCACCAAGCACGCGGGGTTCGCGGCAGGAGGCGTGGCCGGTTTCGTGGGGATTCGCTACGTCACCCCCGCAGCCGTGTTGCTGGCGTGCGTCATAGCCATTACCGGGGCCGCCTTGGCCCTGCTGATCCTCGACCGGCGCCTGGGGCCCAGGCCGAGGCGGACTAACGCACTCCAGGTGGCGGGCACTTAGCTAGAAGAAGGGGTCCATGAAGACCCGGGCCGCCCGGGGATCTAGCACCTTGTCGACCAGCGCAGCGTTGGCGGCCAAGTGGGACAGGCGGTCGGCAAAGGTGGGTTTGTCCTTCCGATAGATGACGCCGATGGGTATCCCCTCGTCGCCCCACTCGAGTGACCGGGCGAAGGCCGTAAGGCGGTCGGCAGGGTCGTGTTCGCCGCCGAGCGGCCGCACCCGTTCCTTGTACCACTGCAGGGTGTTGACCTTGTTGTACACCGGGCAGGGCTGCAGGATGTCGAGCAGGGCGTAGCCCCGGTATTCTATGGCCGCCTTCATCAATTCGACCAGGTGTTCCCGTTCTCCCGTGAACCCTCGGGCCACGAAACCCGCGTCCTGGCTGATGGCCAGGGCCAGGGGGTTGAGCGCTTCCGAGCGGACTCCTCCCGCTTGGCCGGGCGTCGGGCGGCCAAGGTCCATGGTGGGCGACGCCTGGCCCTTGGTCAGGCCGTAGACGCCGTTGTCGTGCACGAAGTGGGCGATGTCTACGTTGCGGCGGATGGCGTGGAGGAAGTGGTTGCCGCCCTCGCCGTAGGAGTCGCCGTCGCCCGTGCTGACGATCACCGTCAGCGCGGGGTTGACGATCTTGGCGGCGCAGGCGGGGGGCAGCGCCCTCCCGTGCAGTCCGTTGAAGCAGTTGGCCTTCAGGTAATGGGGCAACTTGGCCGCCTGGCCGATCCCCGAGCAGATGAGCACCTCGTGCGGCTGCCGGTCCAGCCGGTGCAGGGTCTCCTTCAGACAGGCCAGGAGCACGTGATTGCCGCATCCCGGGCACCAGGTCCGCTCGTCCCGGGTGTCAAAGCGCCGCGGCGACGTCATCTATAGCACCTCCTCGCGCGCCCAGGCGACGATCTCATCGGCGGTGAACGGCCGCCCATCGTACTTCAGCAGGCTGCGGTCACAGACGATGCCGGTCTCCTGGCGGACGAGGCGCGCCAGCTGACCGGAGTGATTCTGCTCGACGTTCACCAGCAGCTTCCCCGGCGCTTTCTCGCGCAGTCTGCCGGTAGGCAAGGGCCACAGGTCGCCGAAGACCAGCGCCCCCGCGCGGCGGCCTCCCGCATTGAGCGTCTCCACCGCCTCGCGCAACGGTCCGCCGGTCGAACCCCAGGCGACGAACAACACCGGGCCGTCTTCGCCCAGGAACTCGGGCTCCTCCACCTCCTGGCGGAGCATGGAATGCTTGCGCATGCGTTTGTCCACCATGGCCGCACGCACGTCCGCCGCCTCGGTGATGTTGCCGCGGGGCGTGTGCTCATCGCTGCACAGCATCACCACCTGGCCGGGCGCCTTGCCGGGCAGTAGCCGGGGAGAGATGCCGCTCTCGGTGAGGTCGTAGCGGAGGTAGTCCCCATCGGGACCGACTTCGGCGGGGGCCAGCAGTTGTCGCTCGATGACGAGGCTTCCGAAATCCAGCGGCGGCATCGACTGGACGTAGTCCGTCAGGAACTGGTCGCCCAGCAGGATCGCCGGCAACTGGTACTTCTCCGCCAGGTTGAAGGCACGGGCCGCCTGGCGGAAGGCATCGTCCGGGGTGCGCAATGCGGTTACCAGCCGGGGGAATTCGCCGTGCCCAGCGGTGAGGGCAAAGGCGAGATCGCCCTGCTCGGTGCGGGTGGGAAAGCCGGTCGCCGGGCCGGGCCTTTGCATCAGGACGATGACCACCGGAGTCTCGGTCATGCCGGCAAGGCTCAGCCCCTCCACCATCAGCGAGAACCCGCCTCCGGAGGTGGCGCACAGGGCGCGCGCCCCGGCGTAGGCGGCGCCAAGGGCCATGTTGATGGCCGCGATCTCGTCCTCGGCTTGCTCGACCACCATCCCCGCCTCCGCCTGCCGGTCGGCGAGGAAGGTCATCAGCGGCGTCGCCGGCGTCATGGGATACCATGCGCCGAAGGTGCAGCCGGCGGCGAGCACGCCCAGACCCAGCGCCTCGGCGCCGGTGACCAGGATGCGGTCGCGTGTCGGCCGCGGCGGCAGCGGCAGCGGGAAGTGCCGCGTTGCCCACTCCCCGGACGCATGCAGCGCTTTCACGTTGATCGCCAGCGTCTCGCCGGCGAACCGTTCGGCCAGGATTTCCTCGATGATCGCCCGGTCCAGCCCGAAACTGGCGGCCACGGCGCCCAGCGCCAGGCTGCCGACTACCCGCGGGTCGCCGAGTTCCCGGGCGGTTCGTTCCAGCGGGAGGGCCAGCAAGGCCGGGTCGGTGACCCCCAACCCGGCGTCAGCCAGGATCCTGCCGTTTTCGGCGAGGCGGTCGCGATGGAGGCGCACCGTCTCCTCGTTCAGGGCAATGATGGCGTCGAGGCGCCGGCGAGGGCCGTGCAGCGGCCGATCGGCTACCCGCACCTGGGCGAAGTTATGACCGCCGCGGATCCGCGACATGTAGTCCCGGACCCCGAACACCCACAGGCCGTGCCGGTGGAAGGCCTTCTCGAGCAGCCCAGCCAGGGTCTCCACTCCCTGGCCGGCCGCACCTCCCACGAGGACGTTGTAGTCGCTCATCCTCCCGCCACCTCCTCGCGCCTGGCGACCGCCCGGGCGGCCGGCCCCTCTTGAGGCAGTCTCTTCCTCAAACTCTTACTGCTTTTCGCGGGCGGCTTCCGGCATCCCTTTCAGCACGGCATCGCGATGGATGTAGCCGCCGCGGTGCAGGATGGTGTCCTTCAGCTGCGGATCCATGGCCATACTGGCAATGCAGGGGTAGGAATGCCAGGCTTGAGCGAGCACTTCGACCAGGTGCTCGTCGATCGGCTTGCCTTCCAGGTTGCGCGCCATGAAATAAGCGCAGCCGCACGGCGAACTGCGCTTGACCTCCACCTCCTCGATGCGGCCGCCGCGGGTGGTCACCCGGACCTCGGGATACCCGATCCGGAAATGGCGCAAGAACGCGTTGATGGCGGGAGTAGCCGCGTCTTCGCCCAGGGCGCAGAAGGGCTTGGGGAAGGCTGCCTCTATTCCGAGTTCTCGAGCGCGTCGCGCCGCCTGGTTCGCCACCCCCGGCCGGATCCACGCCGGGTCCTCGACCGGGGCGATCAGCGCCTTGGCGCCCGCTCGCGCGGCCTGATCGACCAGCGCCAAGAGCAGGTCCTGGTGCAGGTTGATGGCCAGCACGGTGTGGACTCCGGCCAGGTTCGCATCGGCCGGGAGGTAACGCTCGGGGTCTTCGATCATGGACGGCAACCGTTCCGGTTGCTGCCAGACGAAAGTCAGGCTGGAGCTGAAGTCGAGATCGTGGTCGGCCCGGCAGCTCGTGCACACCTCGCACCCGGTGCAGAAGCCGGGTTCATCCCGCAGGTGCCGCAGCACCTTCAGCCCGTAAGCTCCGCTATACAGCAGCGCTACCTTCACGGTCACGGCGCATCCCCCGCATTCTCAGTCGGCCCGCATCGATCGGTCCGATTTCGCACACTTCTGGTCCGGCCGGCGGCATGAAAGCGTGACCCCATTTCGTCTTGCGCTGGCCGATTCCCGTCCTCAGCGAGCACCACTTCGCTGAGCCGCACGCTTTCAGACACCTCGCAACGAGTGACCGCGTCCAAGGGGTTGTTCGATGGCAGGTTCATCATGGCAATAACGGGACGACTTCCCTCCACACCCGCTCTGCGACAACCCGATACTCCTCTTCTGGGCCCGCAGTCGACAACTCGAACCACTTCACGAACTCCCCGTGAACGACCCGTCTGACATCCTCTCAGGCCAGTCGAAGTATTTCGCGTTGGTCTTCCAGACACCTTTCGCACGGCAATCTTCTGAACCCCGACGAAGTCGAGTGGCCAACTCGTCAAGCGACGTCGCCTGCGTATGACAACCACGCAGGGCCGGAACGGATGCCGCGTAGTATCGCTCGGCGTCCCGCTCGATATGCTATCGTTGATGCGGCACCGCGAGCCGCCAGCGAAGCGGTCGGCCACACGACGTGCTAGCCGGCCCAGCCGCTTACATGATTTCTTTCTGCAGCGACAGGTTCAACGCTTTACCGCATACCGCTACCGGTCACCGTTCGGGCTTCCCTCGTCAAGCGCCCCGCTTCCGGGAGAGTCGCAGGTCGGCTATCACTGGAAGCTCGAAGAGTTCGTTCCTCAGCAGGCGTGTTGAGAAGAATAGTACTTCGAGATTCTCGACCTCGTCCGTGCTCGGGTTCATTCGCGCGATGACCTCATCGCCAAGCTCCTCGGACTCTTGAGCCGCATAAGGTGGGCGCTTGTCGATGTGAAGGATGTCGGCTTCGCGGTCATACCGGAAGCTCAGCTTCGTTTCCATTCGGCCTCTCCTTCTGCCAGTCTTCTGGCAATGTATGCCGTGATGACCCAGTGACGTTCACTCGGGTTTGTCGCCGTTCAGGTGATTCCCCATGGGTCAACCACGCAATTCCCCACGGTCACAATCATGTAATTCCCGAGGGGGACGTTCACGCAATTCCCCACCCGGGCCTCATTCGGTTTCGTCAGCCCTTGGCAATCACCTCCTCTTGGGGTGATGATGAGATGGCGGTCAGGAGGATGCCTGGCCGCATGCGCGTGAACCTTCCTTCGGGTGAGTGTGACTAAATCTCTCCCAAAAGCCGCCAAAGGACGTTGGCAACAACATCCAATGCCGGCCCCCGCCAGGCGTCCTCTCAGCCCCAAATGTGCTTACTTCCTGTTGGTGGCGGAACCATGGGTAATGCGTAGGGTTCGGAACCCGCCTCTATATCCCAATGCCCGTACGTCCCCCAGTGCGGTCTCCCGCCGCCCCGCCACCCCGGTGCCCCGCCGTTTTCGTGCCCCGTGGTGCCCCATGGGGCATGAGGGCCTGCAACGCGAGAGGCCGGGTTGCCCCGGCCTCTTTCCCTATCTGCTCATTGATCCGGCGAGGAGCGCCTTCTCAGTTGGCGTGTCGTTTCCGGATGAGTTCGGGCAGGAAGCCGGGGATCTCGGCCGCCTCGCGGGGCCCCACCACGACCTGCCAGCCCGGCAATTCATCCTCAATTTCGCCCTTCAGCCGCGCGACCAGGCCCGGAATCACCATTTGCAGGTGGTCGATGCGGGAGGCCACGTCGTGCTTGCGCACCATCTCCGCAATTGACTCGGAACTCAGCTTGCCCGCCGACCACGAGGCGAGCACGCACAGCCCACCGGTGTCCAGCACCATCAGGTAAGCAGCTTGCCGGCTATTCTCCACCTCGCCCGCCACCGCGTAGTAGGTCAGGGCGAAGTTGGTGGTCACCAGGATGCTGGCATCCCTTCCCGGCCGGTTGAACTCGTAGATCTTGCTCTCCACCGTGGGCGGCACCCGCGGGTCGGTGTATATGTCCTGGCGTAGGGTCAAGAAGGCCTGGAACCTGGCCGCGTCCACCTCGTCCAGGATGATCACCCCGGCATACTTCGGGATGGCCGCCGCCAAGACCACGGGCGACGTGTTGCCGCAAGCACTCGGGAACACGACGGTGGGATAGCCCAGCGGGCGGTGCTTCTTCACGAGGGCGGCCCGCCGGATGAGCGTCTGGTCCCGGACCAGGTCCGCCAGGCTCCCGGCCTCCGTCCCCAATAGCAGGTCCGCAAAACCGGCCGCCTGCACCCGTGCGGACAGGGCGGCGAGCGCCTCGACGTCAGGAGCGCGGACGCACACCACCGTGTCGCGGGCCAGCCCCGGCAACACCCGGTCGGCGTTGGCGGCGGTGACACATACCACGGGCCGGCGCGCCTTGCTCGCCTCGTAGGCGGCGAGCAAGATGCCGGGGTCGTCGGCGAGGAGGATGATGCCAGCGCCGGTCCGATCGAGCACTTCCCGGACCAGCCGCAGGTACTCGTCGCGATTGCCGCTGGCACAGGCCAGGGCGGCCAGATCGAAATGCGAGACGCGGGCCAGCCGCTCAAACTGCCACTGGCTCAGGCACTCGAGCTTCGCGGCCCGCCGCTCGGCCGGCTCCGTGTCGCTTAGCAGCAAGCCCATGCCGGGCGCTCGCAGGAAGGTCTTCTGGTGCCGGTGGAGCACTTCTTCCTCGCCGATCACCACCTGGCGGTCCCCCTGACCGATGGTAATCCGGCGTATGGGCGGCAGCATCGCCTCTTCCAGCTCGGCCCGGGTGGCCGGGTCGAGGTGCGGACAGCGGTCAAGGCCTACCGCGCCGGAAGCGAGTTTCATGGCGAAGGCGAAGCAATTGGCCAAGCCGCACTCCTTGCAGTTCTTCTTGCCGCCATCGGGGAGCCGCTTCTGAATGTCCGCGGCCTTGAGGGCCATCGGCTTCTCCTCCCGGATTCAGATTACAGCCGGCCCGCTCGCTGGCGGAACCCGACCAGGTCCTCGACGTTTTGAACGTCCTTCTCGGTGGCGATGGCGTCGACGACGCCCGCCGGCGCTACTTCCTTGGCCACTTCCTTCAGCGAGGAGGTCAGCCAGGCCACGCGGTTATAGCCCCCGTCACCTTTGAGGAACTTGGGCGACTTGAGGTACTGGACCCCCATCCCGAGGTAACCGGCGTTTTGCTTGCCGCCGCTGGCCAGCCCGGCGAGCGAGGAGAAGGGCTCGCCGATCACGGTGGGCCCGACGAAGTCGCGGTTGACGATGCCGAAGCCGTCGACCTCGGGGATGTAGAAGACGATCGCCTCGAAGCAACCGCAGGAAGTGTGGGGGTTCTCGAGCGCGCTATGCAGGCTGAACACCGTGCTCTCCCCCATCGACCTGGCGGCCACGATCTCGTTGACCGCATCGTAGCTGACGTTTTGTTCGTCGATGAGCCGGCCCTTGGGCACCACGAACTGGGCTCCTTCCGGGTCGACCTTGGTGGCCGCCCGGCCGTCGAACCAGTTGATGGCACCGCACAGCGACACGCGCTCGGGGGTGATGATGCAGACATGGGTGGGCGCGAAGCTCTGGCAGAGGACGCAACCGTAGAACTCGTCAACGTCCTCCTCCTTCAAGCCGAGGACCTTCTCGTCCCGCTCCCGGTATACCTTCATGGCGCTTTCCACCAGGCTCTTGACCTTCGCCGGCTCGGTGTAGAACTCGACCGACATCTTCTCGATGACCGGCAGTTCCGCCGTGAAGAGGTCGATCAAGATGCGGCCGATGTGGGCGAGCGAGTCGAGGCCCTTCTTCACCGAGTTCTTGTGGATCCGAATCCAGACCTCGTTGCGCTGCCCCATATGGAAAGCGCCTTCGATGTAGTTGATGTACTGATGGATGCGGCGCTCGACCACCGCTTCCAGATCCTTGTCCAGCTGCTCCCCTGCCACGTCGATCTTGATGAACAGCGGCTGGGCGGAGTCGGGCGGCATGTCCTTGAGGTCCGGCCCGGTCACGGTGATCCGATCGTGCTCGACCTCCGCCGCCGGGCGGACGGTGACCAGTTCTCCCTTGCGCGGGACCTCGGGGCCGCCGAACTCGACGTGATACTCGCCCCGGCGAATGCGCTCCCCTTCGTACTGCGGGCCTACATCCACGACGTACATGGCTATCCTCCTCTATAGTCCCTGCCCCATGGTCAACCGAGCGCCGCCACCAACCCCTGAAGGTACTCGATCCAGCGGTCGCCGCGCGCGGTCACCGGCACGGTGTAGTCGGCATTGGGATGGCCCCGCCGGCATATGGCGAAGGTGCGTAGGTGCGGCGCGAAGTGCTTCAGCGTGGACAGGCCGCGCTCGGCGAGGTCGCAGCGTACGCCCGAGAACAGCACGAGGTCATGTTGCCCCTGGCCGCGCACTCCCTTCCACTCCGGCATCTTCAAGAAATGCACGATCTCGATGATGTCATAGGTGGAGTCGGCCTTCTTGCCGTACTCCACCAGTTTCCGCTTGACATGGGCGGTGGCGCAGATGGGTATATCCCGGGAGGCGGCGATGTCCAGGGCGTAATCGATCAGCAGCTTGTCGCCGGCTGAAAGGCGCACCGCATCCGGTCCCAACACGTACAGCGGGTTCTTGGCTCCGGCGATGATCTTGGCGGCTTCCGCCGGGTCGTCGACCACCCGGGCGGCCCGGGTGCCGGTCAGCACGTTGACCCGGTAATACGGGGTAGTCAGTACTTCCGCAGCCATGGCCTTCCCTCCTACTTCTTCGGGAGTTCCTTGATGGTGGCCTCGATGGGAACCCGGGTCTGGTAAGTGCCGATGACCGTGGGCAGCGACAGCGTCGGCTTGGGCTGCCAGCCCACCTCCTTGAGATAAGCGAGGACCTCCCGCTTGTAGACGATGGGGATGTCCCGTTCCGTGCGCACGAAGTTCTGCAGGTCGTCGGGCAGGCTGTTCAAGACCTGCTTGGCGACGGAGATGTAGCTGTTGAGCTTGATCGCCCGGCCCGGCGGGGTGTCGTTGCGGCGGAAACACTGCTTGATGATGGTCATGAGCGCGCGCTCCTTGCTCTCGACCGCGATCATCATGTGTTCGGGGGTCGGTTCGGCCGTGTCGACGAGCTGCTGGGTACGGCCGTCCATCACCCGCCAGTCGCCGTGTTCTTTCTTGCTCATGAACAGGCGGCTGTACTTCGAGCCATGGGGCCCGAGCACTACGGGGATGCCCCAGCGCACGGCGCCGGTGCCGATGGTCAGGGCTTTCTGGGAGTACGGCCCCCATACCACGCCGCAGGCGCCCACACGGTTCAGGATGTAATCCGCCATCAACTCGAAGTTGGCCCGGTTGGGCAGGCAGGCGAAGATGTTGGCGATCTTGATCGCCGCCCCCACGACGTGGGCGTTGGCCACGCACGAGCCGACGTTCACGATGCAGCCGGCATCGAACTCGGGGGTGTACTTCTCGTAGATGGTCTTGCCTTCGGCGTCCTTGTGCATGGCGGCGGCCATGGCCGAACATCCCGACAGGGTCACGATGTACTTGCGGCGGGCCAGCTCTTCGGCGAGCCAGGCGACATCGTCGATGTCCTCGGGGAAGTTGGAGCAGCCGGCAAACAGGACCACTCCGGGGATCGTGCCGAGGACGATGGGCGAACCGACTTTGCGGATCTCCACGTCATGGATGGGGCCGCGGCCGCTGCGCAGCTTGTACTTCTCCTGGACCGCACCGGCCTGCATCAGCCGTTGCACGGGTATATGATGGGGACAAGCCTGCTCGCAGGCGCCGCAACCGATGCAGCGCAGGAACAGCGCACCGATGGGCCCCGCGTCGCCCTGGCGCATGGCGTTCACGGCGGCGCTCACCGTAAGCAAGTTGGGGCAGACTTGATTGCACATCTCGCAAGCGCCCCGGCACTTGGCGGCGAGCTTGGCGGCTTCCTCCGCCGTCAGCAGCGACTTGTCGCGGCGGGGAGCCAGGGCCAGCGCGGCCTTCACCGCCACCTCCGCGGCCTTCTTCGGTTCCAGCAACAACACGCCTTCGCCTTGCTCGAGGACCCGGGCCAACACCGCCTCGGTCTCCTCCTCGGAGCAGTTGGGAAGGCCGTAACAGATCTTGTCGGAGCAGGCGATCAGGGCTGACCCGGTCTGCTTGGCCAGCTCGGGGATGTCCGTCAGCACGCATTGCTCGTCGGTGACGATGACATCGGCAATCCCCGTCTTGAGGAAGAAGCGCTGCTGGGAAAGGGGCCCGACTACTTTGGCGAAAGAGGCGTACCGGGTGACGTCGAGGGCGGTGCAGCAGATGCCGGCGACCTCGACCTGGTCGTAAAGCCCCTTCTCCTTCAGGTAGTCGACGATGGCGTTGCTGGTGATGGCGTTATGGCCGATGACCACGATCACCGGCTTGGTCTTGTCGATGGCGCCCCAACCGATTTCCACCAGCGGCGTGTCGGCCACCGAGGTCGGATAGCCGAAACCGACGATCTGGGCGATGTCGGCCGCTTCCAGGGCCACGTGGTCGATCATCCCCGCGTGGAACGCCTTGGACTCGAAGTCCCGGTGGTCGCCCTCCTGGCCGGTGTGGGTGGCCGAAAGGAGGTGGATGACTTCGCCCTCCACGTACTCGACCGCCTTGCGCAGGTCGGCCAGGGTCCGGGGCTTCAGGCCGAGGACGGTGCGGATGATGGGCGACTCCACGTTCACCTGGCCGCCCAGGTCGATGGGGTGCTCAGGTCCGTGTTTCTCGATCAGGAAGTCGATCATGTGGCGGGCGTGGGCGCCGTGGGCGGCGGTGCCCATGAGGCACTTCAGCAAGATCATCCTGGCCTGTTGCGAGGCCATGTTGAGGCCGCACGCGCCCTTGCGGTCGGCCGTGAGGTCGCACTTGCCATAGGTACAGAGGCAACACAGGTCGCAGAACGGCGCGTAAAACGGTTCGTAGGTATCCAGCAAGCGTAAGTCCCAGTTCCTCAGGTCGGTGACGGACGGCATGGGCGTGGGGCCGATCGGTTCCCAGTCATCCTCCGCCCTGATTATCGTCCGCACGGACTCGTCTTTGAGCTTGCCTCCGGTCATCTACCCCGTTCCCTCCCCAACCGCGAGGTTAGTGCAGCGTCGTCTCAACGAGGGCCAGGCTATCCGGGTGGCGCAGGGTGACCAGGTCCGCCCCGGCCAGCAGTAAGGTGGCGGCGGTGAAAGCCTCCCACCATACCCCCCTCGCCGCATCCTGAATGGCTTCCTTGGTCTTCCATACCTCTTTGCCCACCCTGCCGATGATCGGCATCTGCAGCATCCGGTCATCGTGGACGATCGCCGCCAGGCGGATGCGCTCCATGGTCGAGTAAGAGTACTCGAGTCCGTAGCCCAGCGAGGAGGTCAGGGGATCGATGACGATGCGGTCGGCGGGCAGGAGTTTGGTGAGGCGGATATTGAGATCCTTGGCCAGGTTCACATCCATCGGCGACTGGGCGATGACGGCGTGCCCGCAGTCCCGGGCCGCTTCCGCCACTTCCCGGTGGGCGTCCCGGGTCACCGGTCCCAGCAAGATGGCGGTCCCCTGGCAGGCCTGGGCCACGGCGGTCAGGACCGGCACATCGCGGTCCTTGTCCCCCGAGCCGTATACCGCCACGGGGATGTCCACCGCCTGGACGGTCGCGGCGACTCGGGCGGCAATCTCGGCGGGGCCGGCTCCCTGTTCGATGCTGTTCAGCGTGAGGAAGATCATGTCCGGACCATACTCGCGGGCGGCCTTGGCCGCCCATCGGGCCGGCGAGGCAATGGCGTCGCCGTACCGGTCGAGGGCGGGAGCAGGCCAGTCTTCCGGCCGGCCGTCCACCACCTCCAGCGCGAGCCAGGGACGGTTGGGCCGCGCCGCCTCGAAGTGGTGGAAAGGAAGGGAGTTGTGTCCGCCCAGTTCGCGCCCTTTCTCCTCTCGGCCGAATCGGACCGCATTGATCGTCCCGGGGTAACCCTCCCGCAAACCCTCAAGCATCGGCCACCATCCCTCTCGTCATAATTCCAGCCAGGAGGGTGAGAACAACTCATGGCCCAGCAGGACTCGGGCCGTCTTGTACACGTCCCGGGCCTCGGGGGAGAGCGATGCCATATCGACGGTCTCCCCGTCCATGGTCCGATGCACGAGGTCGACCAGGTGCCGCGGCTCGCCGCCGGCCAGCCGAATGAGGTCGTGGTCGAAGCTGTCGACGATGGCCGAGGTCAAACCCGCCCGCTGCGCCATCACCAGCATCACCCGATTGAGGAAGGGACGCAAGCGCACCGGCACTCCGTTGGACAGGTTCGACAGGCCGACCGTGGACCTGGTTTCGGGAAGTAAATCGGGCAGGAGCTTCAGGAACTCGAGCACTTCGACGGCTTGCGGCTGGGCGACCGCCACCGGCATCATGATCGGGTCCACCCAGATGTCATCGTTGGGGATGCCGAGCCCGTTGGCGTACTCGACCGTCTCGAGGATGGACTCGGCTCGGGAGGCGGCGTCATGAGGGATGCCGGCATCGTTGAGCACGGAGATGATGATGTGGGCATCGTACTTCCGGGCCAGCGGCATCATCTTCTCCCGGCTGGCGGCGGTGCCGTTGGCCGAGTTGATGATCGCCCGCCGCTTGCACCTGGCCAGCCCGGCCCCCATGGCCACCGGGTTGGTGGTGTCGAGACACAAAGGGGTGTCCACTACTTCCTGGATCTTATCCACCAGCCAGCCCATCGTCTCCTCAGGGTTCTTACGGGCCGGGCCGATGTTGAGATCCAAGTAATGGACGCCCGCCTCCGCCTGCTTGACCGCCAACTCCTGCAGCGGACGGGCGTCCCGACTCTGGATAGCTTCGGACACCACCTTGGCGAGGATCTGAACGTTCTCGCCAATCAGGATCAAGCTGTCTACCTCCTTGCCCGGGATTTGAGAACCGACCATCGGGTCGGATTATTCACAGTATTCGCAGCTAGTTGGCCGTCTCCTGCACCGTGTCCAATTTATCACACGGGGGACGGGTTCGGCAAGTACCCGGGCCGCTGAGGTCCGCGCGCTAGACTGGCCCGCCCGCTGCCGCCGCCTTCGCCGGCAGGTATCCGGCAAGCTCGGACGAAGTCCATCGGGGTAACGCCGGCCGCAGCTGATATCCCTCGATGAGGTGGATACCCGATGACCCTCGATCTCCTGATCGCCGGAGCGCGGGTGGTGGACGGCGCGGGCAATCCCTGGTTTCGCGCCGATGTGGGCGTAGAATCCGGCCGCATCGCGCTGGTCGCCCGGCCCGGCAAGAGTCATCCCGCTCGGCGCACGATCGATGGCGCGGACCGGGTGCTGTGTCCCGGTTTCATGGACATCCACGGCCATTCCGACCTGAGCCTGTTCTCGTTTCCGCAGGCCCAGAGCAAGCTCCTGCAGGGCGTCACCACCGAGGTAGGGGGCAATTGCGGGTGGTCGGCCGCGCCCATGAACCCGGAGATGGAGGCGCAGGCGCGCTCCGAACACCCCCGCCCGGAGGACGTCCCGTGGGGATTCCACAGCTTGGACCGATACCTGGCCGCTATCGAGCAGCATGGCATCGCCGTCAATTACGGCTGCCATGTGGGGCACGGCACTCTGCGGGAAGCGGTGATGGGTTCGGCGGATCGGCCCGCCACCCCCTTCGAGCTGGCCAGGATGGGCCGGATGCTCGAGGAGGCTCTGGAGGCGGGAGCGATGGGCCTGTCGAGCGGCCTGATCTACGCCCCGGGCTGCTATGCCCCTCCCTCCGAACTCGAGCACCTTGCCGCCGTCGCCTACCGGCAGGGCCGGCTGTACGCCAGCCACATCCGCGGCGAAGGGGATACGCTCGAGCAGGCGGTAGCCGAGGCGATAGCGGTGGGGAGGCAGGGGAAGGGACCGGTCCAGATCGCCCACCACAAGGCGTCCGGCCGGCCCAACTGGGGTAAAGTGTCGCGGACGCTGGCCATGGTGGACGAAGCGCGGTCGCAAGGGGTGGATGTGACCCTGGACCAGTACCCGTACACGGCCAGCAGCACCGATCTCACCGCCTACCTGCCCGCCTGGGCGCGGGCGGGAGGAACTCGGGCCCTGCAAGAGCGATTGCAGGATCCCGCCGCCCGCGCCCGCATCCGGGAGGAAGTCCGAAGGCCTGTCGCCGACGCGGGAGAGACGGACGACTGGTCGCTGATCCTCCTCGCCTGCGTTCGGGGGCGCCGGGACTGGGAAGGTCGCACGGTGCAGGAGATATCCGAGTTGACGGGGACGGCCCCGGTGGATGTCGTGCTCGACCTGGTGGGAGCCGAGGGAGGGACGGTGCAGGTCGTGCACTTCGGCATGGCCGAGGACGATGTACGGCTGGTCATACGCCATCCGGCGGTCATGGTCGGCTCGGACGGCAGTTCGCTGGCCCCCGACCCGGCCTGGGGCAAGCCCCATCCCCGGTCTTACGGTACCTTCGCCCGGGTGCTCGGCCACTATGTCCGGGAGGTGGGACTGCTCAGCCTGGAAGCCGCGGTCCATAAGCTCACCGGCCTGCCGGCCGCCCGGCTCGCCCTCACCGACCGCGGACGTATAGCTCCCGGGTACTGGGCCGACCTGGTGCTGTTCGACCCGGCTGCCATCCAGGCGACCGCCACTTTCGCCGACCCCTGCCGCCATCCGGCCGGCGTGCACCTCGTGGTGGTTAACGGGGTGATCGCCGCCGAGGGCGGCGTCCCCACCGGCGCCCGACCGGGTAAGGTGCTGCGCGCGATCTGAGCCGGCAACCTCAAGCCGGAATTTTCCGCGAGCAGGCAGGAATCTTCTGGGACCAGATCGAACCCTGCCCACCGACCCCAGAACCGGGAGGAGGGTTACCCTATGCGGGCACGAGTGTCCCTGTTCCTGGCCGTCGCGCTGATCCTGACCCTGGTCGCGCCGGCCATGGCCGAGACCCCGTGGGTTAGCCGGTCCAGTAGCGAGTGGGGGGAGCTGGTCTTCGTCGAGTTGACCGGATCGCCCCTGAGCGAGGGAGGCAGCATCGCCGCCCTCGATGCCGAGCACTCCGCCTTCCGCCGCGAGACCGGGCGGGCCCAAATCAGAGGTAGGGAACGTTTCCGTTACCGTTCCCTCTTCAACGGCGTATCGCTCGAGATTCCCAGTTCGGAGATTGCCGCTCTGGCCGAGCTGCCCGGAGTGCGGGCGGTATGGCCCGTGGTCCAAGTCCCCGTGCCGCAACTGGCCACCAGCCTGGAGATGATTAACGCCATCGAGGCTCACGCCGAACTCGGCTATGACGGCAGCGGCGTGCTGGTGGCAGTCATCGATACCGGCATCGATTACAACCATCCCGACCTGGGCGGGGGCTGGGGCAACCGCGTAGTGGGCGGCTGGGACTTCGTGGGCGACGACTTCGATGCCGGCGATCCGGCTCGACGGACGCCGGTGCCCGACCCTGATCCCATGGATCCCAATGGTCACGGCACGCATGTCGCCGGCATCATCGGTGCTGACGGGCAGTTGCGCGGCGTCGCGCCCGGCGTCAGCTTCCTGGCGCTCAAAGTATTCGGGCCGACCGGGCCGACCACCACCGACGTTATCCTGGCCGCCCTGGAGATGGCCCACGACAAGGGGGCGGATGTCGTCAACATGAGCCTGGGGGCCGCCTTCCAGTGGCCGCAGCATCCGACGAGCGTGGCGGCCGACCGCCTGGTGCGCAGGGGCGTCGTCGTCGTCGCCTCCCAGGGCAACAACGGCCCTCAGGGCCTCTTCGCCGGGGGTTCGCCGTCGCTGGGCAGCCGGGTGCTGTCGGTAGCCAGTTTCGACAACACCCATGCCGTTCGCCCCTTGTTCCGCTTGCCGGATGGCACCCCGGTGGGCTATGCCCCGATGGCCTTCTCGCCGGCCATCCCGACCAGCGGGATCAGCCCGGAAGTGGTCCATGTAGGATTTGGCAATACGGCCGCCGACTACGCGGGTCTCGACGTGACCGGACGGGTGGTGCTCATCCGCCGGGGCCTGGCCACTTTCGCCCACAAGGAAATGATGGCCCGCACCCGCGGCGCCGCCTATGCCATCATGTACAACAACGTGCCCGGTATGTTCTCCGGCACACTGACCTCGCCCGGTCCCTGGTTGCCCACCATCAGCATCAGCCAGGCTGACGGCGACCGGATCAAGGCCCTGCTGGCCGCAGGTCCCGTCCGCCTGACCTGGACGGCCGAGGAACTGCCCTTCCCGGTGCCCACGGGCGGGCTGCTCTCCGACTTCTCCTCCTGGGGTCCCGCGCCGGATCTCGACCTGAAGCCGGACCTCGGCGCGCCCGG
>DATIKW010000040.1:0-44373 GCA_035477115.1 Bacillota bacterium | reverse complement strand
CCGGCTGGAGGTAGGGGAGGCTTGACGGCCCCGCCGATTTACCGGCGGGTGGTGCTGAAGATCAGCGGTGAAGCTTTGGCCGGCGAGCGCGGCTACGGCATTTCCCCGGAGATCGCGAAGGCAGTCGCCATCCAGGTCCGGGAGGCTCGCCGGTCGGGAGTGGAGGTCGCCCTGGTGGTGGGCGGAGGCAACATCTGGCGCGGCGCCGATGCCGCCCGCCAGGGGATGGATCGAGCCACCGCCGATTACATGGGCATGCTGGCCACGGTGATCAACGCCATGGCGTTGATGGATGCGCTCGAGAAGCATGATGTGGAGACGCGGGTACAGAGTGCCGTGCAGATGCAGCAAGTTGCCGAGCCCTATATTCGCCGCCGGGCCATCCGCCACCTCGAAAAGGGCAGGGTGGTGATATTCGCCGGGGGCACGGGCAACCCGTACTTCTCCACGGACACCGCGGCCGCCCTACGGGCGGCGGAGATCGAGGCGGACGTCATCCTCATGGCCAAGCGCGGGGCCGATGGGGTATACGATTCCGACCCCAATGCCAACCCGACGGCTCAGAAGTATGAGGAACTGCGGTATCTGGACCTGCTAAGGGAAGGCCTTCAAGTCATGGACGCCACCGCCACTTCCCTCTGCATGGACAACGACATACCGCTGGTGGTATTCAGCATCGCCGACCCTGATAACATTCAGCGAGTGCTCCGGGGGGAGAAGGTGGGGACTTTCGTCCGCGGGGGGAAGTAGAAGATGATCGGCGATATCCTCAAAGAGGCCGAGGGTAAGATGCGGAAGGCGATTGAGACCCTCAAGCGTGACTTCGCGGGCACAAGAGCAGGAAGGGCCACTCCCGCCCTGCTGGAGAGGATCACGGTCGATTACTACGGGACGCCGACGCCCATCCACCGGATGGCGACCATTAGCGTGCCCGAACCCCGGCTGCTGGTCATTCAGCCCTGGGACCGCGGTCAGCTCGGCGCCGTCGAACGGGCGATCCTCAAGTCCGACCTCGGGATCACCCCGGCCAACGACGGCCACCTCATCCGCTTGGCGGTACCCCAATTGACCCACGAGCGCAGGCAGGAACTGGTGAAATCCCTGCGGCGCAAGGCGGAAGAGGAGCGGGTGACCATCCGCAACTTGCGGCGGGAGGCCAACGAGTTGATCGAGGAACTCGAGGGAGAGGGCGAGATCTCGGAGGACGATGCCTTCCGCGGGCGGGAACAGGTGCAGAAGCTCACCGACCGGATGGTGGCCGAGGTTGACCAGGTACTCCAGGCAAAGGAAGCGGAGGTCCTGGAAGTCTGAACCGACACCCCGATGTCGTGGGCCGGAGCATGGCGGATGCCTTGGCCCGCCTGACGGAGTCGGGCGCGACCGGCGTGCGCATCATCCGGACCCGCCCTCCCTGGTCCGGTCAGCCGACCGGCGGCGAACGCGTGGTCCGGCAACGTTGTGGGGGCGCCGAGGCGGAGTTGGTGGTGGCCGCCGAAGGATATCTCCGGGAAAGGGACTGAAGGGGAACGATGCACGCCGAACTCCCGTCCCGTCCAACACCACGCCACGTTGCCATCATCATGGACGGCAACGGGCGCTGGGCGGCCGAACGGGGCAAGAACCGGCTGGACGGGCATCGTGCCGGCATCAGGGCGATTCGGCGTACGGTAGAGGCGGCCCGGCGCCATAAGCTGCAGGTGCTCACCCTCTACGCGTTCTCCACCGAGAACTGGCAGCGCCCTCCGATGGAAGTCCGCGGGCTGATGACCATGCTCCTCGAATACCTGCGTCGTGAGGTGGACCTGCTGATGGAGCAAGGGGTGCGCCTTGGCACCCTGGGCGACCTCGGGCGTCTTCCCCCTGCAGTACAGGGCGAATTGCGGCGGGCCGTGGACCGGACGGCGGCCAACCGCGACGGCCTCCTCAATCTGGCCCTGAGCTATGGAGGACGGGACGAGATCGTGCGGGCCGCGCGAACCGCCACCCAGTTGGCGGCCACGGGACGGCTGGTGCCAGACGACTTGACGGAGCAGACTTTCGCTGAACTACTGGACACCCGGGGCCTGCCCGACCCCGACCTGCTCATCCGAACCGGCGGCGAGCATCGGGTATCCAATTTCCTGCTGTGGCAGCTAGCGTACGCCGAGCTATGGTTCGCTCCCGTCTACTGGCCTGACTTCGAGGGGCGCCATCTCGATGAGGCCATCCTCGAGTTTCAGTCCCGTCGCCGCCGTTACGGAGGGTTCAACCCGGAGAGTTCCGTCCCGTGAACGAGCAGGAGGTACTTCGGTGCTAAGGCAACGGGTAGCCAGCGCCCTGGTGTTCGGGCCGTTGCTCCTCGTCGTGGTGGCGGCCGGCGGCCCCTGGCTGGCCCTGGCGGTACTGGCCGGGGCTACCCTCGGCCTGCGGGAGTACGCGCGCATGGCGCGACTCGGTCGCGAAGAGCCGTCCGAGCCCGTCCTGTATCCCGCCGCGGCGCTGCTCGTCGCCCATGCCTGGCTGGGGTTCCCGCCGCCGGAACTGGTGCTCCTCCTCGCGCTGGTCGCGGCGTTCTTGCACCTCATCGCCACGGGGAGACCTGTCCGGGTCACGAGTGCCTGCCTCACCGTATTCGGCCTCATTTACCTCCCTTTGTTTCTCGGTTTCATCCTCCGCACTCGGGCGCTGCCGGATGGGTTGGTGCTCGCGCTCTATACCCTGATCGGTACCTGGAGTTTCGACAGCGTAGCCTACTTCGCAGGCCTGCGCTGGGGTCGCCGGCGGCTATGCCCGGCCGTCAGCCCGGGCAAGAGCTGGGAAGGCGCCCTGGCGGGAGCCGCGGCCAGCCTGCTGGCCGCAGGGTTGGCCAACCGGTGGCTGGGTTGGAGTCTCCCTGCCTGGGTCCTCCTGGGGCTCGTGACCGCCATCGCCGCCCAGACCGGCGATCTCCTCGAGTCGTCTTTCAAGCGATTTTCCGGGTTGAAAGATGCCGGGAACCTGATCCCAGGGCACGGCGGGTTCCTGGATCGCTTCGATAGCATGTTGTTGGTGGCCCCGGTCGTATATTTCCTGGCAGTGTGGGTGGGTGGCTGACGCCGGGAGGCACTCCACGGTGCGGGACTTCTGGTTGTCCTGGGGTTATCTGGTCGGGGTGCTGGCAGGCATCTTCTTGGCGGTGAGGTTCATACTGCCCTATGTCCTGCCATTCGCCCTGGGGGCCGCGGTCGCCGTGATCATTGAGCCCGCCGTCGAACTCGTTCAACGGCGGGGCAAGCTGTCCCGCGGTTTAGCGGTGGCAGTCGTCCTGTCCCTGGTGATGTTTGCCGGCCTCTACCTGTTGTATCTAATCATGGCCACCCTGATCGGCGAACTCCTCCGGTTATACCAGCAGTTGCCCCAGAATTACCCCTCGGCCCTGGTCCGGGCGGACGAACTGGTGCGGTTGTTCGGGGAGGCTCTGCCCGCGCTGCCCGATCCGCTTCGACTGTCGTTCGAGGCGCAGCTCGCTTCGCTGTACCAGGACCTGACCGCACTGGTTGGGGGTGTCGTGCAGGGAGTCCGGCGTGCTCCCGGGCTGGTCACCGTATGGATGGTGGCGATCCTGGCCGCCTTCTTCATCAGCCGGGACCGCCGGGAGATCAACCGCTTCCTGCTGAACTTGCTCCCCGCGGTCTGGAGGGAACGCGCCCGCCGGGCAAACGCCGACGTCCTGCGATCCGTCCTCGGGCTGGTGAATGCCCAACTCGTCCTGGTGGGACTCACCGCGACCTTCGCGACCATCGCCTTGCGGTTGGCCGGCGTCGCCTATGCGGGCGCGATCGGCCTGGCGGTGGGGGTGCTCGACCTATTGCCGGTCCTCGGGCCCGGCCTGATCTTCCTGCCATGGTCGGCATATGCGCTGCTCACCGGCCAACCCGGCCTCTCCGCCTACCTCATCGCCGTCTACGTGGTGATGGCGGGCGTGCGCTATGCCATCCAGCCGCGTCTGATCGGCCGCCGCATCGGGATGCATCCCCTGGCCACCCTGCTAGCGCTGTACCTGGGCGTTCAGCTCTTCGGGGTCAATGGTTTGCTGATTGGCCCGCTGGCGGCGATAATCGTCAAGGCGCTGGTCCAGTCGGGCATCTTGCCCCTGTTCCCCGGACGGCCCGTCTCGCCGCGCTGACCAGGAGGTATCCCATGCGCACTCTGTCCTTGCTCGGCTCGACCGGGTCTATCGGCCGGCAGGCGCTGGAAGTCGTGGACTCCCTGGCGGGGACGTTCCCTTACCGGGTGCTGGCCATGGCCGCCGGCAGGAACGTCCCCTTGTTCCTGGAGCAGGCCAGGAAGTATCGTCCGGAAGTCATGGCGCTTGCCGACCCCTCCCTGCGGCCCGAGGTCGGCGCCAAGCTGGGAGAATGGGGCGCGGCCGTCGAGTATGGGCCGCCGGGCTTGTTGACCGCCGCCCGCGCCGGAGCAGACGTAGTGCTGAATGCCGTGGTGGGAGTGGCAGGACTGGCGGCGACGCTCGCCGCGCTGGAAGCCGGATCCGCCGTCGCCCTCGCCAACAAGGAGTCGCTGGTGGCGGGCGGTCCGCTGATCGCGGCGCTGCTCGATGGAGGTGCCGGGCCGCTCCTACCCGTGGACTCGGAGCCGAGCGCGGTGCTGCAGTGCCTGGGTCCCTCCGGCACTCGCCCCGGCCCAGCGAAGATCATCCTGACCGCCTCGGGCGGGCCCTTCCGGGGATACACGGCTGAAGGTCTGGCTGAAGTCACCCGCGACCAGGCTCTCGCCCATCCAACCTGGAAGATGGGGCCCAAGATCACCGTCGACTCGGCGACGCTCATGAACAAAGGGCTGGAAGCCATCGAGATGACCTGGCTGTTTCGGCTGAAGCCGGAGCAGGTGGAGGTGGTCATTCACCCGCAGTCGATCATCCATTCGCTGGTCGAACTGGTGGACGGGTCCGTGTTGGCCCAGCTCAGTCTCCCGGACATGCGTTTGCCCATCCAGTTTGCCCTGACCTATCCGCAGCGGGTGCCCGCGCCGTGGCCGCGCTACGATCCGGTCGCCGCCGGGCCGCTGACTTTCCAGCGCCCCGACCTGAATGCGTTCCGCTGCTTGCACCTCGCCTATGAAGCCGCTAGAATGGGAGGTACGGCTCCCGCGGTGCTCAACGCGGCCAACGAGGTAGCCGTCCAGTCCTTTCTGGACGGCAAGTTGGCCTTTGTGGGCATAGCCGGGCTGGTTCACGCCTGCCTTGAAGAGTTGCCGGTGCTGCCGGTGTCGAGCTTGGACGACGTCCTGGCGGCCGACGCGGCGGCCCGACGGCTGGCCG
Source organism: Bacillota bacterium (assembly GCA_035477115.1). GTDB lineage: Bacteria > Bacillota > Sulfobacillia > UBA995 > UBA995 > UBA995. The sequence goes on along the minus strand of DATIKW010000040.1, from coordinate 39,077 downwards.
TACGGTTGGTGGGCAGACTCGGTTAGGAGGTGGTAGGGATTGAGCCTCCTGGTGTCCGTTGCGGTCTTCGGCTTGCTGATTTTTTTCCATGAATTGGGACACTTCCTGGCCGCCCGCCGGGCGGGGGTGAAGGTCCACGAGTTCGCCCTGGGTTTTGGCCCCCGCTTGCTGGCGTTCCCCCGGGGCGATACCACTTACGCGGTGCGTCTGTTCCCCCTGGGAGGTTTCGTGCGCATGGCGGGCACGGAACCGGGGGAAGAGCACGACCCGCGGGGATTCCTCCGCCAGCCCGTCGCCAAGCGGGCGATGGTGATTGCCTCCGGTCCCCTGATGAACTTACTCCTGGCTACCATGGTCTTCGCTGTGCTGTTCGGGGTAGTCGGCGTCACCGCACCCGAGCCTGATTCGACCGTCATCGGCTCGGCGTTGCCCGGTCGACCCGCCCACGCTGCCGGGTTGCAGGCTGGGGATCGGATAATGGCGGTGGATGGCATCCCCGTCGCCAGTTGGTCTGAGTTGGTCAGGTTGATCCGGGAGCGCCCCGGTCGGACGGTGGAGCTTGAGGTAGAGCGGGACGGTCAACGGTTGTCCATCGCCGTGGTGCCCGAGGACAGTCCCGACCAGCCCGGCCGGGGCTTCATCGGGGTCGCGCCCGTGACCGGCGTGCGCCGACTGCCGCTCCTTCAGGCTGTGGCGGTCGCGGTGACTTACACGGGGCAACTCATCCTCCTAGTACTGCAGGCGATAGGGGGGATGTTGCTGGGCCAGCAACCCGTGGACCTGGTGGGGCCGGTGGGCACCGTCGCCTTCATCGGCCAGGCCACCCGGGCGGGTCTCGAACACTTGCTGCGGCTCGGAGGCTTCCTCAGCGTCAACATAGGGCTGTTCAACCTGCTGCCCATCCCCGCTCTTGACGGGAGCAGGCTGATCTTCCTCGGGATCGAGGGCCTTCGCGGCCGGCCGATCGATCCGGCCAGAGAGAACCTGGTCCACTTCGTCGGCTTCGCCGTGCTCATCCTGTTGATCATCGTCATCACCTACCGGGATCTGCTGCGCCTGGATACGCTGTGAGGAGGGATGGCGCCGGGGTGGAGGCCGCGCGCCGCAAGACGCGATCGGTAGCCGCCGGCAGCCTGCTCATCGGCGGAGGCTATCCGGTATCGGTCCAGACCATGACCCGGACCGACACCCGCGACGTCGAGGCCACCGTAGCACAGGTCCTGCGGTTACAGGCTGTGGGGGCCGACCTGGTCCGACTGGCGGTGCCCGATCGCGAGGCGGGAGTCGCCCTCGCCGCCATCCGCCGCCGCATCGATGGCCCGCTGTCCGCCGACATACACTTCGATCACCAACTCGCCATCATGGCCATCGACGCGGGCATCGACGAGTTGCGCCTTAACCCCGGCAACATCGGCGGGCGCGAGCGGGTCCGGGAAGTGGCGCTTGCCGCTCGGGGCCGGCCGATGGCCATCCGGGTAGGCGTCAATGCGGGATCGCTGGAAAGGCGCCTCCGGTCCGGCCGGGTGACCGCCGAGGCTTTGGCGCAGAGCGCCCTGCATCAGGCGGAACTCCTCGAGGAGGCCGGCTTCCGCGACATCACCATCTCCGTGAAGGCCTTTGAAGTGCCCCTGGTCATCGACGCTTACCGCCGGGTCGCGGCGAGCACCGATTATCCGCTGCACCTCGGGGTCACGGAGTCCGGCTCGGAGTTGACGGGGTCGATTCGCTCGGCGGTCGGCATCGGCGTCCTCCTGGCCGAAGGTATCGGCGACACCATCCGGGTGTCGCTCGCCGCGCCCCCGGAGAGCGAGGTGCGCGCGGGCAAGATTATCCTGGCTTCGCTGGGTCTGGGCCCGCCGGGGCCGGAGGTGGTGGCTTGCCCGACCTGCGGCCGGTGCGAACTGGATTTGGCGCCCATCGTCCGTGCGGTCGAAGAGCGGCTGGCCGGGGTCAAGCGCGCCGTCCGGGTGGCGGTCATGGGGTGTGTGGTCAACGGTCCCGGTGAGGCCCGCCAGGCCGATATCGGCCTGGCGGGAGGGAAGGATTCCGCCCTGCTATTCTGCAAGGGCGAAGTGATCGGGAAACTCCCGCGCGACCGCCTGCTGGAGGCCTTCCTGGTCGAACTCGACCGCTTCCTCGCAGCGCCTGGCCATTCCGGCGCCGACCCGGCTGACGGCGCCCACGAGGGCGGGGACACGCCGCGACCAGGCTAGCGGTGCTGGCCCGGCTCCGCGCCCGGCGATTTGGCGTGGAGGATGGAAGCCCGCACCTCCTCCTCATCAGTCTCGATGGATAGGAGCAGGTAGGGATAGGTGAGGATCTGGATCACCGTGTCCCCGGGGGCGGGAGCGATTTCCACCGCTTGGACCAGGATGTAGTCTGGATGCTCGGTGACCGCCTCCAATTCCACCCGGAACCCCCCCGTCGGCCGCTCGCCCAGAGCGAGCAGTACATGCTGGTGGGGGCCGTCGCGCTGGATGTGGATCCCCGGCGTACGGTGCATCCGCTGGACCCAGTCCCGCGTCTCGGGGCTGAGTGGCAGTTCATTCTCCCGGAACACGGGGGGCTGGGGTGCGGGCGGGGCCGGCAGAGATGGAGCCGGTAGCGGCTTGGCCGGAGCGGGGAGCGTCGTGACCGGCGGAGTCGTCGCCGGCGGGGACTGCACCGGCTGATCCGGCGCGACCCCGGGCTGATCCTTCGCGGTCCCATGCTCGGCCGGGAGGACGGAAGCGCGTATATCCTTTCCCGTTTGTAACGACAGCAGCAGGTAGGGGTAGGTGAGAATCTGGATCACCATGTCTCCGGGGGCGGGGGCGATTTCCACCGCTTGGACCAGGATGTAGTCCGGATGCTCGGTGACCGCCTCCAGTTCCACCCGGAATCCCCCCGTGGGCCGCTGGCCCAGAGCGAACAGTACGTGCTGGTGGGGGCCGTCGCGCCGGATGTGGATCCCCGGCGTACGGTGCATCCGTTGGACCCAGTCCCGCGTCTGGGCGTCGAGTGGCAGCTCGTTTTCCCGGAACACGGGGGGCCCCGGCATGATGGGCGTGATAGCAGCGTCGCGGTCTCCGCCTTCCCCGGCCTGACCGATCGGGCGACAACCGGCGAGGAGCAATACTATCAGGATGCCGGCAACTTTCCAGCGCACCATGAGATCAACTCCCTCTTCGAGTTCCGTATCGTTCAGACGTCCGGGGACGGCAAGAAGGTCCGCGTTAGGCTATGATGCTCGGCGACGGGGCATCTGACCCGGCAGGGACTCGATAGAGAAGACAGTCAGGTTTGACGGATTCGGCGCTTCCGCCGGGCAGTCGGAGCGGCGCTGGCCGCATGTCCGCCGGCTGCTCTTGGCTCAGCACCTGATACGCGGGTCAAGGTAGGTGTAGCAGATGTCGACCAGCATGTTGACCGTGGTCATGATGGCGGCGAACACCAGCGTTACGGCCTGAACCACGATGAAGTCCCGCGCGAAGATGGCGTTCACCATCAGCAGGCCTATACCCGGCCAGGCGAAGACCTTCTCGACGATCGCGCTGCCGCCCAGAACGACACCCAACTGCAGGCCCAGGATGGTGATGACGGGGACCATGGCGGATTTCAGGGCATGAGTCCAGATCACGACTCGCTCACTCAAGCCCTTGGCCCTGGCGGTGCGGATGAAGTCTTCCTGCAGCACCTCCAGCATGCTGGACCGGATCAGCCTGGCCGAGAGTGCGGCCATGCCGGCACCCAGCGTGATAGCCGGGAGGATGAGGTGGCGCAGCTCACCGCGGCCGAACACGGGCAGCCACCGCAAGTCGACGGCGAATACCAGCATCAGCAGGAGCGCCAGCCAGAAACCGGGCATGCAGACGCCGATGAGCGATGCGATGCGGCTGGCGAAATCGACGGCGGTATTGCGCCGGGTAGAAGATAGGATGCCCAGAGGAAAGGCGATGATGGTGGCGATGAACATGGCGCTGAAGGCGAGTTCCATGGTCGCGGGCAGCGCGTTGACGACCATCTGCAATGCCGGCAGACCGGTCATCAAGGATTCCCCCAGGTCTCCCCGGAGCACGCCGGACAGCCAGATGAGGTAGCGGGCGGCGGCGGGCCGGTCGAAGCCCCAGCGGCTCCGGGGCGCATCGACCTCCGCCTGAGTCGGCGGCGCGCCGCCGACTTCCATCAGCATCGCCCCCACCGGGTCACCGGGCACCAGGGTCAGCAGGAAGAACACCAGGATGGTGGCCAGCCAGACCGTCACCACCGCGGCTGCCAGGCGTCGCACTACGAATCTCAACATGCCGTGCCCTCGAATACGCCGTCGTACCGCAACATGTAGTTCATGGATACCAACCCAGCCATCGACACCTTCCTTACAAGCGACCGCCGTGACGCCCGACACCCGGGCTGGCGTCGCAAGTCCCTGGGTCTCATGCCGACCCGCATGGGGATGGGGGCATCAACCATAATTCGCGATCGCCGCGGCATTCCCTTGCCTGTCGCTCCCAATTGAAGCATTCCTTGCACGGAGGTAACGCACCTCCTGAACCTGACGCGCCGCATGCGGAGGCGGCACCGTCCTTGCCGAGATCCACGCCCGGCCGCATGAGCCATTGCCCCTTCTCGCGCGTTGCGATAAAATAGGAACATCGGGTGGGACGCGTGTACTCCAAGAAGCTGCGTGACCCCGCTTGCTGCAGAGCGCCCGAGCGTCGCAGGGCTCTGCGGACACTAGGACCATAGTTCAGCCTGTTTCGGGCAATGATGGGGCCAGGCGCCACAGCGTCTCCACCAGGAAGCCGGTCCACGACTGCGAGGCCGGCGGGGACGCGGTGCCAACCCACCCCGGAGTCGGCGGTCGGCATTGGCTGGTCGCCCGGCACCCGGCCGTTATCCGGATGCAGACACGAGTCTGCGACGAGCGGGCAGGCGCAGCGCCTGCCAAGGAAGGTGGTACCGCGAGCCCTTCGCCCTTCCGGCGAAGGGCTCTTGCTTTACGGGTTGCGCGCCGATGCGATGAGAGGTGGGTTACATGCAGGATAAAGTCTTCGTCCGGGAGATCACACCCAGGGATCAGGACTACTCCCAGTGGTACGTGGATGTCGCCACCAGGGCCGAGTTGATGGACTATAGCCCGGTCAAGGGCTGCATGGTATTTCGGCCGTATGGTTTCGGCATCTGGGAGCGCATCCAGGGGGCCCTCGACCCGAAGTTCAAGGCGACCGGGCATGCCAACGCCTATTTTCCGCTGTTCATCCCCGAGAGCTTCTTGAAGAGAGAGGCCGAGCACTTTGCAGGATTCGTGCCCGAGGTGGCATGGGTGACGCACGGCGGAGGGGAGGAACTGGCGGAGCGTCTGGCCATCCGTCCGACCTCGGAGGCCATGATCTGCCACATGTATGCGCGATGGATCCAGTCCTGGCGGGATCTGCCGATGCTCCTGAACCAGTGGTGCAACGTAGTGCGCTGGGAGAAAGCCACCCGACCCTTCCTGCGCACGACCGAGTTCCTCTGGCAGGAAGGACATACCTGTCATGCCAGCGAGGAGGAAGCAGAACGCGAGACCCTGCAGATGCTCGATATCTACCGCGAGACCTTTGAGGAAGACCTTGCCCTGGCCGTGGTGCCCGGGCGGAAGACCGAGGCCGAGAAGTTCGCGGGGGCGCTGCGGACGTACACGGTTGAGGCCCTGATGTCCGATGGCAAGGCCCTCCAGGCGGGCACGTCTCATAACCTGGGCCAGTTCTTCGCCAGGGTTTTCGACATCCTGTACCTCGACCGCGATGGGCAGCAGAAACACGTATGGCAGACTTCCTGGGGCGTCAGCACCCGGCTGATCGGCGCCCTGATCATGGTCCACGGCGATGACCGCGGGCTGGTGCTGCCGCCGCGGGTGGCTCCCCTGCAGGCGGTCATCGTCCCCATAGCGCCCCAACGGCAGCGGCAGGAGATCCTGGAGGCCGTCCGGCAACTCCATGCCGACCTGGCTCGGGGGTTCCGGGTCAAGCTCGACGATCGGGAAGAGCACAGCCCGGGCTGGAAGTTCAACGAATGGGAAATGCGGGGCGTGCCGGTCCGCATCGAACTGGGCCCCCGGGATCTGGCGGCGGGGCGGGTAGTGATGGTGCGGCGAGACGACGGGACGCGCGAGGAGGTTGCCATGGCGGAGGTCGCCCGGCGACTGGCTGAACTGCTGGACGAGGTGCAGGCGGCCCTGAGGCGCAAGGCATGGACCTTCACCCAAGAGCACACCCGGATAGTCGAGGACTTCTCGAGCTTCCGTTCCACCCTGGAGGAGCACCGGGGTCTCCTGGTTGCCGGCTGGTGCGGTGATGCCGGCTGCGAGGCCCGGGTCAAAGCGGATACCGGTGCCACCATTCGTTGTCTGCCGTTGCCGGGGGCGAAGACACCGATCGCCGAAGCGTGCCGCGAAGCGGCCGGCACGCCCTGCGTCCATTGCGGTCGCCGCGGCGGGCAAGTCGTGGTGTTCGGTCGAGCCTACTGACGGGAGTGAGCATCGCCGCCGGATAGAGGAGCCTGGGCGGAAGCGGGGAATATCGACCTGATGTCGAGGATGTTGAGGCCGCGCTTTCGCAGGAGACCCTCATGCCCCACGGGGCAGCAGGGGCATGAGGACGCCGGGGCGGGGGGAGATCGTGTCTTCGGTGTAGGGGCGGGTTCGGAACCCGCCCCTACAAGGGCCGTAGCTGAACCGGGGGAGGTCAGGGAGTGCGGGTGACCGCTGTGATACCGGCCTATAACGAGGAGCGCACCGTGGCGGAGGTGGTGCGGGCGGTGATTGCGTCCCCGCTCGTGGCGGACGTGGTGGTGGTCAACGATGGGTCGCGGGATGGCACCTCCCTCGCGGCGAGCCGCGCCGGTGCCCGCGTGATTGACTTGCCCGAGAATCGGGGCAAGGGAGCCGCCATACAGGCAGCCGTCGCCGCGAGCGAGGGAGAGGCCCTGCTGTTGCTCGATGCCGACCTGGTCGGGCTGGAGCCGGACCATGTCCAGCGGCTGCTATCCCCCGTACTGGCTGGCGAGGCCGACATGACGATCGGCGTGTTTGAGCGGGGGCGCACCTTCACCGACCTGGCCCAGGCGATAACGCCCGGGCTGTCGGGCCAACGGGCCGTGCTCCGATCCTTGCTTCAGGGAGTTGCCGGTCTCGACCTGGTGCGTTTCGGCACCGAGGTATCGCTGAATCGCACAGCAGAACGGTCACGCGCCCGGGTAGTTACCGTCCAGCTACCCCGCCTGACCCATGTCATGAAGGAAGAGAAAATGGGTTTCGCCCGCGGCTTTCTCGCCCGCCTCCGGATGTACGCGGACATCCTCGCGGTGGCGTGGCGCCGGAGGGGGTAGAGCGGTGATCGACTTCATCGATGTATTGAGCAAGCTGGGATTGGCCGTGGTCCTCGGGGGCCTGGTGGGTCTGGAGCGGAAGGCGCGCGGTCGTCAGGCGGGACTTCGGACTTTCATCCTGGTGTGCCTGGGTTCGACGCTGATGATGATGGTATCCATGGTCACGGCCGGGTTGGCGGATGGCGCCGCTGACCCCGGGCGGATCGCCGCCCAGGTGGTCACGGGGATAGGCTTCCTCGGTGCCGGTGCGATCCTCCGCGAAGGTGCGACCGTACGCGGCCTGACCACTGCGGCCGGACTATGGGTGGTGGCCGGCATCGGGCTGGCCATCGGCATCGGCATGTTCGCCGAGGCAACGGTAGTGACGATCATCGTGCTCATCACCCTGATCCTCCTCTCCCGCCTGGAAGATGCGGTGCTGCCGGGCCGGGACCACTTGCCCTTCGCCATAACCATTCGGGATCGACCGGGGGCCATCGGCGAGGTCGCCTCCCTGCTGGGATCGCGCGGGGTGGACATCCGGGATGTGCAGGTCCGCCCGGCAACGGGGGCATGCGAGTTGCTCCTCGAGTTGCGAGTGCGCTTGCCTAACCGGCTGGACCTGCTGGAGCTGAGCGGGCTCCTGACCGCTCTGCCGTCGGTGATCGCGGTTGACCTGGGGCGCCAGGATGAGCCAGGGGCCCGCAGGTAGCCCTTTACCCCGATGCCCGCGGGCACCTGCCTGCCGTTTACGCCTAAATGGATGAGGTGATAGCGTGCGGTATGTTGGGCAGAAGACGTATAGCCTGTCAATTGCCGGTCTCCGGCGCGAGTTGCCGGTGGTTCAGGTTGGGGACCGGCTATGGATTGCCTCGTTCGTCATGCTCGGCGATGCGGAGTTGGTCAATATCTGTGCCGCCAACCTGGCGGCACAGCTCAGCGATGACCGGCTCGACTATCTGGTCGGTCCCGAGGCCAAGGTGGTGCCGCTGCTGCAGGTCCTCTCTACCCTGCTGGGGCTGCGGCGCTATATCGTGTGCAGGAAGGGCGTCAAGGCATACATGCAGGATCCCCTGGTCCAGGAGGTCCAGTCAATAACCACCCGGGGTACGCAACAACTCGTGCTCGACGGCGTCGATGAGCAGCGCCTTCGCGGCAGCCGGGTGGCAATCGTGGATGACGTCGTGTCAACCGGCGGCAGCATCAAGGGAGTTGAGGCGCTGCTGCGCCATGCGGGAGCGGAGGTGGTGTGCCGGGCTGCTGTCCTGAAAGAGGGCGCTTTCTACGACGGGGAACTGATCTATCTGGCGGACTTGCCTGTATTCGAAGTGTAGCGGAGGGATAGCGCATTGGAGAACCTGCTCGCGGCTATCGCGGTCGTGATTAACGGCATTCCCCAGGGACTGTTAGCCATGTCCTTCGGGTTCGCCGCCTTGCCGTCGGCCCTGGCCTTCGCCAGCGGCCTGACCGGGGCCTTCATCTTCCGTTCTGTTGCCCCCATTTCTTTCCAGGCAGAGTCAATCGTCCTCGCCGGGACGATGGGGAGAGACCGTTTCGAGCGCTGCACCATCGTGTTCCTGACCGGGATCATCATGATCGTGGTGGGAGGGCTGGGTCTGATCGAGCCCACCATCCGCTTCATCGGGCCGGCGATCGAGAACGGCATGATGGCCGGCGTCGGCATTATCCTTGCCGTGGTAGCCGTCAACATGCTGAAGAAGTCGCCGCTAGTAGGCGCCAGCTCGGTGCTCACAGCGGTCCTCGTATATGCCTTCTTCGACGGTAACCTGGTCTACACCATCGTCACCAGCGTCGTGCTGGCGACCGCCGTCAACCTGGCCAGTCGCAAACGAGCCGCCCTGGCTGAAGCCGTCGACCTGAGCATCGAGAGGATCCGGCCGATCAAGCTCGTCTTGAACTCGCCGAACGTAATCCGCGGCACGCTGGCAATGGTCTGCTTCCAGATCGGTGGCAACATCGTGTACGCCGGGATCACCGGCGCCATGGCCGGCGTACCGGTGAACGTCGACCATGTCACCCTGTACTCGGGCGTGGGCGACGCTCTGAGCGGGTTCTTCGGCGGAGGCCCGGTCGAGGCGATCATCTCGGGGACCGGGGCCGCCCCCGATCCCTGGATATCGGGGATGTTGATGATGGGGATCATGGGCGTCATCCTGGCCGCCCGTCTCCTGCCCGTGCTCGCCAGGTACATACCCAGCGAGTCCATCGCCGGCTTCCTGTTCGTGCTCGGCGCCATCGTCGCTTTCCCGATTAACATTCGGCTGGCGGTGGCTGCCGATCCCGTGCTGGCGGGAGTGGTGACCGTCGTCACCGCCGCGACCGACCCCTTCATCGGGCTGGTCACCGGCGTGGTAGTGCGCTGGCTGTTCGGGTTGGCGGGCATGTAGGTCGGCCAGCTGCCCGCCGGGTTGTATTCTAAGGATGCAGGGGCGGGTTCGGAACCCGCCCCTACCGGGGCCGCACGCATCACCGCGACCACGGTCGTGTTGGCGCCCATCACCGTGGCCGCGACCCGAGTTTCCTCGTCAAGGAAATGTCCGGAGCGAAACCTCTCTTGACGTGCGATCGGGAGCCCTCGGAGTTCGATCGGAGGTTGCCTGACCAGATTTCCGTTTTCAGCCGCCCGTGAGATTCTCCTTGGTCAACTGCTCCGCTTGGCCGATGAAGAACTGCTTCAACTCAGTCCAGGACAGGGGCTGGAGCATATCCAGGGGGGGTTCTCTCTCAGCGTCATCAAAATACTGGAGGCTGCGGATGAGGTGATAGACAGAGTAGAGACGACCCCGAAATTTGCGGGGGAACAGGTCAAGGACCAGGACTCTTAAGCCGGTGACTTGTCTGCAGATGAAGAAGAGATCAACGAAGTCCTTCCTGCTGCCACGGTTGGCGACGGCCACGAGCTTCATGAGCGCTATTTCGCGGAGATCCGCCAGAGCGACTCCCCTGAACATCACGGTCGGAAACAGGAGCGGGTAGCGATAGACGAGGAAGCTCAAGCGGATGTCATCAACTAGGCCGTGCAGGGCACCTGGTCCGGAGTTGCTGACCACAAAATTCACGGAGCCGGCAAGGGCCATAGCTTTCTGCCCAAAATCCTGCTCTTCCGAGGAGAAGAAGTCGAAATCCTCGGACCGGCGGTGGCCCAGTTGCAGGGCGGCGGCGGTACCTCCCGCCATGTAGAATGCTTCAAGCAGCTTCCGTTCGCCTAACCGGTCCAGGAGTGCAAGCTGTGCCGCGGAGGTGGCTTCCGCAAACATAGCACATCATCCTCGCTGAGCTGGAAATAGTTTCTCCAGCAATTCGCCGTTTTACGAGAGAGACGGCGGCTGGAGCACACGACTTGCAGGATGTCCGCGCGCGCATAGCGGCGAAAAACCCACCTGACGGCCAAGTCATCGCCGTGCTCCAGGAGGCGTTCGATGACGAAGGCCTTATGCCTATCTTCGTCTAATGTGTCAAGAGGATGTTCCCAGAAGAACTTGTGCAGATCCTCCGGCAGCATGAGAAGTCCCCCCGCGGTCAAACAGCTGCAAGTATCATACCATAATTTTGCAGTCACTGACAGGGGGTGGCACGCAAAGGCGTGGCCGGTTCCGCCCCGGCGCCGCCACCCGACGCGCCCGAGGGTAGGGGGGACGCATCAAGCGCAGTCGGCCTTGTCAGGTCTGGGAGCCTGTGCTATACTCTAGTGGGCAAAGGTACGTGGGCTGATCTCACGGTCCGATCGTGGCGGACCGGCGGAATCGAGAGACCGCCTGAGGAGAGTGGGTGAGAGCCCACTCTTTATGTATGAGGAGACTGGCATGGGCAGGGTAGAGGCAGGAGTGGCCGGGCTGGCAGTACCGATCGCTGAGCGGCTCGGACTCGAACTGGTGGAGGTCGCGTATAGCAGGGCGTCGGGGTCGTGGCAGCTCCGGGTCATCCTTGACAAAGAAAACGGGATCGGGGTGGAAGACTGCCAGCGATTCAGCGAGGAACTGGGACGCGCCCTGGACGAGGCTGACCTCGTACCTCACTCCTATCTGCTTGAGGTGTCATCGCCGGGCATGGAGCGCCCTTTGAAGAGAGAAGCTGATTTCCAGCGGTTTGCCGGGGAGCGCGTTCAGGTCGTGGTGTTCGCCCCAATTGATGGCCGGAAGCGCCTGGTCGGCCAGCTCCTGGGACTGGTCGAGGGTGAAGTGAGGGTGCGCCTGGAAAGCGGCGAAGTGGTGGGAGTACCTTACACCGCCGTGGCCCGGGCGAGGCTGGCGCCGGAGTTCTGATCAGGTCGTCGACAGGCTGGTGCGGTGGTCATGAGCCCCAACAAGAAGAGACGTGGCAACTACAACGAGACCCGGGAGAAGGTCAAGCCGAACCCGGAGTTGATTCGTGCGCTGGAACAGATCGGCGGCGAGCGCGGGATCAGCACCGAGGTGCTGATTGATGCCATTGAAGCCGCGCTCATCTCCGCCTACAAGAGGAATTTCGGCTCGGGAGACCATCATGTGGGCGTGGTCATCGATCGGAACATAGGTGCCATCCGCGTGCTGGCCAAACGTCTGGTCGTCGAGGAAGTTGAACATCCGCAGTTCCAGATATCGGTGAGCGAGGCGCGGGGGCTCGATCCCCGGTATGAAGTGGGGGACTTCGTCGAGACCGAGGTCACTCCCGCGGAATTCGGCCGAATCGCCGCCCAGACCGCTAAGCAGGTGGTGGTCCAGAGGATCCGGGAGGCCGAACGAGGGGTCATCCTCGAGGAGTTCGCGAGCCGCGAGGGGGACATCGTGACCGCCGTGGTCCAGCGGCACGAGCAGAAGTCGGTGATCCTGGACCTCGGGAGGACGGAGACCACGCTCAGCCCCGCCGAACAGATGCCTAACGAACGGTATCGTCACGGCGAGCGGTTGAAGGTATATGTGGTCGAGGCGCGACCGGGACAGAAAGGGCCGGACATAGTCGTGTCCCGCACCCATCCCGGTTTGATCAAGCGGCTCTTGGAGTTCGAGGTCCCCGAGATTCACGACGGCGTGGTGGAAATCAAGGCTATCGCCCGCGAGCCGGGGTCGCGCGCCAAGGTTGCCGTGTGGTCCAGAGACGAGAACGTGGACCCGGTGGGCGCATGCGTCGGGACCCGTGGGTCAAGGGTTCAGGCGGTGGTGAACGAACTGCGCGGCGAGAAGATCGACATCGTACGCTGGGATCCGATAATCGAGGCCTTCGTGGCCAAGGCGCTGTCGCCGGCGACGGCGACCGGCGTTGAGCTGAGCCCGGCCGCGAAGACGGCAAGAGTCGTAGTGCCCGATCATCAGCTCTCCTTGGCTATCGGCCGCGAGGGACAGAATGCTCGGTTGGCGGCGAAACTGACCGGGTGGCGCATTGACATCAGGAGCGAGAGTCAGAGGCTGCTCGAACAGCAGGCCCGCGACGCGGCTCGGGCGGCCGCCGATGACGCCGAGTTCGAGTTGGAGTTGGGCGGGGAGGACCCGGCCGCGGACGAGGCCGGTCCGGTTGATGGCGATGGCAAGACGGTCAGTTCCGAGGGTTGAACAGGGCGCGGGGCGCAGGGGGACGGCGCAGCGGCGCAATGTGCCCATGCGCAAGTGCCTGGCTTGCCAGGAGATGCGCCCGAAACGCGATCTCGTACGGGTCGTCCGCCGCTTGGACGGCGGCACCCAGGTCGATCCGGGGGGGAAGATCTCGGGGCGAGGAGCCTACGTGTGCCCGAGCGCCGTCTGCTTGAGCAAGGTGCTCAAGGGGAGACTGCTCGAGAAGGCCCTCGAACAGGAACTATCACCCGAGGTGAGGGAACGGTTGAAGCTGGGAGCCGAAGGTCCCGTGACCCGAGGCTGAACATCATCAGGTGAGAACACGGGCTGGGCCAGACAGTGGCGACTGCCGGCCGGGCCGTGGGAGGCAAAGGGGCTGCTTATGGAAGAGGGCAAGTTCACGGTTGAACAACTGGCGAAGGAAACCGGACTGTCGGAGGCCGACTGCCTGAAAGTGCTGGCGCGGATTGGGGCGAATGCGCAGAGCCCTCACGATCTAGTCAACCCGGCGGTCCGAGAGGCAGCCGTCAAGTTCGTGGCCGAGTACCGGCGCCGGCTCAAGCAGAAACGGGCGGCCGAAAAGACTTCAGTGCCGGGAAGGCCGAGGCCGACCGAGACCGAGGAGGTGCCGGGCCCGGCCGAGGAAGCGCTCGAGGCCGGCGCTCCCCGGGAACCCGGACCGGCGCCAGAGTCGCGATCGGTCACTGCGCCGGCAAGGGAGCTTTCACCGGCCGCCGCGCCGGCCGAGTGGATTCGGCGCCGTCCGCCCTCACCGGCAGCCGAGATGAGGGTCGCGCCGCCGCGTCCTCCTTCGACCCCGCATGTCGGCGAGGGGATGCCATTGCGGTCCGGGTTGGGCCCGCTGCGCCCGGCCGGGTCCACACCCCGAGTTGAGCGGCCGCGTCCCGCGGCGATTGGCCGCACCGCACCGCCCGCAGGCGGTCCCGGTCGCCCGCCGCGACCGTTAGGGGGACGGGGCAAGCCGACCGGTAGAGTGCCCCGGATCCCCCCGGCTCCCACCGAGGTTCAGGCGGAGAAGCCGGTACGCCGCCGAGCTTCCGCCACCGTTCCCGCCGGTCGGACGACCGGCAAACCCGATCGGTTCGATCGTCCGGAAAGGCAACTGGTATACAAATCCGGCAAGCGGCTGTCCACCGCGCGCCAGGACGGCGACGAAGCGCGGGTACAGACGGTCAGGATCGCCGGACCGCTGACCGTCCGGGAGTTCGCGGAAATCCTGGAGATCAAGGGTCCCGAAGCTATCAGGGAGTTGATGCAGCGCGGCTTGATGGTAACCCTGAATCATACCCTGGAGGCGAGCACTGCTCGCCTGGTGGCCAGGGAAATGGGGTTCTCGGTTCAGGAGGAAGAAGGGGAAGACGTCAGCGCTCCGCTGGTCGAGCCGTCCGAGGAAGATGATCCCGCGGCGAGCTTGCGACCGCGCCCGCCGGTAGTGACGGTGATGGGACACGTCGATCACGGGAAGACGTCGTTGTTGGACTCGATCCGACACACCAATGTCACCGCCCGTGAGGCCGGCGGGATCACCCAGCACATCGGAGCATCGGTGGTGGAGCAGGCGGGCCGCCGGGTGGTCTTCATCGACACACCGGGTCATGAGGCGTTCACCGCCATGCGGGCGCGTGGCGCGAGAGTCACCGACGTGGCCGTGCTGGTGGTGGCGGCCGACGATGGCGTGAAGCCCCAGACCATTGAGGCGCTGAATCACGCCCGGGCGGCCGAGGTGCCGGTCATCGTGGCGATAAACAAGATGGATATCGCGGCCGCCAACGTCGACCGCGTCCGCCAGCAGTTGGCGGATCACGGCCTCGTGCCGGAGGATTGGGGCGGCCAGACGGTGATAGTTCCGGTGTCCGCCAAGACCGGACAGGGTCTCGATACCCTCCTGGAAATGATCCTCCTGGTGGCGGACATTGAGGAACTCACCGCCAACCCCGACCGCCCCGCGACAGGCACGGTGATAGAAGCTGAGTTGGACCGCGGGCGGGGCCCGGTGGCCACCGTGCTGGTCCAGAACGGCACCCTCAGGGTCGGCGATGCTTTCGTGGTGGGACGGACCAACGGTCGGGTCCGAGCCATGCAGGATTTCCAGGGGCGGCGCATTGAGGCGGCCCCGCCGTCTGAGCCGGTGCAGGTTCAGGGTCTGGACGACGTCCCCCAGGCCGGGGATGTCCTGAGGGTCGTCGATGAAGGCCGGGTGGCGAGGGAACTGGCGGTTCAGCGCCAACTCCGCTTCCGGACCCGAGAGATGGACGCGACCCGCCGCCCGGCGCTCGAAGATCTGTTCCGCGATGTCGCCGGCGGACAGGCGAAGGAACTGCGACTGCTGATCAAGGGCGATACGCAGGGGTCGGTGGAGGCGCTCCGAGCCTCGCTCGAGCGCCTGGATACTGCTGGAGTCAAGCTGGCTGTAGTCCACAGCGCCGTGGGCGCCATCAGCGAGAGCGATGTCATGCTGGCCGTGGCGTCCGAAGCGGTGATCATCGGCTTCAACGTGCGTCCTGTGGCCAATACCGGTCTCCTCGCGACGGAGAAGGGCGTAGATCTTCGCACCTACCGCATCATCTACGATGTGATCAATGACGTGCGGGCGGCGATGGAAGGTCTTCTGGAACCCGAGTACCGCGAGGTGATACAGGGCACGGTAGAAATCCGGGCGATCTTCCGGATCCCCAAAGTCGGACCGGTTGCCGGATGCTATGTGACTGAGGGGAAGATAACCCGTCAGAGCAAGATCCGCCTGCTCCGGGACGGGACCATCATCCACGACGGGCGCCTGTCATCGCTCAGACACTTCAAGGATGACGTGCGCGAAGTGCAGAAGGGCTTCGAGTGCGGCCTCAGCCTGGAAGGGTTCAACGACTTCCGGGAAGGGGATGTGATCGAGGCTTACACGATGGAGCAGACTACTTGATCGTAGGTCGGCTACGTGTGGAGTTGACCCTGCCCGGCAACCGGTGCCTGAAAGGCAAGCGCCGCGTGATCAAGAGCCTGATGGAGAGGGTGCGGCGGGAGTTCAATGTGGCAATCGCTGAAGTGGCCCGCCAAGACAGCCACCAACAGGCGGTGTTGGGGATTGCGGCCGTGGCCAACGAGCGCGCCCATGTGGACGCAGTATTGAGCGCCGTCGTGCGTCGCCTGGCAGTCGACGAGGAAGCGGTGCTCGGCGACTACGATGTGGAGATGGGCTGAGCCGGGAGGTGGGGCGGCTTGCGGTTGGAAAGGCTGCAGGCGGCCATGCGGGAGGCCATCAGCAACATCCTGCGGGAGGAACTCAGAGATCCGCGGGTTTCCGGTCTGGTTAGCGTCGTGGATGTCGAGTTGTCCCGCGATCTTAAATGCGGCACGGTGTACGTGAGCGTCCTGGGTGACGACGCAGCCCGCCAGCGGACGCTGGAAGGGCTGGAATGCGCCCGCGGCTTCATCCGCTCCGAGGTTGCGGGCAGGTTCCGGCTGCGGCACGTCCCTGACCTGTCGTTTTGCCTGGATCGTTCCATCGAGCGGGGTGCCCGGATCCTCGAGCTTCTGGCCGACGATGCCCGGCGGAGTGACCGCGGAGAGCAGCAATGAGCGGGAGCGATCGTCCGGCCATCGTCCGCGCCTTGCGCGAAGGTGGCAGTTTCCTGGTCCTCCTCCACGAGTTGCCCGACGGGGATAGCGTGGGGGCGACGCTGGCCATGCTGCTCGCGCTCCAGCGCCTGGGCAAGCGGGCGATGGCGGTCGGCGCGGACCGAGTGCCCCGGTCGTACCGGTTCCTGCCGATGGCCGAACAGGTCCGAGTTACGGGCGAACTTCCCCTCGAATCCTGGGATACAGCGGTTGTGCTGGACTGCGCCGACCCCGAGCGGGCCGGCGATGCCTGGCCCCTCGCGCAGAGGGCCGAGAAACTGATCAACATCGACCATCATGTCACGAACATCGGCTATGGCGACCTGAACCTGGTGGATCCCGGCGCATCGGCCACCTCCGAGCTGGTGTACTCGCTCGTGCGGGAACTGGGGATCGAGGTCGACCGGGATATGGCCGACTGCCTGTTCACGGGTATCATGACCGACACCGGGTCTTTCCGATATGCGAACGCCAGTCCTCGGACTTTCCGGATCGCCGCCGAGTTGATGGAGGCGGGAGCCTCGCCCGAAGTGCTCGCGTCTTCCGTTTGGGAGTCGAGGTCTATCGCCAGCCTGCGGCTGCTGGCGCGAGCCCTGACTACGCTGAAACTGAGCGATGACGGGCGGATGGCCTGGCTGACCGTTGATGATGCGGCTCTGGCAGAAACCGGCGCTGACGAACAGGAGGTGGAGGGTTTCGTCAACTACCCGCGCTCGCTCGAGGGGGTGGAGGTGGCGATCCTGTTTCGGCCGATGGCTGACGGCCGTACCCGGGTGGCCCTCCGCTCCAAGGGCCGGGCGGACGTGAGCCGGGTGGCGCACGCCCTGGGAGGCGGAGGTCATCCGCGGGCGGCAGGCTGCGTTCTGACATCGGGCCTTGATGGGGCCGTGGACCGCGTGTTAGCGGCGGCCCGGCAGGAGGTGTCCTCCTGATCGCCGCCGGTCCGTCTGGTTTCGTTAACCTGGTCAAGCCGCCGGGGATGACATCCCATGATGCCGTAAGCGCGGCCCGGCGCTGGTCAGGGCAAGCAGCGATAGGCCACACCGGCACGCTCGATCCGGGAGCGGCCGGAGTTCTGGTCCTTGCTGTCGGACGGGCCACCCGGTTGGCCCGTTATGTCCTCGAAGGGGCCAAAGCTTACCGGGCGGAGATGACGCTGGGCGTGAAGACCACCACCCAGGACGCAGCCGGCGAAGTGACCGCCACAGCGGATGCATCGCTCATCAGCCGCGAATTGCTCGAAGCTGCCATCGGGCGTCGCTCCGGGCAGGGCCATCAGGTCCCTCCCATGGTGTCGGCCATCAAGCGCGACGGAGTGCCCCTCTACCGCCTGGCGCGGCGGGGCGAGGAAATCCCCCGGCAGCCCAGGCCGGTCACTTTCCATCGCCTGGACCTCCTCGAGTTTCGTCCGGGAAGGCAGGCTCTGGCCATGCTGGACGTGGAGTGCTCCGCGGGGACCTACATACGTACGCTGTGCGCTGACCTCGGGGATGATCTCGGCGTCGGGGCGCACCTCTCGTTCCTGGTGCGGACGGCAAGCGGCCCCTTCCGCTTGGAAGACGCATGTACGCTGGAGGAGCTATCGGAAGGGGGCATGTCCCGCTGGCTGTTGCCGCCGGCGACGGGAGTGGCCGGATGGCCGAAGGTGGTGCTGGGGGACGCGGACGCCCGGCGAATGCTCCATGGCCGCCCGGTGACCGTCGGCGGAGGTCCTCAGGGAACGGTGCAGGTCGTCGACGGTGATGGCCGGCTGCTGGCGATGGCCGAGGCGATGTCGCTGGAGGATGCCCGCCGTCTGTTGCCACGGGTCGTCCTCGGGAGTTGATGGCGCGGTGCGCGTGATTCAGGATCCTTCCGAGCTGCCGGTCCACGGGCGCCGGGCGGTGGCTATAGGTGTGTTTGACGGCGTGCATCGCGGCCACCAGGAGATCCTGAATGCCCTGGTCGCGGAGGCTCGCCGCCATGAGGGCGTGTCGGTGGCGCTCACCTTCGAGCCCCATCCCGAAACTATCTTGCGGCCGCAGACGGCCCCGGCCATCCTGACCCCGCTCTCCGAGAAGGCGGCGCTGATGGGGAAGCTTGGCGTCGACCGGCTGATCGCCTTGCCTTTCGACGCCGAGGTGGCGGCGATGCCGGCAGCGTCATTCTTCCGTGAGATGGTGGTCGCCCGGGTCAAAGCAGGGACCCTGTTCGTGGGTTTCAACTTCCGCTTTGGTGCCGGCGGCGACGGGACGGTCGCCGAACTCAGGGAGTGGGGCCAGGCGGCCGGCATTGAGGTCAGGGTATTCCCCCCCATTCGTCTGGGCCGGAGGGTCGTCTCTTCCAGCGCCGTGCGCGAGGCGCTGGCATTGGGCCGAATCGGCGAGGTGGAGCGGCTGCTCGGCCGGCGTCATGCACTGGTGGGCAGCGTCGTGCCGGGCAAGGGCAGGGGACGTGCGCTTGGATTCCCCACCGCCAACCTGGACCTGGGACCGCACGCCGCCCTGCCGGCCCCCGGCATCTACGTCGTGGACTGTCAGGGACCGCAAGGGGAAGGGCGCGGGCTGCTTTACATCGGTCACCGTCCGACCTTCGAGCACGGGCCGATCAGCGTGGAGGCGCACTTGCTGGACTATGATGGGCAGCTCTACGGGCAGATGCTGCGCGTGGAACTGCTGGCGCGGTTGCGGGGCGACCGAGCCTTCGCCGGGCCCGAGCGACTCCGGCGCCAGATCCAGGCTGACGTTGTCCGGGCCCGAGCGTGGAGACCGGAGGGACCGGGACATTTGCGCAGGAACTGCCGGTCAGGTTATAATCCTGAAGTGATGCGTTGAACGATCGGCTAAGTATGCAGGAGGCGAAGGGCGTGCTCAAGGGCGAGCTAAAACAAGTTATCATTGGGGAACACCAGTCTCATGAGAAGGACACGGGTTCCGCGGAGGTGCAAGTCGCGCTCTTGACGCGGCGCATTCAGGATCTCACCGAGCACCTGAAAGAACATAAGCGCGACTTCCATTCCCGGCGGGGGCTGTACCAGATGGTGGGACAGCGGCGGCGTCTGCTGAACTACCTGCGAGACACCGACGTCGAGCGCTACCGGGCCCTTCTGGACAAGCTGAACCTCCGCCGGTGAGGCGTGAGGTAGGGAGGCTATGACTCGAAGATGGGGCATGTTTTTGAGCGGAGTATCGCCGGACGCAGGCTGACCCTGGATGCGGGAAGGCTGGCCCGGCAGGCGAACGGGTCGGTGCTGGTGAGTTACGGCGAGACGGTGGTGCTGGTCACCGCCACCGTGGCCCAAGAACCGCGGGAAGGGATCGACTTCTTCCCCTTGACCGTCGACTATGAAGAGCGGTTATATGCAGCAGGCAGGATACCGGGAAGCTTCTTCCGCCGGGAAGGGCGGCCGTCGGAGCGCGCCATATTGACCGGCAGACTCATCGACCGCTCTGTCCGACCCTTGTTCCCCAAGGGTCTGCGCAATGACGTGCAGGTAGTCGTCACCGTCTTGTCGGTGGACCTCGACAGTTCTCCCGAATTCTGCGGTCTGGTGGGAGCATCGGCGGCGCTAACCCTCTCCGACATCCCCTTTGACGGACCGCTGGCCGCGGTGGTGGTCGGCCGGGTGGAGGGTGAGTTCATCCTGAATCCCACTTTGGCGCAGTCGGTCCGCTCCGACCTGCACCTGGTCATAGCGGGTACCGATCAGGCTGTGGTCATGGTCGAGGCCGGCGCGGGCGAGGTCGAAGAGCAAGTAATGCTCGACGCCGTGGCATTCGCCCGGCCCCACCTCGGCGACCTGGTGGGACTCCAGCAGGAGGCGGCGGCGGCAATCGGCAAGCCCAAGCGATGCTACGCCGAGCGCGCCATCGACCTTGAACTGCAAAGGCGAGTTGACGGAGAGTCGCGCGCGGCCATCGGCGGCGCCCTCCGGGATGCGGACAAGCTCAGGCGGGAGGAATCCGTGCGCCGAGTCTTCGCCGAAGCGGCGGAGCGGCTGCGGGCGGAGTTCCCCGCTCGCGAAAGCGAGATCCGATCGCATCTCGATGCCATCATGCGGGATGAAGTCCGCAGCCTGCTCCTGACCGAACGGCTTCGGCTGGACGGGCGCGCTCCCGACGAGATAAGGTCCATCGAGTCCGCCGTCGGCGTGTTGCCCCGGGTTCACGGTTCGGGGCTCTTCACCCGCGGGCAGACCCAGGTGCTCACCGTAGCCACTCTGGGTACGATTGGCGATGTTCAGACCCTGGACAATCTGTCGGCCGAAGACTCCAAGCGCTACATGCATCACTATAACTTCCCACCTTACAGTGTGGGTGAGGCGAGACCGCTGAGAGGTCCCGGCAGGCGCGACATAGGGCACGGCGCCCTGGCCGAGCGGGCCTTGCAGCCGGTGTTGCCCGACCAGTCGGAGTTCCCTTACACTATCCGGCTGGTATCGGAGGTCCTCGAATCCAACGGATCCACCTCCATGGCCAGCGTGTGCGGGAGCAGCCTGGCCCTGATGGACGCAGGCGTCCCCATCCGCGGGCCGGTAGGCGGCGTCGCCATGGGACTGGTGATGCAGGACGACCAGGTGGTGATCCTGAGCGACATCCAGGGGATCGAGGATGCCCTGGGCGACATGGATTTCAAGGTAGCAGGCACCCGGCGGGGCATAACCGCCCTGCAACTTGATGTCAAGACAAAGGGCATCGCGCCCGAGGTGCTGGGGCAGGCCCTGGAACAGGCTAGACGGGGACGCCTGCACATCCTGGATCGTATGGTCCAGGCCATAGCTGAGCCCCGCAAGCACCTGTCGCCATGGGCGCCTCGCATAATCACCGTGCAGATCGATCCGGAGAAGATCCGCGAAGTCATCGGCCCGGGCGGCAAGGTGATCAACAAGATCATCGCCGAAACCGGCGCCAAGATCGACATCGAGGACGACGGTCGCATCTTCATCGCCTCCGTGGACCAGGAAGGCGGGGAGCGGGCCGTCCGCATGATCCAGCAACTAACCCGGGAAGTCCGTCCGGGCGAAGTGTACGTGGGCCGGGTGTCGCGAATCATGAACTTCGGCGCCTTCGTAGAGGTATTGCCGGGTAAGGAAGGCCTCGTGCACATCTCCGAACTGGCCGATGAACGGGTAAACCGGGTGGAGGACGTGGTCCAGGTGGGAGACCAGGTCCTGGTGAAGGTCACGGAGATCGACCGCCTGGGCAGGATCAACCTGTCACGTAAGGCCGCGCTGCGGGAAGACCGCGGCTCGGCGCCAGCCGCCAAGCCGACTTGAGCGGTGCGGCTGGGCGCTCACCTTTCAATCGGCCGGGGGCTCGACGCGATGGCCAGGGTGGCAGTGGACCTGGAATGCGAGACGGTCCAGGTCTTCTCGCGTAGCCCCCGGGGGGGCCGGCCGCGCCCATTGGCGGAGGACGAGCGGGACGGGATGCGCCGCCGCTTGGACGCGGCCGGCATCACCCCCCTGATCGTTCACGTGCCTTACTTCGTCAACCTGGCAAGTCCCGATGAGCATATCCGCGAGTATTCGGAGGAGACGGTCGCCCTCGACCGCGAGCGAGCCCGGATCCTGGGAGCTGACTACGTGGTCACCCATCCCGGGAGCTATGGGCGAGAGGGAACCCAGGCGGAAGGGGTCGCGCGGGTCGGCGCCGGCATCCGCAGACTGCTGGCCGCGGGAGGACCCGGCCCGAAGTTGTTGCTCGAGCAGACGGCGGGCGGCCGGGGACAACTCGGCGGCACGCTTCGCGAGCTGAGGGTCATGCTCGACGAGTCGGGAGCCGAGGGCATCTGCCTGGATACCGCCCATGCCTACGCCGCCGGCTACGATCTCAGCGGTGCCGGGTGGGAGGACTTCCTCGCGGAAGTGGCCGGCGAGGTGGGGATCGATCGGGTCAAGGTGCTGCACCTCAACGACACCGCGGAGGAACTCGGCGGCCATCGGGACCGGCATGTCCGAGTGGGCGAGGGCCGGCTTGGGGAAAGTACTTTCCGGCGCATCTTACATGACCGGCGGCTTCAGGGACTTCCCGGGGTGCTGGAGGCGCCGCGCGCTTCCGATTCTGACCTGCGCGGGCAGATAGCCACACTGCGGCGGTTGCGAATGGATTGAGGTTGTGGGGGGGTGACGGCTACGTTCGTGAAGGAGACTCTGCCCGGAGGAATGCGGGTGGTCGTGGAGCCCATCCCGCATGTCCGCTCGGTGGCGGTGGGCCTCTGGTATGGTGTGGGTTCCCGCCATGAGGACGAGGCGACGAGCGGCCTATCCCACTTCCTCGAGCACATGTTCTTCAAGGGGACCGCCCGGCGGTCCGCCCGGGATATCGCCGAGACCATGGACCAGGTCGGCGGACAGCTGAATGCCGTGACCACCAAGGAATACACCTGCATTTACACCCGCGTGCTCGACGAGCACTTCCCCATCGGGCTCGACGTCATAGCCGACATGGCCCTGAACCCCCGCCTGGATCCTCAGGACGTGGAGAGGGAAAAAGGCATCATCCTCGAGGAAATCAAGCTGTATGAGGACACGCCTGATGAGCAAATTCACGATTTCCTCGTGCAGACCATGTGGGACGGTCATGCCCTGGGCCGGAGCGTCCTGGGGACGGCCGAGGCCGTGCAGACCTTCGATGTCGCCGAAGTGACCCGCTTTTTCGACACATACTACCGTCCGACCAACATGGTGGTCGGCGTAGCCGGTAATGTGGACCCCCCAACGGTTATGCAGAGCGTGGCCGCGGCTTTCGACGGCCGCCAGGGCGGGGCCAGGCCGCCGGAAGGGGGCGCTCCGACTCGGGCCGTCCGACGCGAGGTACGTCGAAAGGACACCGAACAGGTCCACCTCGCGGTAGGAGGCACCGGCGTGCCGCTCGAGCATCCCGACATGTACGGGCTGCAACTGGTCAGCATGATCCTGGGCGGAGGTCCCAGTTCCCGGCTGTTCCAGGAGATCCGGGAGGAAAGAGGACTGGCCTATTCCGTTTACTCCTATACGGCTTCCTACCGCGACGGGGGCCTTTCCGCGACTTACGCGGGGGTCAGCCCCCGCCAGGCGGCGCCGGTCCTCGAGCTGGTTCGGGCGGAACTCCTGGCCCTGTCGCGCGGAGGCATCAAGGAACTCGAACTGCAGCGGGCGCGCGATCAGGTGAAGGCGGCGATGGTGATGTCCCTGGAGTCGACCAGCAGCCGCATGTCGCGCCTGGCAAGGGGCGAGTTGATGCTGGGCAGAGTGTTGGACACGGATGAGATCATCGCCCGGATTGACGCCGTGACCTTGGAGGACGCCCATCGGATCGCGGGCACCCTGCTGGACCCGACCGAGCTGACGGTGTGCGCGATCGGGCCGGTCAATCCCGACCTGGTCCCCGCATGACGGATATGGCCGCCGGCGAGGCGGTTCGGGTCGGGGTGGCGCGGGCGCCTGGGTCCGAGGATCTGCCCTTGCCGCGTGCCATGACCTGTGGTTCGGCGGGTCTCGACCTGCCCGCCGCCGTGACCGACCTGGAGATCGCGCCCGGCGAGAGGGCAGTACTACCCACCGGCCTGCACCTGGAGATACCGCGGGGCTACGAAGGTCAGGTGCGGCCGCGCAGCGGGCTGGCGGCCGAGCACGGCCTGACCGTGCTCAACAGCCCGGGCACCATCGACAGCGATTACCGGGGCGAGATCAAGGTCGTCCTCGTCAACCTCGGCCGGGAACCGGTGGTCATTCGGCGCGGCGACCGCGTGGCCCAGCTCATCATCGCACCGGTGTGCCAGGTATCATGGGATCTGCGTCCACAACTCGCGTCCACCGACCGGGCTGAGGGAGGCCTGGGTCACACCCGCCGCTGACTGGCAGCAATTCCCCGCATGGACCGCCGGGTTCGTACCAAGACTATCCATGAACTCAAGTCAGGAGGGGGTCGGCCCATGGATAGCACGGTCATCGGCGTGTTCAAGTCCGAATCCCAGGCTGAGCGAGCGGTCGGGGAACTCAAGGAACGAGGCATTCGCAGCGAGGACGTATCGGTCATCGCCCGTGACGATCGGCGTGACCGCAAGACGCGGGGCGGCGATGGCGATGGCGGCCTGCGTATGGGGCGCCAGGACGTGGGGGAAGGGGTGGCCACCGGCGGTGCCATCGGGGGGGCTGCCGGACTGCTGGCGGGCGCGGGCGCTCTGGCCATACCCGGGGTGGGGCCGATCTTGGCCGCAGGTCCCCTGGCGGCCGCCCTTAGCGGCGCGGTGACCGGCGGCATCGCCGGCGGTCTGGTGGACTACGGTATCCCTGAACAGCGCGGGCGGCACTATGAAGAACAGGTGCGCCAGGGCAGCATCCTGACCGTGGTGCGCTGCCGCCGGGAGAAAGTCGACGAAGCCTCCCAGATCCTGCGCCGCAACGGCGCGTCGGACGTGGAGACCCACTGAAGTCAGGTTATCGCTCGGGACCATAGTCGACGAGGGGCCGGATGAGTCGCCGTCTCAGGTCTCCGGCCCCTCAAGCCAATCGAATCCGAATTCCTGCATGATCCGGCGATACGGGAGGTTGTTCTCCGACATCCGGTCGGCCCGGTAATGCAGGCCGAAGTAGCGCTGAGCCGCGTTGATCCATCCCGCTTCTTTGATCTCCTTCAAGCATCGGGCGGCGAAGTCGGCGCCGTGGACTTTGCGGCCGACCTCCTCGATCCGTGTCAGATGCTGCTCACTCATTTCTACCCGGACATCCGCGTACTTGCGGGCATACGCGGCCTCGAGGGCCGCGTCGCCGAGTTCGCGGTAAGTCTCGCTGGAGACGATCGCGTCGAGATCCAGTTTGGGCCGGGGCGCCACCGGTTCCGCCCGATAGCCGAGACACAGCAGCACGACGGGGAACACCCGCGGCGGCAGCTCGAACATGGTCTTCAACTCGGGCAGGCAGTCGATGACCGTGCCGACGTAGACCGACCCGAGCCCCATGGCATCAGCCGCCACGCATATGCTGTGAGCCGCGATCACCGTGTCCTGGAAGGAGATCCAGAAGTGCCGGAAACTGCGATGGGCGGCAAAGGGGGCATGGGACAGGACGGCCCACCGCTCCAGCCGCCGCCAGTCCATACAGAACAACAGGTTCACGGGGGCCGAGGCGATGAACTGCTGGTTGGCGCAAAGTTGGGCCAGGCGTTCCTTGGCCTCCGGGCGTTCCACCCGGATGATGGCGAACGGCTGAAGATTACCGCCGCTTGGCGCCTGAATGCCGGCGGTCAGTATCTGCTCGAGTAACGATTCGGGGATTGGCCGGTCAAGGAACCGGCGGCAACTCCCGCGGTGAGTCAGTACTTCCAGCGTGGACTGGCTCATGAGACAACCCTCCCGTAACGATAATGCGGCCACGATTCCTGTAGGGGCGGGTTCAGAACCCGCCCCTACCCCCCGAACGGGTCTCAGCCTGCGCCAGGATGGACCCTGTCGCCACTGTAGGGGCGGGTTCTGAACCCGCCCCTACCCCAATATCCGTACGTCCGATAGTGAGGGCCCCGCCGCCACGTCGTTTTCCTGCTTCGTGATGTCCCTCCCGCCATAGAAGTCCCCGATCATCCTGGGTGGTTCATTCCCAGCCCGGTCGGGATATTCCTCCCGCAGCAGCGCGGCCCATGCCGGAAAGGATAGCAGCAGGCGACAGGGAATAAGACATCCGGCGGCCGGCAATCCAGCCCTGTTAGGCGGCAATCGGGCCGTCCGGTCCGGAGGTGGTGGAACAGATGACGGGCGCCGTGATCAAGGTAGCCATCACCGGCGCGCGAGGCAAGATGGGCCGGGTGGTGGTGGCTGCGGTTGAGGAGGAGGCCGACCTCTCGCCGGTGGCCTTGGTCAGCCGGGAGCATCCGTCACAGCCCGCGCCGGGGGAAGTCCCCTTGCGTTGTTCGGACCTCGAGCGCGCCCTCGACTTGACCGCTCCGCAAGTGGTGATCGATTTCACTTCTCCCCCGTTCGCGATGCGGGTTGTGGCGGCGGCGCACGCCCGCGGGATTCGCCCGGTGGTCGGGACTACCGGTTTCTCGACCGGCGACCTTGAGGCCATAGCCGCCAGTTGCGCGCGTCACCGATTGCCCGCCATCGTCGTGCCCAACTTCTCCCTGGGTTCGCTGGTCCTCACCCGGCTGGCCCGGGAGGCCTCGCGGTACTTGCCGGCAGCGGAGATCATCGAGTTCCATCACCAGCACAAGCGAGACGCCCCTTCCGGCACCGCCTTGCGCCTCGCCGCCGAACTCGCCGGGTCAGGGCCGCGTTCCGCCGGGGCCGACCGGGGATCGCCGGCCCGCGGGCTTGTCGCCGCGGGGATACCGGTACACAGCGTGCGCCTTCCGGGGATGGTGGCCCATCACGAGGTGGTGTTCGGCGGGCGCGGCGAGTATCTGGTGCTGCGTCACGACAGCACGAGCCGGGAATGCTTTCTCCCGGGATTGTTCCTGGCCGTCCGGCGGGTGGAGCATTGCCAGGGGCTGGTGCGGAGCCTGGAGGAACTGCTCGCCCAGACCGGCGACACGGCAATAGGGCCCGGCTCATAGACTGGAGCGAGTAGGTCCCCCGGCCGTCTCCGGCGGAGGACACCCTGGCCGTCCCGGGAGGCGTCATGATGGCGGACGACTTGCTTGCCAGTCTAGTCATAGCCGTGTTGGGCGGCGATCGCCGGGAAGAGGAAGTGATCCGGGTCCTGGCGAGCGCGGGCGCGTGCGTGCGGACGGCCGGGCGGGAGTTGGCGGCCGATCCCCGGCCGGCGGAACCGCACCCGTCGGTCAACGCCGCCCTTCGGTCGGCGGACGTCTTGCTGGCACCCTTGCCTTCCCTGGGCGGTGACGGGAGGGTATGGTCGGCGCTGGCGGCGGCGCCGATATACCTGCTTCCGGCCGACATCGAGGGCATGGCGCGCGGTGCGCGCGCGATCGTCGGTCGTGCCAACGGCTGCTTGCGGGACCTGGCGGCGAAAGGCTTCCTTCAGCTCAGGGAGCTTGCGGACGACGACGAACTCGCCATCCTGAACTCCATCCCCACCGCCGAGGGGGCGGTGCAACTGGCAATGCAGCTTTCACCGGTCACCTTGCATGGTTCCACGGCGGCGGTGCTCGGCATGGGGAGGGTAGGCCTCACGCTGGCGCGGTTGTTGGTGGCCATCGGCTGCCACACCCTCGCGTTCGCCGAGGAGCGGGCCGCCCGGGCGCGCTCGTTGACTCTCGGCTGTGAAGTCGCGTCCCTGGACGAAATCGGGCGGATTGCCGGCCGGTTGGACTTCCTTTTCAATACCATTCCTGCTCCGGTGGTCTCCAGGGAAACCCTTGCCGGTCTGCCTGAACACGCTGTAGTGATCGATCTGGCCTCGGCGCCTGGCGGCGTGGACCTCGCGGCATCGCGGGAACTTGGCAAGACGGCCGTGCTCGCCCCGGGCCTCCCCGGCAAGGTAGCCCCGGTGACGGCGGGAAGGCTGCTGGCACAGGTCGTTCGCGACGACCTCCTGAACTGGTCGGGCAAAGGGCGGGGTGGGCGATGTCTCTGACGGGGACCAGGGTCGGTTTTGCCCTGACCGGCTCCCACTGCACCCTGAGCCGGGTGTTACCGGAACTCGAGCGACTGGCGGCCGAGGGGGCCGAGGTGACGCCCATCCTGTCGCCCGCCGTGGCCTTCTTGGACACAACCTATGGAAAGGCCGCCGAGTGGCGGGAGCGAATCCGGCGCCTCGCCGGGCGCGAGCCGCTGACCACGTTTCAGGAAGTGGAGCCCATCGGACCCCGCCGGCTACTCGACGTCCTCGTGATCGCCCCGTGCACCGGGAACACTTTGGCCAAGCTGGCCGGAGCCGTCACCGACACCCCGGTGGCGATGGCCGCCAAGGCTCAGTTGCGGAACGGCCGCCCGGTAGTTCTCGCCATCTCCACCAATGACGGGCTGGGCCTTAACGCTCGCAACCTGGGCATCCTGCTGGCCGCCCGTAACATCTATTTCGTGCCGTTCGGCCAGGATAACCCCCACGGGAAACCGAACTCTCTTGACGCCGATGAGCGGCTGATCCTGCCTGCGGTCCAGGCGGCGCTGGAAGGCCGGCAACTGCAGCCGATCCTGGTGGCCAGGCATCGCGCACCGGCGGCCGGGGAGTAGGAGGTGCCGGCCATGGCGGCACAGCGGATACGAGTGGGCGTGGTGGGGGCCACGGGGCTGGTTGGCGGAGAGTTGCTGCGAGTGCTGGAGCAGCGATCGTTTCCCTTGGCCGAGCTACGGGTGTTCGCCAGTGGGCGGTCCGCGGGCAACGCCATCCGCTTCCGGGGGGACGACCTGCCGCTCGAGGAGGCGACTCCCGGGGTTTTCGCCGACCTCGACCTGGCATTCTTCTGCGCCGGCGCGGACGTGGCCGAGACGCTGGCGCCGCTGGCAGCCGCCCGGGGCTGCGTGGTAATCGACAAGTCGAGCGCGTTTCGCCGCGACCCGGGCATCCCCCTCGCCGTACCCGAAGTGAACCCGCAGGTATTGAAGGGGTGCCCGCGGATCGTCGCCAGCCCAAACTGCTCCACCATCCAGCTCGTGGTGGCGATCTCGCCCCTGCACCGCGCCGCCGGCCTCCGGCGGGTGGTGGTCAGCACCTACCAGTCGGTATCGGGCACCGGCCGGGAAGCCGTGACCGAACTCAAGGAGCAAGCTCGCGCCGTCCTCGCCGGCGGGGAAGTTTGCCCGGATGTATACCCGCACCCGATCGCTTTCAACCTCTTCCCGCAGATCGAGGAGTTCGGAGCCGACGGCTACTCCCGGGAAGAAGTCAAGCTCATCGAAGAGACCCGCCGGATCTTGGAGTTGCCCGACCTTCGCATCACCGCCACGACGGCGCGCGTCCCCGTGTTCGTGGGGCACTGCGCAGCGGTCAATGTGGAGTTGGAGCGGCGCATGTCGCGGGCGGAAGCGGTGCAGTGCTTGCGCGCGGGGCCGGGCATCATCGTCCTCGATCAGGACTACCCCACGCCGCTGATGGTCGAGGGGCGCGACGAAGTATTCGTCGGCCGGGTCCGCGAGGATCCCTCCCAGGACCGGGGGCTGGACCTCTGGGTCGCCGCCGACAACCTGCGGAAGGGCGCCGCCACCAACGCGGTTCAGATCGCCGAGTTCTTGCAGCGAGAGGGGTAGTTAGCTTGCGGCTGATCGTCCAGAAATTCGGGGGGACGTCCGTGGCCACGCCCCGGCAACGCGCCAGGCTGGCGGAACTGGTCGGGGAAGCCATGGCGAAGGGCTACCACCCGGTAGTGGTCGTATCCGCCATGGGGCGGGCCGGCGATCCCTACGCGACCGACACGTTCATCCAGCTTGCCCTGCAGATCTACCCCGAGACGGCGCCGCGGGAGATGGACCTGCTCATCTCCTGCGGCGAGGTGATCTCGGCGGTGCTCATCGCCAACACGCTGCGGGCGTCCGGCATCGACGCCATGGCGCTTTCCGGAGGTCAGGCGGGGATCATTACCGATTTGAACTTCTCCGATGCCAGGGTCATCCGCGTCGATCCCGGCCATCTCCTGCGGCATGTCGCCGAGGGGCGGGTAGTGGTAGTCGCCGGGTTCCAGGGAGTCACCGAGACCGGCGACGTGACCACCCTGGGCCGAGGGGGGTCGGATACGACCGCGGCGGCGCTGGCGGCGGCGCTGGGCGCCGAACGGCTGGAGATATACACCGACGTGGATGGAGTGAAGACGGCCGACCCGGTCCTGGTGCCCGATGCGCGCACGCTCCGGGTGATGAACTACCAGGAAAT
This sequence comes from Bacillota bacterium, assembly GCA_035477115.1. Classification (GTDB taxonomy): domain Bacteria; phylum Bacillota; class Sulfobacillia; order UBA995; family UBA995; genus UBA995. The sequence continues at coordinate 8,852 of DATIKW010000040.1, read as the reverse complement.
AGCCCAGATGGCCCGGGAAGGGGCGAAGGTCGTTCACCCCCGGGCCGTGGACATCAGCATGCATCAGGGCACTCCCGTCCTGGTCCGCTCGCCCCTGGGGGGCGCCGGCACCCTCATTGCCGGCCCCGGCCTCACCGATGTGCGGGACGACCGGGTGGTCACCGGCGTGACCCACCTGTCGGGCATGGCGCAGTTGACCGTCACTGCCCCGCCGGAAGGCGCCCGGGCCGACCTGGCGTTGGTGGTCTTCCGTTCGCTGGCCGATGCGGGGATCAGCGTCGACCTGATCAACGCCTCCCCCGACCGCCAGTGTTTCATCGTGAATCAGCATCTCGCCGATCGGGCGGCGGAACGGATGCAGGAGTGCGGACTTGCCGTGGCCCGCCGCGACCATTGCGCGAAGGTGTCGATCGTGGGCATGGGGATGCGCGGCCGGCCGGGAGTCATGGCCCGAGTCGTGGAAGCACTGCACGGCGCGGGCGTGGAGATCCTGCAGACTTCCGACTCCCACCTGACGATATCTTGCCTGGTCGCGCAGGAGGACCTCGTCAAGGCGGTCAGGGCCCTGCATGGAACTTTCGACCTGGGCGCCGAACCGGTGCTCGAGGTCGTAACCCGAGGAGCAGAGGAGGACCAATACCCATGACCCGCCTGTTCACGGCCATGGTGACACCGTTTGACGACCGCCTGCAAGTGGACTATGGGCGCGCGGGCGATCTGGCGGCACGTCTGGTGGAGCAGGGGTCGGACGGCCTGGTGGTGGCCGGCAGTACCGGCGAGGGAGCGGTGCTGGAACCGAGCGAGCGCCTCCGGCTGCTGGAAACGGTCGTCGCCCGGGTCGGCGACCGGGCCGCCGTGGTCGCCTCCACCGGCTCCAACTGCACCGCCGCCACCGTCGCCCTGACCCGCGAGGCGGCAGGCGCCGGCGTCCACGGCTGCATGGTGGTGGTGCCTTACTACAACAAGCCTTCCCAGGAAGGCATGTACCGCCATTTCGCCTCGGTAGCCGATGCCTCGACCGTCCCGTTGATGATCTACAACGTCCCCGGCCGGACGGGTGCCAACCTCCTCCCCTCGACGCTGGCGCGGCTGGCCCGCCTGGGCAACCTGCGTTGGGTCAAGGAGGCCGGGGGGAGCCTCGACCAGGCTTCCGAGTACGTGCTGGCCGTCCGGGAGACCGCCGTGGAGGTGCTGTCCGGCGACGACAGCCTCACCCTGCCCATCCTGGCGGTGGGGGGCAAGGGGGTGGTGAGCGTCGCCTCCCACCTGGTGGCGGGCGCCCTGCGCCGCATGATGCAGGCCCATTGCTCGGGCGAAGTGGACGAGGCGGCGGCCATCCATCAGCGGTTGTTCCCGCTGTTCCGGGGCTTGTTCCTGACCACCAATCCCGTGCCGGTCAAGGCGGCGCTGGCGCTGGCCGGCTTCGCCGTGGGGCCGCCGCGCCTGCCGCTGGTAGAGGCGACCGCCGCGGAGTTGGAGACCTTGAAGGCGATCCTGGCGGACCTCAAGCTGCTCGCGGGGTGATCGGGGCCGGATTCGAGTGTAGGCGTGAGTTCCAGGCCCGCTCGGCGGCCATGTCCCGCGGCCCGCGACGGTCGATTGGCGACTTTGAGTTGCCGGCAAGCCGGCCGGAGGCCCTTGGCGACGGCCTGTTGGCCCATGACCGTTCGACCGCTCACCCGTTGCCGCCATCTGCCATGGCTCGGAGTATGAGGCACATGTCCGCGCCCGGCGTGACGCCATCACCGATCACTTCCGCCGCCCTGAGCTGAAGCGGTTGTCGCACCCCGTCGCAATTTGTCGACAACTACCGCCAATCCCGGCGGGAGGCGGGGGGCCGTGAGAAGTGAAGCCCAATGTCGTCCAGGAAACCGGGCAACTCCGCCAGAAGATCTATCCGTATCTACCGGTGGGTCACCAAGCCGGTCCGGGAGGGATAGCGGATGGCAACGGGATTGGGTCCGCCCGCCTACCGGGTGGAGGGTCTGACCAAGATTTACCCCCGGGGCAATGTGCTGGCCAACGACCAAATCACCTTCTCCATTCCCCAGCAGGAGATCTTCGGCCTGCTCGGCCCCAACGGGGCGGGCAAGAGCACCCTGATCAGGCAGCTCGTGGGGCTGGTGGCCCCCACGGCCGGCCACATTGAACTCATGGGCCACCGGCTGTCAGGGAACACCGAGATCATCCCTTACCTGGTGTCATACATGACCCAACGCCCCATGGCCCTCGCAGACCTGACGGTGGAGGAAGCACTGGCCATTACCGGGCATTTGAGGGGCATGTCCCGGCCGGACGCCCGAGCGGCCGGGCGCGCCTTAATCGACGAGTTCAGCTTGGGGCGGGTCGCCCGGAGGGTGATCGGGAAGCTCTCGGGAGGGGAACAGCGGCTAACGTCGTTCTGCATGGCGCTTACCGGGCGCTGTCCCATCCTCATCTTGGACGAACCCACCAACGACCTGGACCCCAGGCACAGACAGCAGGTATGGGATAAACTGGTATCCATCAATGGCGAGCGGGGGACCACCATCATCCTGGTCACCCACAATGTGTTAGAGGCCGAGAAGGTGCTACGCCGGGTGGGCATCATCAACTTTGGACGGATTCTGGCCATGGGCACCGCCTCGGAGCTTAAAGCCCAGGTCGACGCGAGAATGCGCCTGCAAATCACCTTCAAGCAGGACGTGGACGAGGACACCCAGCGCAGGTTAATCGACGGATCCGGCCTGCCCGCGTCCGTGAGCACCGGACGGGGGCGCTACACCACTTGGGTTGACCCGGGCACGATCGACACGGAGATCGGCCGGGTCACGAGTCGCATCGGCTTCGGGGTGGTGGAGGACCTACGTGTCCAAGCACCCACTTTGGAGGACGTGTATTTCCGCCTGGGAGGAGGGGATAGGCTTGTCGCCGTCGACGCCGCCGGTTGAACCCGCGCTCGTACACCGTCTGGCCGGCCTTCGCCGTTGGGTGTCCGTGTACTGCGATCTGTTCTTCATCCGCTGGGCCAACGTGCGCAACGAGTGGTACTTCCACGCGATCCTGGGGCCTCTCTTCCCCTTGGCCATCCTGGCGTTCATGAGGATGATCGGTGCTGTGCGCGACCCGGCTGGCGCGCTCTACGTCACGGCCGGCAACGCCATTGTCACCCTGGTGGTGGGGCCCCTCCAATCCCTGAACAACGACCTGGCCTGGGGGCGCCAGCGAAATGACCTGGAGTACTACGCCACCTTGCCCTTCTCCAAACTCCAGCTGATCTTGGCCTTCGTGAGCGTATCTACGATCTTCACTATCCCCGGCATGCTGTTCACGATCCTCATCGGCGCCATATGGCTGGACTTCCCGGTGGTGTTCAACCCGCTGATCCTGCCCATCATGGTGGCCTCGGCACTGTCCATGGCTGGGCTGGGAGTGGTCATGGGCGTGCATGCCAGGAATGGCCACCACGCCAACATGATGAACAGCATCGCCATGCTGGTGGTGATGTTCATGTCGCCGCTCCTGATCCCCTACGAGAACCTCCCGCTGGTCCTGCGCTACACCTCCAAGCTTCTGCCCACCAGCTATGCAGCCGATGCTTTCCGGGCGGCGCTGGCGGGCCGGTCCGACCCAGGGGTGCTGGCCGACTTGGGGGTGGTGGTCTTGTTCGCAGTTGTCTTCCTGTTCTTGGGCACCAGGAGGCTGGACTGGCGTGTGGATTAGCACTACTCCAACCACCGCTATTTGAGCTACTCCTGGCGGGCGGTGACCACGGTGACCATCATGCATGGCGGGGAGAGGTATCACCACTCATTCGATCGGGTCCTCACCCTCGATGGCAGGAGGATTGCGCCAGGACCGTAAGGACCCGCCAGCACGCGCAGCACAGCCGGTCAGTGTCGGACACAGATGCCTGCGCGCGGGTGACTGGCGGGCGCTGCTGCGGGTCGACCGCCTGGCCCGGACCATCGTCGTGGTCGCCATCGGGCCCCGCGGCAGTGGTAGGGGTGGGTTCCGAACCCGCCCCACCCGCGAAAGGGCGGCCGGCCGGCCCGGTCAGTTTTCGGGTGCGGCCGCGATGCCGGCGAAGGAACTTGCTCGTATGGCCGCCCGCAGGACTGCCGGGTCCGTGATCGGCTCCTGGCAGGCATAGTCCCGGCAGAGGTAGGCTGCCGGCTGGCCGACGGGCCGGGCCTTCTCCCGCAGGAAGGGGATGATGCGTTCGAGCCGAACGCCGATTTCGCCCTCCCTGGCGTGCAGGACGAAGCCGCCCGGCAGCCACGACTCCCGCCCCGCTTGCAAGAGCAGGCGGGTACCGGGATGGTCCTCCGGACCGGCCACCACCACCGTGACCACCGGCGCCTGGCGGAACTGCAGGGCGGTGAGGAAGTGATGGGACAGCCCGGGAGCTGACTCGGCCTGTCCCGCGAAGGCGGATAGCTGCCGGTCCGCCAAGGCCGCCTGCCCATCGTCGCCCGTCAACGCGGCCAGGCGCAGGAGGTTGAGGGCGGCCACCGCGTTGCCGGCAGGCATGGGTCCGTCCATCATGGTCCGGGGGCGGGCGATCAATTCCTCCCCATCCCCGGCGTAGAAGAAGAACCCTCCTCCCTCGCCGGCGAACAGCTTCAGCATGGCCTGGTTCCAGCGGAGGGCGGCTTCCAGCGCGCCGGGATCGCCACCGGCCTCGAACACCTCCAGGTAAGCCCATACGAGAAAGGCGTGATCGTCCAGGTAGGCGGGGAAGGCTGCCTGTCCCTCACGGTATCTGGCCAGCAGACGCCCGTCCTCGCGCACCAGGTGCGCCTCGATGAAGGCCAGGGCCCGCTCGGCGACGCGGGCGTATTCCGCATTCCCCAGCACCCGGGAGCCTCTGGCAAAGGCGGCGGCCATCAAGGCATTGCCGGCCGTCAGGATCTTGTCGTCGAGGAGCGGCCGCGGCCGCCGCGACCTGGCCTGGAGCAGGCGAGTCTGAGCTTCCGCCGGCAATTCCGCCTCCCCATCGCCAGCCGGTTCCCCTGGCCGGGAGAGCCGGTTGGGGATGCTCTTGCCGCGGAAGTTGCCCTCCTCGGTTATGCCGAACCGGCGGCAGTAGCGGTTGCCCAGATCCTCCCCCAGCACCTGGCGGACCTGGGCCGGCGTCCAGAGGTAGTACTCGCCCTCTTCCCCTTCGGAATCGGCATCTTCGGCGGTGTAGAAGCCGCCGCCGGGGTCGGCCAGTTCCCGTTGCCCGTAGCTGAAGATGTCCCGGGCCACCTGCGCGTGATGCGGATCGCCGGTGACCTGATAGGCTTCCAGGTAGGCGATGGCCAGCAGCGCCTGGTCGTACAGCATCTTCTCGAAATGCGGCACCAGCCACAAGCGGTCCGTGGAATAGCGGGCGAATCCGAAACCGATGTGATCCCATATGCCACCCTGGCGCATGGCGCGGAGCGTCTTGTCCACCATGGTCAGGGCCAGCGGTTCGCCCGTCAAGCTATAGTGCCGCAGCAGGAATCCCAGCGGGGCGGGATTGGGGAACTTCGGGGGCGGCCCGAACCCCCCATGGGCCGCGTCGAAGGTCATGGCGAGTTGCCGGTAGGCCTGGTGCAACGGTTCATCGCCGGGCGTCCCCGGGGACAACACCGCCAGGTTGTCGCGCACGACCTCCGCCAACTGGTGCCCGGCAAGGACGAGCCGATCGCGGTCGGTTCGCCACAGCTCGGCAATGCGGGTGAGCACGTCCACCAGTCCCGGCCGGCCGCCCCGGGCGCGCGGCGGGAAGTAAGTGCCCGCGAAGAAGGGGTTCTGCCGGGGATCGAGGATCGCGGTCAGCGGCCATCCGCCGTGGCCGGTCAGGGTCTGGCAGGCGGCCATGTAGATCTGGTCGAGGTCGGGACGTTCCTCGCGGTCCACTTTCACCGGCACATAATGCCGATTGAGGAGGTCGGCCACTTCCCGATCCCGGAAACTCTCGCGCCCCATCACGTGGCACCAGTGGCAGGCGGCGTAGCCGATGCTCAGGAAGATCGGGCGGTCTTCAAGCCGCGCTCTCTCCAGCGCCTCGTCCGACCACGGATACCAGTCCACCGGGTCCTGGGCGTGCTGGAGGAGATATGGCGATTTCTCGGTCCGCAGGCGATTGGCGGTCATGGTCTCTCGACTATGTTTCCCGGATGCCACGGGGAATACCTGTCGGGGGCGGCGCGGCCCCGAACCCCGGTAATCGGCCGCCGTCCCCCGCGGCATCCTCACCCTGAAAGGTGACCGCCGGGCGGGCGACGAAATCACGCCGCCAGTCCCGCATGTCCCACGAAGACCGGGAGGAAGTGCGCCCATGGTTGCCCTTCGCATCGGACCGTTCACCCTGTACTGGTACGGGATCTTGGTGGCGCTGGCGGTGCTCGCCGGCTTCCTGGTGGCCCGCCGACTGGTGATCCGGCTAGGGCTCAACCCGGAGGTGTTCGACGGCCTGGCGCTGCTCTTCGTGCCCACGATCCTCATCGGCGCCCGCGCGGCCTACGTGATAGCCGAATGGCCGTACTACCGCGAGCATCCGGGCGAGATCATCAAGACCTGGTACGGCGGACTGGGCTCCCACGGCGCCATCTTCGCCATGCTCATCGTGGGCTGGATCGCGGCGCGGGCGACCGCCCAGCCCTTCTGGACGCTCGCCGATGCCATCGCGCCCGCCATACCCCTGGCTCACGTGTTCGTGCGGCTCGGCAACTTCCTGAACCGCGAACTGTACGGACTGCCGACCGCCGTGCCGTGGGGCATGGCCGTCCCCGGCAGCCCGGTCCTTCACCACCCGAGCATGCTATATGAGGGAATTGTGTCCGCCGGCACCTTCATCCTGAGCTACCACTGGGCCTGGGGTCAGGCACAGCCCGTGGGCGGTGGGGAGGTCGCGGCGGCAAAGCGGCCTACCCGGGGAGGGACCGCCTTCCTGAAGACCATGGTAGTCGTATCCGTAGTGCGGTTGCTGGTCGACTTCACCCGCCCGCGCCCGGAGCCGGTATGGGCCGGCCTTATCCTCACCCAGGTCCTCGCCGCCGCGCTGATCGCCGGTAGCCTGTTCCTGCTCGCGACGAGGCGCCGGCCGGGAACTCCCGCCGGAGGATAGGGCCATGCCGATCGCGAATAGTGAAAACCGGCACGAAATCGGCTACCCAAATTGCGGGAGGGGGCATGGGGCATCGTGGAGGAGTTCCCGGCAAAGAAGATCAGCGGCTTTCCCGTGTTGCTCGCGGTACTGGCCCTGCTTGGACTGGCGATATACCTCATAGTTCTCGGGGCAGGCCCCGCCCACGGTGCGTGGGCAGTCGCCGGCGCGGTACTGTTTGTGTTGCTACTCATCGTCGCGTTCACCGGGCTGACCATCGTACCTCCCAACCATGCCCAGATCGTGACCTACTTCGGCAGCTACATAGGCAGCATACGGACGAGCGGCTTCTGGTTCGTCAAGCCCCTGAGCGGCCAGCAGCAGGTCAGCTTACAGGTACGGAACTTCAAGACCAAGACGCTCAAGGTCAACGATGCCGAAGGCAACCCGGTCGAGGTGGCCGCGGTGGTCGTCTTCCGGGTGGTGGATACCGAGAAAGCCATCCTCGAAGTCGAAAACTACGAGGAGTTCGTGGAGATTCAGAGCAAGACCGCCCTGCGCCAGATCGCCGCCAAGTACCCGTACGACCTGTTCGGAGATGATCAAGGCGCGGTATCCTTGCGCGGCGACTGCGACGTGATCGCCCGAGAACTGCACGACGATCTGCAGACTCGCCTGGCGGTGGCCGGCCTGGAAGTGATCGACGCGCGGCTCACCCACCTCGCCTACGCGACGGAAGTGGCCAACGCCATGTTGCAGCGCCAGCAGGCCAGCGCCATCCTTGCCGCCAAGCAGAAGATCGTGGACGGCGCGGTGGGCATCGCCCAGCTTGCCGTCACCCAGATCAACGCGCAAGCCGGCGTGGAACTGTCCGCCTACGAGAAAGTGGCGATGATCAACAATCTCCTCGTCAGCATCGTCTCGGACAAGGCGGCGCAGCCCGTCATCAACGTCGATCTGCGGTCGCTCCTGCCCGAGATCGAGGAAACCGTTCGAAAGGCTGCAGCCGACTCGGGAGACGCGGCAGGAGAGTCGGCGGACACTGACTGACGCGTGACTCTACGCTCTTGGCCGCTTCAGTTCCCCCGGGGCCGCTGGTCGATGGCCCGGATCAGTTCCCGGGTGAAACGATAGGCGCGTTCCATGACTTCGTCGTCGAGTTTGTCCACGGTATCGGTTGGCAGGTGCCAGTAGGGGGCTTTGCCTTGCCGGGTTAGCCCCATCAGGGCCATAGCCGGTATGCCTGCGGCCCGCGCATCGGCGGCCTCGGTGACCCCGCCGGCGAGGCGGACCGGGTAGGCCCCCAGCTCGGGATGGGAGGCGGCGACGCCTGCGGCCATCGCCTCCAGTTCCGGATCGGCTCGAAGCGGCAACAGGATTCCCTCGCGGGTCAGCCAGCCCGGTCCGCTGCAGCCCATCATCTCGAACGCGATCGCCCGCGGCCGGCGCAACTCGCCCCGGTGCCGCCGGAAGAAAGTCTGGGCCCCTTCGTGCAGCGCTTCCTCACAGCCCGAACACAGCAGCCACACCCGGGTGCGTTCGAGCGGCTGGCGCTTGAACTCCTCGGCCAGCGTCAGTACCAGAGCGGCGGCGGTCGCGTTGTCGTTGGCCCCGGGCGTGAAGGGGCTCATCTCTGCTTCCAGGCACATCGCGACCAGCCCGACCGCGAACAGGGCGGCGGGGGATGAGGCCGCCCACACCCACGGCCAACCGGTAATCGCACCCAGCCAGTACAGCACCGCCAGGACCGCGAAAGACGCGAAGACCAGGGTGGAGAAGATCCGGTAAGCCG
>DATIKW010000039.1:0-145521 GCA_035477115.1 Bacillota bacterium | reverse complement strand
CCGCCGGCGGCGGCTAGCCGCCATGGCGGCTAGCGCTGGCGACGAGCAAGGCAGGGCGACCTCGCTGACGGCGGCGGGCGAAATCCGGATCCTCGAGGCGCTATACAGGAGGTTGACCGGCGATGAAGGCTGGAGAAATCGCTGCTCACCTGGATCGGCTCGTTGAAGGGTCGGCCGCCATCCCCGGGGACGGGGCCGGCCTGGTGGTGGGGGAGCCCGGAGACGAAATCGACCGGGTGGTCGTGGTCCACGAGGTCGATGAGGGGACGATAGAGCAGACGGAGGACGGGTCCCTGCTGGCGGCCTATCGGGCGCCGCCAAGTTGGCCGCATCCTGCCGCTTGCGGGCAAGCCGGCAGCCCTGGCCGGAGGATGCTGGCCTCGCTCCTCCGGCGGGGGATAGCCCTGTACCTGGTGCCGCCGGAGTATGCGGGGGTTACCGGCGGGTTGGCGGACTGGCTGGCGGAGACGCTGGGGCTGGAGGAAACTCGGTCCTTCGGCCCGGCCTCCCCCCGGCGGTACCTGAAGCTGGTAGTCTTCGTGCCTGAAGGCCATGAGGATCGGATCCGGGAAGCCATCGCCGGGGCGGGGGCAGGCCACATCGGACATTACAGCCACTGCACCTTCCAGGTGGCGGGCACCGGGACTTTCCTGCCCCAGGAGGGGGCCAGCCCCTTTGCCGGCAAGGTGGGGGACCTCGAACGGGCGGAAGAATTGCGGCTGGAAACGGTCGTCCCCGCGGACCGGGCGAAGCGGGTGGTGGAGGCGCTCCTCGAGGTCCACCCCTACGAGGAAGTGGCCTACGACCTGTACCCGCTGGTTCACCCGGGTGCAACCGGCCATCATCCCGGCCGCGTTGGACGGCTGCGCGAACCGGGTCCGCTCGAGCAGGCGGCGGAAGCGCTCGGGCGCCGCCTGGGGACGGCCGTCCGCGTTGCGGGCCCGCAGTCTCGGGTATCCCAGGTGGCCGTGGTGCCCGGCGCGGGCGGCGCGTACTGGGACGATGCGGTCGCGGCCGGGGCGGATCTGCTGGTGACCGGAGACATCTCCGACGGCATCGCTCGGGCCGCCGCGGCCCGGGGGATGGCCGTCGTGGACCCCGGTCTCGAGGCCACGGAAGCGGGGTTCGCCCCCCGCCTCGCGACCTGGCTCCAGGCGGCCCTCGGTGGCCGAGTGCAGGTCGAAACCGTCTCCCCGCCGAAACTCTGGTGGGTGGCGGGGAGGTGAAGCGTTGCCGGAGCACGATGATCTGCGGCGACTGCTCGAGTTGCAGGCGCTGGATTCCGAGCTGGCGGCCCGAGAAGCGGAGCGGCTCGAGTTGGAAGAGGCTCGCGATCTCGTGGAGGCGAGGGCAAGCGTCAGGTTGCGCGAGGAGTCACTCGCGGCCTTGCGTGACCGCCAGGCCCGCCTGAGCCGCGAGGTCGCCTGGGCCGAAAAAGAGGCCGCCGAACTCAAACGGAAGTCCGCCGAACTCGAGCGTCGGCTTTATGGCGGCCAGGTCGCCAACCCCAAAGAACTCGAGCAGATGCGCAGGAAGTCCGAGCAACTCAAGCAGGAGCTATCTTCCCTGGACGATGGCGCCCTGGCCGCAATGGAGGAACTCGAGGCGTTGAAGCCGGCCATGGGAGTAGAGGAAAGGGAAGCGGCGGCCGCCCGGTCGGCGCTGAACGATCGGGAGGGCGCGCACGGCGCCCGCAAAGCCGAGGTCGACGCCGTCCTGTCATCACTGCCGGCCCGGCGTCAGGCGCTGGCCGCGGCCATCGAACCCGGGCTGCTGGCGGAGTACGAGCGGGTCCGCGTCCGCCGCGGGGGAGTCGGGGTCGTGGCGCTGGGCAAGGGCATCTGCGGCGGCTGCCGGGTGACGGTGCCGCCGATGCTGCTCAGTAAGGCGCGCCAGGGACTGCCCGTGAAGTGCGAAAGCTGCGGGCGGATACTGTGCTGGGTGGACTGAGTCCGGCGAGCCACATCGTCCCGTCCGGCCCGCTTTGCTGCCAGGCAACGGTGGACCGCGACCTCCTAGGCCCGTCCCGCTCGCGCCAGGATCCGCTCGGTGGTGCGGAAATGCAGCTTGGCCACCCGGCGCAGCGCCTCCGGCCCGTGAGTCCTCACTACCGCTAGCGCTGCCTCTTCCACGGGCGGGCCGGCTCCCTTGGGCAGGGGCAGCCCGATCTCTTCCGCCAGCGCCGCCAACCTCCGGATGAACTCATCGCGGGCGACCACTGAAGCGGCGGCCACCGCAGCATCCGTCTCCGCCCCGGGATACTGCACCAGATCCACCTTCCTGCCGCGCTCCATCAAAGCCGAACGCACGAACGCCTCGTCGCCGAACTGGTCGGTTACGACCAGGGAGCAGTCCACCTGGGCAAGCACGTTCTCGATCGCCCGCGCGTGCGCCCAGGCCAGCATGCGGTTGAGATTACGCATGCGGCCGTACAGGTCGTTGTACTTCTCCGGCCCGATAGCCACCACCGATACGGGACAACAGTCCCGCACCCTCCCGGCCAGCTTGCGGACTCTCCCGTCGCTGAGCTGTTTGGAGTCGCGCAGGCCTTCCGCGGTGAGTCCCGCGGCCGCGGCATCATCGACCAGTACCGCCGCGGCCACGAGCGGGCCGAAGTAATCGCCCTTTCCCGACTCGTCGGTGCCGATGTGGGGGAAGCTCACTGCCGTCGTTTGCATGGAGTTCACCTCCACTGGAGTTTGCCGCGCTGCGGCGGTTGACCTCCTCGGCCCCGCCGGCTTCCTGCATAGCTGAAGTCTCTGGTAGAATGTTGTCAAGGCGCTGCCGGCATGCGAGGCTGAGTCGTATCGGTCCTGAAGGTGTCCGGGGAAGGGATGGAGGAGATCTGGTGAGGAACATCCTCGAACTCATCTGCGTCCGCTGCGGCCGGAGCTACCCGCCGGCCCCCGACCGCTTCACTTGCCCCAGCTGTCATCGCGACGTGAACTACCCTGGGGTGCTGGAGGTCAGGGTTGACCCGGCGGTGGTCCGCGAGGTCCTCCCCCGGGTCGCAGCCCGGCCCTTGACCCACGGCATCTGGCACTGGGAGGGTCTGCTGCCTCAGATTCACCCGAGGCACCAGATAAGCCTGGGTGAGGGCAATACCCCCCTGGTGCCGGCTGACCGTCTGGCTCGGGCGGCTGGCTTTCGGGGCGGCGTCCTGGTGAAGGCCGAATTCCTGAACCCCACCGCGTCTTACAAAGACCGTCTGGCTGCAGTACTGGTGAGCCTGGCCCGGGCGGCGGGGTCCGAGGTCCTGGGCGTGGTCTCCTCGGGCAACATGGGGGCGGCGGTGGCCGCGTATGCCGCCGCTGCTGGCATGAAGACGTGCGTGATCGTCCCCCCGCCCGTCGATCCGGCTAAAGTCGCCCAGATAGCGATGTACGGGGGCCAGGTGGTACGGGTGAGGGGTACCGGCGGCGACCGGCTGGGACTCCTGGAGCGCGCCGTCAGCGAGTTCGGATGGTACAACGCCAATTCCCCCCTCAATCCCTTCGGGCCGGAGGGCGCCAAGACGATTGCCTACGAACTCTGGCTTCAACTCGGGAGGTCGGTGCCGGACTGGGTGGTCCTGCCGGTGGGCTTCGGCTGCAACCTGGTGGGCATCTGGCGCGGCTTCAGGGAACTCCGGGAGGCCGGGCTGACCGACCGGCTGCCCCGGTTGGCGGGGATTCAGCCGGAAGGCTCCCCGTCCTTCGTGCGCGCCTTCAAGGAGGGCAAGGACGAGGCCTCCCCCGACGTCCAGAACACCCTGGCCTGGGGCATCTCCCAGAAGGTGACCCTCCATTCGCGCCTGGGGCTCAGGGCCATTCGCGAGACCGGAGGCACCGCCGAAGCGGTGAGCGACCAAGCCATCCTCCAGGCTGAACGCGAACTCGCCCGGGCCGAGGGGCTGTTCGTGGAACCTTCCTCGGCCGCGGCTGTCGCGGGATTCTGCCGGCTGGTCAGCCAGGGCGTCTTCGCCGGAGGCGAGACGGTGGTGGTGGTTGCCACCGGTTCCGGGCTGAAGCAGATGGGGGCGGTCTCTGACCTGGTGCCGCCGGTCCCAGAACCCGTGGAGCCGGACCTGGCGAAACTGCGGCAATCGCTCGAATCCACGTTCTTCGGACGGTAACCCCAGAGTCATTGAGGGTATCGTTTCGAAAGTGCTGTCTGACGCGAATTGTTCCTTTTTTGTCCGGCAGGAACTTCGACGGTTGCGTAGAAACTGACGCTCCAATTCTCCCGCCGGGGATGCGCGCATTGTTCCCAGCAGGGCGTTTCCACCAGGGAAAGGAGGAAGTGATCTGCTCGATCTCCTGAAAGAACTCACCGAGGCGGTGGGCGTGTCGGGGCACGAGGGTCCGGTTCGCTCACTGCTTCGGGGGAAAGCCGAACCGCTGGCGGCGCGGGTCTCCACCGACCCGCTGGGGAATCTCCTTGCCTTTGGCCCCGCGGGCCGGTCGGGTCTCCGGGTACTGCTGGCCGCGCACATGGACGAGATCGGGATCATGGCCCGTAAGTTCGATGACGCGGGATTCGTGCGTTTCAGTTGCCTGGGTTCGATCTTGCCGCAGGTGCTGCTGGGCCAGCGGGTCCGGTTCGCCTCCGGAGTCACCGGGGTAATCGGCACCGAAAGCCTGGATGACATGAAAGAACTCAGGCTGTCCCACCTCTTCCTGGATGTCGGGGCCTCGAGCCGCAAGGAGGCCCTCGACCTGGTGGGCCACGGAGACACCGCAGCCTTCGCCACCGCCCTGGCCTCCCGGGGCCGGCAAGTGGTGGCCAAGGCGTTGGACGACCGGGTGGGCTGTGCCGTGTTGATCCAGTGCCTGGAACGGGTGTTTGCGGGAGAGCCGGAGCACGAGGTGCTGGCCGCCTTCACCTCCCAGGAGGAGGTGGGGGTGCGGGGTGCCCAGGTTGCAGCCCAGGCGTGGCAGCCCGACTTCGCCGTGGTGATAGACATCACCCCCGCGGGCGATACCCCCAAGGGGCTGGACTACGAGGTGAAGCTCGGTCAGGGCCCGACCATCAAGCTGCTTGACACAATTCCCCAGACTATGGCAGGGTTCGTCGCTCCGCCCGGGGTTACCCGGTTCTTGAAAGAGGTCGCGGGCCGCCGCGGAATCGCCTGGCAACCCGACATCCTGGAACGGGGGTCCACTGACGCCGCGGCAGTGCATATCACCGGCAAGGGGGTCTTGACCGCGGTGATCTCCATCCCCACACGCTATGCCCACACCCCCCAGGCCGTCTGTGACCTCGGGGATGTGGAGGCGGCAAGGGATCTGGTGCTGGCGGTGCTGGAAGAACTCACTCCTGCGGCGGTAGGGGAGATGCTGAGGTGAAGCGGGAGGAGACCCTGGCGGGCAGGCTTTCCCGGCTACGCTCGGCCATCGAGGAGGCGGGACTGGACGGCTTCCTGGTGACCGGGGCGGACCCCGTCCGCTACCTGACGGGTTTCGCCTGGGGACATCACGGTTACCTGGTGGTTACCGGGGAGAGGGCGGTCCTCGTCGTACGTCCCACCGAGTACCAGGAGGCCCAAGAGGAGGCTCAGGGGGTAGGAGTCGTTCTGGGGCAGGGGACCTCCGGCGCCGAGCAGGCGGCGGCAGAGGCGTTGAGGGGCTCGGGGCGGGTGGGCTTTGACCCCGGGGCGCTCAGCTTCAGCAACTGGGAATGCCTGGGACGGTTGGTCAGTCCCGGTACCGAACTGGTTTCCAGGGGAGAGCTGCTGGCGGAACTACGCGCGGTGAAGGAGCCCGGGGAGATCGAGTCCATCCGCCAGGCGGCCGGCATCTACGATCGGGCCCTCGAGGAGGTCGTCCCGAAGCTCACAGTTGGGATGACCGAACTCGAGATCACCGCCCGGCTGGAGTACGCCTGCCGGCTGGCCGGGGCCGAGGGCTTCTGGTTTCCCAGCATCGTGGCTTCCGGACCGCGTTCCGCCTTGCCCCACGGGCTGGGCACCGCTCGTCGGGTGGGACCGGGAGAACCCCTGGTGATCGACATGGGCCCCATTTTCGGCGGCGTTCCCTCGGACGCCACCCGGACGGTCTTCGTGCAACCGCCCGGCCCGGCCATCCGGGAGGTCTACGCGGTGGTGCTTGGGGCCCAGCAGGCCGCGTTGGAGGTCTTGCGCGAAGGGGTACCGTGTTCGGAAGTGGACCGGGCCGCCCGCCGGGTGATCGATGCGGCGGGCTACGGTGAACACTTCAACCATCCCGTGGGACACGGGGTGGGCGGACCCCCGGTGGTCGGTCCCGATGTCGATCGGCCTCTCATAGCGGGGATGGTGATTACCGTCGAGCCGGGCATCTACCTCCCCGGCCGGGGAGGGGTGCGCATCGAGGATACGGTCGCGATCACCTCCGGGGGCTGCGAGGTGCTGCACCGCTACCCCAAGACGTTGACCGTGGCAGGGAATAGCACTGATGACAGGCAGGGAGTTTCTGACAACTGAGAGGAGACAGGGGAGGTAACGGCATGAGGCCAAGACGGAGTTTCTGGGCGGCGGTGAGCATCCTCGTGGTGATGGCCCTGCTGGTGGCAGGCTGCCCCGCACGCCAGCCCGAGGCCAGGGTGGGCAAGCACATTATCGCGGCGTTGAGTACCGACATAGTGACGCTGGATCCCCACAGGGGCAACGACGGCCCTTCCATGACGGTGTGGAATCAGATGTACTCCACACTCTTTGACCTGAACGCCGAGACGAGGGAACTCATACCCAAGCTGGCGGAGCGGTGGGAGAGGGTTGACGACCGTACCACCAGGCTCTTCATCCGCCGAGGAGTCAAGTTCCACGACGGGACGCCGCTCACCGCGAGGGACGTCGAGTTCAGCCTCAAGCGGCTGGTGGATCCGGCCACCAAGTCACCGGCGGCCTTCATACTCACCATGCTTGAGGACGTCCGGACAGTCGACGATCATACCGTGGAAATCATCACCAAAGAGCCTTTCGCGCCGCTGCTGTTTCACCTGACCCATCGGGCCACCTCGATCGTGCCTGAAGCTGTAGTCAAGGCCAAGGGTGAGGACTTTGCGCGCCAGCCGGTGGGAACCGGCCCCTTCAAGTTCGTGGAGCATGTGAAGGGAGACCGGGTCGAACTCGAGCGCAATCCCGACTACTGGGGTGGTGCCCCGGTGCCGGAGCGGGTCACTCTGCGAATCATCCCCGAGCCCGCCACTCAGGCAGCCGAGGTGGAGGCGGGCAGTCTCCACATTGCCTCCGCAATCCCCCTCGTCGACGTGCCGCGGCTCAGGGAGCTGGCGGATGTCGAGGTCTTGACCATGGTAGGCTGGAGTGTCACCGCGCTCCTGTTCAACCATCGGGCAGAGCCGTTTGACGACGTGCGGGTCCGCCGCGCCGTCAGCTACGCACTCGACCGCGATGCGATCGTTAGACATGTGGAACACGGCCTGGCGATCCCCGCAGCCCAGGTGAGTTCGCCGGTGGTCTTCGGCCACAACCCGAACCTCCAGCCGTACCCCCACGACCCCGCGAAGGCCCGGCAGCTGCTCGCCGAGGCCGGATACCCGCAGGGATTCGAGACTACCATCCTGGTATGGAACATCGAGCGCTTCATCCGCTGGGCGGAGGCGGTACAGGCTCAACTCGCCCAGGTGGGAATCGACGCCGAACTCAACGTCGTCGAGTTCGGTGCGGCGCTGGAGATGGCCTACCGGGGCGAGTTCGAGATCGTCAACATGGGTTGGGGCTGCCCCACCCTGGATTCCGACTATAACCTGTTTGCCCTGTTCCATTCGGCCAGCTGGGGTCCCCCGGGCAACTGGGGCTTCTACCAGAACCCCGAAGTTGACAGGCTGATCATGGTCGGCCGGACCAGCGCTGACATGCAGGAGCGGGAGCGCGCCTACCACCGCGTGATGGAACTCCTCCATCAAGACGCTGCGTGGGCCTTCAGCCATCACCCGACGCTTGTTCTCGCCAAGCGGGCCGAATTGCGGGATTCCGAGATCTCGGTATCGTTTGTCTACATGAACCTGCGCCGGGCGTACATCCAGGAGTAAGGCCCAGGGTGGTCCCCGCGCCGGGCGGGGGCCACCCTTCTCTGGCGCCTTCACGAGGGAGGGGAATGTCGTTGGGCGCTTACGTAGCTGGTCGGCTATTGCATGTCTTACCGGTAGTGATTGGCGTTTCCCTCCTGGTTTTCCTGATAGGGCACCTGACCCCCGGCGACCCGGTGGCGCTGATGTTCGGGCTCGAGGCGGGCGCCGACCCCGAGCTGATGGCCTCCATTCGCCGGGAGCTGGGTCTGGACCAACCCCTGCACATCCAGTACCTCAGGTTTCTCGGCGGCCTGGCCAGGGGTGACCTGGGCCGCTCGATACGCACCGGTGACAAGGTGGTGCGGGAAATCCAGGCCCGGCTGCCCGCCACGGCCGAGCTGGCCCTGTCGGCCCTCTTGATATCGGTCGCAATCGGAGTCACCGCCGGTGTGATCTCGGCGGCCTATCGCAACTCCGGTTTTGACTACGCCAGCACCTTTGGAGCCCTTTTCGGCGTGTCCGTGCCCGCTTTCTGGCTTGGACTCATGCTCATGTACTTCTTGGCGGTCAGGGTCCCCTTGTTTCCGGTCTCCGGCCGAGCCATGCCCCTGGTCCAAGCTCTGGGCTTATCCTTGACTGGGGAGTTCTGGCAGTTCGGCATGGCGGCCAGGCACCTGGTCCTGCCCGCCATCACCCTGGGGCTCCCCTCGGCAGCTCTTGTGGCCCGATTGACTCGCTCCGCCATGCTAGAGGTGCTCGGCCAGGATTACGTCCGCACCGCTCGGGCCAAAGGTCTGGGAGAACGCACGGTGCTATATCGCCATGCCCTCCGAAACGCCATGATCCCGGTGGTGACCATGGTTGGGCTGCAGTTTGGCTTCCTCCTGGGTGGCGCGGTGATCACCGAGTCCGTATTCGCCTGGCCGGGGATCGGCCGTCTGGTGGTACAGGCGATCCAACAACGAGACTTCCCGCTCGCCCAGGGTATCGTCATGATCGTCGCTCTGATTTTCGTCCTGGTCAATCTCCTGGTGGACTTGGCCTACGGGGCTTTGGACCCGCGGGTCAGGTACCGCTGAGCTTCGGGGGTGCGGGTCATGGGACGCACGAGGCAGTGGCTGAGGCGGCTGCGAGGCCACCCGCGGGTGATCGTAGGCGGGGTCATCCTGCTGCTCGTTACCTTCTTGGCCGTATTTGCGCCGGTACTGGCGCCTCACGATCCCACTTCGCAGCGGCTGGAGCTATCCATGCAGCGGCGGGTGGCAGGTTTCCCTCTCGGAACTGACGAGTTCGGTCGCTGCATCTGGAGCCGACTCCTGTACGGCGCCCGCATTTCCCTCAGCGTGGGCATGGTAGCCGTAGGTATCGGCGCCACCATTGGAGGATTTCTGGGATTGGTGGCGGGCCTCTGGGGAGGACGCTTGGACTCCATAGTAATGCGGTTGATGGATGTCATGCTGGCCATTCCCGGCATCTTGCTTGCCATCGCTATCGTCGCCGCCCTCGGTCCGGGGATGTTCAACGTGATGGTTGCGGTAGGCGTATCCTCCGTCCCCGCTTACGCCCGGCTGGTCCGGGGCTCGGTGCTGGTGGTCCGGGAGACCGAGTATATCGAGGCGGTCCGCGCCCTGGGAGCCAGGATGGGCCGCATCGCCGCCCGCCACGTGGTCCCCAACATCTTTGCCCCGGTAATGGTGGTGGCTTCGATGCAGATGGGGTCGGCCATCCTGGCCGCGGCGGGCCTGAGCTTCCTGGGACTCGGCGCCCAGCCTCCGACTCCCGAGTGGGGGACGATGCTCAGCCGGGGAAGGGAGTTCCTGCGTGTCGCCCCCCACATCCCGACTTACCCGGGCCTGGCCATTTTCGTCACCGTCATCGGCTTCAACTTCATCGGCGACGGCTTGCGCGACCTCCTGGATCCCCGGCTCAAGCTATGACGTCGGCCTGCCGGGAGGCCCGTACCTCCTCCCGGAGCCAGTCCGCCCAGGCCTCCAGGAGCGCTTCTCCGTACTCGGCCCGCGCCCCCCGCGCGTCGCCGAGCACTCCGTTTTCGGTATACGCTTTCAGCCCCCGGGGGATCAGGTCGGGCCCGACCTCGCCGGTGTAACCGGCGGCGAGGCGATCGGCCCGCACCAGTTCCGGGCGGACCGCCAGTACCTGGGAAGTCTCCGATAGCCCCGCATGGGAGCCGGCGGCGCCGGGTTCGATGTCGAAAGGCGTGAGCGGGGACATGAATCGCTCGGCGAGGGTGGAATGGTCGAGGCCCACCACGCGCGTCCGGACCTTCTCGCCCAGAGTCTGGGCCAGTTCCGGTGCCAGGTCCGCCAGGGCGCTGAAGTTGCCTCCATGACTCGAGAAGACGATGAGTTCGGTGAAGCCGTGCCGCGCCAGGCTGAGGCAACAGGCTTGCACGAGGTCGCAGAAGAGCTTGGCATCCAGGGTCAGGCTCCCCGGGAAGGCCATGTGGTGCTCGGATATGCCCGGCCGGATGGCGGGTGCCACCAGCGCTCGGCCGAGCTTTCGGGCCAGCCGCAGGGCGACCGCCTGGCCAAGCAGGGTGTCGGTGATCAGGGGCAGATGCGGCCCGTGCTGTTCCACCGAACCGGCCGCGATCACGCAGGTGGTCCAGCCCTCGCTCAGGGCCTTTTCGATCTCGGGCCAGGTCATTTCCTCCAAGAGGATATTCTGGGGCACGTGAAGCCTCCCTCGGCGGTGCACTTTTCACCCACCGGTCCAGGGATTCTCCCTATCGCCGGGCGTTCCTCCATAGATCCCGTGCCCCGCAGGGCACCACGGGGCATGAAAAGTCCAGTTTCATGGAGTTGCCGGGGAGCGGCGCTCGAGGAGCGTCCAAGTACCGCCCGGGTGGCCGGGAGCAGGACGCCGGTCGTAATACAGGTGATAGACGACTGGACCGCAGCGGACCATGAAATGGCGGCGCCCGAAGCCGTAAGAGCCGCGCTCGGGCGCCCGCCGCTGGTAGCCCTCGCCGTAGGCTCGCTGCCGCCGGGAAGGTCGGCGGAAGTCCCACCATTCCGAGACCACCTCGTCGACCTGGCAAGTGAGGTCCCGCCAGCGGAAGCCGGCGGGGGCGCCGGGCGATCGGTTGGGTCGGTCATCGGGTAGGCGCAATGGCATGACCGGTTCGCCGATGAACTCGCGGGCGGGACGACCGGGTCGATAAGCCGAGTTCTGTCGTGGATGGTCATCTCTCTGGGACCGGGGTTGCCCCTCGGCCTCCTGCGACCAACCCGAGGAGTCGGCGGGCAGCGTCATCCTCCTCCTACATGGTCTTGCTCCGGGTGGGGTTTACCTAGCCGGTCCGTCGCCGGACCGCTGGTGAGCTCTTACCTCACCGTTGCACCCTTGCCCGCTGGTGGCGGGCGGTACGTTTTCTGTGGCACTTTCCTTGGGGTCGCCCCCCCTGGGGATTACCCAGCACCCTGCCCTGCGGAGCTCGGACTTTCCTCAGGCGCCGCCTCGCGGCCTGGCGCCCGCGACCACCTGACCCGGTCGATTTCCGCGCCTGCTTGCATAATCGATCTTAGCATGCTCGGACCGGGCGATCAAGGCGGGTGGATGTCGGTCGCGACGCATTCGGATGTAGGGGCGGGTTCCGAACCCGCCCCTACGGTGGCCGCGATCTCTCAGTAGATGACCACCGGCTTGATGAGGTCGGCGGGCTTGGCGCGCATCAGGTGCCAGGCCTCTTCGATATTCTCCATCCCGTGAAACACATGGGTCGCCAGCCTGGCCGGGTCGAGCCTCCCGAACTCCAGCAGCTTCAAGAACATCTCCAGCTTGTGGCGGCCCGCCGGCATGAGTCCCCCCTTGATCGTCTTGTGCCCCATCCCCATCCCCCAGTCAGCGCGCGGTATCGGCAGCGTGTCCCCGGTCGAGAAGTAGGCGACGTTGGCGACGGTGCCTCCCGGCCTGGTCATCCTTATGGCCTGGAACAGCCCCTGTCCGCCCTTCTCGCCGCCGGCGACGATCGCCGCATCCACCCCTTGTCCGCCGGTCAAGCGTGCTACCTGTTGGGCGGTGTCCCCTTCCTTATAGTTGACGATGTGCGTGGCGCCGTAGTGCCGAGCCGCCTCCACCGAGACCGGCCGGCTCCCCACGGCGACGATCATTCCGGCTCCCCGCAGGGCTGCCCCGGCCACCGCCATCAGGCCGACGGGCCCGATGCCGATGACGCATACGGCGGCGCCGAAGGCCGGTTCGGCCAACTCTACCCCGTGCAGCCCCGTCGGGACCATGTCGGCCACCATGACCGCGGACTCGAGTGGAATCTTTTCGGGCAGGTGGGCCATGTTCATATCGGCGTCGTTCACGTGGAAGTACTCGGCGAACACCCCGTCCTTGGTCGTCGTGAACTTGAAGGCCCCGAGCATGCCTTCCGAGTGCTGGTGCCACCCTCGCTGGCACTCGACGGTCCGCCAGTCGGGGGTGACGGCGCCCACCAGAATCCGATCGCCGGGCTGGAAATCCTTCACCTCGCTGCCGACTTCGGCGACCTCCCCCACCGCCTCATGTCCCATGATCAGTCTCAGGTCGCCTAGAGGGCCGTCATACACCGTATGCTGGTCCGAGGTGCAGATCCCGACGGCCAGCGTCCGGATGATGGCATCGTACGGCCCCGGTCGCGGTTTCTCCCGCGTAACCCAACCCACCTCGCCGATCCTTCGCATGGCGAATCCTCGCATGGGGCGTCAACCTCCTCCTGTTGCTTCCCCTCAAGCGCCGGCTCTTATGCAGCGGCCGGCGGGGCGGACCGGGTGGCGGCTGAACTTGGCCGGTTGGAGGGACTTCTCAGCCGACCGGGCGGCCGAGTTCTACCGCACCGGCGGAATTGGCTCAGCTCTCTTCAACCTTAGCAGTAGAAGTCGAAGCAGGAAGCGTGGTCACCGCCGGGGACTACGAGCGGTGCGTTTTTCGCGGTCTTACCCGCTACCATCACATCCTCGACCCGCGGACGGGCTACCCCGCCCGCTCGGGCCTCATCGCCGCCACCGTGCTGGCTTCGGAGTCGCTGGCGGCGGATATCCTCTCCACGGCCCTCCTGGTGCTCGGGCTCGAAGCGGGCATTGCGCTCCTCGGCGCGGCAGCCCCGGTCAGGGCGGTGCTGGTCACCTCCGACCTTCGGGTCCACCTCAGCCGAGACCTTCGCGACCGCTACCGCCGGGCCCCTGGCCTTCCGCGCGAGCGCTACTTCTAAGTCCCGGCAGCAGTCGCCGCCCACGGCCCTTGTAGGGGCGGGGTTCGGAACCCGCCCCTACCATCGCCCCGAGGGGCAGGGAGGTGTCAGATGACGCCCAATTCCCCGCCGACCTCCCGGAACTGCTCCAGCGCGAAATCGAGGTCCGCGGGCGAATGCACGGCCGAGATCATCGCTCGGACCCTCGCCTTGCCGCGGGGCACGGTCGGGAAGCTGATTGCCTGGGCGAACACTCCCCGCTCGAACAGGCGGCGGGAGAAGGTCTGGGCTCGTTCGGCGTCGCCGATCATCACCGGGGTGATGGGCGTCTGGCTCCTCCCCGTGTCCAGGCCCAGTCGGGCCAGTTCCGCCTTGAAGTGATGGGTGTTGGCCCATAGCCGCTTCACCAGGCTGTCGTCCGCGGCCAGTATATCCACCGCCGCACCGGCGGCGGCCGCATCCGCCGGGGTCAGGGCGCTCGAGAAGATGAAGGGCCGCCCGCGCTGGCGCAGGAAGTCGGTCAGGACCCGGGGCCCGGATACGAAGCCGCCCATCACGCCGAAGGCTTTGGACAGGGTGCCGACCTCGACCTCCACCTGCCCGGTCAGGCTGAAGTGATGAACGATGCCCCGCCCGTGGTCGCCCAGTACCCCCTCGCCGTGAGCGTCGTCCACCATGACCATGGCCCCATGGCGGCGGGCGGCGGCCACAATGGCCGGCAAGGGCGCGAGGTCGCCGTCCATGCTGAAGACGCCGTCGGTGATCACCAGTCGGCGCGCTTCGTGGTTGGTGCTCAGTTCGCGCTCCATGACCGCTTCGAGGTCGGCGGGGTCGCAGTGGCGATAGCGCACCACCTTGGCCCGGCTCAGCCGGCACCCGTCGATGATGCTGGCATGATTCAGTTCATCGCTGAAGATGAAGTCGCTCTCGCCCACCAGGAGGGGGATCACCGCCAGGTTGGCGGCGAACCCCGACTGCAGACTGACCGTCGCTTCGGCCTCCTTGAATGCGGTCAGCTTCTCTTCCAGTTCCCCGTGAACCGACATGGTGCCCGCGATGCTGCGGACCGCCCCGGGGCCGACCCCCAGCCGCTCGATCGCCGCCCGGGCCGCCTCTACCAGCGCGGGATGGTTGGCCAGGCCCAGGTAGTTGTTGGAGCACAGGTTCAGTACCCGCCTTCCATCGGCGATGAAGTGAGCCCCCTGGGGGCTGGAGACGGTCCGGATGGTCGTGAGCAGTCCCTGCTCGCGTAGCCGCTGCAACTCTTCCTGTAAGAACTCGAGGGAAATGGTCCCTCACCTCCGGCAGCTTTGGCTTCAGACACCAACATTATAGCAGAACCACTTATCCCCGGCAGGATGCCGCCCGTAGCCGGTCGAAAGGCTGAGCATGGGGAAGAGCGGGCAAGTGGCTGCCCGTCCGGGCGATACCATCGCCGGTGCGGTGAGGTTCCTGATCATGACCGCCGGCTTCTGGTGCTTGGCCTTCGGTTTCGCGTTGGTGATCCTGGCAGGTCTGGGGGTGGCGCCCTGGACTACCTTGCACATCGGGCTGACCAATCACTTGCCGCTCACGGTCGGACAGACCACCCAACTCGTCGGCCTCCTGGTGTTGCTGGGCGCCCTAGCCGTCGGGGTGCGCCCGCGGCTGGGCACCTGGCTGAACATGGCGGCGGTCGGGTTATTCCTCGATCTGATCCTGGCAGCCGGATTCATACCAGCCGCCGCCGGCTTTGCAGCCCGCTGGGGCTACCTGGTAGCCGGCAGCGCGATCGCGGCTCTGGGGATGAGCGGCTGCCTTTCCGCCGACCTCGGCGCCGGACCGCGCGATTCGCTGATGCTGGGTCTGGTCCGGGTAACCGGCCGGCAGGTGGGCGAGGTGAGGATCGGCCTGGACCTTTGCGCCGTGACTACCGGCTATGCCATGGGCGGCCCGGTGGGCCTGGGGACGGTGGTCAGCGCCATGCTCATCGGCCCCTGCGTGCAGGTCTGGCTCAGCCTGTTCACGTTCATCGCCAGCCGCACCTCGGCAGGGAGGGTCCTCAGCCCTCCCCCCGTCCGGGGGGCCCGTTCGCCGCTGCCGCCCGCCCGCGCTGGAAAGCCCGCCGATTGAGTTCCCGGTGCGCCGGGGGGACCAGGCGGTCGAGCGCATTCAGCCACGCTTCAGCAGGGAATGTCCCTCGCAGGGGCTCGATCGCCGACACCAGCCCGAGGAGTTGTACCCCCACCGCCAGGCGTTCTGTCCCTGGTGGCGGGCACATCCACCGGAGGGTCGCCCCGCGGGCGGCGAATTCCCGTTCGACATCGGCGTCAGCGGGGTAGGCGGCTTCCCCTCCCGTGACCGAGGGAGGAGGCAGGTGATAGCGGTTCACCACCGCCTGGCCGCCGGACTGCAGGTAGTGGACGTTGCGCAGTGCCTCCAGCACTTCAAAGCCGATCAAGATGTCGATGCGGCCCGGCTCGGCCAACGGGGAATATACGCGGCGGCCCCATCGGACCTGGCTGGTCACGCCCCCGCCGCGCTGGGCCATGCCGTGGACCTCCGACTTCTTCACATCCCACCCGGCTTGGAGGCCGACCTCGGCGAGCACATCGCCGGCCAGGATGATCCCTTGCCCGCCCACCCCCGCCAACATGAAACTCAGGTCACGCATTCGCGGAGCCCCCTCCCTGGTTCGGCGCCGTCACCAGCGCCCCCCGCGGGCATACCGTGGCGCAGAGACCGCAGCCGGTGCAGAGGTCCCGGTCGACCAGCACCCCACCGTCGTCCGGCGACAGGGGCGGGCAGCCCAGACGCAGGCATATGCCACACCCATTGCACGTTTCGGCCACCACCGTCACCGGCGGCCGGCGGCTCCGGGATTGCAGCGCGCAGGGATGACGGGCGACGATCACCGCCGGCTCCCGGGAAGCGAGGAACTCGCGGGCGACGCTGAGGAACTCATCCAAGGCAAAAGGATCGACGGTTGCCACGCGTGCCACTCCCAGGCCGCGAGCGGCCTCGGCCAGGTCGAGGCGGGGCGTCGCCCCGCCCGCCAGGGTGCGGCCCGTTCCCGGGTGATCCTGGTGGCCCGTCATGGCCGTCGTGGAGTTGTCGGCGATGATGACCAGCCCCCCGCCCTGATTGTAGACGAGGTTGGCCAGCGCAGGCAGCCCGGCATGGTAGAAGGTCGAGTCGCCGATCACCGCCACCGGCATCCCCCGGACGCCGTCAGGCTGGCCGTCGCGATCGGTGATGGCCAGAGCCTTCAGGGCGCCGTGCAGATTGGCCAGTCCCGCACCCATGCAGCCGCAGGTGTGCATGGCCGACAGCGGAGGCATCGCCCCTAACGTGTAGCAGCCAATATCCCCGAACACTACCGCTCCGAGGCGCTGCAGGGCGTAGAAGAGGGGTCGATGCCCACAGCCGGGGCAAAGCACCGGCGGGCGCGCGGGCAACGGCAGGGCCGGCGCGGGCTCCCCGGCCTCTCCCTGAAGCAACCCGGATTGGGCGGCGCCTCGCCGCACCGCCGCCGGGCTCAACTCGCCCAGGGCGGGGAACCATCGCTTGCCCTCTACATTCAGCCCTAACAGGCGCAAGTTCTCCTCCAGAAACGGGTCGAGTTCTTCCACCACCAGGAGCCGCTCCACCCCGGCGGCGAACCTCCGCAGCAGCCCGACCGGCAAGGGCCAGACCAGCCCCAGCTTGAGGAAAGAGGCTCCGGTCAGGACCTCCCGCGCATACTGGTAGGCGATGCCGGAGGTGACCACGCCCAGCGCCCGCCCTCCGAGTTCCACCTGGTTGAGCGCGCAGTCCTCCGCCCATCGCGCCGCGTCCGCCAGCCGCCGGCGAACTACCGGGTGGCGGCCGCGCGCGTTGGCCGGGACCATCACGTACTTGCCCGGGTCGGCGGCCAGGGCGGCCAGGGCGTCCCGGGCCGAGCGGGGATGGGGGTCGGGCACCGGCACCGGGTCGGCCAGCGCGGGACGCCGCTTGCCGGGAGCAACGGCAGCCCCCGCCACCTCGACCACTCCGCGGGAGTGGGACACGCGGGTCGACATCCTGACCAGCACCGGCACGTCAAACTGCTCGCTGATCGCGAAAGCGGGTCCGAGGAAACCGCGCGCCTCGGCGCTGTCCGCCGGCTCCACCAGCGGCACCTGGGCGAACCGGGCGTAGTGCCGGGTGTCTTGCTCGTTCTGGGAACTGTGCATCCCCGGATCGTCAGCGACGACGATGACCAGACCGGCTCCGCCCAGCCCGGTGTAGGCGGCGTAGAACAACGAGTCGGCGGCGACGTTGAGACCCACGTGTTTCATGACCGCCAGCGCCCGGCGTCCGGCATAGGCCGCCCCGATGGCTACATCCAGGGCCACCTTCTCATTGCTCGACCATTCGCAGTAGACGCCCGGGTACGCGCCCAGCGACTCCAGGATTTCGGTGCTCGGCGTGCCGGGGTACGCGGCCGCCACCTTGACTCCGGCCTCGAAGGCTCCCAGCGCTACTGCCTCATTTCCTGACAGCAGGATACGGTCTACGGCATTGACCATGCAGTCTACGCTCCCATTACCGTAATGTGGTCGAGGCCATGGCTATGGTCACGTTCGTCCTCGCGGCCCCTGCCCCGGGCCTTTCACCCTTCGCCGGCGCTACGTCCGATCCTGCGTTCGGCCTCTCCTTTTCGGGTGTGGATCATGAACAGCGCCGCCGCCAGCGGTTCGGGGATGGACGCGGGCTGCTCGCCCAGCATCCGGGCGAGGAGCAGCAGGCGACAGGTTTCCTCCAGGGCATGGCAGCGATCGGCCGCCTGCCGGAGGTCGGCACCCACTGTCACCGCCCCGTGGTTGCGGAGCAGGATCGCCGATCCCTCGCCCAGCACCTCCGCCACCCGGCGGCCCAGTTCCCGGGTACCCGGCAGCACGAACTCGACTGTCGGGAGGTACCGGAACGACACGGCGTCTGCCGTCACCGGCTGCACCGGCAAGGAGTAAAGGCCGAAGAGGGTGGCAAAGAGCGGATGGGCATGGACGATTGCCCCTACATCCGGTCGGGCGCGATAGATGCTGCCGTGAAGAGGTGTCTCCTTGGAGGGGAGACCCTCGCCCTCGAGCACCTGTCCTGCCAGGTCCACCCGCACCATGTCCGAACTCAGAAGCCGGCCCTTGAACCGCGTCGCCGGCGTGACCCAGAACTCCTCCGGCCCGGTGCGGACGCTCACGTTGCCGCCTGTGGGGGTCACCAGCCCGGCCTCGAACAGCTCGCCTACCGCTTCCCGAAGTCGTTCGCAAACCGCTCCCGGGTCGATCATGGGCCCCGACCTCCCTCATGGGAAATAGTGCCGGCCGTGGGTGCAGGATAGCTGCATTGTCAGTGTCGAAGCCCTGCTACAAAGGGGTGATAGTTTGGCATCGACCCGCAACTCCCGTCCCGTCTGCACCCTGATATGCTCCATGCTAATCGTCGTCCTGGTCGCCTGGCCTGCCCATGCCCGCGAGGTACGCGTCATGGCCGAGGGGACCCGGCACGCGACGCCGCTATACGTGATCCGCGGCGAACGGCCGGGACCGGCGGTCCTCGTGGTGGGCGGAATCCATGGCGATGAGGAAGCCGGATATCTTGCCGCCCGCATGGTCGCCGAGCACACCGTGGCCGCCGGGACGCTGCTGGTGCTCCCCGACGCCAACCGCCTGGCCATCGCGGCCTCCCGGCGGGCGGCGCCTGGCGCGCGGGACCTCAACCGCGAGTTCCCCACCGCCGCCGGTGGGCGGCCGCGATCCGCCCTGGCCGGGCACATCTGGGATATGGTCGATGAATTCGAGGTCGAATGGCTGCTCGACCTTCACGAGGGCTTTGATTTCTACCTGAATCCAGATACGGATTCGGTGGGGCAGACCATCATCTACTACCCGGCCTCACCCCGTACTCGGCGCATGGCGGAGATCGCGCTCGACCGGCTGAATGAGGGCATAGACGCCCCTCGCCACCGGTTCAGCCTGCTGGAGTTCCCCGTTCCCGGCAGCCTGGCGCGGGCCGCGGGACAACACCGCGGCGTCCATGCTTACATCTTCGAGACCAGCGCTCGCCAACCCCGGACAACCCGGGTTCGGCAACAGCTCCTGTTCGTCGACACGCTCCTCGAGGAACTCGGCTTGCTCCCCTGACGCCGCCCACTGCCCGTTTCTCCTCCCCGAGCCCCGGTGCCGTTCAGCACCGGGGCTCACTGCTATAGGCCGGTTGCCGCATCCCCCAAGGAAACCGCAGATACACATCGGTTATTGGCACAAAATACCTGCTACGAGGGGCAGGATACTCCTGGCCTGGTGACGAATGGGCGGTCCACCAAAGTTCTCCCTAGCTGGAGCAATGTTCGCATATCGCCTGGTGCTGGGGAGACAAGAAAGGGGTGGACCGATGTCCAGTTCCGTCCGTATCCACCTGAGGTTGCTCCTGGCCTGGCTGCTGATACTGGGACAGTTAGTCCTCGTGTTGCCGGCCTTGCCGGCGGCGGCCCAGGTCACCGTGGAGGTCCGGTCCCTGGCGGCGGGCACCGCCTATGAGACCCCCATGTACATCATCCGCGGACCGCGCCCGGGCCCGGTGTTCCTGCTCATCGGCGGGGTCCACGGCAGCGAGGTCGCCGGCTGGATGGCCGCGCGACGCTTCACCAACCGGGAGATTGCCGCCGGGACGCTGATCGTCATCCCGGAGGCCAACCGTCCTGCTGTCGAGCAACGGACGCGAAACTCGCCCATAGGCGGGTATGACCTCAACCGCGTGTTCCCGACGACCGCCGGCGCCCAGCCTACGGAGATGATCGCCCGCGAGATCTGGCGGGTCTTCAGCGATTACCGGGTGGAGTGGCTTCTCGACCTGCATGAGGCGCTCGATTTCTACCGGAATCCCGCCGTCAACTCGGTGGGTCAGACGATCATCCACTACCCATCATCTTCCGCCACCCCCCTCGGGCGATTGGCCGTGGAGGAGCTGAACCGCGGCATCAGCGTATCCCTGCATCAGTTCACGCTGTTACGCTATCCGGTGCAGGGCAGCATCGCCCGGGCGGCCGGCGCCTTCCTCGGGGTTAACGCCTACATATTCGAGACCTCGCGAAGGCTGCCCCTGGCGGAACGCATTGGCTACCAGGTCCAGGTGGTGGAGATCTTCCTCCGCGAGCTGGGCATGACCGGGCCCGGGGCACCGCCGCCTCCCGGCGAGCCTCCCGGGGAGGAACCGCCTCCGGGCGAGGGCGAGGACGACCCGGGCACCGACCCGCCGTCCGCCCTTGTACCGGGACTCAACCGGCTTCCCCTTCGCCCCGGAACCGCCGATGAGACGACCGTGTATGCCTGGGAGAGCGGATCACCCGGCCCGTCCGTACTGGTCGTGGGCGGTCTCCGCGGCGATGAGCCGGGGGCGATGGCGGCTGCCCGCCTCGCGGCCCAGCTCCAGGTGACCACCGGTAGGCTGCTGGTATTACCCGAGGCTTACCGGAGAGCCATTGCCGCCGGCACCCGCACCGCCCCGGGCGAGGGCGACCTGAACCGGGCCTTCCCCCGATCGGCGGGGGTCCAGCCGACTTCGGCCCTGGCCGCGGCCATCTGGCAGCTGTTCAACACCTACGGGATTGACCACGTCGTCAGTTTCGTGGAAGACGCCGGTTACCATCAGGCGGGCGCGGGCGACTTCGGACAGACCATCGTCTACTACCCGAACCCCGGGACCGAGGCATTGGCCGAGGCGATGGCGGCCGCGGCGAACCTGACCGTCGACCGCCAGCTCGCGACGTTCACCAGCTTGCGCCCGCCGGTGCTGGGGAGCCTGGCCCGGTCGGCCGGGGAGTGGCTGGGGGCGAAGTCTTTCCTGGTCGTGCTGACCTCCCGGGAGTCGCTGGACGCCCGGGCCGCCCAGGGTCTGGCCATCGCCGATGAGTTGCTCGCCCGGCTCGGCATGAAGGAGCGGGCCCCCTTGCCTGGCCCGCTCACCCGTATCCTCTTCCCTGGCACGGCGCACGCCACCCCGCTGCGGGTCATCGTGGGCCGGGAGCCGGGCCCCACCGTCCTCGTCGTCGGCGGCATGCGGGGGGATGAGCCCGGCGCCGCCGCGGCAGCCCGACTGGTAACTGACTTCCCCATCAGGGCAGGCCGGTTGCTCGTGTTACCCGAAGCGAACCGGACGGCCATAGCCGCCGGCTCCCGTACGGCGCCGGGGGGTGTCGACCTGAACCGCTCCTTCCCGCAGGCGGCAGGGGAGATCCCGTCGGATCCCGTGGCCCGGGGCATATGGTCGCTCCTGCGCGAGGAATCGGTCGATTACCTGGTCAGCTTCGTGGAAGAAGATCAGTACCACCTGGCCGGCCTGGGCCATTCCGGCCAGACCATCATCCACTTCCCGGTCGGGGAGTCGGGCTCGCTCGCCCAGGCGATGGCGGCGGCCGCCAACCGGATCGAGGAGCGGAACTTGCCCCGCTTCACCGTGCTGCGCAACCCGGTGCGGGGGAGCTTGGCCCGGGCCGCCGGCGAGCTGCTGGGTGTCCCGGCGTTCCTGGTGGTACTGTGTCGCCGCCAGGAACCCGCGATTCGGGCGGATCGCGGGGCGCGGATCGCCGACGGACTGCTGGCGGCGCTGAACCTGGCCGCGCCCGTCTATCCGGAACCGGTTCCGCCTCCGTTGCCGGTGGGGATGAGCCGCGAGTGGATCGCCGCCGACACCCGGCACGCCACTCCGCTGTACCGGATCGACAGCGGCCAGCCCGGCCCGGTAATCCTGATGGTGGGCGGTCTACGCGGTGATGAGACCTGGAGCGCGACCGCGACCCGGCAGCTGGTGACCCAGGGATGGCGTCCCCAGCGGGGCAGCCTGCTCGTGCTGCCCGAGGCTAACCGGCTTGCCCTGGACCTGGGACTGGCGGCCGTGCCCGGCGAGGGCGATCTCAACCGCGCCTTCCCGATGGCGGCCGGCCAGAACCCGGTCGGTCCCCTGGCCTCCGGCATCTGGGAAACGATCCGCCGGCATCGGGTGACCCATATCGTCACGTTCACGGAAGGGGCCGACTACTACCGGAGCAACCGGGGCGAGTTCGGCCAGACGGTCATCTACCACCCGGTGACCGGCGCCCAGCGGTTGGCCGACCGGATGGTCGCCGACCTCAACGCCGGGGAGTCCCGGACCATAGCCCGGTGGACGGCGTTGCGCGGCCCGGTCAGGGGGAGCCTGGCGCGGGCGGCGGGGGAGTTCCTCGGCCTCACCGCCTTCCTGGTGGAAGTTTCGGCCCGCGAGCCCCTGCAGGCGAGGGTCCGTTGGGCTGAGCTGGCCATGAGCAGCCTCGGCAGCCATGCGGGAGCGCGGTAGGGGCGGGTTCTGAACCCGCCCCTACCGGGACCGACGGCGGGAGGGCCGTTTCCGGGTGGGGATCAACCCCCAGGTTCGGCGCAGGTCCTCCCGCTCGCTCCCTTCCCAGGCATCGTCCATTCTGGCCCGCAGGGCGTCTAGTTCGGGTCGAAACAGGCGGTAGGTGGGGGTCAGGGCGAGGTCGCGCCACAGCCCGGCGATGACCGGCCGCAGCGTCTGCTTGTCGCACCGGTAAAAGGCGCGGGCGAGGGGAGCTTCCTGCAAGGGGGCGCTTCGGAGTTGTTCGAAGTCCTCGCCGATCAACTTGGCCAGGCAGAGAGCGCCAAGGGCCACATCCCGCGATACCAGCCAGCTCCCCGGTGTCCGGTACTCGAACCCGTGGCGTTTGGTGCGCCAATCGGCCAGGAAACCATACCGCCGGCGCCGCAATCGGGCGGTACGGGCGTTTTCGACCATGAGCAAGGGTAAGGCAAGGTAGTTGTCCAGGGCGCGCATGAGCCGAGAACCCAGCCGGACGCCGGAGAAGTGGATGTGGCCGCCGGTAGGGAACCCGCGAAAGGGCATGTTGCCGGCAACGCCGAGGACGCGGCGGCGGGCCGCCCGGCGCAGGGCCCGGCGCAGACCTTCCCCGATGGCCTCCGCCAGCTCTCGGGGGTCGGAACGCGGCCGGGGGCGGATCTCCGCCAGCGCCCGGCGGCGACGGGGCGTCCATACTGCCCGCTCATCGCAGCCGACGAAGCCATAGCGGGGGAAGAAGGCCGAGGCCGGCACCATGCGGCCCGTCCTGGCGCGCGCCAGCATGAACTCCGGATCGGCGCCGAGGACGGCCGGCCGCGGCGCAGCCCCGGTCAACTGCCGCGAGTGGACCCGATGCTCGAGTTCGGCGGCCAAACCGGCCAGAGCGGTGCTGAAGGACCCAACCAGGCCTGAGGGCAAGTCGGGGAAGGGGTGAACCCGCAGGATACTGCCGCCGCGGGTCGCGTCCACGGCTCCGAAGTCGAGTCCGAGAAAATAGGCCGCCCGCACTGCACGATGACTGAGGCGCGGCAGTCGGCGGCGGACTCGCTGCCAGCTTCGCCGGGTCGCCCGGTAGGCGGCAAGCGGTCGCAAGTTGCACACGAATATCCGATAGGTGCCGGGGTATGGACGTTCGAGGGCCTTCCTCGACGAGACCCGGATGCGGTTAGCCTGTAACACGGCCGGCCATCTGGACTCGAGGTCTCGCACCGCCCGGCATTCATTGAGTACCAGCGGGTAGCGGGCATCGTCGCCGGTCGTATTTCGCCAGCGCACGACGATCTCCCAGTCACCGGTCCCCGGGTCCGAGGCCACCGCCATGCCCCGGGGGTACAGGCGGCGGGCCAGTTCCTCTCCCGAACGGTCGCCGGGTGGATAGAGAAAGAGTCTGCCCACGGGCGGATCTCCCTTACATCAGATAAGCCGGGCCAGATATCGGGCATAGGCCAAGGGATAGCGGAAGGTGGGACCCGATCCCCAACCCCAGGTCATGCGGTAAGGCTTGGCATTGACCTCGAGGATGAACACCCTGCCGCCGCGGGTGACGGCCAAATCGACGCCGAGTTCGCCAAGCGGCTCGCCCAGCGCGCTCTCGAGCGCCGATGGTACGCGGCGCGCGACCGTCCGGATCGACTGCCGCACCGACCGCTTGCGGACGGCCCGAGCTAGCCCCAGTGCCGTGCCACCCCGGCTGACATTGGCCACCACCCGGCCCGGCCCGGCCACCCGTGCGTACGAGCGGGTGATCCGCCAGCGATTGGCGCCATCTCTCTGTAGTAACACCCGGACGTCAAACGGACGCCTGCCGAAAGTGGCGGCCGCGATCCCCTGTTGGACGAGATAAGGCCGGTCGGCCAGTACCTTGCCGCGCCCGGCGAGGAAGTCGGCGAGGGAACGCTCGCGGCCGCCCGCGCCCCCGGCATACCGGTAGTGGACGCCGGACCCGGAGAGCCGCGCCAGACGGAGAATGCCCCGTCCCCGACTGCCATCGTCGGGCTTGAGGTACACTTGCCGGTATGCACCGAGCATCCGGACGATCGCCTCCGGGGTGAAGGGCGCGGTCGCCGGCAGATGGCGGGCCAGCCCTGCGACCCCGGCCAAGGTGGAGTGGACGGCGAGTTTCCCGAGAAAACCAGGCGGGAAATACCGACCAGGCAACTGCGCCTTGAGGGCGGAGCGGGCCTGCGCCACTTCCGGCCGGGCCTCGTGTGCCCGACAGGAAATCCGATCGTACACCACATCCGGCAAGGGGAACCTCCCTCGCTGCCAGATGCCGGTCTGGCGATAACGGCCGTAGACGGTCCCGTCCGCCCAGCGGATGTCATCCGGACGGAATGCGTACGCGACCACCCCCGCCGCATTCGCCCGCCTCGCGACCGCCCGCACCAGGGGGGTGTGGGGGCCGAACGGCTTGCGCCCTGAACGGAAGGTGAGGATCCCCACCAGCGGTCCCAGGCGGATCCGACCATCCGCCGCCCGCCTGAGCCGGACTCGGAGCCCTGCCGGTAAGGAGAGGACCTCGGCCACCGGCCGGGTGAGCAGCATCCTGGCGGGCGGTGCGCCCGCGGCCAGGTGAACGGAGACCGTACGCCCTCCCGCCGCCAGTTGTACTCCGACTCCCGAGTTTTCCCCGAGCCGAGCGAGCACCGTCGCGGGCAGTCGCGCCCGGAGTTCGTCGCCCGGGAGGATGGACAATCGTACCCGGTTCAAATGCCATCACCTTCCAGCACGTCGCCGGACTGGGCGAAACCAGCTTGCCGCGCGGCCCAGATGAGGGGGCGGACGATGGACTTGCGCCGAACTTCCGTCTGACCGAGTTGCAGGAAGACTGTCCGGGCCAGCTTGGAGTTCGTCTCGAGGAACCAGATGCGGCCGGAACGATCCATGGCGAGATCGATGCCCATCTCTCCCGAGGGACCGGCCGCCGCTTCCACGATCCGCGCCACATCCAGGGCCAGTCGGTTGGCGGCGGCCAGCGCGGACCCATATCGTCCCTCGCCCACCATTCGCCGCACAGCGTCCTCCAGCGCTACCGCGTGGCCGCCCCGGTGAAGGTTGGAGGTGATCCTCCCGGCAGCTGCGACCCGCATTGCCCCGCCCGTGACTTGCCAGGTTCCCCGACCGTCTTTCTGTACGACCAGGCGCAGGTCCCCTGGTTGTCCGAACGGACTTGCCAGGTCGATCCCTTGCTGCACCAGGTAGCGACGGCCGGCCCGCTTCCAGGCTCGGGCAGCAACGGCGCGCAGGCTGCCGAAACAGGTGCGCGACGCGGTCTGAAAGCGGAACCGGCCGGACGCCAGCCGCTGCACGCGCATGATGCCGCGCCCTTTCGCGCCGGCGACCGGCTTCAGGTACGCCGTCCCATGGCGGCGGACCATGGAGACTATCCCCGCCGGCCCCCGGCACCACAAGGTATGCGGCAGGTGCTGTGACACCTCGGGGTGGCGGCGCAGCAGGCGGTGGACCCGCCATTTGTTCCCGAAAATGGCGTTGACGATCTTCATCCCCGGGCGGGCGGCGAGCAGCCGGCCGCGGGTGTGCCAGTAGCGGCGGTGGGCTGCCCCGGAGAAGAACCCCCGGTCCCATAGCACGTCCGGATAAGGGCAGGGCCCGGTCCTCCAGACACCGTGCTCCCCATAGCGATAACCCTTGATGCGACGCCGCGCCCAGCGAACGTCAGCGGGACTGAACGCATACAGGAAGATGCCAAGGGAAGTGGCCGCCTCCATCAGTTCCCGGATGAACGCAGCCTGGGGACCGAACGGCCCGAAGCGGCTGGGCGCCTTGCGCACCAGGATCCCTACTGCCGGTCCCAGCCGCAGCGTACGGCGGAGGGGGAGCCAGCTCAACCGGAGGCGCGAGGGGAGGGGGACGCCGAGGCGGCGGGCGAGGGGGCGCGGCAGGCTGAGCCACGGGTCATCGCCTTGCACCCAGGGGACACGGGCGCCGGCCGCGCCAAATCTGAGATTAACCCGCCCGCCTCCGGCCATCTCGAGCCCCGGCGGCAGGCACAGCCGGTCGGCCGGAGCATGGCGAACCCCGACGATCATGGCCAACCCCCCCGACCCCCAGCATTCCGTCAACAGCTTATGAAAACCCCGGGCGCGGGTGTCGAGAGGAGTGACCTATGGCGAGGATCTACATCTGCGCGCCTGTCAGCCGCGGAACTCCACGACCTCCTCCAGCGGACGGCGCTCCCGCGGCCGAGGGGTGCCGGCCGGAACGCCCACGGCGATGATGGCCACCGGGCGCAGGGCGGGCGGCAGGTCGAGCGCCGCGGCTGCCTGTTCCTCGGCGAACGCCCCCACCCAGCAGGTGCCGTACCCGAGACTCACTGCTGTCAACAGGATGTTCTGAATGGCGGCTGCCGTGTCTTGCAGGGCATACAGGGAGGTGCCCCGGGATCCGTATCGGCTTTCGGTGCGGGGCAGGTCCGCCAGGACGACGATGGCCACGGGAGCGGCGGCCACGAAACTCTGTCCATGGGCAGCCTGGGCCAG
The DNA here is from genome assembly GCA_035477115.1 of Bacillota bacterium. Classification (GTDB taxonomy): domain Bacteria; phylum Bacillota; class Sulfobacillia; order UBA995; family UBA995; genus UBA995. The sequence goes on along the minus strand of DATIKW010000039.1, from coordinate 118,491 downwards.
GCGCTGGCGGAGATCGGGGTCACGCACCACCAGGAAGCGCCAGGGTTGCCGGTTGCCGGCGCTGGGAGCCTGCACGGCGGCGGACAGCATGGCCCGCAGGTGTTCCTCGGGGATCGGCGTCGGCTTGAACTGGCGTACGCTCACTCGACCGGCAATCGCCCGCGCCAGCGGGAAGCTATCGGGGATGGTCATGGACGGCGCACTCCTCCTCGGGAAGATCTTCCTCCAACCGTGACGATCATTCCCGGTTCACGCCCCAAACCCTTCCCGCCCCGCGCGATGAGCGACGGCGCCATGGCCGGCGGCAGGAACCGGCGGTCGCGAGGTGGAAAGGGCGGGCGATGAGAGGAGGGAAGGCCGGATGAACCGGACGCGCATGGTGGCATACAGCAGCGGTTCCCTGGCAGCAGCCCTGGCCTACCAGGCATTTGGCACCTACGTCATGTTCTTCTACCTGGATGTGGCCAAGCTAAGCACCGCCCTGTACGGCCTCGGTTTCTTCCTGTACGGCCTCTGGAATGCCGTCAACGACCCGTTGTTCGGCCAGCTCTCCGACCGAACTCGCACCCGCTGGGGCCGGCGGACCCCGTACATCGCCCTCGGCGCCTTGCCGCTCGCGGTCGCTTTCTACCTGGTATGGACGCCGCCTTTCGGACCGGACCAGATGGGGCTCCTCTTCGCCTACTTCCTCGGCACCATCTTCCTGTTTGACACCTTGTTCTCGCTGGTCATCCTCAACTGGACGGCTCTCTTTCCCGAGATCGCCCGGACCCTCCGCGAACGCGCGGAAGTGGCCGCCTGGCGGGAGGCATTCTCGATCATCGGCTTGATCCTGGGGATCGCCCTGCCGCCGGTCATCTACGGGGCGTGGGGCTGGCGGGCGCTGGGAATGCTGTTCGGGCTGCTCACCGCCGTATCGCTGGCGGTGGCGGTATGGGGGGGGCGCGAGCGCCCGGAGTACTCCCGTGACCGGCCGCTGGGTCTCCGCCAGGCCCTCGGCCACACCTTCCGCAACCGCTCCTTCGTGACTATCGTCCTCGCCAACACTTTCATCCAGTTCGCCTTCATCGTCCTCACGGCCACCGTGCCTTTCTACGTCAAGTACGTGCTGGGCGGCGGGGAAACCGAGACCTCGATCATGTTGGGCGCAACCTTCGTCATGGCGCTGCCGATGGTGTACGGCTGGGCCGGGGTCGCGGTACGGCGGGGCGCCCGCTGGGCCCTGATGGCATCGACCGTGCTCTTCGCCGGGGCCCTCATCCCCTTCGCCTTCGTCCGCACCTTCGTGGGCGGGGTGGTCACGACCACCTTGATGGGGGCGGGGCTGGCGGGGCTCATCGTCCTCGTGAACATCCTCATCGCCGATGTATGCGACGAGGATGAACTGCATACCGGCACCCGCCGCGAGGGCATGTACTTCGGCATCAACGGCCTGTTCATCCGGCTGGCCATCTCCTTGCAGGCCCTGGTGGTCACGGGGATGCTCCACTTCGGAGGCTATGACGCCTACCTCGCGGTGCAGCCGGCCGGCGCCATCCTGGCCTTCCGGGCCTTGATGACCGTCGTGCCGATCGCCGCCCTGGTCCTGACCTGGCTATGCCTGCGGGCGTATCCTTTGCACGGCGCGCGCCTGGATGCGATGAGGAACGCGGTCGAACGTTTACATGCTGAGAAGGCGGCCCGAAGTTGATTCTGATACGGAGGCCGGCGACGTACCCATGATGACGGGAGGAGAGGGCCGGTGGTCGTCATCTGCCGTCGCCGAGCGGTCGTCCTGGCCGCCATTGCCGTCCCCTTGCTGGCAGCGGCCCTCGCCCGTCCGCCCGCGAGGGCGGCAATGGGCCAAGCGCTGGCGGCCGGCGCCGGCATTGGCCGGCGGCTGCCCGTGTATGCGGTGGCGACCGCGGAACCGGTCATGGCCCTCTCCTTCGATGCGGCCTGGGGGGCGGGGCGGACCCCGGAGATTCTGGCCATTCTGGCCGGCCATGATGTTCGAGCCACGTTCTTCCTCGTGGGTTTCTGGATCGACCGCTACCCGGAGATGGTCGAGAAGATCGTGGCCGCCGGCCATGACCTCGGCAACCACAGCGCCACCCACCCGCGCCTGGATGCGCTCGGCCGCGAGGCGATCGCCCGCGAGATCGGGACGGTTCACCGGCAACTACAGCGGTTCGAGGGTGGAGAGCCGTTCCTCTTCCGCCCGCCGTTCGGCGCTTACTCGGACCGGGTCATCGAGGTGGCGGAGGAACTCGGCTACCTGACCATCCAGTGGAGCCTCGACTCGCTCGACTGGCGCCCGACCCGTCCCGAGCGCATCGTCGAAAGAGTGCTGGACCAGGCACATCCCGGGGCCATCGTCCTGTTCCACAATGACGGCGAACACACGCCGACGGCGCTGTCGCCGATCATCAGTGGACTTCGGGCCCGCGGCTACCGCCTCGTGCCCATCTCGGAACTCGTGTACCGGGAGGATTTCCGCATCGACCATCGCGGGTTCCAGCACCGCCGGCCGACCGACCGCTAGCGGATGGGATCGAGATGGGTGAGGCTATCGGCATCGCCCTCCCTTTCCCCGCCGGCAATCGGATGCCCCCCTCGCGATCCCCGTAAGAGCGACGCGGCCTTCTGAAAGTAGTCGAGAGCTTCCTCTTTCCGGCCTTGGGCTAACAGCAACTCCCCCAGCTCATAATAGCTGCCCGCAAGCTCCCCGTACCGGGAAAGCTGCTCAAAACCCCTCATGCTCGCCACCAGGTAGGGTAGCGCTTCATCGCTCAGGCCGTTCCGCCGGCAAATACTGCCCACGACGAAATGAGCCCGGGCGAGGTCGCCGGGCGAGTCCAGTTCCCCGGCAATGGATAGTGCCTCCCGCGCCCGGTCGAGGGCCGGCCCGGCTTCCTCGCGGTGTTGGTGATAGCGGGCGAGTTCCAGCAACGCGACCGCTTCTCCCCGGCGATCGCAGATACAGCGATGCAGCGACAGGCTCCGGTGGTGATGGCGTCCTGCCTCCTCCCATTGGCCCAGGCTGGCCGCCAGCAGACCCAGATAACCCTGCAAGCGGGCCGCCAGGGCCACCTGGTCCATGGACTCCAGCACCAGGCGCGCCCGGTCAGACTCCGCCCGGGCCCCTTCGCGGTCGCCCCGCCCCTCAGCGGCAATGGCCCGCTCCATGGCCGCCGTTCCCATGGCCTTGAGGTTGGCGAAATGGCGTGACCGCTGGGCTGCTTCCCGGATGAGTTCACCGCCGATCTCCGATTCCTCGAGGCTGAGGTGAGCTGCGCCGAGGTTGGCCCGGATCTTCGCCTCCATCACCGGGTCATCGGTCCCGTTCAGGGCTTCCAGCGCCCGCTGGTAGACCTGTATCGCCCCCCGGTAATCGCGCGACTGCTGCTTGAGGACTCCGAGTTCAAAGTGGACGGCCGCGGCGCGGGGCGCATCAGCGTACCGTTCGAACTCCGTCAGCGCGGCCTCCAGTTCCACCCGCGCGCGCGGATCCTCTCCCCTCAGCCCATGTACCGCCGCCAGGTGGAACCTGGCCGTCGCCCGGCGGATGCCATCGCCGAGGTCCTCGGCCAGGCGGAGCGCATCGGCGAGCCGCTTATCGGCCGCATCGAGGTCACCGAGGATCAGCGCACACCGTCCGAGGTTGATCAGCATGTCGCAGCGGTCCCGCTCGGTTTCGGCCCGCGTTTCGAGGAAATAGCCCGGGGGGTAACCCAGGCGATTAGCCAGAGTTATCAGGGCTTTCAGCGAGGGCATGGTCAGCCCCTTCTCAACCTGGCTGATGAAGGGCGCGGTGAAGTCCTTGCCCGCCAATTCGCGTTGGGTGAGCTGTCGTTCCCGGCGGGCCTTGCGTAACTTCTCTCCGAGCTTCACCGGCTCATCTCCTCCGTCAGCGGCACCTGCCTTGTCTGCCGGCGCCGGCAGCTTGCCCAATTCCCCGTCCCTTAGCTCTACTCCTTCCCGGCTTGAGTCAGACTAATTCCCAGGACGAGGTCCCACTCCCGCGGGTTCGCGCCGACCCGGGTCAGGTGGAGTCGCGGCAGGAATCCGGAGCGGGCCCGGCAGAAGTACTGGACCAGGGAGGCCGATCATGCACCGACTCGCGTTCGATACCGACCGCTATCTCGCCGCGCAAAACCAGGCCATCGTCAAGCGGCTGGAGATCTTCTCCGGCAAGCTCTACCTCGAGTTCGGGGGGAAACTCCTGTTCGATTACCACGCCGCCCGGGTGCTGCCCGGATATCACCCCGATGCCAAGTTGCGGATCTTGCGCTCGCTCAAGCGGCGGCTGCAGATCCTCTTCTGCGTGGCCGCCCCCGACATCCAGCGGGGGCGGGTGCGCGGGGATTTCGGGCTGACCTATGACAATGCCACCCTGAAATCGCTCGAGGATCTCCTCGCCCACCAGTTCGAGGTATTCGCGGTGGTCATAACCCGCTATCAGGGTGAAGAGAGGGCTTCCCGGCTCGCCGCCTACCTCGAGAGCAGGGATATCCGCGTGTACCTGCAACCGGAACTTGACGGCTATCCGGAAGACGTTGACCGGATCGTCAGCGATGATGGGTATGGCCGCCACCAGCCGATACCCACGACCGCCCCCCTGGTCATCGTGACCGGCGCCGGCCCGGGTAGCGGCAAGATGGCGACCTGCCTTGCCCAGGTGTATCATCACCGGCGTAACCAGGTAGAGGCAGGCTTCGCCAAGTTCGAGACCTTCCCGGTATGGGGTCTGGCCGCAGACCACCCGGTGAACCTGGCCTATGAAGCGGCCACCGCCGACATCGGCGACCGGGTGATGATCGACCCCTTTCATCTGCAGGCTTATGGCATTAGCGCCGCGACCTACAATCGGGATGTGGAGAACTTCCGCATCATGCAGCGGATCATGGGGCGCCTGTGGCGGGAAGGCCCATATCGATCACCCACCGACATGGGCGTCAACGAGGTCGAGCGCGGAATCATCGACGACGAGGCGGCCAGCGAAGCGGGCCGCCAGGAGCTGATTCGCCGTTACTTCCGATACCGGTGGGAGGTCCTGCGCCGCCTGGAACGGCCCTCAACCGTGGAGCGGGTCCAGGAACTACTGGATGGGACCGGCACTTCCGTCCACCAGCGAGTGGTGGTCGAACCCGCGCGCCGTGCCGCTGACGAGGCCGCCCCCAGCGGCAAGGGACATAAGGGCGTATACTGCGGCGCGGCCATCGAACTGCCGGACGGGACGATCGTCACCGGCAAGAACTCGCCCCTCCTGCACGCCGAGGCCGCCATGGCCCTCAATGCCATCAAACAGCTGGCGCGGCTGCCCGACGCCATTCACCTCCTTTCGCCTTCGGTCATCGGCAGTATCAACCACTTGAAGAGCGATGTCCTTCAGGGCCGCTCTGAAAGTCTTGACCTGTCGGAGACCCTGATCGCGCTGGCCATCAGCGCCGCCACCAACCCGGCGGCCGAACTCGGGCTCGGGCAGTTGCCGCGGCTGAAGAACTGCGAGATGCACACGACGCACGCCCCAAGCCACGGCGACGAGGATGCCTTGCGCAAGCTGGGGATCAACGTCACCACCGACGCGCGCCCCGTGCTGCATCGTTTCCTGGTCCGCCCGGTATAGAAGCGAGAGGCCGGTGCGTTATACCCGCACCGGCCCCGGTCTCGACTGTCGGTTCAGCGGGTTCCCGGGGGCCGATGAGCACGGTGACAGCGCGGGGGGCCGAAGATCTCCGCCAACACTACGGCCCGAGCGGCAGCGTGGGGCTCAGCCAGGTCGTGGAATCCGGGGATGGGTGAAGCGAAGCTGGCGGCGGGCCTTTCGGCGGGGACTGGGGCCGCTTTCACCGCCGCCCGCTCGGGTTGTTGCGCCGGAGGGGGCGGCGGCTCACTCTGGCGCCGCGGCCGGATCTTGGCTGGACGAGCGGGCGCGACCGCTGCGGGGAAGGCCTCCCGCAGGAGTTCCCGCAAATCGAACACCTGATCCCCGGCAACCGGCTGGACCGTAGGTCTGGCCGGCGGACGGTCTCCGGTGGGGATTGGCTGCCGGGTAGCGGGCGGGGCGGCCGGCCTCTGGGCAGGGGCGGCCCGCCGGCCTGCTCCGAGCAACCGCAAGATCAGCGTGAAGACGATGAGGCCTATCAGTTCTTCCATGCTGGTCCCTCCCTGGCGGGATGGCGACTAACCCTCGCTCCTGGGCCGTTCTCCTCCCCGGGAGATGGAATCCCGCATCTGGGTATCCGCCTGCAAGTTGCGCAGGTTATAGTAGTCGAGCACTCCCAGCTTGCCTTCGCGGAAGGCGTAGGCGATGGCTTTGGGGATTTCCGCCTCCGCCTCGACTACCTGGGCTTGCGCCCGCTGCGTTTCGGCTTTCATCTCCTGCTCGCGGGCGAAAGCCATCGCCCGGCGCTCCTCCGCCTTGGCCTGAGCGATGCGCTTGTCGGCTTCGGCCCGGTCCGTCTCCAGCATCGCCCCGATGTTGCGCCCCACGTCCACGTCGGCGATGTCGATGGACAGGATCTCGAAGGCCGTCCCGGCGTCCAGCCCGCGCCCCAGTACCGTACGGGAGATGGAGTCCGGGTTCTCCAGGACCAGCTTGTGGCTCTCGGCCGAACCGATGGTGGTGACGATGCCCTCGCCGACGCGGGCGATGATCGTCTCCTCGCCGGCGCCGCCGACCAGCCGGTCGATGTTGGCGCGGACCGTCACCCGGGCGCGGGCTTTCAACTCGATGCCGTCCTTGGCCACGGCGGCAATCACCGGGGTCTCGATGACCTTGGGATTCACGCTCATCTGCACCGCCTCCAGCACGTCCCGGCCGGCCAGTTGAATGGCCGCCGCCCGCGCGAAGGGGAGGGGGATGTTGGCCCGCTGGGCGGCGATCAACGAGTTGACCACCCGGTCGACGTTGCCGCCGGCCAGGAAGTGGGCTTCGAGCAGGTTGATGTCCACGTCAATGCCACCCTTGGTGGCCTTGATCAGCGGATCGATGATCCGGAAAGGCGGCACCCGCCGGAGCCGCATCCCGACCAGGGTGACGATGCCGACCTTGACCCCGGCCGCCAGGGCGGAGATCCACAGCCCCACGGGAATGAAGTGCAGGATGATCACCAGTCCCAGGAAAATCAGGACGCCGACGATCAGGAAAGTCATGATACCATCCACGCTCTCCTACCTCCTCTGTTTGACCTCGCGGACAATTATCCGGCCGCCTTCGACCCGCAATACCTGCAGGGGGGCGCCGGCGCTCACGAACCCTCCCTCGGAAATGGCATCCACCCGCCGGCCGCCTACTTCCAGGATGCCCGCAGGGCGGAAGGGAGTGACGGCAATCCCCGTCTGTCCCGTCAAATCGGACTCCTCCTCATGCGAGGAGAAGCCTTCCTCCTTGCCCTGGCGCGCCGGCAGGGTGAGCCGGTGCAACAGCCCTCGCCGCGCGGCGAAGCGCAACACGAGGGCGGTCCCAGCGAGGGTGATCACCACCGCCGTGGCCATGGCGGTGATCGCTTCCGGGCCGCCGCCCGTGAACAGGTAGACGCCGCCCGCCAGCGCGGCCAGGCCGCCCAGGCCGAATACCCCGAACCCGGGCAGGAAGACCTCCGCCGCGAGCAGCCCCAGACCCAACAGGAACAAGGCGGCGGCCTCCCACCCGCCCACCCCCGCCAGGAGGTGACCGCCGAAGAACAAGGCCAGGCACGCCAGACCGGCGGCGCCCGGCAAGCCGAAGCCGGGCGTCCAGAATTCTACGGTGATGCCGAGGACGCCGAAGGACAGGAGCAGCCCGGCGATGGTCGGCTCGGTCACCAGCCGGGCCAGCCGCTCGCCGGGGGTGACCCCGATGATCACGATCTGGGCGGCTTCATGCCCCGCGTCGGCGAGGGCCTGCTCCAGGTCGGCGGCGGTGCCGTCGATCAGGCCCAACTCCAGCGCCCGGCCTGCCGTGAGCGTCAGCAGCTTGCCCTGCTCCACCACACCGGGGATGGCGATGTCCGCATCCACCATGGCCGCCGCCAGTTGCGGGTCTCGGCCATGAAGTTCAGCCGTGGCTTCGAACTCGGCCCGCACCGCGGCGATGGCCTTCTCCTCCGCCGGTGATGGCTGAGCAGCGCCGATGCTGCTTCCCGGCTGCATGATCAGGCGATCGCCGGCGAGAGCGATCAGGGCGGCTGCGGACCAGGCCCGATCCTCTACCAGGGTCAAGGTGGGTACCGGGGAGCCGGTGATGGCGTCCCGCATCTCGAGAGCCGCATCGACCCGGCCGCCAACCGAGTTGATCTCCACCACCAAGAGGTCTGCACCATCCTCCCGCGCCCGGCGGGCCGCCCGCTCCACGGTCCGGGACAGCCCCCGGTCGATGGTTCCCTGCACGCGTACCAGGTAGACCAGGCCGTCACCGCCATCGGCGGGAGCGGGTTGGACGGCGCTGCTCGCCGCCAGGAGCAAAGCGGACAGTACTATAGCACGAAAAATGAGCCACGCATTCTTCGCCGGCATGTGTCGACCCTTCCCTTCAATGTCTTTCTGTTTCGGCAGGACCTGGCAGTTCACCTGCCATGCGCCGGTTCAGGCTCGGGCCCTCCCGGCATAGTCTTGGGTGGAAGCCGGGTCCGCCGGAGGGATTCCATGCGCAACCGCCGCCGGCACCTGTCCCTGGTCGGGCTGACGGTCGCCCTGCTGGCTGCCGCCTGCCGCCAGCCTGTTCCCCGGATGACGATCACGGTGGCCGGTTCCACCTCCATCGTGCCTTTCGTGGAGTACCTGGCCGAATTGTATTCTGACCAAAACCCAGCCGTGCGCGTGGCCGTCCAGGGAGGAGGGTCGACGGCCGGGATCCAGGCGGTGCTCGCGGGGGCCGCCGAACTGGCCATGTCCTCCCGCCCGCTGGCTGCCGCCGAAGCGCGTCAACTCCAGTCCGTCGTCATGGCCTGGGATGCGTTGGCCGTAGTCGTCCATCGCTCCAACCCGGTGTCCGGCCTGTCATCCGCGGAGGTGAGGCGGATCTTCTCAGGAGAGGTGAGGGACTGGTCAGGGGTGGGAGGCCGCCCCGGTCCCATCACCCTCATCAGCCGGGAAGACGGTTCGGGCACGCGACAGGTTTTCGAGGATCAGGTGATGGGCCCCTGGCCGACCGCCCAGCGTTCCCTGGTGCTCGACGCGAACGGAGCGGTGCGGGAGCTGGTGGCTGCCGATCCTGCCGCCATCGGCTACCTCTCCCTCGGTCTGGTCGACGAGAGGTTGCGGCCCATCGCCCTGGACGGACAACTGCCGGCGGCTGCCGCGGTCCTGTCCGGGCACTATCGCCTGGTCCGTCCCTTCCTGCTGGTGACGGGAGTTGACCCGCGGCGGGAGGTCAGCGGATTCGTGGCGTTCCTCTTGAGCCCAGCGGCGCAGTCGGTGCTGGCCGGCGAGGGGCTCGTGCCCGCGGCGCCAGCGGACGGTTCCGGCTGATGGCGGGACTGCCGAGGCTCGCCGCCCTCATCACCGTACTGGCGCTTGGGCTGGTCGCCTATTTCATCCTGGCCGAAGGCGCCCCCGCCCTCCTGGCCCAAGGCCCGGCGCATTTCCTCTTCGGACGGCGCTGGGATCCGCGAGCGGGGGAGTTCGGCATGTTGTCCATGTTGGCCGGCACGTTATGGGTAACCGCCGGGGCCATGCTGGTAGGGGTGCCGCTGGGCCTGGCATGCGCGCTCCTCCTGAGCGAGGTCTTGACGGCTCCGGCGGCCGCGGTCCTGAAACCCGCGGTCGAGCTGCTGGGCGCCATCCCCTCGGTGGTGTTCGGATTCCTTGGCCTCCTGACCCTGGTCCCCCTGATCCGGGTCGTATTCGGGGGACCGGGCTTCTCGGTGTTGGCCGCCTCGCTGGTCGTGGGCGTGATGATCCTGCCGACCGTGACCTTGACGGCCCATGCCGCCCTGCGGGGAGTGCCCCGCAGTTACCGCGAGGCGTCCCGGGCACTGGGAGCCGGCCAGTGGCAGACGATGCGGATGATCCTCCTGCCGGCGGCCCGGCCGGGCATCGTCGCCGGGCTGGTCCTCGCCGCCGGGCGCGCCGTCGGCGAGACCATGGCGGTGCTGATGGTGGCGGGGAACGCCTTGCAGCCGGCGAATTGTCCGCTCGATCCGGTGCGTACGCTCACGGCCACGATGGCGCTGGAACTGGGTTACGCCACCGGCCGGCATCGAGGGGCGCTGTTCACCGCGGGGGCCGTCTTGCTGGGATTGAGTTTGGCCGTCACCGGCTTGGCCCGATTGGCCGGCCGCCCAAGGGCGGGCGAACCGGATTGAGCGTGGACCGTCTCGCACTGGCCGCCCTTCGGGCCTCGGGTCTGCTGGTGGCGGCCGGGCTGTTGTTCCTGCTGGGCCAGGTCCTGATCCGAGGCTTGCCGGCAATCGATCGCGACTTCCTACTGACCGGCCCGAGGGCGATGGGGCGAGCAGGAGGCGTCCTGCCCAGCCTGGTAGGGACGGCGGCAGTGGGAGGAGTGGCGCTGGTGCTAGCCGTCCCCGTGGGGGTGGGCACCGCCATCTATCTAGCCGAATACGCCCGGGAGGGACCCGCCGCCGCCGCGATCCGCCTTGCCGCCGAAGCTCTGGCCGGCGTGCCATCGGTGGTGTTCGGCCTGTTCGGCTTCAGCCTGTTCGTCATCCGTCTAGGACTCGGGTGGTCCATCCTGTCGGGCGGCCTGACCCTTGCGCTGATGATCCTCCCCACGATCATCCGGACCGCTGAGGAGTCGATCCGGGCCGTCCCGCAGATCCATCGCGAACTGAGCTCGGCCTTGGGCGCCACCGGCTGGCAGACGGTGACCCGGGTGGTGTTGCCCGGCGCCTGGCCCGGTATCCTGAGCGGCATGGCGCTGGCCCTCGGCCGGAGCGCCGGCGAGACGGCAGCGGTGATGTTCACCGCCGGGACTTCCCTGCGGCCTCCCCGGTCGCTGCTCGACCCCGCCCGGACGTTATCCGTCCACTTCTACCTGCTGGCCCGGGAGGGCCACGCTCTGGATCGGGCATACGGTGTCGCCGCGCTCCTCGTCCTGTCCGTCCTCGCGGTGAGCGGCGCGGCCCGGCTCCTGCCTCGCCTGGCTGCCGGACACCGCGCCGTCGCGAAGAGGGACCAATGACTCTGGCAGTCTGCAACCTCAGCTTCTACTATGGGCGACGGCGCGCCCTCAACCGCGTGAGTCTCGTGGTGGGGCGGGGTGAACTGATGGTGTTGGCCGGTCCCGGCGGCAGCGGCAAGAGCACGTTGCTCCGCTGTATCAACCGGATGGCCGACGGGGTGCCGGGGACCCGCCTTACCGGTCGCGTCCTCCTGGACGGGCGTGATACCCGCGCCCGAGGCGCCGATCCCGTCCCCATCCGGCGCCGCGTCGGCCTGGTCTTTGCGGGAGCGCCCCCCCTGCCCCTGTCCATCTACGGTAACGTGGCCTACGGACCGCAGCTGCAGGGGACCGACCGCCGGGAGGTGGAACGCAGGGTAAGGCATGCTCTGGAGGCGGCTTCCTTGTGGGATGAGGTCGCCGGCAGGCTTCACGATCCCGCCGTCGAGTTGTCCGGCGGACAGCAGCAGCGACTGGCGATCGCCCGGGCGTTGGCGGTCGAGCCCGAAGCGCTCCTCCTGGATGAGCCCACCTCGGGACTGGACCCGCTTAACGTCTCCCGTATCGAGAGCCTGGCGGTGGGAATGCGCCGTGAGAAGACCCTGGTCTTCGCCACCGCTGACCCCGAGCAAGTGGCCCGAATCGGTGCCGCCACCGCCATCCTGGTCCGGGGCGAGCTGGTCGAGCGGGGTGACGCCGCCGACATCCTGGCCGGTCCCCGGGGATCGCGGGTCCGCGACCTCCTGATCGGGGGAGGCGATGGCCGCTGATTGCCAAGCTGGCCACGGAAGCGCTGCAAGTGAGTTTCGGGGGCCACCTGGCCCTGCGCGACGTCAGCGTGAGTTTCCCCGCCAACCGGATCACGGCCATCGCCGGCCCTTCCGGCAGCGGCAAGACGACCTTGCTCCGCAGCTTCAACCGGATGGATGACGACTTGCCGGGATGGCGCATCCGCGGGCGGGTGCTGCTGGACGGCGAGGACGTGCGCCGGCCGGGACTGGACCTGCGGGACCTGCGCCGTCGCGTGGCCATGGTGTTCCAGCGGCCGAACCCCTTTCCCATGAGCATCTTCGACAATGTCGCCTACGGCCTGCGGGTCCGGGGCGTGCGCGACCGTCTGGCGTTGCGCCGGGCCGTGCAGGCGGCCTTGCAGGAGGTGGGACCATGGCCGGATGCCGGCGTCCGGATGGGGACTTTCGCCCTTGACCTCACCCCCGGATCGCGGCAACTGCTGTGCATCGCCCGCGCGCTGGCGGTCCGACCGGAGGTCATCCTATTGGACGAGCCGTGTTCCTTGCTGGATCCATCGGCTACCCGGCGGATCGAACGGCTCCTGGCGGACTTGCGGGAGCGGTACACGGTGGTGATCGTCACCCATAGCCAGGGGCAGGCCGCCCGCATCGCCGATCACCGCCTGCTCATGGCCGACGGCCGGGCGGGGCCACTCGTGTAGGGTCGGGTTCCGAACCCGCCCGTACCCCCGGTGCCGGAATCGCCCACGGAGTGGCCGCCGGCGGCAGGTAAAGGGCAACTCCCCGCCAAATTCCCGGCCGGTAATGCTTTTTCCAGAGGTGATGAATCATGTTGGACCCGACCGTCCATGATGTGTTTCGGGCGGCCCATGCTATCCGGGGACTGGTCCGGGAGACGTCCCTCGAGCCCGCGCCCGCCCTCGACGCCATCGCCGGGGGCAATGCTTTCCTCAAGCTAGAGAACCTGCAGTACACCGGGTCTTTCAAGTTAAGAGGGGCGCTGAACTGCGTGCTCTCGCTGAGTGCCGCCGAACGCGCCCGGGGTCTGCTGGCCGCTTCTTCGGGCAACCACGCCCAAGGGGTGGCCCTGGCCGCCCGTCACGTGGGCTGCCAGGCGACGGTGGTGGTCCCCCGAGGGACGGCCCTGAACAAGCTGGAGAGCTGTCGGCGATTGGGCGCCGAGGTGATCGAGGCGGGCCGGGATTACGATGAAGCCGAGGTGGCGGCGAGGGAAATGGCCGCCAAGCGGGGCGCCACCCTCGTGCACGCCTTCGCCGATCCCCGGGTCATCGCCGGCCAGGGTACGGTCGCCCTGGAGATGCTGGCGTGCGAGCCGGACCTCGACCTGTTCCTGGTGCCGGCCGGGGGAGGGGGGCTGATCGGCGGCATGGCGGTCGCCATCAAGGCCGTAAACCCCCGGGCCCAGGTGATCGGCGTCCAGTCCTTCGCCTCCCCCGTGTGGTATCACTGCTTTCGTGCCGGCAGACTGGTGGACGTGCCCATCCGGGAGTCGATCGCCGAGGGCCTGCACGGGGGGATAAGCGACCCGCCTTTCACCCTGGTGTCGCGGGTCGTGGATGACTTCGTGCTGGTCGAGGAGGAGGAGATCGCGCGGGCCATCCCCTGGTTGGTCCAAAACCACCGCCAGTTGGCCGAGCCTTCCGGCGCGGCCGCGCTGGCGGCGGTGCTATACGGCCGGGTGGCCACCGCCGGCCGGCGGGTCGGGATCGTGATCAGCGGGGGCAATGTGGACGTCGCCCGCCTGACGGGATACCTCCGCTCCGGGGGGGCGCTCGGCTGAGGAGAGCCGGATTGGTCGTTTTGCGTCGAACGGTGACGGCGACATTTGACAGGATTGCCCGAGCGAGGTCCCGAATGTATGCGCTCCCATGGTAACCTGGTCGATCCCTGGAGGTTGCGATGGAACGACGGCGAACAGTGTTGGTCGTTGACGATCAGCCTCATATCCGGATGCTCATGACCGCCGTGCTGACCACCCGCGACCTGGACGTGATCTGCGCCCCCGACGGACGGCAAGCCCTGGAACTGGTGAAGGCCCGCCGGCCCGGCGTGGTGCTGCTCGACTGGGTCATGCCGGGCATGGGCGGCGAGGAGTTCCTCCTCCGCCTGCAAGAAGTGGATCCGTACGTCCCCGTCCTGCTCATCACCGGTAGCGCCGAGGGGCCCGACACTTCCCGCCACCCCCGGGTGAGCGACTTCCTGGCCAAGCCCTTCGATGTGTGGGAGCTGGCCAGTCGGGTCGAGCGCCTCCTGTCCTCGCGGTGACCAGCCCCGCGACCCGGTCGGCCGGCAGGAATTGGGCCGGCTGGGCCGGAATGAAGGGCACCACGCACGATAGCGGGGGGAAATGCTGCGTGACCGTCAAGGAGTTCCTGACCACGCTCAGCCTGGCGCCGGGCGTATCGGGTTTCGAAGACCCGGTGGCCGCGATTGTGGAGCGGGCGTGGTCCGATCTCGGCTGCGAGGTGCGGCGGGACAACCTGGGCAATGTCATCGCCCTGCGCCGGGGGACGCGCCCGACCGGGACGCGGCGGCTGAAAGTGATGCTGGCGGCCCACCTGGATGAGGTGGGCTTGATCGTGACCCGTATCGACCGCGATGGGTTCCTCCGCTTCGCCGGGGTGCAGCGACCGGATTTCCGGCAGTTGCTGGGCAAGGAGGTGACGGTCCACGGCCGCCGCGAGTTGCCGGGAGTGATCGGCCACCCGCCGCCGCACCTGCTGTCGGCCGAGGATTCGCGCAAGCTGCCTGAGCCCGAAGATCTGTTCATCGACGCGGGTCTGACCGTCGCGGAGGCCGCCGAACTGGTGGCGGTCGGCGACCCGGTGACCTTTCGCTCGGGGGTATGGGAGCTGAAGAACGGCCTCCTGGCGGGCAAGGCGCTGGACGATCGTTCGGGCGTGGCCGCGCTCCACCAGTGCCTCCAGGAGCTTGAACGGTCGCACCCCGCGGCCGACGTATACGCGGTGGCCACCGTGCAGGAAGAAGTAGGACTGCGGGGGGCGGTGGCCGGCACCTACGGCGTGGACCCTGACCTGGCCATCGCAGTGGACGTGGGCTACGGCGATACCCCGGGCGTCCCCGAACACTTGACGTGGCCGCCGGGCAAGGGCCCGGTGATCGCCGTGGGCGGGAACGTGCACCCCATCCTCCATCGCGACCTGATAGCCCTGGCTCGCGAGCTGGACATTCCCTACCAGGTGGAAGCGATCCCCGGTCCCACGGGCACCGACGCCTGGGCGATGCAGGTGGCCCGGACCGGCGTGCCCACCGCCCTCCTGTCCATCCCTTGCCGGTACATGCATTCGGCGGTGGAGACCATCGCCCTGGCCGACGTGACCCGGTCCGGACGGCTGCTGGCCCGGTTCGTTTGCGATCGGGACCTCTCGTACCTGGAGGAACTGGCATGGAAGTGAACGGCGGCGACCGCCTGCGCGAACTCCTGTTCCGGCTGTGCGATGCCCGCAGCGTATCGGGCGATGAGGGGGAGGTCCGGGACATCCTCCGGCAGGAGTTGAACGGCGATGTCCGTACGGACACCCTGGGCAATCTCCTCGTCCGGCGCCCCGATCCGGCCGGGAGCCCCGAGCCGGTGCGAGTGATGTTGGCCGCCCATCAGGATGAGGTGGGCTTCATGGTCACGCGCATCGAGAAGGACGGCCGCTTGCGCTTCGCCGTCGTGGGGGGGATCGACCCCCGGGTATTGCCGGGGCTGGCGGTGCTGGTGGGGGCCGATCGGATCCCCGGGGTGATCGGGGTGGGGCCGCCGCATCTCCTGGAGCCCGGGGCCAAGCCTCCCGTGCCGCGGGCCGAGGAGCTGCTCATCGATGTCGGTTGCTCCAGCCGGGAGGATGCCGAACGATCGTTCAAGGTCGGCGACTATGCTGTGTTCGCCACCCGGGCGCGCGAGATCGGTTCCGGGCTGGTCATGGCCAAAGCCCTGGATGATCGGGCCGGTTGCGCCGTGCTGGTGGAGGTGCTGCGGGGGGAGTACCCCGGGGTGGAACTGCACGGCGCCTTCACCGTCCAGGAGGAGCTGGGATTGCGAGGCGCCCGGGTGGCCGCCCATGCGATCGCCCCGCAGGTGGGGGTGGCCCTGGAGGGGACGATCTGCGCCGACGGACCCGCCCGCGAGGAGCCGCACTGGGTCACGCGGGTAGGGGCGGGACCGGCCCTCAGCCTGATGGATCGCACTTCTATAGCCAACCCGGCACTGCTCGACATGCTGCAGGGAGCGGCGCGAGCTGATGGCATCCCCTTCCAGCTCCGGCGTTCCGCCATGGGGGGCAACGACGCGGGGGCGATGAGCCGGGCGCTCGAAGGCGCCGCCACGGCTTCCGTGTCCGTCCCCTGCCGCTACCTGCATGGCCCGGCTTCGGTCGCTTCGCTCGCCGACATGGCGGCCGCGGTGCGCCTGATGAACGCTTTCTTGCGGGAACTCAGCCGAACCGGTTTCCGGTCGCGTCCCTGAGGAGGTAAACGAGCAATGCTGGACCTGATCGATCGGTTGACCCGCGCCCACGGACCTTCCGGACGCGAGGACGAGGTCCGCCGGTTAATAGCCGCCGAGTTGGGGTCACGGGTGGACGGGATGCGGACGGACGCCCTGGGCAATCTCATCGCCTGGAAAGGCGGGGACGGCCCGCGGGTGATGCTGGCCGCCCACATGGATGAGATCGGCTTCATGGTCACCCACGCCGACGACAAGGGTTTCCTGCGTTACGCGGTGGTGGGCGGCATGGGTCACGTGGGGCTGCCCGGTCAGCGCGTGGTGTTCCCCGGCGGTCGGGTAGGCGTCATCGGCGCCGAACCGGTGGATGAACCCAAGGATCTTAAACATGAGAAGCTGTTCATCGACCCGGGCACCGATGCCGGCATCGTCGTCGGCGATGTGGCGGTGTTTCATCGCCCCCTGGAACGGGCGGGCCACCGGCTGATCGGCAAAGCCCTCGATGACCGGCTGGGCTGCGCCGTGCTGGTGGAAGTCGCCCGGCGCCTGGACGCTTCTCCTAACCGGGTGTTCTTCGTCTTCACCGTCCAGGAGGAGGTCGGCCCCACCACCGCCGGTTCGCTCACCGCGGCCTATGGGCTGCAGCCGGCGTGGGGCGTGGCCGTCGACGTGACGGCCACCGGCGATACGCCCAAGGCCCGTCCGCCGATGGAGGTGGCGCTGGGGAAGGGGCCGGCGGTGAAGGTGATGGACCAGAGTCTGCTATGCCATCCGCGGGTGCGCCAGGCCCTCGAGGAGGCGGCCGGCGCGGCGGGGGTGCCCTTCCAGCGGGAGATCCTCGAGCGGGGCGGGACGGACGCGGGCGCCATCGCCCTGACCCGGGAAGGCGTGCCGGCGGGCGTCGTCTCCTTGCCCACCCGCTACGTGCACAGCCCCTCGGAAATGGCCGACCTGCGCGATGTCGAAGGAGCAGTGGCCCTGCTCCTGGCCTTCTTGTCGAAGCCGCTCCCGGGGATGTGACGGGGACCAAGTCCGCCAAACAGGATTCGACGCTGTCACCGGGAATTGATCATGGGGTTACGCGGCTCAGGTTGTTGTCGGTTTGACTTTGCGCGTTACGCGAATCCGTTACCACGGAAGATGGTGCCGCGTTGCGGATGCTGCGGCAGCGGATCGGCGAGATGCTGCTAGAGGCCAATCTGATTACCGGCGACCAGTTGCAGGCCGCCATCGAAGTTCAGGCAAGCTCCGGCGCGCGGCTGGGCGACGTCCTGGTCGGCATGGGCATGGTGTCCGAGATCGACCTGGCCCGAACTTTGGCCCGCCAACTGGACATGGCGTTCGTCAATCCCGCCGACCTCAAGGTTCACCCGGCCGCGGCCCGGCTCATCTCGGAACAGGCGGCCCGGCGTCTACGGGCGATCCCCGTCGAGAAGCGCGGCGATACGCTGGTCGTGGCCGTGTCCGACCCCCTCAACGTGGTGACGCTCGACGATATCGCCCTCCTGACCGGCTGCACGATCGAGGTGGTCGTCACCACCGAGCGGGGTATCTTACGGGTCATCGAACAGGCCTACCGGTTGGGCACCGCTATCGGCGAGGACCGGGTGCCCGAGGAGGATGCCGAAACCGAACGCTTGCGGGAACTCGTCGACGAGGCGCCGATCGTCCGCCTGGTGGCCAACATCATCGACCAGGCGCTCGAGGAGCGGGCCAGCGACATCCACATCGAAGCCCGGGAGGACCGGATGCAGGTGCGCTTCCGGGTGGACGGCCTGTTGCGCGACGCCATGTCCGCCCCCCGCAGCGCGCATGGGGCGGTGGTGTCCCGCATCAAGGTCATGGCCACCCTGGACATCGCCGAACGCCGGCTGCCCCAGGATGGTCGCATCCAACTCAAGGATACGGGCCGCGACGTGGACGTGCGGGTGTCGACCCTGCCCACGATCTTCGGCGAGAAGGTGGTCATGCGGCTCCTCGACAAAGTCCGCGCCGTCACCAGCCTGGAAGAACTCGGCTTCCTACCTGATATTCTGATCCAGTTCCGGCAGGTGATCCGCCGTCCCTACGGCATCATCCTCGTGTGCGGGCCCACCGGCAGCGGCAAGACCACGACGCTGATGGCCGCCTTGCGGGAGCTGAACGCGCTCACCGAGAACATCGTCACCATCGAGGACCCGGTGGAGTATCAGGTGCCGGGCGTGAACCAGATCCAGGTGAACGAGCGGGTTGGCCTCACCTTCGCCCAGGGGCTGCGCGCCGTACTGCGGCAGGACCCGAACATCGTCATGGTCGGCGAGGTTCGGGACCGGGATACGGCGGAGATCGCGATCCGGGCCGCCCTCACCGGCCACCTGGTCCTGACCACCATCCACACCAACGAGGCGGCGGGGGCCATCCCGCGCCTGGTGGACATGGGCATCGAACCTTTCCTGGTCGCCTCGTCCCTGAATGCCGTGCTCGCCCAGCGCCTCGCCCGGACCATCTGCCGCCATTGCAAGGAGGGCGATGGACTGCCCCTGGACGCCCCCGACCGGCTGGCCATGGACTTGCCGCGGGACCAGGAACTGCGCACCTATCGGGGGCGCGGTTGCTCCTACTGCGGCAACACCGGGTACAGCGGCCGCCTTGCCATCCACGAGTTCTTGCCCATGACCTCCGAGTTGCGTTCGGCGGTGAGTCAACGCGTGTCGGCGGCCGTCATCAAAGATCTGGCGCTGAAGGCCGGCATGCGGCCGTTGTTGCGGGACGGAGTGGCGAAGGTGCTGCGCGGCCTCACTACTCTCGAGGAGATCCGCCGCGTGGCCTGGACCGAGGAAGGCTAGTCGCCGCCGGGGAGGAGACGACCCGCTGATGAGCATCGTCGAACTGCTAAAGGAAGCGGTGGCCAGGAAAGCGTCCGACCTGCACCTCACCGTGGACTCGCCCCCGGTGGTCCGGGTCAACGGCGCGCTGGTCCGCCTCGACTCGCCGCCGCTGCAGCCGGCCGATACCCGGCGCTTGCTGATGGAGATGCTGGATGACGACCAGGCCCGGCGTTTCGAGAGCGAGGGCGAGGTCGATTTCGCATACAGTTCCGCCGGCCTCGGTCGCTTCCGGGTCAACGGCTACCGCCAGCGGGGGGCGGCCGCCGTCGCCGCCCGGGTGATCGGCTCGGAACTCAAGAGCCTGCGGGCTTTGGGCCTGCCGGAAACGCTCAGCAACCTGGCCCGCCGCCCCCGCGGCCTGGTCCTGGTCACCGGCCCCACCGGCAGCGGCAAGACCACGACGCTGGCGGCCATGATCGACCTGGTCAACCGCGAGTTCGCGTATCATATCATCACCCTCGAGGACCCGATCGAATATCTGCACGTCCATCAGAACAGCATCGTGAATCAGCGGGAAGTCGGCACCGACACGCAGTCGTTCGCCAGCGGCCTCCGGGCCGCCCTCCGCGAAGACCCCGACGTCGTCCTGGTGGGGGAAATGCGCGACCTGGAGACGGTCTCGACCGCCTTGCGCGCGGCGGAAACCGGCCACCTGGTCCTGGCTACCCTGCACACCAACGATGCCGCCCAGACCATCGACCGCGTGGTCGATGCTTTTCCTCCGCACCAGCAGGAGCAAGTGCGAGTGCAACTCGGCAACTGCCTGGAGGGGATCGTGGCCCAGCGTCTGATCCCCCGGCAGGACGGCCGGGGCAGGGCGGTGGCGGTGGAGGTCCTGGTGGCCACGCCCGCCATCCGTAACCTGATCCGGGAAGGGAAGACCCACCAGATCTCCTCCTCCATCCAGACCGGGTCGCGGCATGGGATGAAGACCATGGACGCCTCGCTGCGCGAGCTGTATGCCCAGGAGATCATCGCCGCCGAGGATTACGTGTTCAACGCCGTCGATCCGGCGGCCGTCGCCAAGGAGATCGGCTATCGGCGAGCGGACGACGCCGCGGGGGAGCGCTGACATGGCGGAGTTCTCATTCCGAGGGCGGGACCGCGCCGGGCGCCGGGTGCAGGGCCGGGTAGAGGCCGAGAGTGCCGCCCGGGCCGTCGAGCGCCTCCGGGATCGGGGGACGTACATCACGCACCTGCAAGCCCGGAGGTCGGTCAAGGAAGTGCTCGCCCCCCGTCCCGGCAAGGCGGCGGGCGGCCGCGTGCCCGTCAAGGATCTCGCCCTTTTCTGCCGGCAGTTCGGGACGATGGCCGGCGCCGGCGTGCCCGTGCTCAGCGCCCTGTCCCTCCTGGGCGACCAGGTGACGAGCAAGCTCCTGCGCCGGATCCTGAAGGAAGTGGCGCGCGACGTCGAGGCCGGACTCAACCTGTCGGCCGCCCTGGGCCGCCATCTCCGGCATCTGCCGCCAGCCCTGGTGAACATGGCCGCCGCCGGCGAGATGGCCGGCATCCTCGAAGAGGTATTCGGCCGGCTGGCCGACCACTTCGAGAAGGAGCACGCGGTGAGCCAGAAGGTCCGGTCGGCGCTGGCCTACCCGGTGGTGGTGCTGGTCATGGCCGTGGCGGTGGTGCTCCTGCTCCTCACTTTCGTCGTGCCCAACTTCGTCCTCCTCTTCGAGGGCCTGGGCACAGTCCTGCCCTGGCCGACCCGGCTGCTCCTGGACATGAGCGGCTTCGTCCGCCGCCACCTGCTGCTCATCCTCGGCGCCGGCGGATTGCTGGCCGTGGCCTTCGCCCGGGGGATCCGCACCCCCCGGGGCGCCGCCCTGGCCGACCGGTGGATCCTGCGGGTGCCCGCCATCGGCCCCCTGGTGCTGAAGCAGGCGGTGGCCCGTTTCTGCCGCACGCTGTCCAGCCTGCTGGCCAGCGGCGTGCCCATCCTGTCCGCCCTGGAGGTCGTGCAGGGCACGGTGGGCAATCGGACGGTGGCCGACGTGGTGGGGCGGACGCGGGTGGCCGTCCTGGAAGGTCACCCCATGGTTCATACCCTGCGTTCGACCCCCTTGATCCCGGCCATGGTGACGCAGATGATCGCGGTGGGCGAGGAGACGGGCCAGACCGAGGCCATGCTATTGAAGGTAGCCGAGTTCTACGAGCGGGACATCGATGCGCTGGTCGAACGATTCGCCGCCACCATCCAGCCGATGGTCATGGCCGGCCTGGCCGTCGGCATCGGCTTCGTGCTGATCGCGATGATCATGCCCATGTTCGAGGTGTTCGGGATGATCGGCGGCCAGTAGAGGCTGCCGGCCGCGTTCCCATCGGCTTTCCGCCAGGACCTCAGGAAATTTCCCCCCAGAGCATTGACATCCCGGGAGGCGGATGATAACCTGACCTGGTATTCACAGAGAACGCAGGGCGTCCGGCCCAGCGCCGGCCGGGCGCTTCAGCAGCAGGCGGGAATTAGCGAAGCGACATTACAGGAGGAGGTGAAAATTATGCTGAGGCAGTTGCGCAGAACTTCCCGCCAAGAGCGAGGTTTCACCCTCATTGAGCTGCTGGTGGTGGTGGTCATCCTGGGCATCCTGGCTGCGGTCGCCATCCCCCGGGTGCTGGGGGCCATCGAGCGGGCCCGCGAGAGCAGGGCGGTAGCCGACATCCGCGTGATCGTCAGCGGACTCGAACGCTACTTCTTCGACCACGGGGTGTTCCCCACCCATCTAGGGGCCTTGCGGGGCGTTTACGTGAAGAGCGACTTCCTCTTCACCAACGCCCACGGCCACATCTATTTCTATGCCGTGCGCTGGGACGCCGCTAACGACATCCACAACCTGAGCCAGTATGCCATCGGCAACCCGACCAATCCGCCGGGCGACATAGCCCTTACCAACTGGACCTGGGGCGGCACCGGCGAGCGGCCGGCCCTGCCGGCGGGGCTGGATCCCCTCCATCGGGGCTATGCGTTCGGGGACCCAATGACGATCCCTACAGGCAGCCCGCTAACAGCCATCACCGGCCTCACCCTGAGACCCACCCGCACCGACCTGACCTATGACTGACGGCGTGCCTGATGGGGACCCCCTTCCGGGGTCCCTCCTCTTTATTTTCGGCAGGAAGCCGGGCTTTGCCGTAGAACGTAGAACGCAGTTGAGGGAAGAGAGCAACGGACCAGCCGGAGGATGAGCAGAGCATGGCGCCCGAGCCCTTGCCCCTGCCGGAACGCAAGACCCGCAAGGTCAAGCCGCCTCCCCCCCCGCCTCCTCCGCCACCCGCGGCCTGGCCGGCGATAGCCGTCCTGCTGGCGGGCACGATCCTGCTGGGCCTGGGGCTGGTTCCGGCCCTGGCCTTCCGGCTGGGGGGGATCACCCCCCAGGAGTTGCAGTATGGCGGACTGGCGCTGCTCGCGGTGGGCGGGTTGCTGCTGATGCGGCGCGCCCTGCTCATCTCCGGCGGTAAGCCGGCCGCGCGGGTCGAGCCGGCCGAACCCGGCCCCGACGCCGAGCCGGCCGAACCCATCCCCGACATCGGGCCTGCGGTCGCTCCGGGCGAACTCTCCATTCTCCGGGAACTCCTGCGGGACTCACCCGCGGCTCTCCCCCCGGACGCCGGCCGGGAATTCTTCCCGCCACCCCGTCCCTCGATCCCGCCGGCGCTGCTGGACGACCTGCCGGCTCTGCCGCCGGCCGCCGGCCGAGACGCCCGCGGACCCGCCGCTGCCCCGGGAAGGGGCCGGCGCTCCAGCGCGCTGGAGGAGTTCCTGGCTGCCCTGAGCATCCTCCTCGCCAGCACGCTCCTGATCGGCGGGGCAGTCTACCTGGAGTTGCAATGGTACTTCGCCGGTGCCCCCTATCGTTTCGCCGGGTTTGCGGGGCTGGGGGCGGTGGCGCTCCTCGCGTCAGCCGTCCGGGTGGTCCGGTCGCGGCGGCGGAGTCCGCGTGACGGCGAGCCACGCACCGCGGCGGCCGTCGCCCGTCCGCGGGCACGCCGTTCCGAGGACATCGACTTGTTGCGGGACGCCCCCGCCGTCGAACCGGCCCCGCCTCGTCGGCGGCAGCCGCCGGTCCCGAAGGCCAAGCCGCCCTTGACGGCCGGGGAGCAGCCGGCGCCGGCGCACGAGCCGGACGAGCGGCCGCTCGCCGAGGCGATGCCGCCGGCCCCGGAGGGGCCTCCCAGAGCAGACGGGGCGGCGGCATTACCTGCCGCCGCCCCGTCTGCTCTGCCGGTAGCCCGCGAGCCGCGAACCGCCCCGGCCGTGAACCGGGACGCCCGCGCGGCGGCCGCGCCCCTGCGGCTGCTGCGGCCGGGGAAGGTGGGGGTGGGCCTGGACATCGGGACCGCCCACATCAAGCTGGTGCAGGTACGCGGCACCCGCCGGGGAGCGATGGTCATCGCTTTCGGCGCTGCGCCGACGCCGCGGGCGGCGGTGAGCGAAGGGGCGATCGCCAAGCCGGTCGAGGTCGCCGGCGCCGTCCGCCGGCTGATGCGGGAGAGCGGGGTGCGCGGGCGGCGGGTGGTGACGGTCGTCGGCGGGCCCGGCGTCATCTTGCGGCAAGTTCAGTTCCCGCGGATGAGCGAGCGGGAACTGCGGGAGACGCTGCGGTGGGAGGCGGAGCAGCACATCCCCATCCCCCCCGATGAGGCGATCAGCGACTTCAGTATCCTGGGCGACGCTCCGGCGGAAGCGGGGGAGGCCGGCCCGCCGCCGATGCGGGTGATGCTGGTCGGCACTCAGCGCAAGCTGGTGCAGGGTTTGCTGGAGACGATGCGCGCAGCCTCCCTCTTCCCGGTCGCGATCGACATCGACGCGCTGGCGGTCAGCCGCGTGTTGGGGGCCAACGGCCACCATCCGAAACGGTCAGACGACTCGAGCGTGATGCTGGTCGACCTCGGCGCATCCGGGACCAGGCTCAGCGTGTTCCGGGAGGGCGTCCCCGCTTTCAATCGTACGATCAACGTTGGCGGCAACGACTTCACCGCCGCCATCGCCGAGGGTCTCGGACAGGATATGGCCGCCGCCGAGGCGACCAAACGGGAGTTGGGCGTGTTGCCCGACACCGCCGCGGCGCGGTTCCTGCAACCGCTGCTCGATGAACTCCTCCTTGAGATCAGGCGCTCCATCGAGTTCTATCTCGTGCGCCATGAGCGGGCGGAGATCCGGCACATCCATCTCGCCGGGGGCGGCGCGGGGCTCAAGGGACTGGCCGAGGCTTTGACCGATTACCTGACGCTGGCGCTCGGCATGCGCGAGGAAGAGCCGGAGTTGAAGGTCACCCCGCTCAACCCGCTGCAGGAACTCGAGATGAATCCGCGACTCGGCGACCGGCGCGACGCTTTCGGCCCCCAGTTTACCGGCGCGCTCGGGCTGGCGTTGCGCGAGGGAGGGTGAGCGGTGACTCGGGTCAACCTGCTGCCCGGATGGGTGAAACGGCAACGGGTCATCGACTGGCGCCTGGTGGCGCTGGCGGTGGCACTGGTCGCGGCGGCGGGGACCGCCGGTTTTGAGCACTATGTCACCGCCCAGGAGATCGCGGCCGTGTACCGCGAGACCGAGCGGGTCCGCCACGAGCAAACCCTGCTCCGGCCGAAGCTCGAGCAGCGGGATGCCTTGATCGCCCGGCGCCAGGTGATGGAACACAAGCGGGACTTCCTGGCCGGCGTGATCGCGCGGCGCTGGGCGGCGATCTTGCGGGAACTGGCGGCCCTCACCCCCCCGAATCTACAGCTCGCCCGCATCGAATTCGTGGAGCCGGGTGAGTTGGTGCTTACCGGCTCGACCGCCCACCTCGAACCGATCGCCCAGTTGATGGCGGGCCTCGACCGATCGGCGTTGCTGTCCCGCGCCCGGGCCAGGTACGCCCGGGATGAGGAAGGCTTGTACGATTTCGAGGTCCGGGCGCACATCCGATAGGAGGTGGCGGTCTTGCCCCGGCTCGACAGCCGCAGCCGTGCGATCTTGATCGGCCTGGCCATCGTGGCCTTGGCCGTCGGCTATTACCTGCTCGCCTATGAGCCGGCCGTACGCCGGCTTGGGGGACTGCAACAGGAACTCCAGCAGGAGGAGGATCGGCTGGCGCGCGACCG
This sequence comes from Bacillota bacterium, assembly GCA_035477115.1. Classification (GTDB taxonomy): domain Bacteria; phylum Bacillota; class Sulfobacillia; order UBA995; family UBA995; genus UBA995. Next base: position 93,237 of record DATIKW010000039.1, on the reverse strand, counting down.
GGCGGTGGTGGAGGAGATTCCCCAGCTCGAAGCGGCGGTAGCCGAAATCCAGGCCCTGGCCGCCGAGCTGGAAGCACAGATCCCCGTGGCCCCCCGCGTCGCCGAACTGCTCCAGTACCTCGACCGCGCCCAGCGCCAGGCCGGGGTGCGCGTGATGGAGTTGGACTTCGCCCCCGGAGAACCGGTGGAGCAGTACGTGCGCTACCCCATCCACTTCCGAGTTGAGGGGCCCTTCCCCGGCCAGGCCCGATTCCTGGAGCTGGTCGAGGAACTGGAGCGGCTGGTCCTGGTGGGCGGGCTGCGGGTGGAAGCCTTGGAGGAGCCGCCGCCGGGACGGGTGGTGGCCCACTATGTAGTGTACCTGTTCGTCGACGAGCGGACGGCGCCCACCGTCGAGGACCTCGAAGACCTGGTATTCGCCAGGCGGCCCGGGCGGGTCAACCCTTTCCTGCCGCCATCGCCCTGAGATGGCCGTGGCCGCCGCGTATCTCGGCCTGCTCTACTTCGTCGCTCCGCTATTGCGGGGAGCGATCGACCGCGGCCCGCTCACCGCCTTCTACGTGCTGGGAGCACTCGTCGCCTACGGCTGGCTGGGACGGGGTGGGCGGGTGGCCGTACGCCCGCTCGACCTGGCCGCGGCCGGTGTGGTCGGGGCGGGAGCGCTATCCTTCTTCTGGACGGTGTTCCCCGCCGGCACGGCGGAGGCCGTGCTGAACCTGCTGCTGTACTTGCTGGTGTACGCCCTGCTCGCCCACGCCGTCCCGGCGGCGGGGCGCCTCCGGGTGGCGGGATGGGCCCTGGCGGGAGGAGTGCTGGGGGCGATCATCGGCCTGGTGAGCTACTGGGTCAGTCCCGACTCTCTGCCCTTTCACCGGCCGGGGGGCACCTTCGAGTACCCGAACGCTTTCGCTCAGCACGCGCTGTTCCTCTACCTGGGGGCGGCGGGGGTGGCCGCCGGCGGCGGGCGATGGCGGTGGCTGGCGCCGGCGGGCGCCATCCTGTTCGGGTCCTGGCTGCTCACCCTGTCGCGGGGTTCCCAGTATACGCTGGTGCCGGGCTTGGTCGCGACTTGCCTGCTCTTGCCCCCGGCCGCCCGGCGGCGTCTGGCCGGTTTCGTGGGGGTCACCGTCCTTGCCGGCCTGGTGCTGGCCGGGACGCTGCTCCTGGGCCAACCTGCCGCCCGCCGCGAGGAAGCGCTGGCTCTCGGCGTCGCCCGCCGCACCGTGGATCACCTTCAGGCCTTCCGGGTGGAAGACCCCGCAGCTCCCGCCCACGCCCGGGACGGGGTTGCCGTCCCCGGAGCGGGATTGGTCGTGGCCTCTAGCGTGGCCGGCCGCTTCAGCTTCTGGGTCACCGCCGCGCGGATGATCGCCGCCCGGCCCTGGCTCGGCTTCGGGCTGGGGAGCTTCGCCCGGGTCTTCCCCGCCTACCAGGCCGACCCCGCCTTCTTCAGCGTCTCCGCCCACAACCATTACCTGCAGTGGTGGGCGGAGACGGGACTGCCGGGGGTGGCCGCTTTCCTGATCCTGGGGGCAGCGGTGTTCATCGAGTTGCGCCGGAGGATCGGCCGGGCGGACGGACTGGCGGCCGGGACGGCCGGCGGCCTGGTAGCCCTGGCGTTACACCTGGGAGTGGACATCAACTGGGAAATCCCCGCCGTCATGCTGCTGTTCTGGGGCGGACTGGCCGTGATCCGGGGTCAGTCAGCTCCCCTGGCGCCCGGGCGCCCGCGACCCTGGATGCTGGCCGTCGCCGCGTTCCTCGCCTTGCTGAGCGGCCTGCCCTACCTGGCCTCGCTGCGGCTGGAAGCGGGCCGGGCGGGACTGCAAGCAGGCGCCGTCTCGACCGCGCTCGCGCAGTTCGAAGCGGCCGGCCGCCTGAACCCGCTGGACCCGGTGGCCCCGGCCTTCCAGGCTCACGCCCACCTGCTGGGGTGGCGGTCTACGGGCGACCGGTGGCGACTCGACCGGGCGATCGAGCTGTCGCAACAGGCGGTGCGGCTGGATCCCCATAATCCGCCGGTGCGGAATCAACTCGGCCTGCTGTATGCCGAACGGGCCCAGGCGGCGGACGCCAGCGACTGGAGGCGCGCCCGGCAGGAACTAGTCCGGGCGGTGGAGCTGTTTCCGTGGTGGGCCGAGTATCGGTACTACCTGGCTTCCCTGAAGTGGCGCCAGGGCGACGCACCGGGCGCACTAGCGGAACTCGAGTTCGTGCTGGACCGGGAATCCGAGTTCCGGCGGCCGATTCACCCGGGAGCCCGAGCCCATGCCGATGTGCTGTTCGCCGACGTGCGGGTGCTGGCCGCGCTCGGCCGCCGGGCGGCCGGCGACCTCGAAGGCGCGCGCCGCCTCGCTGAGGAAGCGCTGCAACTCGTGCCCGGCCACGCGGATGCCACGCGGCTGGCGCGGCTGTTGGCCGGAGACGAGGCGAGGTAGAGAGACCGCAGAAATCCCATCTTCGTACGGAGATGGTGAATTTTCTTTTTTTGTTGAGGAGGATTAACCGAGAGGAGGCCGAATTCTAACTGGTTTCTCTGAGATGCCAGAGGCGGGGAGGGAAGAGCATGCGCAGGCTGCTCAACGGCGAGGGGGGCGCGGCCCTGATCGTCACCCTGTTGGTGGCGGTGGTCGGCACGATCGGTTTGGGTACGGCCGGCGCCCTGGCCCAGGGCACCGCCCAGTCGGCCAATCGGTGGCGGGAGGCCGGGTCCGCCCTGTACGTGGCGGAGTCGGGCGTGAATGAGGCCCTGTTTCGCCTCAAGTTCGCTCCCGCCGGATTGCACCTCCGGACCTATCCCGGCGATCCCCCGTCTTTCAGCGCCGGCCCGGAACGCGTGGGGGCGGGCGCCGGCTATGACGTGTGGGTATGGGCGGACGGCGCCAATCCCCTGGATCGGCACGTGGTGGCCATCGGCCGGAGGGGCGGGGCGCGCCATCACCTGCAGATCGTCGCATCGGTGCTGCAGGCCAACCCCTTCACCGCGACCGGCGGCGGGGGCCACCCGGTGGTCCTGGCTCCAGCGGGGATGCAGCCCACAGGAGTCTTGGATCTCACAGGGAACAAAACGCACTACCTGGGCAACGCCGATGGCACCCTCAAAATATACTGCTTCACGGCGATCATCGGCCGCAGCCAGGCCCGCCTGGTGCTGAGGGGACCGGTGCACATCTACGTGGTGGGCGACCCCGGTCTCGATCCGGACATCGATATCGCCGGCGGCGCCCGGCTCAACATCGTCGCGGACGGATCGGGGTGGGTTCCCGGCGACCCGCGCAATCTCGTAATCTGGGTGCCGGGCAACATCTCCATCCGCATCGATCTCACCGGCAACACCGAGTTCTATGGCGGCATCTATGCGCCCCACTCCCACCTGGAGATGAGCGGCACCGCCGACCTCGTCGGGGGTGTGGTGGTAGCTACATCCAACATCACGGGTGGCGCCACCTTCGTCGCCGATCCGCGTATGGCGGAACTCGGCTGGCCGGTCAACGCGCAGTTGGACTACAGGAGCAGGGATTACCGATGAATGACCATCCCCGACAGGGGAGTGCCGCCAGTGAGCCCCCCTGGTTCCCCTTGTGGCACCGCGGGAGCACGAGGACGGCGGACCGCCTCCTCGGATGTGGGGGCGGGTTCTGAACCCGCCCCTACCGGGGCCCACCTTCGGGGTGTAGGAGGTGCGGGCATGTTCCGGCGACTGCGCAGGTTACGGGACGACCGCGGTTCGGCCCTGATCATGGCGCTACTGGTAGCGGTGGTGGGCACCATCTCCCTGGGGGCGGCAGGGGTGCTGGCGCAAGGCACCGCGCGCGAGGCCGACCGGGTGCGCGACGACGGTTCCGCCCTGTACGTCGCCGAGTCCGGGGTGAACGACGGGCTGCATCGCCTGAGGTTCCAGTCGCACTTGTTGGTTTTCCGGCAGCATCCCCAGGATCCCCCGTCCTTCAGCGGCGGCCCCGACCGCGTCGGCCCCGGAGGCAGCTATGACGTGTGGATCTGGCCGGATACGGCCGACCCCTCCATCAAGCACCTGGTGGCCGTGGGCGCCATGGGCAACGTCCAGCGGCGGGTCCGGGTACGGGCGATCATCGCCCAGCCCAATCCGTTTGACCCCGTGACCGGCGGACCGGAGTTGACGCCCCCCGCACAGGCGGCCGTACCCCTGGTCTCCCGTCCCGACATCCCCTGCCGCGGTTTCTTGCGCCTCAGCGGCCGCGACGTGCTGACGCTGGGCAACGCCGACGGTACGCCCGCTCACTACTGCTACACCGGGATCCAGATCTCCGGACAGGCGACGATCAACGTACTGGGGCCGGTGCACCTGTGGGTGTCGGGCAGCATCCAGATATCGGGCACGGCCGACATCAACCCGGGCGGCGATCCGACCCGGCTCTTGATCTGGGTGCCGGGTACCACGGAGATCAGCATCAACATGTCGGGCACCTGTTACTTTCGGGGCGGGATCTGGGCCCCTCATTCCACCCTCCGCATCAGCGGCACCGCCGACCTGATCGGGGCGGTGGTGGTGGAGGATATCATCATCTCTGGTCAAGGCAAAATCGAGGACGTATTCACGTATGCCCCCGCCATGGGCGACATCCCCTGGCCGGCCGGCACGCCTGTCGACCGCCATTGGCGCGACTATCAATGATGAGATCGCTTGGCAACCGCGAGCGAGGGTTCACGCTCACCGAACTCATGGTGGCCGTGTTCATCCTGGGCGTGGCCCTGGTGGCCATACTGTACGGCATGAATGCCACCTTGGCCGGCATCCGCCTCGGCGAGGATACGGCCGAAGCGACCAATCTCCTGCGCCGGGCGGCCGAGGAGACCAAGCTGGAGCCGTTCGACAACATTCAGAACCATGTCTGGGCCAACTACCAGGCGAGCGGTTTTGACGTGGAGCGGACGATACGGGTGCTGGAGACCAACCCGCAATTGCCAGCCCAGCGGGAACTCATCCAGGTGTTGCTCCGCGCCTGGCGGCTGCCGCGAGCCGATCATCCCGTACCCAGGGCCACCTGGACCTTCTTGCTCTACCGGGGGGGTATCTAGCGTGGCCGCCGATCGCCGGGGCTTTTCCACCCTGGAACTGCTGATCGCCGGCGGCATGCTCACACTGGTGCTGGGCGGGGTGATGGTCCTGTTCGCCGCCCAGGGCCGTCTCGAGTGGATCGGCCGCGGGCAGTACGACGTGCAGACCGCCACCCAGCGGGTCATGGACGACATCGTGGAGGGCTACGATCGCACGTGGTACGGCTCCGCGGTCCGGGGGCTGCGCTATGCTAACGCCCTGGTGGTTGCGCCTGAGGGTCTGGCCTTTCGCACGACCGATCACATAGTGACCTACTATCGCCTGGGCACCCGGCTCTATCGGCTGGTCGAACCGGCCGTCGCCGGGCCGCTCAGCGTGAAGACGGCCGGCGGAACGCCGACCCTGGAGGGAGTCACCCGCTTTGACACCGCCGCCACCACCGTCCTCATCACCCTCCCCGATGGCAGCTCTTCCCAGGCGATGACGGCCAGCATCCTGCTCGGGGTCCGGGCGGGTGCCGAGCAGGAGATCGTCCTCGACACCCGCATTCGTCTCCGTAACTGGCGCCCGTAGGCCGCGTAATCCCCTCTTTCTCTCCCGCCGGCCGCCATGCCGCGCCTGACCCGGCTCGCAGCTTGTCGATGGGTTGCTAGCCTTCGCGGGAGGAGCCGGATCCCACCCCAGGGAACCCCTTGCCCCAGGCTATCCCCGGGAGGTGAAGGCGTTGCGGCGGCCCCATCGCCTGCTCCTCCTCATCGCCGCCCTGGCGCTGCCGCCGGTGCTCGCAGCCGCCGGTTGCGGTCCCGCGCGCCCCTTCGTGCTGCTCGTGGTGGACGAAGCGAACAGCCATGCCCTGGAGGCCGCGCCCGCGGAGGATCGCCGGGAGCCGGCCTATCACCTCGATTTGGCCGAGGATTCTCTGGTGGTGGCCGACCGGGCCATGGCCCCCGGGGGCCGCACCCGCCTTCTCGTCGCCTACCATGCTCGGGGGCGGGGAGTCACCCTGGTGCAGGAAGTGCGCCGGGCCGACCGCCTTCCCTGGACCCTGCACCTCACCGACCCGCTGCGTCTCGAGGGAGAGGTGCGGGACTTCCACGGCGCAGTGCTGGGCAGGCATAACGTGATCGACAACCAGCAACGGCTCGTGCCTTTCGACCTCGAGTTCCTGGGCGTCGACCAGGAGGGCGCGGTCAGTATCCGCGCCGGCGACGAACAGATCGTGCTGCGGCCGGGAGACAGCTGGCTGGTGGCGTTCATCCGCGACGCGGGCGGCGTCCGCCTCCTGCGCTGGGAGGAAGACTGGGCCGCGGCGCGCGCCGCCTTCGAGCGGGGAGAACCGGTGACCCGATTGGAAGTGCTGAACCATGGGTTCTGGGAGCGGCGGCAGGTGCGGGTGGGTCCGCGCTAGCGCGACGGTCGTAGTCGGGCTGATCCTGCTGCATCCGGCGGCGGCGGGCGGGCAGCCGGGGACGATCCGCTCCCGCGACCCGGGCCCCCGCCGCGTCCCCGTGATCCTGGTGCCGGGTCTGGGAGGTGAGGCGGGACGCGCCTGGGGGCACGCGCCTGGGCCGGGGCGGCGCGGAACTGGCTTACTCGCCGAGTTGGCGGATCGGGCCTACCGGCCGGGCCGGGATGTGTTCCCCTTCGATTACTCTACCATCGAAGATGAAGATTTCGTGCGGCTCGCCGCCCGCGAGTTGGCCGGGAAAGTGCAGTGGGTGCTCGAGCGCACGGGTGCGCCCGAGGTGGATCTGGTCGGCTACGGCTATGGGGGACTGATCGGCCGGTACTACCTGCGCCTTCCCGGGGCGGCCGGCCGCGTGCGTACGCTCGTGCTGATCGCCGCTCCCGCACGGGGGGCTTTCAGCGCCCACCTCGTCCGCGTCGCCGCCGAACAGGCCCGGCAAGATCTATGGCCGGCCCCGCCCCGGGGCGGCGCGACCGCTGAGGATCTGCCGCCTTTCCGGGACGCCGTCACTTACGTGGCGGAACGCGCGGTGGTTTACGGCGGCCTGTATCACGAGTTCCTCGGCGAGGGCGAAGTCCTCGCCGGCCCGGCCCCGCCGGGTCAAGCGAGAGCGGAAGCCGGCTCGTTCACCGCCTGGTTCGCGACCCAGCGCCCTCACCTGTACCGGGCATGGTTTCTCGAAACGCAATTGCCGCCCCTCACCCCTCCCGCTTGCCTCGTGACTCCGCCGCGGGAGGGCGAAGCCCTGACCCTGGCCTATTACGAACTCCTGGCCCTGGAGACCGGGCGCCATCATTACCTGCGGGCTGCCACCCGGCGCACCGTCACCCTGAAGCCGCCGCCCGAGTCCATCCTGACCTCCCCCGACCCGGCGGCGGGCGTACTCGAGTATCTACGGGCGGCCGCCGCCGACTATCTATACCAGCGGGGAAGGGCTTACCTCGAGCAGAACCGGACCTCGTTGGCCTTCCAGGTGTTGAGCCGGCTCTTGCCCCTGCCCACGGCGGGGGTGGCGGCCGAGCGGCTCGTCCCCGAGCGGCTGGCCTTCCCGGCGGGCCGGGACTCCGCGGGCCGGCCGATCCAGCACCGGCTGACGGCCAACCATCTTCTCTGGCGGTGGAACCAGAGCGAATCCCTGCCCCCCGACGGCGTCCGCCAGGTGATCGTCGCCGGCCGCACCCTGAATCTGGCCGGGGCGCTGTGGCAGGGAGTCACCGACAATGACCTGGTGGTGGAAGTCGAGTCGACGCTGGTGCCCCTGGCTGAGGATGACCACCTCGTGGTCATCCCCGGACTGTGGCGGGGCACCCACCTGGCCCTCCTCCAGGACTCGCGGCTGCACCAGACGGTGGCCGACGCCCTCACCCTCCCTCACCAGGTCAGCCACTGGCAGCAACTGCCTGACCGCCCGGCCGGGTGGGCGCGCCGGATCCGCGCTCGGGCCAATGCCTGGCGGCCGACCTATCTTCAGGTGGCCGCGCAGGGGAGTTCGGGAGGACGCCTGGTGCTGACCGTCCGGGCGGACGGTCACTGGGAGGCGGCCCGGGGCGGCCTGGGGTGGCAACTGTGGGCGCACGCCGTGGATGCTGACAGCCTGGTCCAGGATACCTGGTCGGCGGAGTTCGAGCGGGAAGGGCCGGTGCCGGAGGCCAGGCTGGAATTGCCCGCGCCGGGTCTCCACCGACTGCTGGTCGGCGTCCGCTTGACGCCCCTGGCCGCGCCCGGAGAGGACCAGCAGTCGGCGAGCGGGGACGGGGCCGGCGGGTCCCCCGCCCGCGATCCCTGGGCGGCCGCCTTGCTCGGCCCGGGTGCCCGGGACTTTCCCTTCACCTACGAAGTGGCCTGGAAGCCGGATCCGCCACCGCCGCCCCCGGGGGCCGAGCGGCCCGGGCTTCCGGCCGCGGAACCGCCGGGTGAGGCTGACGTGCCGCCTCCCCGGGCCGCCGACCCCGACTCGCTTCCGCCCCGAGCCGCCGAGCCGGAAGACCACGCGCCATCCCGGCCGCCGGCTTCCGCAGGTGGAGACGAAAGACTGACACCGGCGCCACCTCCCGGCTCGCCCCCGCGGGCTCCCACGGCCGATCCCGCCGAGTCGCCGCCCCCTCCGGGCCCGGCCGGCCCCCTGCCCGGGCCCATCGGCGCCCACGGGCTGCCCGAAGTCAGCGGGCACACCGCCGAACCCCCCCGCGTGGACGTGCAGACGGTCCGCCGGCTGATCACCTCCCGCAAGGAGTCCCGTACCTACCATGTGCGCTGGGAGTGGGAACTGGGTGACGGCCGGCGCGCGGTCGACTCCACCCCCGGGTTGCTCGTCTCCCGGTTTACCCCCGCCTACCCCGCGCCGGGCAGCTACGTCGTACGCGCCTTCTCCTTCAGCAACCAGGGCCAGATCTTACGCGAGCAACGGTGGACGGTGAACATACCGGCTGGGGCCGGCACCGACCGCCCGGGTCAGGGGCCGACCCTGCAGGCCGAGACCCTCGGCGAGCCGCGGGTGGTGCTCGCCCTGGAAGGGCCGGCTGCCTGGATCGTCGGCCGGCCCGCCCGCTTCACCGTCCGCGCCTGGGCCGAAGACCCGCCCTATGGGAAGATCGAGGAGGTGGAAGCCGATCCGGGATGGGCCTTCGACGTGGTCTGGTCCCGCCCGGGGACTTATTCGGTGGCGGCGGCGGTGACGGTCCGGGTGCGCTATGCCATCGGCGGGCGCCGCTTCACCGTGGCCAACACCTATCTGCACGGCGTGAAAGTGGACGTGGCGGCGACCTCGGTCAGCCGTTGAAACCGGTCCCGTGTCCTCCTCGGAGCAGGACTTGCCGGTGATGATCGGGAAGGAAAGCTTCGGGGAAGGAGTGGGTGGGTCTTGCAGGATCGGTCGGCGGAAGTCTACCGGGTGGCCTTGGAGCTGGCCGAACGCGACCTGGCGGCGCGGGAACCGGGCGCGATGGCGGCCCGGGCCGGTGCCCGCTTCGATGCGGCGGGCAGCATCATCTCCCTGGATTACCTGAATGTCACCTACGGCGTGCAGCATCCGACGGGACGGGTGTTCGCCGCGGCCGCCCCCGAACAGCCCGTGTCCGAGGTCACCCGCCTGATCATCCTCCACTACCTGGTCACAAGCTCCGGCGCGCCGCCGCGGGCACGCTGGATATCTTACCGCGAGTTGCCGGGGGGTAACGCCTACTTCGCCGCTTTCCGCCGCCGGGTGGTCGACCGGCTGGTGCGGCGTTTCGGGCCTGCCCCGGAGCGGCTGGCCGAAGCCGCCGCCCGCCTGGGCGCGGGCCGGTTGCCGCTGGGCGACGCCTCGGCGCTGGTGACCGCCTTACCCCTGCTGCCGGTGGCCTTCGTCCTGTGGGGCGGCGACGCGGTGACGGGACCCGCCGGCAACGTATTGTTCGACGCGACCGCGCCCGCCCACCTGGCCACGGAGGACCTGGCGGGGGTGGCGGGCGATGCCCTGTCCGCTCTCATCCGCGCCTTGCCGAAGACTTAATGTTCGGCCTTCCGGCCTGGAAGCCTCACTTCATGGTACCCTGATAGTGAACGATGACCGGATAAGGGGCATCGCCATGCGATGAAACTGGCCATCGGCGGAAAAGGCGGTTCGGGGAAGACCACCCTGGCTGCGGGATTGTGTTTGTTCCTCGCCGGTCAGGGCTATCAGGTGTATGCGGTCGACGCCGACCCCGATGCCAGCCTGGGTCTCGCCCTCGGTTTCCCACCCGCGTCGCTCGATGGTCTGGTCCCGCTGATCGAGATGCAGGAGGTCGTCAAGGACCGGGCGGGCAGCGGCCTGTTCTTCGTGTTGAATCCCCGGGTCGACGACCTGCTCGACCGCTATTCGGTGCGGCACGGCAACATCCGGCTGCTGCGCATGGGGGCGGTGAAGCCGGGGGGCAGCGAATGTTATTGCAGCGAGGCCAGTTTCTTGCGAGCCGTGGTCACCGCGTTGTTCCTGGGGAGACAGGACCAGGTGGTGATGGACATGGGGGCGGGGATTGAGGGCTTCACCCGGGGTACCGCCCGCGGCGTTGACCTCCTGATCATCGTCAGTGAGCCCAGCCCGGCCGGCGTGAAGTCCGCCGGGACCATCGCCCGCCTTGCGGCCGACCTGGGCATCCCGCGGGTAGCGGTCGTAGGCAACAAGCTCCGCAACGCCGCCGAACGGGCTTTCCTGGAGTCACGCCTGGACGGCATCGAGGTCCTCGGTCATCTCCGCCACGATGAAGCGGTGCTGGAACGGTCCATCGCCGGGCCGGGAGGGCCGCCGCCGGTCGCCGCTCCCGAACTGTGGGCCGACGTGCAGGAAGTGGGCCGGCGGGTGCTGGAGATGATGGGAGAGACCCCGGGGAGGGAGTAACGATGCCCGTACGGGTAGCGATCGCGGGCAAGGGCGGCACCGGCAAGACGAGCTTCGCCGCCATGCTCATCCGGACCCTGCAGGAAGGGACCGGGGGCACCATCCTGGCCGTGGACGCCGACCCCAACTCCAACTTGCACGAGGCGCTGGGGATCGCCGTCCCCCGGACGGTGGCCGACGTGCTGGAGGAGGTGAAGGCTCCCGGACCTCCCCCGGCCGGCATGCCCAAGAGCCAGCTCATCGAATACCGGCTCCGCTCGGTGCTGGTGGAGACGCCGCGGCTGGACCTCCTGAGCATGGGCACGCCCGAAGGGCCCGGCTGCTACTGCTTCCCCAATGACCTCATCCGCAACCACCTGGGGGCGCTGGCTCGCGACTACGACTTCCTGGTCGTAGACAACGAGGCGGGCATGGAGCATCTGTCGCGCCGCGTGGCGCAGGACATGGACATGACCTTCGTGCTGAGCGACGCCACCGTCCGGGGCTTGCGCACGGCCGGCCGCATCCGGGAACTGGTCGACGAGATCGGGTTGAAGCCGGGTCGGGTGTGGCTGGTGGTCAACCGGGTGATCGACCGGCGTCCGCTGGAGGATGCCATCGCGGCGACCGGTCTAGAAGTTGGCGGTTTCATCCCCGACGACCGGGACGTGGCCGACCTCGACCTCCATGGGGAACCGCTGGCCCGGCTGCCGGCGGATTCGGCCGCCCTGCAGGCGGTCCGGGCCGTCGCCGCTCGGGCGGGCTTGACGGACGGCCGTACCTCGGATTGAACGGGAATTGCCGCGGAAGGGGGCCGCGCCTTGGTTGCTGAGAGGATACTGGTGATAGGAGGAGGCGTGGCGGGGATGGCTGCCGCCGTCGCCGCCGGCCAACTGGGCTGTGAGGTCATCCTGGTCGAGCGCGAACCACGGCTCGGCGGCCAGGCGATTGCTTACGCCTGCAAGGCCACCGACCGCTGCCTGCACTGCGGCGTGTGCCTCGTGTCCGATCTCCGGGAGGAACTCGCCGCATCCGCCGCCACCGTGCGGACGGGCACGACCCTCCAGGCCTTGGAGGGTCGGCCGGGCGCATTTCGCGTCGAGTTGAGCGACGGCGTCCTGGAGGCCGAGGCGATCATCGTGGCTTCGGGGATGACGCCGGCCCCCGCCGCCGAATGGCCCGACCTGGGCTATGGGCGGCTGCCCGGCGTCCTGACCGGCACCGACCTGGAGCAGGCGGTCCGGAGGGGCGAGCCGCCGACCGGGGGGCAACTCGCTTTCGTGCAGTGTGTGGGCTCGCGCTGCCCGGCGCGAGGCCGGGACTACTGCTCGGAGGTGTGTTGTCCTTACGCGTTGCGCTTGGCGCTCGGCCTGCTGGTCGATCGCCCTGACCTCAAAATCAGCATTTTCTATAATGACCTGCAGACCGCCGGGCGCATCACCCACAACCTGTATGAGCAGGCGCGGGAGAAGATCCGGCTGGTCCAGGGGATACCCGCCCGGGTCGGCCAAGCGGACGGCCGGCTCACGCTGGTGTACGACGATGTCCGCCAGGCGGCCGTGAGCCGCGAGGCATTCGACGGCGTGGTCCTGTCCGTAGGCATCTGGCCGCGCCCCGACGCCCCGGCCCTGGCCCGGGCGCTGGGGATCAACCTGGATGCCGCCGGTTTCTTCGCCGGCCAACCCGGCGCCAACTGGCTATCGTCCCGGCCGGGGGTGTTCCTGGCCGGTTGCTGCCAGAAACCGCGCACCCTGGCCGACAGCATTGCTCACGGTCGGGCTGCCGCGACCGCGGCTGCGGCCGGCGCGGCCGCTCGCTGGGAGGTGAAGGTCGGATGAAGGCCGATATCCTCGTCACGGGCGGCGGCGCCAGCGGCCTGGCCTGCGCCGGCGCGTTGGCCCGCCTGGGCCATCAGGTCGCCCTGGCGGAGGCGAAATCCACCCTCGGCGGCACCCTGCGCAGCCTCCCCGGGTACCTCGGGTCGCCGGCGGATGACCGCCGCCTGCTGGCCGAACTGGAGGGAGATCTCAGCCCTGTCGAGGTGCTGCCCGGCACCCGGCTGCGCGCCGTCCGGGGCGGACCGGGCCGGTTCCAGCTAGACTTGGACGGCAGGCCGGGCGAGGCCCGTGCCGTGGTCCTGGCCATGGGGGTGGAGCGGATACCCGTGCCGGAGGCGCACGGCTTGAAGCCGGGCCCTCGCGTGCTCGGCTTGTCGATGCTGGCCGAGCTGCTGGGCCGGCCGGAAACCGCCATCGCCCGCCTGCGCGGCCGCCGCATCGGCCTCTTCCTCGACGGCTCGGCCGCCGATAGCCGCCGCCAGCATGCGGCCGCCCTCAACCTGGCCATTGCCGCGCGACGCGATTTCGCGGCGGAGGTCACCTGGTTCGGCCGGGACCTGCGGGTGGCCGGCGACGGTCTGGATGCCCGGTACCGGGTGGCGCGCGACCTGGGCGTTACCTTCTTCAAGCAAGGGGCGCACCCCCTGAAGCTCCAAGACGACGGCGACTCATTCTTCCTCGAGGCAGGGGTTGACGGACTGCCGGTGGGCGTCACCCTCGACCTGGCGGCCATCGACGAGCGGGAGGCGCCGCGGGGGGAAGGCATCGACCTCGGGCCCGCCCGGGCCAATGTGCGCCTTGGGAGCCGCAGTCCTCGGCCCGGCATCTTCCTCGCCGGCAGTCTCCGGGCCGACCTCGACCTGGAGGGGTGCCTGGGCGACGGTCGGGCGGCCGCCGCCGCGGTCGCCGCCTTCCTCCGGCAGCCGGCGGAGGAAGCCCGAGCGCGGGTGGACGGACAGCGTTGTGCCCGATGTCTCACCTGCGTACGGCTGTGCCCGCACCGGGCGATCGCCATCCAACCCGATCCGGCCGGGATCCTGGTGGTGGCCGTCCCCGACCCGGCCGCCTGCCGCGGCTGCGGGGTGTGTGCCGCCGCCTGTCCGGCGCTGGCCATCACCATCCAGTCCTCCACCGATGAAGCGATATACGGCCGGCTGGGGGTGACGGCATGAAGCTCCTGGCTTTCGTATGCGAACGTTCCGCCTTGCGGGCCGTCGAGGAGGCCGAGGCCGGCGGCTTCTGGCCGCCGGGCTGGACGCTCTCCCCCGTGCCCTGCTCGGGCAGGGTCGACGTCCTGCATGTGACGGGCGCCCTCACCCGGGGCTATGCCGGCGTGATGGTAGTAGGGTGTTTCGAAGAGGCGTGCGAGTTCCTGCAGGGGAACCTGGTGGCCGGCCGCCGGATCGAATACCTGCGCGGATTGCTGAAGGAAGCCGGGGTGGACCCCGCCAGGGTGCGGCTGGAGTTCGCCTCACCCGCGGGCGCGGCCCGCCTGGCTCGGGCGGCGCGGGAGATGCGGCGGCAGGTGGACGCCATCGGGAAGGGGGAGGGGTCATGAAGGCGGCGGCAAGCGCGAGTCCCGCCCGGCTGGTCAGCCCCAGGTTCAAGTACGAGGTGGCCGCGCGCCCCGGGGGCCAGGCCATCAAGGCTTGTTTCGGCTGCGGGGTGTGCACGGCCGGCTGTCCGGTGGCGGAAGTGGACGGCGCCTACAATCCCCGGCGCATCATCCGCATGGTGCTCCTGGGACTGGAGGAGGACGTGCTGACCTCCGACCTGATCTGGTTGTGTACGCTGTGCTTTACCTGCTATGCCCGCTGCCCTCAGGATGTGAAGTTCACCGATGTCATGGGCGTGCTCCGGGAACTGGCCGTCGAACGCGGCTACGTGCACCCGTCTTTCCCCGCCCGGCTGAAAGCCATGGACGATCTGGCTCAGCAACTGAGGCTGGGAGCGGCGCGCGCCCTGGCGCGGGATAAAGCGGCCGCCGGCCCTCCCGATCCGGGCAACCTCAAGCGACTGTTCGCCGAGGTGGGGGAGACGACATGAGCGGCGGCGTGACCGGCGCGGCCCTGGTGGTAGGAGGCGGCATCGCCGGGATGCAGGCCGCCCTGGACCTGGCCGAGTCCGGTTTCTACGTTTACCTGGTAGAGAAGTCGCCCTCGATCGGCGGGACCATGGCCCGGCTGGACAAGACCTTCCCGACCAATGACTGCGCCATGTGCATCCTGTCGCCGAAGCTGGTGGAGTGCGGCCGCCACCTGAACATCGAGACGCTCACCGGTTCGGAAGTGCTGGACATCGCCGGCGAGCCGGGCAACTTCACCGTTCGGGTGCGGCGCCGGCCCCGGTACATCGATCTCGCGCGTTGCACCGGCTGCGGCGACTGCGAGAAAGAGTGCCCGGTCCGGCTGCCCAACGAGTATGAGGGCGGGCTCAACCTGCGCAAGGCCATTTTCCGGCCCTTCCCCCAGGCTTACCCCAATGCCTTCGCCATCGACAAGGCCGACCGGCCCCTGTGCCAGGTGTCTTGCCCGGCGGGGGTGCATGCCCAGGGGTATGTCGCCCTGATCGCCGCCGGCAAGTTCCAGGAAGCCGTGACTCTGGTCAAGCGCGATAACCCCTTCCCCGCCGTATGCGGCCGGGTCTGCCACCACCCCTGCGAAGCGGCATGCCGCCGCGGGCTACTCGACGAACCGGTGGCCATCCGCCCGCTGAAGCGGATGATTGCCGACTATGAACTCGAGCATGCCGGCGAAATCGCCTTGCCCGAATGTTCCGCGCCGCGCCGGGAACGGGTGGCGGTGGTGGGCTCCGGCCCCGCGGGACTGACCTGTGCCCATTACCTGGCCCTCGACGGCTTCCCCGTGACCGTGTTCGAGGCCTTGCCGGTAGCCGGCGGGATGTTGACCGTGGGCATCCCCGAATACCGCTTGCCGCGGGACATCCTGCGGGCGGAGATCGATCAGATCGCCCGCCTGGGGGTGGAGATCCGCACCGGGACAGCTCTGGGCCGCGACTTCACCCTGGACGATCTGGCCGCCGGCGGCTACCAGGCGGTATTCCTGGCGGTCGGGGCCCACCGGGATCAGAAGCTGGGCGTGCCCGGCGAGGATGTCCCGGGCGTGGTATCCGGGGTGGAGTTCCTGCGGCAGGTCAACCTGGGCGAGCCGGTGACCGTGGGCCGGCAGGTGCTGGTGATCGGCGGCGGCAACGTCGCCATCGACGCCGCCCGCAGCAGCCTTCGCCTGGGCGCCCGCAGCGTCACCGTGGTGTACCGCCGGTCCCGGGGGGAGATGCCGGCCGCAGCCCACGAGGTGGCGGCCGCCGAGGAGGAAGGGATCGAGTTCCGGTTCCTCACCGCGCCTGCCGCCGTGCTGGGCGAAGGTCAGGCGCAGGGCCTGCGCTGCCTCCGCATGCAGCTAGGCGAGGCCGATGCCTCGGGCCGGCGCCGGCCGGTGCCCGTGCCCGGCTCCGACTTCACCCTCGAGGCGGACCAGGTGATCGTCGCCATCGGTCAGACGCCGGACACCGCCTTCGCCCCGCCGGGGATGACCGACCGGTGGGGCAACCTGGCGGCCGACCCGGAGACGCTCGCCACCGCCCGCCCGGGTGTGTTCGCCGGCGGCGACGCGGTGACCGGTCCGGCCACGGCCGTCGAAGCCATCGCCGCCGGCCGCAGGGCCGCCGCCTCCATCCGCCGCCACCTGGACGGAGAGATCCCGATCGCCGCTCGGCCCGTCCCGGCCCCGGCCGTGGGGCCGGTGCCGTGGGGTGAGGCACGGGCGCCGCGCGCGGCCATGCCGGAACTCGATCCCGTAGCCCGCCGAGGCGACTTTCGGGAAGTGGAACTCGGGCTGAGCCAGGAGGCGGCGATGGCCGAGGCTGGGCGCTGCCTGGACTGCGGCGTCTGCGCCGAGTGCCGGGAGTGCGAGCGGGTATGCCAGGCTCGCGCCATCGTCCACGACATGGCGCCCGAAGAGGTCGAGTTGAAGGTAGGGGCGGTCATCCTGTGTCCGGGCTTCGCCACCACCGCCCCGGAGGACCTCGTACCGCTCGGCTACGGGCGCCACCCCAATGTCGTCACCAGCATGGAGTTCGAGCGGATCCTGTCGGCCTCCGGGCCCTACGACGGGCATGTGGTGCGGCCGTCGGACCGCAAGGTCCCGCGGCGCATCGCCTTCCTGCAATGCATCGGCTCGCGGGACCTCCGGCACGGCGAGGGATACTGCTCCTCCGTGTGCTGCATGTACGCCCTGAAAGAGGCGGTCATCGCCAAAGAGCACTCGGCCGAGGAACTGGCGATCAGCATCTTCTACATGGATATGCGCGCCTACGGCAAGGATTTCGAGCACTACCTGAACCGCGCCCAGCGGGAGTACGGGGTGCGCCTGGTACGCAGCCGGGTGGAGGCGGTAGAAGCCGGCGGCGCCCCGGGGGACCTCACCGTGCATTATGCCGGGGAAGACGGCCGGCCGGCCCGGGAGGACTTCGATCTCGTGGTGCTGTCGGTGGGCATGCGGCCGGAACCGGCCATGGTCGAACTGGTCGAGCGGCTGGGGATCAGCACCGACCGGCACGGTTTCCCCCGCACCCCCTCCGGGAAGCCGACTTGCACTTCCCGTCCCGGCATCCTCGTGGCCGGCCCCTTCGCCGCCCCCAAGGACATACCCGAGACGGTGGTGGAGGCCAGCGCCGCCGCCGCGGAAGCGGGGACGGTGCTCGCCTCCAGCCGCGGCGAACTCGTCCGGCACAAGGAGTACCCCCTCGAGCGGGCCGTGGCCAACCGCCCGCCCCGGATCGGCGTGTTCGTGTGCCACTGCGGCATCAATATCGGCGGCGTCGTCCGGGTCAAGGAAGTGGCCGACTTTGCGCGCGGTCTGCCGTACGTGGTGCATGTCGAGGACAACCTGTACACCTGCTCGCAAGACACGCAAGACCGCATCAAGCAGCTCATCGAGGAGCACGACCTCAATCGGGTGGTCGTGGCTTCCTGCTCGCCGCGGACCCACGAGCCGTTATTTCAGCAGAGCATCCGCGAGGGCGGCCTGAACCCTTACCTGTTCGAGATGGCCAACATCCGCGACCAGTGTTCCTGGGTGCACATGCACGATCCCGACGCCGCCACGGCCAAATCCCGCGACCTGTTGGCGATGGCGGTGGCCAAGGCCCGCCACCTGGAACCGCTGTACCGGGTGCCTGTCCCGGTGACGCGGGCCGCGCTGGTGATCGGGGGCGGCATGGCCGGCTTGACCGCGACCCTCGCCTTCGCCCGGCAGGGTTACCCGGTAGGCCTCGTGGAGCGCGAGGTCGAGCTGGGAGGGCAGGCCCGCCGGCTGACCCGGACGCTGGAGGGCGAGGATGTGCCCGCCCTGGTGGCCCGGACCATCGAGGCGGTCAAGACCCACCCGCTGGTGACCGTGCACACCGGATCCCGTGTCCGCAACATCGAAGGCTTTGTGGGCAACTTCGAGACCCTCCTGGCCACGCCGGAGGGTGAGGTCGCCGTGCGCCACGGGGTGGTGGTGGTCGCGACCGGCGCCCTCCCGGCCGTGCCCTCCGATACCGGCTACGGCACTGACCCCCGGGTGATCACGCAACTCGAACTGGAAGAAGCGCTGGCCGGGGGACGGGTGCCGGAGGGCGATATCGTCATGATCGGCTGCGCGGGGTCGCGTACTCCCGAACGGCCGTACTGCAGCCGGGTGTGTTGCTCGCACATGGTGAAGAATGCCCTGGCGTTGAAGGCGCTCGATCCCCGGCGCGAGGTCCACGTCATCCACCGCGACATCCGCACCTATGGGCTGAAAGAAGAGCAGTACCGCGAGGCGCGGGAGGCGGGCGTCATCTTCTATCGCTACACGGAGGATGATCCCCCCCGGGTGGCCGCCGGCGAAGACGGGCGGCGGGAAGTGACGGTCACCGACGACTTGCTGGGCATGCCGGTGCGCATCCCGGCGGGCCTGGTGGTGCTGGCCTCGGGGATCGCCCCGCGGCCCGACGCCCGCGAACTAGCTCAGGCGCTCAAAGTGCCGCTGAACGCCGACGGCTTCTTCCTCGAGGCCCACGCCAAACTGCGACCGGTCGACTTCGCCACCGACGGGGTCTTCGTCGCGGGGCTGGCCCATGCTCCCAAGACCTTGTCCGAGAGCATGGCCCAGGCGCTGGCGGCGGTGGGCCGGGCGGCTACGGTCATCGCCCGCGACTCGATCGAGGCCGGAGGGGCCGTGGCCGAGGTTCGCGAGGCCCGCTGCGGCGGCTGTCGCACCTGTGAGAGCGTGTGCCAGTACTCGGCCATCAAACTCGACCCGGCCCGGGGCAAGGCGGCGGTGGAGAAGGCGCTGTGCAAGGGCTGCGGGGCCTGCGCCGCCACCTGCTGGTGTGGCGCGATCGTGCTCCGCGGCTTCACCGAGGAACAGATCCTGGCGGAGGTGGCGGCGCTCCTATGAATGCGGCGAGTGCGACCTGGGAACCGAAGATCGTCGCCTTCCTGTGCCACTGGTGCAGCTACGCCGGGGCCGACCTGGCGGGCATATCCCGCCTGCAGTACCCGCCCAATGTCCGGGTGGTGCGCGTACCGTGTTCCGGAGCGGTCAACCCCATCTACATCCTGAAAGCCTTGCAGCGAGGGGCGGATGGCGTGCTGGTCTCGGGGTGTCATCCCGGAGATTGCCACTACCTGGCGGGCAACCTGGTGGCGCGGCGCAAGTTCGCCTTGCTCAAGCGGCTCCTGGAACAGGTGGGGATGGAGGAACAGCGGGTGCAATTCTCCTGGGTCTCGGCGGCCGAGGGCCAGAAGTTCGCCGATGTCATCCGCAAGGTCGTCGGCGACGTGAAGGCGCTGGGGCCGGCGGGATTCCTGTCGAAAGCGGGGCGAGCATCCTGTCCTTGACGGCGAACCTGCGGGAAACGGCGGCCCGACTGCTGGCGGAGGGCACGGTTCAACTCGTGCTGGGCTGGGAGCGGGGGACCTTGCCCTTGCGGACCACGCCCCTGTTCGCCAGGGAGCCGGGGGATGCCGAGCGGCTGGTGTATGATCCCACTTGCGACCATAACCTGTCCGGATATCTCGGGCGCCTCAAGGAAGAGCGGGTGGCGCTGGCCGCCCGGCCCTGCGAAGCCCGGACGCTGGTGGAACAGGTGCGGGAAAATCGGATTGCCCGCGACCGGGTGCTGGCCATCGGCCTGCCGTGTTCGGGCATGATCTCCCGGCGCGCCCTCGCCTCCCGCCTGGCCGACCGCGTGATCCGCGAGGGTCGCCTGGCCGGCGACCGCCTGGTCGTGGTGGGGGACGGTTGGCAGGAGGAGTTTCCCTGGGTGGAAGTGCGGGACCCGGCGTGCCAGGGGTGCCGGCTGCCTGATCCCGGGATATACTGGGTGGCGCCCGAGGCGCCCGCCCCTCCCGAAGGCGACCGCTTCGCACGGCTCGACGCGCGGACCGCCCTTTCGCCCGAGCAGCGCCGGGAGGAGTTCCGGCAGGCGGCCGAACGGTGCATCGCCTGCTATGCTTGCCGCCAGGCATGCCCCATGTGCGTCTGCGCGGAGTGCTTCGCCGACCGTACCGCCCCGGCCCTGCTGGGGCCGACCGCCGACCCGTCGGAGGCGATGCTATTCCATCTCGTCCGGGCCATGCACCTGGCCGGCCGGTGCGTCGACTGCGGCGCCTGCGCCCGTGCGTGCCCGGTGGGCGTCGATCTGCGTCACCTCCACCTGGCGCTGGAGCGGGAGGCCGCCGAACGCTTCGACCACCGCCCGGGAGTCGACCCGGAGGCGCGCCCCCTGGTCGGCAGTTTCCGACCGGACGACCGGGAGGAGTTCATCCTATGAAGGAGAGGCCTGCCATGGCGGTCTTCCTGACTCGCGACCAGCTGCCTGCGGTCCTGGCGGCTTCCGCCGAGCGCGGCCCGACCTGGGTGGCGGCGGGACGGGGCGAGGATTCGGGCTTCATCCCTTACCGCCCCGGACTGTGTCTCGACCGGGAAGCCGGTCCCACCCGCCGCACGCTCAAGGAAGTGTTCTTCCCCCGCGCCGAGGTGTTGTTCGGTTACGCGACGGTGGACGGCGTCCCCCGGCTGCAACCGGCCGAACCCTCCGGCCAGCCCATGGTGGTCTTCGGGGTGAGGCCGTGCGACGCCCGGGCGCTGGCCTTGCTCGATCCGGTGTTCGAGGAACCCCCGCATGTCGATGGCCTTTGGGCGGGCCGGCGGCAAGCGGCCACCCTGGTGGGGCTGGGGTGCGACCGGCCCGGCCCGGCCTGCTTCTGCCCGGCGGCGGGCGGCGACCCCCTGGGCGAGGAAGGCCTGGACGTGTTGCTGGTGCCCGTGGACGGCGGCTACCTGGTGCGCCCCCTGACCGAGCGGGGTCGGGCCTGGACGGAGCCGCTGGGGCTCCCGCCCGCCCGGCCGGAGCAGCAGGCGGCGGCGGAGGCCGTCGCGGCCCGCGCCCGGGAACGACTGGCGGGCTCGCCCCCCGTCGACCTTCAGGCGACGCTGGCCCGGGGTTTCGAGCACGCGCTATGGGATCGGCTGCACGAACGCTGCCTGGGCTGTGCCGCGTGCACTTATCTGTGTCCTACCTGCCACTGTTTCGACGTGGGCGACGAGGACGGCCGGCGCTGGCGGCGCTGGGACTCGTGCATGTTCCCGGCCTTCACCCTCCACGCTTCCGGCCATAACCCGCGCACCACCGGGAAGGAGCGCATGCGCCAGCGGCTGATGCACAAGTTCTGCTATTACCCGGAGCGCCGGGGCCGCCCGGCCTGCGTCGGCTGCGGCCGCTGCGTGGAGATTTGTCCGGCCAACGTGGACCTCCGCTCGGTCCTCGACCAGCTCAAGGGGGTGCGAGCTTGAATCCGTACCTGCCTCACCTGGCCGTCATCCAGGAGGTCATCCCCGAGACCGCTTCCCAGGACGTCAAGACCTTCCGCGTCGCCTTCGCCGAACCGGAGGTGCGGGATGGATTCCGGTACGAGCCGGGCCAGTTCGCCGAGGTATCGGTGATTGGGGTCGGCGAGGCTCCCATATCCATCACCTCGTCGCCGACCCAGGAAGGTTACCTGGAATTCGCCGTGAAGCGGGCCGGGGTGATGACCACGGCCATGCATCACGCCCGGCCGGGAGATTATCTCGGGATCCGGGGCCCCTACGGCAACCACTTCCCCTACCGGGAGATGGAAGGCAAGGATGTGGTGTTCATCGCCGGCGGCATCGGCCTGGCCCCCCTCCGCTCGCTGATCACCTTCGTGCTGGACCCGGCCAACCGGGACCGGTATGGCGCGGTCAGCATCATCTACGGGGCGCGCAGCCCCGGCGATCTGGTCTTCAAGTGGGAACTCGAGCGGTGGCGGCAGCGGGACGACCTCGCCCTCGAGGTAACGGTGGACCGGGGCGATGCTTCCTGGCAGGGCCGCGTCGGCTTCGTGCCCCAGGTGCTCCGGGAGCTGGCGCCCCGGCCGGAAAACGCCGTCACCGTCACCTGCGGGCCGCCGGTCATGATCAAGTTCGTGCTCCAGGATCTCGAAAAACTGGGCTTCACCCCGGACCAGGTCATTACCACCCTGGAGATGCGCATGAAGTGCGGCATCGGCAAGTGCGGGCGGTGCAACATCGGCTCCCGCTACGTCTGCCAGGACGGCCCGGTCTTCAGCTACGAGCAACTCCGGCAGATGCCGGCCGAATACTGACAGGCTCGGAGGAGGGAAAGCGTTGATCGTCTGCGAGCGCAAACCCCTGCCCGCCATCCTGGAGAACCTGGCGGGGCGCCGCCGGGCGGTGATCGCCGGCTGCTCGGAATGCGTCACCGTCTGCCATGCCGGCGGTGAGAAGGAAGTCGCTTTGCTGCGGGATCTCCTCCTCCTGGCACGCCCCGACCTCGAGCTGGGCACCATCGTGCTGACCCGGCAGTGCGACGGGGAGTTCCTGGAAGCCCTGGACGCCCTGGCCGGGGAAGCCGACTGTCTGATATCGATGGCCTGCGGCGTGGGGGCGCAGTTCCTGGCCGAACGCTACCCGCACACCTGGGTGTTCCCGGCGGTGGACACCCGCTTCGGCGGCGGCGCCCGCCAGCCCGGCGTGTGGGAGGAGCGGTGCGGTTTCTGCGGCGACTGCGTGCTCCACTTGACCGGGGGGATCTGCCCGATCATCCGTTGTTCCAAGAGCCTGCTCAATGGGCCTTGCGGCGGCTCCCAGCAAGGCAAATGCGAGATTGACGAGGCGATCGAGTGCGCCTGGCAGAAGATACACGATCGACTGGAGGGACTCGGCCGCCTCGATCTCCTCGACGTGGTGCTGCCGGCCAAGGACTGGTCCCGGGCCAGGGACGGCGGCCCGCGCAAGCTGGTCAGGGAGGACGTCGCCCTATGAGCGCCGAGCGGAGCAGGCTGGAGCGTCTGCTGGAGCAGGGACACTTCGCCGTCACCGGGGAAGTGGGGCCGCCCCAGGGAGCGGAGGCCGAGGGCATCCGCCATCACACCGCATTGCTCAAGGGCGTGACCGACGGGCAGAACCTCACCGACAACCAGACGGCCATCGTCCGCCTGTCCAGCATCGCCGCCGCCGTCCATGTCCTGGCGGCCGGGGGCGAGCCGATCATCCAGATGACTTGCCGCGACCGCAACCGGATCGCCATGCAGAGCGACCTCCTCGGAGCATACAGCCTGGGCGCCCGCAATCTCCTGTGCCTCACCGGCGACCATCAGTCCTTCGGCAATCACGCGGCGGCCCGTAACGTCTTTGACCTGGATTCGGTGCAGCTCGTGAAGATGGCTCGGGACCTCGGGGATCCCGGGGTCTTTCAGAACGGGGAGGCCATCGCCGCCGAGCACCGGCCTCGTTTCTTCGTGGGGGCGGCGGAGAACCCGTTCGCCGAGCCGTTCGCTTTCCGCGTTCGCCGGCTGGCCAAGAAGGTGGCGGCGGGAGCCCGCTTCATCCAGACCCAGGCCATCTTCGACCTGCCGCGGTTCGCCCGGTGGATGGAGATGGTCCGCGAGGCGGGCCTCGACCGGAAGACTTACATCCTGGGAGGCATCTGCCCCGCCAAGTCCTTCGGCGCCCTCCGCCACATGAGCACCGTCCCGGGCATGGTCGTGCCGGAACCCCTGCTGGCCCGAATGAAAGGGGTCGAGCGGAAGAAACAGCCGGAGGAAGGGGTGAAGATCGCCGTGGAAGCCATCCAGGAACTGCGGCGGATCCCCGGCGTCGCCGGCGTGCACATCATGGCCATCATGTGGGAGGAGATGGTCCCGCGCATCGTCGAGGAGGCGGGGCTGTTACCCCGCCCTTCTTGACCGTCAGCATGTTCCACCGGTGGGGGTAGGCGAAAATGGCTTTGGTTCGCGATGTCGTGATCATCGGCGGCGGCGTGATGGGTTCGGCTACCGCATACAGTCTGGCCGCTTCGGGATTCACCGGCCAGATCGTGGTGTTCGAGCGCGACCCCGTGCATCAGTATGGCTCGACCGGGCTGAGCGCCGGAGGGGTTCGCCACCAGTTCGGCCATCCGGCGAATATCCGCTTCAGTTCGTACAGCATCCGCCGGTACGAGCAGTTCGGCGCGGCCATGGAAGTCCGCGGACACCAGCCGGACATCGAGTTCCGGCAGCGCGGTTACCTCGTACTCGTCACCGAGGAAGCACTGCCGGCCCTGCGCGAGCGCATGTGCCTCCAGCAGTCGCTCGGGGTGGAGGTCTCGTTCCTGCCACCCGAAGCCATCCTCGAGCGCGTGCCTCACCTCGATCTGCAGGGGATCGCCGGCGCGAGTTACTGCTCCCGGGACGGCTACCTCGATCCCTACGCGGTGATGGCCGCCTACGAGGCGAAGGCCAAGTCGCTGGGAGTTCAGTACCTGCACGAGGAGGTGGTGCAGATACTGCGGTCGGGCAGCAAGGCGACCGGGGTGCGGACTGCCGCCTCCCGCGAGGTCCACGCGCCGGTGATCGTCAATGCCGCGGGCCCGTGGGCGGGCGAGATCGGGGGCATGGCGGGGGTGGAGGTGCCGGTACAGCCGCTGCGCCGCCAGCTTTTCACCTGTATTGTCCCCGGGGAACTCGACTACCCGCTCCCCATGATCGTCGACCCGAGCGGGCTATACTTCCGCAGCGAGGCGGGAAAGCGTATCCTGGTGGGCAAGTCCGACAAGTCGGCCGCGCCCGGCTTCGACTTCCAGACCGACCGCAACTACTTCCTCGATGAGGTGTGGCCGGTGCTGGCCGAGCGGATGCCGCTGCTTGACCGGCTGTCCCTCGATCGCCTGTGGGCGGGGCTGTATGAGGTCAACCATCACGACCACAACGCCATCATCGGTGCCCATCCCGACCTTGACGGGTTCTACTTGATCGGTGCTTTCTCCGGTCACGGCATGATGCAGGCCCCGGCTGCCGGGCGGGCGCTGGCCGACCTGATCCACCACGGCGGCTACCGGGAGCTGGACGCAAGTCCTTATGGCTTCGAGCGCTTCGCCGCCGGGCAACTGATCGAAGAAGCGACCCTGTTCTGAACCATCAGCCGTAAGGGAAAAGCCATAGCTCGCGCCCAGCGGGCAGTCGCTCGGGGTCAACGGCCACTTCGCGCTCGGGGAGTTGCCTCAGACCGGACTTACCTCTGAGGAAATCGTCCACCGGGGCAATCGGCCAGTCCTTCACCGCGTCCGTCCGGTAGTGCATGGGGATGACGACCCGGGGCTTGAAGGCATCCGCCACCCGGTCGGCCGTCCCGGCATCGATGGTGTACACGCCGCCCACCGGGACCAGCAGCACGTCCACCCGACCGGCGGCCGCCGCGACTGCGGGCGCGGGGACATGCCCGAGGTCGCCCAGATGCAGGATGCGGATGCCGTCCGTCTCGATCCGCCACAGGCAATTGAGTCCCCGGATCGTCCCTTGCCGGTCATCGTGGTAGGTCCCGCCGATGGCCGTGATCTGCACGTCGGACAGGGTGCGGTCGTGCCGGACCCACTGGCCGCTCCCGCCCAGGCCACGCAGGACCACGGGTTCCCCCCCGACCTCGTCCGCCGCGTTGTGGTCAAAGTGCTCGTGGCTGATGGTTACCACTTCCGCTTCCGCCCCCGCCCGCCCGTACCCCATGCCGCGGGGGTAGGGATCGGTCACCACCCGGATACCTCGGGGTGACTCCACGCCGAACATGGCGTGCCCGAACCACTTGAGCTTCACGACCAAGCCTGGATCGCCCCTTCCTTGAGGTACATCAGGTTCGCCGAGGGCAAGCGCTCGGGGAGTGACAAGTCCCGCGTTACCCAGATGACCTGGTGCCGGCGGGCGAGTTCGACGATGGCCGAGGCGGTCGCCGCCAGGCGCTCCCGATCGTAGTGCGCCGTGGGATCATCGAGGATCAGGGGGAAGCTCGATGTGCCTGCCAGGTGCTCGGCCAGTGCGACTCGCAAGGCCAGATAGAGTTGGTCCCGGGCGCCGGCGCTCAAAGCCCGGTCGGGGACCAGTCCGCCGGTATCCGGTGAACGGACCTGCACCTGAAGCTCGCCGTCCTCGACTTCGATGGCGACCGTGTGATAGCGGCCCCCGGTGAAGCCCGCCAACAACTCCCCCGCCCGTTCCTGAAGGGCCGGCGCCACCATGCGCTGCGCTTCTTCCGTCGCCCCTTCCAGACACTTCTTGGCCAGTCCCAGTGCCAGGGCCTCCCTCTCCAGCCTCGCGATCAACTGCGTCTCCGCGTCGATGTGCGCCGCCAACTGCCAGGGATCGCCCTCCGCCAGGTCGGCCTCCAGGCCCTTCGTCCGTTCATCGAGCCGGGTCAGAGCTGTCTCGCCTTGCGCCAGTTCGCTCTCCAGGTGGTCCAACCGGTCTCTATACTGAAGAAACTCATGAGGCTTCAGGGTGATGCGGAGGTCCCTGGCGATCAGATCGCGACGAGCCTGGAGCGCAGCCATTTCCGCCGCCAGGCGGTCGGTCCGGCTTCGGAGATCCTCCAGCCGCTCCGAGCCGAGGTGGCCGGTCAACTCCGCGCGCAAGAGCTTCCGCGAGTCCAGGAGCCTGCGATACCGTTCGAGCAGCGACCGGGCTCCTTCCGGGCCTTCGACGCCCAACTCGGCCAGGAGTTCGCCGAGTTGGCGCTGCCGATCGCCTGCCGCCGCTTCCAGCGCTTCTCTCCCCGACATCTCCATCGCGAGCCCGATTGCCTCGCGCGAACGCTCGAGTTGGGCCAATCGTCCCTCGACCGAGGCCAGTTGGCGGACTCGTTCTCGAACTTGCTCCGCGGTCCCATCGCCGGTGACGACGACCAGCCGGCGCTCTAGTTCCTCGGCCTTACGCCGCAACTGGGCGGCCTCGGAAGCCAGCAGGTCGCGATGGCGAATCTCGCCCATGGTCCGGAGGTATGCCCCGAGTAACAGGCCGCACAGCACGGCCGTACCCGCGGCCGCCCAGAGCCCCGGGGTCCACTGCCGCAACCATGCGGTGAGCAAGCCGGCAGTGACGGCGAGGGCGATCAGCATTCCTCCGAAACACCACTGGGACAGTCGGGCACGCGGGGCGAGGCCGTCCGACTGCGCCTGTCGCTCGCCCGCCTTCTCGAGGTGCTCCTCCCGCTCCCGGGCCAGTTCCTCGAGCCGTTCCCATCCCGCTCGGCCCAGCCCGGACGGGTCGAGTCGCCTTACCTCATCGGCCGCCGTTTCCAGTTGGGCGACGAGTTCCCTGAGTTCCTCTTGTTTCCGCAGTTCCGCCTGGCGGGTCGCCTGACACTGGCGGGTCAGCCCGTCCACCGCCTGCTCCAGCCCTTCCAGGGTATCCCCGGTGCGCTCCCGCCAGGAATCATACCGGGTGGCCGCGATCATCTCCGCCAGCTCGGCCTCGACTTCCCCAAGGCGCCGGCTCAGTCCTTCGCCTTCCTCCCGGCGGGAGACGGCCCTCCGCAGCTCCTCCCCTTTTCGCTTGAGTTCTTCGTCGGCCGCATCCAATTGCAGGTAGCCGTCAACCATCGGCCGCAGTCCTTCGTACTCGGCCAGCGCCGCCTCTCTCCGGTCCTGCAGGGAGCGAGTTTCCGCCCGGGCCTCATGATACTGGTCGGCCTTGTGCCGGGTCCTCTCCCGGATCTCCTGGTAGCGCCGAAGGCGCTCCCCCGCTTGGGCGAGCAACCCCGGCTGCCGGTCGCCGCCGCGCACCAACTCCTCGCGACGCCGATCCAAGCCGCGGATCGCCTCGCGCGCGCTCACCTCCGATTCGCCATCGGTGAGCTTCTCGACCAGCGCTTGGCCCAGCGACTTGCGGTCGAGCGCCGCTACCTCCGTCTGGCGTACCAGGAAAGTGGAGGTGAACAGCGAGAACGAGGCGGCTCCCATCGACCCGA
This sequence comes from Bacillota bacterium, assembly GCA_035477115.1. Classification (GTDB taxonomy): domain Bacteria; phylum Bacillota; class Sulfobacillia; order UBA995; family UBA995; genus UBA995. Next base: position 65,249 of record DATIKW010000039.1, on the reverse strand, counting down.
GGACCGAGCCGATGGCGGCTTCCTCCGCCGGCAGGATGCCCGCGGCCGTACGCCGCCAGACCTGGACCTCGCCATCCCGGAAATTGCGGTGGACCAGGAGTTCCTGACCTCGCCGGTCGGTCATGGTCAAGGCGATCGCGTAAGGGGCGCCGGCGGACCAGGGGGCCTTGAGGTCCCGCAGTTCGCGCACGGACCCGGATCGGCCCTTCAGCCCATAGAGGCCCGCCAGGATGGCGTCCACCAGGGTGGACTTGCCCGCCTCGTTTAGCCCCAGGACTACATTCAGACCCGGTTCGAAAGCGATCGCCAGGTTCACCAGTCTGCCGAAACCATGCGATTCCAGCCGCACGATTCTCACTTCAGCGCAGGTCCTCACCTTGCAGGGCTGCCAGGCCGTACTTCCTGGCCAGGTCCACGAGTTCGCCATCCTTTACCTCCCCGGCCGGATCCTCCAGGTGCTGCTGCAACCGTGCCAGGAAGAGCGAGGCGATGGTGGACCCGGGCTGCCGGGAATCGGCGACGCGGGTACGGTCCAGTACGCGCAAGTGGAAGAACCGGCCGCGCAGAGCCTCTTCCAGGCGGCGCGCGTTGACCAGGCTGGCGCCGTCGACCGCACCTTCCAGCACGACGCGCACCAGCGCGCGGGGATCGGCCAGGGCTTCCAGGTAGGAGAACAACTCCTCGAGCGGTTTTTCGCCGGGGCTGAACTCCACCAGGGACAACGGGCGATCGTCGATCGGCAGCGGCTGCACTTCCGCTGCCCGGGCGCCGGGCCGGAACCGCACCAGGAGCACCTGGCGGTCGGGCAAGTTGGTCCAATCCAGCCGGGTGGGCGTTCCCGGATACCAGGCGGGTACACCGGCGGGCCCGGAGCAGTCCCGCGGGTTGTGATGGTGGCCCAGCGCCACGTAGTGCGCGCCGGTATCAAGGAGGTCCTGCGGGGCCACGGGCGCGTAGTCGCCCTCGGGCAAGGAGAAGCCGGTGAAGGCTCCGTGATGGGCCACCACCCGGAAACCTTCCCCCGGGTCCAAGGGAAAGCGTTCGGCGAAACCGCGCAGCGATCTTTGACGCCGGGCGGCTGCCGTGAAGGGCATGCCCCAGACGGTGAGTCCCTCAACCACCCGGCACGCGGTGAAGTCCTGCCCCCGGAAGATGTGGACGCGCGGCGGGAAGACGCCTTCCGCGTACGGGCTGCCCGGACCATCAACCGTATCGTGATTGCCGGGCACGATCAAGGTAGCGATGCCGTCGGCGGTCAGGGACCGGAACAAGGCAGCGGTCTGGGCGAGTGTCTCCCGGGAAAGCTGTTCGGGGTCAAATAGGTCGCCGGCGATCAGCAGAGCATCCACCCGGTACTCGCGGGCTAACTCGACAACGCGGCGAAGACCGGCGAACACCTCGCGTCTCCGGATCCCTCGCTGGTCGTAGGGAAGGTCGGAGAACAGGTAGTCCAGGTGAACATCGGCCGTATGCAGGATCCGGACGTCTCGCAAGTAGGCGGTTCCTCCGGTCAGAAATGATCTGGAATGGCTTGTTTCGGCAGCCGTCCCCTGTTCCCTGCTTCCAGGAACTCGGGACCATCCGACGCCGGGGACGGCAGCCGTGTCGGCGGCTGGGGAAGGAACTCGCCGGCGTGCCGCCGAATCGCCGACTGGCGCAGGCCGGCGGGGACAGGTAGGCATCAGCAGCATCTCGCGGGCAGGGCGCGGCGGTGACGCAGCGAGACCGGGGGGAACAACGGGTGCCGGCCAACCTTACGCCGGAGTTTCGTGAGGCAGAAGAGCGTTTCCGGTCGGCCCAGACCGGCGAGGAGAAGCTCGCCGCCCTGGAGGCGATGCTGCGGTCCATCCCCAAGCACAAAGGCACGGAGAAGATGCAGGCCGACATCAAGCGCCGCATCGCCAAGCTCAAGGCGGAAGCTGCCCGGCGGCCGGCCACCGCCCGGCAACGGGCAGGGCATCACGTGCCGCGCGAGGGGGCGGGCCAGGTGGTCCTGGTGGGTCCCCCCAACAGCGGCAAGTCCTCCCTGGTCGCCGCCGTGACCAATGCCCGGCCGGTGGTGGCGGACTACCCCTTCTCGACCCGCGAGCCGCTGCCGGGGATGATGCCCTACGAGAACCTCCAGATCCAACTCGTGGATATGCCGCCGCTGGCCCCGGGCTTGACTCCCCCGTGGATCTTCAGCCTGATCCGGGGGGCGGATGCGATCCTGCTCGTCTTCGATCTAAGTGACCCGGCCCTCGTGGAGCAGGCCGAGGACCTGAAGACTCTGCTGGCCGAGGGCAAGGTAAGCCTGGCCCGCGCCGTCATCGCCGGTACGCGCGCCGACATACCCGGCGTGGCTGATAATCTGCCGTTGCTCCCCGAGATCCTGGGGCCCGACCTCCCGGCCGTGGCCATTTCGACGACCCGGGGGGACAACCTCCCCGTCCTCCAGCGGCAATTGTTCGACGCACTGGGGGTCATTCGCATCTACACCCGCGCCCCCGGCAAGCGACCCGACCTCAACGCACCCTTCGTCCTCCCCAACGGGACGACGCTGGTCGAGGCGGCCGCCGCCGTCCACAAAGACTTCGCCTCGAGCCTCAAGTTCGCCCGAGTATGGGGCAAGGGGACCTTCGACGGACAGATGGTGCAACGGGATCACGTGCTCCACGACGGCGACGTGGTAGAACTGCACCGCTGATTCGGCCCCGGTCATGGCGGCCTGCCTGGACAGTCGGAGACCGTCGTTACCTGTCGTACGTTCGACAGCCGGTCTCGCAGGGCAAGCGTCTTGCCGCAGGGAACTCCCCGGCTACTATCCGACTGGGCGGAGCCGAGGGGGCGGCGCATGCTGCCGGAGCCGAAAGCGATACCCGTTCCCGACGCCTGCCGCACCAAGCGGCGCAGGGCAAGACGCGACTGGCAGGCACGGACCAACCCGCTGTTACGCAACACGTCGGCCCGTCCCGATGGTCGGCGCCGACCGGCGAAGGGGAACGTCCGACCGGCGGTCATCGCGCTGCTCGTCGGCTTGGCCGCGGTTGCCGGCGCATGGGCGTGGCTGGCGCCTTTCATCGGGCACGCCGGGCTCCTTGCCGAGCGGCTTCCCGAGGCATGGCGGCAACCATGGCTCGCGACCGCCCTTCGCGCGGCCGGCGCGGCCGCGGCCGGCCTCCTCGGCGTATGGGGGTTCCGCCAGAGGCGCCGCCATCGCCGCCCCCCATCGGCGCGAGCGCCCCGCCCTGATCCCCGCCTCCACCGCCGCCTGCTGCGGGCCCGGGGTCTCGCCACCGCCCTGCACCGCCAGCCTCGCGTGTACGTGGACGACCTCGAAGACCTGTTGCGCTTGGCAGCCGCGGAACGCCGGCCGGTGCTCGGGTCATCGGCCGAAGAACCGCTGCTGTATTGCGTGATCGCCCCCGGGGTCGCCTATGTCCACGTGCCGGATGCCCGATCCGGCGCCCGGTAATCCGGCGGCAGGTGCGCCCCATCCCGGAGAAGAATGAACCACCAACATGCGGTTTCCAGGAGGTCTGACGGCCATGGCCGACCTGTCCATATCCCGGGAGGAGTACCTTGACCGGCGCGCCCGCGTCACCGCGGCCCTCGAGCGCGAAGGCGTCGCGGCTATGCTGCTGTTCAACAGCACCTCCATCGCCTACCTCACGGCTTTCGCCTTCATCCCCACCGAACGCCCCGCCGCCCTCGTACTGGAACGAGGTCGGGCCAGCCTCTACCTCCCGAGGCTCGACCAGGAGCACGCGGAGGAGACGGCCATAGTGGATCACGTGCGTACCTATCCCGAGTATCCGGGCGAGCATCACCCCATGCGGGGTCTGGCCGACTTCCTGCGCGAGCTGGGACTGGCGTCCGACAGCCTGGCGGCGGATGCTCCCGGCTATGGTTCGGGCATGGGATACGAGGGCCCGCGTCTGGAGGAAGTGCTGCCTTCGGTGAAGTTGCGCCTCTTCCCGAAACTGATCGAGCGCTTGCGGATGATCAAGTCGCCCCAGGAAGTCCGGCTGATCCGCGAGAGCGCCCGCTGGGGCAACCTCGCCCATGCCCTCCTTCAGGAATACTCCCGTCCCGGGCTCAGCGAGAACGAGATCGCCATGCGCGCATCGCTGGAGGCCACCCAGGCGATGATCCGCACGCTCGGATCGAGCTTTGAGCCCCGAGGCGGCGAAGGAGCCTTCGCCGGGTTTCGGGGCCAGATCGGTCCCAACTCCGCCTTGCCTCACGCCATCACCCGCAACCTCCGCTTGCGGCCGGGAGACGTCCTGGTGACCGGCGCCAGCGCCGCCGTCTGGGGCTACCACAGCGAACTCGAGCGCACCATGTTCGTGGGCAAACCCGATCCGCAGCAGCAGCGGTTCTTCGACCTCATGGTCGAAATGCAGGACCTGGCGTTTGCCAGCATCCGGCCGGGTCTTCCTTGCTCGGAGGTGGACCGGGCGGTGCGGTCCTTCTTCGACCGCCATGACTTGTGGCCTAACTGGCGGCATCATGTGGGGCACGCCCTGGGGATGCTGGGCCATGAGGCGCCTTTCTTCGACATAGGCGACGCCACGATCATCGAGCCGGGGATGGTCTTCAGCGTGGAGCCCGGGCTCTACGTGCCGGGGCTGGGCGGGTTCCGCCACTCCGACACGCTGGTGGTCACCGGCGAGGGCATCGAACTCCTCACTTACTACCCGCGGGATCTCGACAGCATGATCTGCGGCTGACCGGCGCCCGGCGGTGGCGCCGGCCGGAATCTCCCCCGACCACCCTGGCATAAGGACAGAGGGATGGGGAGGGGGAGGTGGGGGACGGTGTCCGGTCACTGCCCGGTGAGTCTGCGACTGCTTGGCCGGCCCTGCGTGGTCGTGGGAGGGGCCGACGCGGCAGCAGCCGTGGCCGCCGGCCTGGCCGGCGGGGGAGGAGAAGTCCTGGTCATTGCCCCGAAGATTGACGGTCTCATGGAGTCACTGGTACGGGGCGGGCGGGTTCAATGGGCGGCCCAGGAATACGCCGGGCCGTCTGATCTGGCGCGAGCGATGGTGGTGGGGATCGCCTCCGGCGATCCGGGCCTCGACCAGCGGGTGGCGGCGGATGCGAGGCGCCTGCGGGCCCTGGTACACCTGGCCGCCGATCCGCTGCAGGGTGACTTCTTGTTTCCCGAAGTCGTCCGCCGAGGGGCGCTGTCCCTGGCCGTGGATACGGGAGGGCAAAGCCCGGCGCTCGCCCGCCGCATCCGGCAGGACCTGGACGCCAGCTACGGCCCGGAGTACGGGGTAGTCCTGGAATTGGTGACGCAACTCGGCGGGGCGGTGACCGCCCGGGTGGCCGACCCCGGTAACCGCCAGGCCTTCTGGGATCGACTGGTGAGCCAGGAGGTCATAGCCCTGATCCGCGAGGGGCGCCTGGCGGAGGTGGAGAAGGAAGTTAGCCGTCTCCTCTCCGGCCCGCCGGTTTGATCGCTGCTCTGCCGGTCCTTCCCGACCGGCGACCGGCAGGGCAAGGCCGCTGTTCAGTTGGAAGGAGTTCACAAGCGCGAGATGGAAGTCCAGGCCCAGACTGACCCCCCCGGGCAGTGGTCCGAGATTATTGTGTTTAGTAGCCGCCTCCGGACACGGGTAGTCTAGCTTGCGAGAGGGAAGCAAGAGGCGCTTCCTTGTGGGAGGAGGGTGTTGGCCGGACAGCGTCCGCCGTAGACTGAGGACGCTTGAGGAAAGACCTGGGAGGCAAGGACATGCGCACGTTTAACGTGATCATCGAGCGAGATCCCGACACGGGGTCTTTGGTCGGTTCAGTTCCGGGCTGGCCCGGCGCGCACAGTCAGGGAGCCACATTCGATGAACTCGAGAAGAACCTGCGAGAGGTTATTACGATGCTTCTCGAAGACGGCGACCCAAGGCTCGAGTCGGAATTCGTCGGCCTTCAGACCATCCAGGTCGCGTGACCGATGGGTTCTTTGCCGGTCTTGAAGCCTGGCGAGGTGGCAGTACTATTGGTCCGCCTCGGCTTTCGGGAGGTCCGCCGGCGCGGGTCGCATCATCAGTACCGGCACCCGGATGGGCGAGGCACGACAGTCCCTTTCCACTCGGGTCGCGATATCTCACCGACCTTGCTTCGCAAGATTGCTCGGGATGTAGGGCTCGCCGTTGAGGAGCTACTGCAGCGGCAACGCGAGTGGCGGCAGGCTAACGAGTAGACACCCATGCCCCCCGGGGCACGCGGGGACACCCCGGGGCACGAAAACGGCGGGGAGGCGGTAGCCCCCATTTTCGTGCCGGGGCCGTGACCGCGAGGACGGGCATCACCGTGGCCTCGACCCCTACCCGATCGCCTGGTCGGGAGTCCATTTTCGTAGCAGAACAGGCCGAGACCCAGCAGGGTGGTAGGGGCGGGTTCCGAACCCGCCCACTATCATCCGGATGTATCTAACACAATGGCCCCATCGCGACGACCGGCAGGTTCCGCGCCCCCTTCGGCGAACTATCGAGACCGGGGAAGGCCGGCGATCGCTCAGGATCGGCGGCAGCCGCCGCCGGTCATTGCCGGCGAAGGGGGAGGTAAGGCTTGCGGGAGATCCATGTCCGATCGGTTACGGAGGCCGTGCGGGATCTGTGCCTGACCGCGAACTGTGATTTGCCCCCGGATGTAGCAGCAGCTCTGGCGCGGGCTCGCGAGGCGGAGGAGTCGCCGCTCGGCAAGCAGATCCTCGAGGAATTGCTGGAGAACGCCGCCATCGCCCGCCAGGATCGCATGCCGATGTGCCAGGACACGGGCGTGGTCCACGTCTTCGTGGAACTCGGACAGGATGTGCACCTGACCGGAGGCCACCTGAAAGCGGCCATCGACGAAGGGGTGCGCCAGGGATATGAAGCCGGTTACCTGCGGAAGTCCGTAGTGGACGACCCGATCTTCCGCCGGGCTAACACCCAGGACAACACCCCCGCCATCGTGTACATCGACATTGTGCCCGGCGACCGCCTGTCCCTCGCCGTGGTGCCCAAGGGCACCGGGAGCGAGAACATGAGCGGGCTCAAGCTGCTCACCCCCGCCCAGGGCGCCCGCGGAATCCGCGACTTCGTCGTCGAAGTCGTCGATCGGGCCGGCTCCAACCCCTGTCCGCCGGTAGTCGTCGGCGTGGGCGTCGGCGGCATGATGGACCGGGCGGCCCTGCTGTCGAAGAAGGCCCTGTTGCGCGAGGTCGGCACCGCTCACCCCGATCCGAGCACTGCCGCCCTGGAGCGGGAGATCCTCCAGGCGGTCAACGACCTGGGCATCGGACCGGCGGGACTGGGCGGGCGGATAACCGCCCTGGCGGTCCACATCGAGACCGCGCCGACCCACATCGGCGCCCTGCCGGTGGCCGTGAACCTGCAATGCCATGCGGCCCGGCACGCCGAACGCATGCTGTGACCTCTCCGGGCGAAAGGATGGATGGCAGCATGAAGGACCGGACGATTCGGGTGACGCCTCCTCTGAGCGAGGAAGAAGTCCGGGCGATGCGGGCCGGCGAGCGCGTGTCGATTACCGGCGTGATCTACACCGCCCGCGATGCCGCCCACAAGCGCCTGGTGGAAGCGAGCCAGCGGGGCGAGCCGCTCCCCGTGGACCTCGCCGGACAGATCATCTACTATGTAGGTCCCTGCCCGGCCCGCCCGGGCCAGGCCATCGGCTCCGCCGGCCCCACCACCTCCGGCCGCATGGACACGTATGCCCCGACCTTGATCGAACTGGGTCTCCGGGCCATGCTGGGCAAGGGCTTGCGTAGCCCGGCGGTGGTGGAGGCCATGAAGCGGCACGGTTCCGTCTACCTCGCGGCTACCGGCGGGGCGGGCGCCCTGCTAGCCCGGCAGATCATGCGGGCGGACGTCATCGCCTATCCCGACCTGGGCCCCGAGGCCATCCACCGGCTGGAAGTGCGGGACTTCCCCGCGATCGTGGCCATCGACACGCTGGGCAACGACATGTATGCGGAAGGAAAGCGCCGCTATGCGCGGCCGCAGAAGTGAAGCGGAGGTGTGATGCTTGAGCCTGAGCCTGAAGGAACAAGCCCTGAAGCTGCACCGCGACAGCCGGGGGAAGATTGAGGTCCTATCCCGCGTGCCCCTGGTCGACCAGAAGGACCTGTCCCTCGCCTACACCCCGGGAGTGGCCGAGCCCTGCCGGGAAATCCACCGCGAGCGCGATCTGGTCAATACCTACACTTCCCGCGGGAATATGGTGGCCGTGGTGTCCGACGGCACGGCCGTGCTGGGTCTCGGCGACATCGGCCCCGAGGCCGCCATGCCGGTGATGGAGGGCAAGTGCATCCTGTTCAAGTACTTCGCCGGGGTCGATGCCTTTCCCATCTGCGTCGCCACCAAGGAGCCGAAAGAGATCGTCAACCTCGTCAAGCTGCTGGAGCCGACCTTCGCCGGGGTCAACCTCGAGGACATTTCCGCGCCGCGCTGCTTCGAGATCGAGGATCAGCTCAAGCGGGAGACGGAGATGGCCATCTTCCATGACGATCAGCACGGCACGGCCATCGTCGTGGCCGGCGCCCTGATCTCCGCCTTGAAGGTCATCGGCAAGGGGTTCAGCGAGGTGAGCATGGTGATCACCGGGGCGGGCGCTTCGTCGATCGCCACCGCCAAGCTGCTGCTCGACATGGGGGCGGGGGAGATCATCCTGACCGACCGCGTTGGTCCCATCTGGCAGGGCCGAACCGAGGGGATGAACTGGGCCAAGGAGGAGATGGCCCGGCGCACCAACAGCCGGCGGGTCAAGACGCTCGAGGATGCTTTCCGCGGCACCAACGTGTTCATCGGCCTTTCCGGCCCCGGGGTCGTCACCCGGGAAATGGTGTCCAGCATGACCCGGGACGCCATCGTCCTGGCCATGGCCAATCCCATCCCCGAGATCTTCCCCGACGACGCGCGCGCCGCGGGGGCCAGAGTGATCGGAACCGGACGGTCCGACTTCCCCAACCAGGTCAACAACGTGTTGGCTTTCCCCGGCGTCCTGCGCGGCGCCCTGGATTGCCGGGCTCGCGATATCAACGAGCCGATGAAGCAGGCCGCGGCTCGCGCCATTGCCGCCGTGATAAGCGATTCGGAGCTGAATGAGGGTTACATAATCCCGCGGGCCCTGGACCGGCGGGTGGCCCCGGCGGTGGCGGCAGCGGTGGCCCGGGCGGCCATGGACAGCGGCGTGGCGCGGATCAAGGTGAATCCCTCCCAGGTGGCCGAGGAGTGCGCGCGGCAGGTCGAGAGGCTCAGCGGGCAGGGCAAGGCGGGATGAGGCTCCCCGAGTACCGGGCAAAGAGCGCCTTCGCCGAGGCGGGCATCCCGGTTCCGCCGGGCAGGGTAGTCACGGGGGCAGCCGAGGCGGCCGCCGTCTGTCAGGAGATCGGCCCGGTCGTGCTGAAGGCGCAGGTACTTGCGGGGGGCAGGGGCAAGGCGGGCGGCATCGTCTTCGCCTCAAGCCCGGCGGAAGCCGCTTCTCGCGCATTGGGACTCCTCGGCCGGGAGATCCGGGGCTATCCGGTGACGGAAATCCTGGTCGAAAAGCAGTTGGTCATTCAGGCCGAGCTGTATCTCGGGATGGCCATCGAGGGCTCGGCCCGCCGGCCGGTGGTCATCGCCTCCGACCGCGGGGGGATGGACATCGAGGAAGTCGCCGAGCGGTCGATCGTCCGCCGTACGGTGGACCCCATCTGGGGGTTCCGCCCCCATCGGGCGCGGGAGGTCGTCCGGCGGATGGGCCTGACGGGGTCGTCCGGCATGCAGGTCGCGGATATCCTCCACCGGCTGTGGGGAGTCTTCCGAGAGTACGATGCTGAACTGGCCGAGATCAACCCCCTGGCCCTGACGCCCGACGGCCCGGTGGCGGCCGACGGCCGGATGAGCCTGGATGATTACGCCCTGTTCCGCCATCCCGGGGTGGCCCGGGTGGAGGAGGGTTCGGCGCGCGAGCGGCGGGCGCGGGCCCTGGGGCTGGCTTACGTCGAACTCGACGGCGATATCGCGGTGATGGCGAACGGCGCCGGTATCACCATGGCCATGCTCGATGTCCTGCGCGAACTCGGCGGCCGGCCGGCCAATTTCCTCGACGCGGGCGGCGGCGCCGGGGTGGAACCGATGACCCGAGCGATGGAGATGCTGCTGGAACAGCAGCCAAGGGTGGTGCTGATCAACATCTTCGGCGGCATCACCCGGTGCGATGATGTGGCCAACGCGGTCGTCGCCGCGCGGGCGGCCTGCGGCGCGACGGTGCCGCTGGTGGTGCGCCTGGCCGGGACCAACCAGGCCGAGGGACTCGCCATCCTTCGCCTTCATGGACTGGACGGTTTCACCACCATGCAGGAAGCGGCCGCGCGAGCCGTGGCCCTGGCCCGAGGCGGGGAGGGGGGTAGCGCTTGTCTATCCTGATCGACGAGAAGACGCGGGTGGTCGTGCAAGGAGCCACCGGCAACCAGGGCCGGTTCCAGACCTTGCGGATGATGGAATACGGTACCCGCGTCGTGGCCGGCGTTTCCCCGGGCAAGGGGGGGACGGCCATCGAGGGGATCCCCGTGTACGATACGGTGGAAGAGGCGGTCCAGCGCCACGGCGCCAACGCTTCCATCCTCTTCGTGCCCGCGCCGCTGGCCCGCGACGCCTGTCTGGAAGCCCTGGAAGCGGGCATCGGCGTGATCGCGGTCATCACCGAGGGCATACCCGTCCACGATGCCATGGAAGTCATGGCTTTCGCCCGGATGCAGGGGGCGACGGTGGTGGGCCCGAATACCTTCGGCCTCATCTCCCCGGGACGCTGCAAACTGGGGATCATGCCGGCCCCAGCCTACCTGCCGGGGACGGTCGGGATGGTCGCCCGCAGCGGCACCCTGAGCTACGAGATAGCCGCGGCCCTGACCGCCGCCGGCATCGGCCAATCCACGGTAGTCGGCCTGGGCGGCGACCGAGTGGTCGGCCTCAGCTTCGTGGACGTGCTGCGCCGGCTGGAGGCCGACCCGGCGACTCACGCCGTGGTGCTGATAGGGGAAATCGGGGGCAGCGCCGAGGAAGAGGCGGCGGAGTTCATCAAGGGCATGACCAAACCGGTAGTGGCTTACCTTGCCGGCCGCAGCGCGCCCCCGGGCAAGCGGATGGGCCACGCGGGCGCGATCATCGAGCGAGGGTGGGGGAGTTTCGACGGCAAGGTGCAGGCGCTGGCCGGCGCGGGGGTGGCCGTGGCCCGGCTGCCCTGGGAAGTGACGGGCCTGGTCCAGGAGCGCCTGGCTGCGAGCTGCTCCTAGAGAGCGCGATCAGGGAGTGGGCCCCTCATGCCCCGCAGGGCACCATAAGGAGGCAGGGAGAGTGACGGGGACGAGACGGCTCATGGGGATGCTGCTCCCGGGGATGTTGTTCCTGGGCCTGGTGCTGGCCGGTTGCCGGCCGGCGCCCGAGGCTCCCGCCGAGGAGCGGGTCCAGGTGGCCGTGTACTTCGGGGACGCCATGGCCCAGTTCACCGTGCCGGAGGACCGGGTGATCGAACTGCGCGGCCGGCCCCTGGTAGTTCGCGTGCTGGAGGAACTCGTCGCCGGACCCAGGACGCCCGGCCTTCATGCCACTTTGCCGACTGGCACCCGGGTGCTGGGCGCGACGGTCGAAGGCGGCGTGGCGCGGGTTGACTTCTCGCGGGAACTGGTCGACAACCATCCCGGCGGCAGTACCGGCGAGTTCATGACCATCAACGCGATCGTGTACACCCTGACCGACCTCGAAGGGGTGGAAGCAGTTACCATCCTCGTGGACGGGACTCCCCTGGACACGCTGGCCGGCCACATGGACCTCCTGGAGAACCTGCCCCGGGGGGGGATCCGGTCCGCGCCGGTGTTCGTCGACCTCGATCGGGTGGCCTGGTTGCAGGACCAGGTAGACCGCGGGCAAGAGGTATGGCGGCTTGACCCGGTGGAGGTCGCCCGCCGCGACGGCCGCATGGCCGGATTTCGACTGGCGGACGAGTTCCGGCTGTTTGGCGTGGAGGCGGGAGTGGCCCTGGTAGAGGCCACCCACCAGGGCCGGGTTCACTTCATCCGCCTGCGGCAGCCGGTTCGGGCAGGCCCCGGCGGCGTCTGGGTGATCGACGCCATCGATATGGACTAGGCGGCGGCGAGGCCGTGGGTCCGCGATGATCACCTTCGAGCCCGGGGGCCGGCGGGTGATGGCCCGACCTGGGGACACCGTGCTGGAAGTCGCCAGGTCGGCCGGCATCCTGCTGGCCTCGGCGTGCGGCGGCAGGGGCAGTTGTGGGAATTGTCGCGTGCTCGCCTCGCCGGCCGGTCCGGTCGCCCCGGAAGACGAGCAGTCAATCGGCCCGGCGGAACTGGCGCTGGGCTACCGGTTGGCCTGCCGCCTGCGGGCGGGGGAACGCGACCTCACCGTCTTCATCCCCGTCGCGAGCGCGGAGCTTGAACTCCAGCTGGATGCCGGCGATGACTTGCCGGCCCCGATCGTGCCTCCCGACTTCTCCGGTGCGCGGGCGGCGCCGGTTGACCCGGACGGGCCGCCGGCCGCCCCGGTCGGGCTGGCCATCGACCTCGGCACCACCAAGATTGCCGTTTACCTTGTGGATCTCCGGGATGGCCGTTCTCTGGCCGCCGCCGCCGTCGCTAACCCCCAGGCGAGTTTCGGCCATGACGTGATGTCTCGGCTCGACCATGCTCTGCGGGCGCCGGGAGGGGGCACAGCCTTGCGGGAGACGGCGCGGGAGGGGATCGGCGCCGCCGTCCGGCTGGCCTGCGCGGGGGCGGGGGTGCGTCCCGATCACCTCCTGGCGGTCAGCCTCGTCGGCAATGCGGCCATGCACCATCTGTTCCTGGGCCTGCCCGTGGCCCGGCTGGCCGCCGCGCCTTTCCTGCCGGCTTTCGGCGGCCCCCTCGAACTGACAGCCCGGGAACTGGGCTTGGAGGCCGCTCCCGGCGCCTGCTGCTATCTTCCGCCCCTCATCGGCGGCCACATCGGATCCGACCACCTCGCCGCCATGGGTGCGCTGCAGCTCTGGAGGCGGCCCGGCCACCAGGTACTGGTGGACGTGGGGACCAACACCGAGGTCTCGCTGTCGACGCCGGCCGGTCGCATCTTCAGTTGCTCCTGCGCCTCGGGGCCGGCTTTCGAGGGCGCCCGCATCCGCCATGGCATGCGGGCCGCCCCGGGCGCCGTGGATCGCGTCCGGATCGACCCGGCCACGGGCCTGGCACGAGTCGGTACGGTGGCAGGCCGGGCCCCTGCCGGCATCTGTGGGACGGGCATCCTGGAAGCGGTCGCCGAACTCCGCCTGGCCGGCCTCCTGACCCCCTCCGGGGGCTTTCGCGACGGACCGGGCGTTCGGCGCGGTCCCGATGGCCGCCGGGAGTACCTGCTGGCCCGAGGCGGCGACGGGGATATCACCGTCACCCAGAAGGATGTCCAGGAAGTGCTCCTCGCCAAGGGGGCAATCCGGGCCGGGATCGACCTGATGCTGAGTCACGCCGGAGCGAGTCCCGGCGACGTCGATGCTTTCTGGATCGCGGGCGCCTTCGGCACTCACCTGGATGCACGGGTGGCGGTGAGGGTAGGTATGTTCCCTGACATAAGTGCCAACCGGTTTCGGGCGGTCGGCAACGCGGCGGGAGCGGGAGCCAGGGAGGTGCTCGCCTCGTCCGCCAGCCGCGGAGCATTCGAGGCGCTGGCAGCCCGTATCGAGTGCGTGGAACTGGGGAGCGACCGCGACTTCGCCGCCTGTTTCGCGCGGGCCCTGCGGTTGCCCTGACGAGGCGACGACCACTGAGGCAGGCAGATGTCGGGTTACTGCCAGAGGTGACAGAGGGGGATGCCGCAATCAGCAGCAACCCCCATGCCGGTCGCCGACGTAACCAAGAGGTTACTCGATCTGGGTGGTCAGGAAGATGGGCAAGGTCATGTGCCCTATCTGATCCTGCAATGCCTCGATCTCATCGACATGTTCGTCTTCATCGGTGAGGATGTGTTCGAGCAGCTCCCGCGTCGCGAAGTCCCTGGCCTCACCGGCCACCAGGATGGCAGCGTTGTACGCCGCCACCGCGCCCTTCTCCGCGGCCAGGTCGAAAGCGAGTTGCTTGGGTATCTCGGCCCCGATGTTGATCTCCTTCAAATCGCTCACGACAGGGGTACCCTCAAGGAAGAGTATCCGGGCAATCAGTTTCTCCGCGTGCTTCATCTCCACGATCGCGCGCTTCTCGATCCGCTCATGCAGCTTGCCGTAGCCCCAGTTGGCGCACATCTCCGAGTGGACCATGTACTGATTGATGGCAGTCAATTCATCGGCCAGCAGCGAATTCAAGACCTTGATGAGCTTGGGATCGCCCTTCATGCCATTCCGCCTCCTTCGCGAAGTGTTGTCACCGCGAGGACCGCCGCCCGCCCCACCCCGGCGGCGAGCCTCCCGCCTCACCTGCCCAGTTTCCTTCCACGCTGCCCCGTCGATTCCTTCCGGGTCGGATTGCCGGTGGGTCCCCTTCCTCGAGCCAGCCGGCGCGCGCTGAGGACGAAGTACAGCCCGAGGACGGCGACCGCCGCCCCCAGTCCCTGCAACAGGAGCGAATACGCGGGGCCGCCCAGCAGATTGCGGCCGCGGCTGACGGCGACGGCCAACACCGTCAACCAGGCCAGGTCGGCCGTGATGTGCCCGAGCCAGAAGATCAGGCGATGCCGCCGGCCGGCCCAGGCGATCTGGGAAGCGCCGACGGTGGCCCACCACACGAACCAGTACGGATTGCCGAGGGTGGCGACGGCGCCTCCCAGCAGCGCCCCCGAGGGGATGAGGCCCGGCCCCGGCTGGACCGCCGGAGGCAAGGGCGGTGGTGCCATCACCATCTGCCAGGATATGGCCAACATGGCCAGACCTCCCGCCAGGGCCACGCCGCCGGCCACCGCCGGACGGTTCAGCAGCCGGCCCAGGCCGACTCCGAGCGCCAACACCATGAAGAACTCCAGCAGCGCGTGAGCCGATCCGGCCAGCAAGCCGGCCGCGGTTCCCAGGCGCATGGCCTGATGTAGCACCACCACGGTGAGCGGCCCCGGCATCAGCGCCCCGGACAGGCCCACCCCCAGGGCGGCGAGCAGGACGGCGATCGCGGAAGGGTTGCCAGATCTGAAGGGCATGCGCCGCCTCCTCTGAGTGCTCAAGATTCGGCCCAGGGAAGCCAACCCCTGCCGCGGCGGAGAGGGCGGCCACGACCATCCCGCGGCCGTAACCCCCGCGACCGCATTTTGGCGGTGGACGGGGCACCGATGCGAGCCGGGGAATGGGTCCGATTTTCGATCGCGGGCGAGGAGGAAGTATCGGCCATGGGACGAATCACCATTCCCGGTAGCGCGTGGCGTTTTCGGATTAGTATCGCAATCACCAAGGGGAGGGATGCCAGGTGGCGGTCCGAGGTTCCTGGGTACGGGTGTTAGGTCTGCTAACGGTCCTGGTGCTGCTCGCGGGAACCGGCTTGCCGCGCGGGGTTTTCGCCGAAGAACCGGCGGATCCCGGTCTCCTGAGACCGGGTGATCCGCGACCGGAGATCATTCACCCCGATCTGCGGGCGCAGATCGAGCGGGCGGAAGTCGCCATCGCCGTTGCCGATCAGCAGGTGACGGCACTAGTGTGGCTATCCGTGGCTCCCGACCTTCAAGCCATCAAGTTCAATACTTCGGCGGTCGTGGCCGCCCTGCAGGAGACGGCTGCGGCCAGCCAGAGCCCTATCCTCCGTTACATTGAGGCCGAGGGCGGCGAGGTGCTGAACACTTTCTGGATCGCCAACCTGATCCTGATGCGAGGTACGCCGCAGCTGATTGGGGAGTTGACCGGCTTCGAGGCGGTCGCCCAGATCCTCCCCAACTTCACCGTGTCGGCCCCGGAACCGGCCCCGGCGGCCGCGGCCGTCCCCCCGACTGCCGTCACCTGGGGCCTTGAGCGGATCCGGGCTCCGGGCGCCTGGGGAATGGGCATCCGGGGTGAAGGGGCGCTGGTGGCGGTGCTGGATACCGGGGTCGCCATCACCCACCCCGACTTGGCCGGGAAGATGGCCACGGATAACCCGGCCGACCCGCACTTCCCCGGCGGCTGGATGGAGTTCGACGGTGCCGGCAACCGGGTATCCTCCTTTCCCCACGACACGTCCACCCACGGCACGCACGTCACCGGGACGGTGCTGGGGGGAGCGGCCGGGGGCACGGCCATCGGCGTGGCGCCCGCCGCCCGCCACATGCACGGGCTGGTGATCCCGGGCGGCGGCGGGACCTTCGCGCAAGTTGCGGCCGGCATGCAATGGGCGATAGCGCCGGTAGATCGCTTCGGTAACCCGGCCGGACGCCCGGCGGATATCGTTAACATGTCCCTGGGCGCGACCGGTCACCATTCGGTGATGATCACGCCGGTCCGCAACCTGTTCTTCGCCGGCATCTTCCCCGCCATCTCCATCGGCAATGCCGGCGACGGCTTGACCGGCAGCCCCGGCAATGTCTTCGAGGCGGTGGGCGTGGGAGCCACCGACATCAACGACAACGTGGCTACCTGGTCCAGCGGTGCCGTAGTGTCCAGGACGGCCTGGATCGACCCACCTCCGGAATGGCCGGATACCTGGGTGAAACCCGACATCTCCGCTCCCGGAGTCGACGTCCTGTCGGCGCATCCCGGCGGCGGTTATTTCACGGGCAGCGGGACCTCCATGGCCGCCCCCCACGTCGCGGGGACGGTCGCGCTGATGCTGTCGGCGGATCCCACGCTGACGGTGACGGAAGTCCTCGGGGTGCTGCGGGAGACCTCGTTCTGGGATGACAGGCACGGACCCGCACGGCCGAACACGCGGTTCGGCTGGGGCAGGATCGATGCCCTGGCCGCCGTCGAGCTGGTAGCTTTGGACAGCGGCATACGGGGCACGGTAACCGCGGCAGGCACGGGGTTGCCGCTGCCGGGAGTCAGGGTTGAGGCGGGCGGGCGGAAGGTGCTGACCGGCCTCGACGGTCGTTATGAGATCCGCCTTGCGCCCGCGACCTATGACGTTCAGTTCAGCCGGTGGGGATACGTGACCGAGGTCGTCCCCGGAGTGGCCGTCGCCGAAGGGCAGTTCACCGCGGTCGATGCCGACCTGGCGATCGGGCCCCGGGGTACGCTCGCCGGCGTGGTGAACTTCACTTCGGGCGGGGTCACCCATCCCGTGCCGGGCATGACGGTCGAGACGGTGGGAGCGCCGGAGCGGATACTCGCCCTGACCGATGCGCAGGGCCAGTACGCCATGACCTTGCCGCCCGGCGAGTATACATTACGGGTGAGCGGCCAGGGCTTGCCCGAAGCCATCGCGACCGCGGTCGTTGAGGCGGATGTGCAGGTCATCTTGAACTTCACCCTGGTGGCGAAGGGGCGGGTTGCCCTGCTCGGCGACACCGCGGCGCTCGACTGGCTCAACTGGTTGCGCGCGGACGGCTGGGATGCGACGCTGAGGACCTTCGCCAACCTGGGCGACGTGGCGGAGTGGGGGGCGATCATCTACAACCGGCCGGGCGCGTGGACCAGTCCCGCTTTCCACGCCTTCCTCGCCGCGACCCAGGCTGCGGGCACGGGAGTCATCTTCCTCGACACCTGGAGCACCGCCGGCAACGGCATCTGGGCGCTGTGGACCTACACCCGCAATCCGACCGGGCGAGGGACCGGCTGGTCCAGCGCCATACCCAACATGTTCTACCGGGTGGTCGCCGAGCACCCGGTGCTGGCAGGCCACATGGTGGGCGAGGACATCTTGCACGATCCGGGCTCGGCGGACCATGATCACGCCTGGTTCACCGGGTTCACCGGCGAAGGGGTGCAGATCCTGGCGGAGGTGTACGACCCGCGTCCCGGGATCGGCGTCCGCGGTCATGGCATCGCCGTCCGCCAGACCCCGGGCAACCGGCACGTGCTCCTCTCCATGCACGGTTCGTCGCTGTGGTCCCGGCCGGGCTGGATGAGCCCCGCCTCGCTGCAGATCATGCGCAACGCCCTGACCTGGGCGGGCCGCCCGGTCGAAGGGCCGCGCTTCGCCTTCTGGGATCTGGCCATCAGTCCCGAGGAGACGCTGCACGGCCGGCCGGTCAACATCTCGGTCTCGGTGAAGAACATCGGCAATCTCGCCGGCCCGCACGTCGTGGAGTTGCTGCTCAACGACGTCGCGGTGGATAGCCAGACCGTCACCCTGGAGAGCGGCCAGGCAACTCAGGTCAGCTTCACCCTGACCGCGCCCGTCGCCCTGGGAATCCATCGCGTGCGGGTGGCACACCTCCACGGGACGTTCCGGGTCCGTCCGCCCCGGGTCACGGTGGAAGCGCAGACCATGATTCGCGAGCCCATCCCCGGGCGGGGCGGCCGGCCGGGCACTCCCGGATTGCCGCCGCAGCCGCTGGCCGGAGCGCACGTCCTGCTGGTCAGGGGGGGCGCAGTGATCGACCGGGGGATGACCGATGCGGCCGGGCGACTGGTCTTCGAGGCTATCACTTCCATCGACCAGTTCACCGTGGTGTTGCTCCATCCCGAGGCGGCCGATGGGCGCGCCTACCTGCTCACCCGGGCGGTGATGGTCGACGATGACATCGCCTTGAGCTTCGTGCCGGTGCCCGCGACGCACGTGGCGGCCGAAATCGACTTCACTCCCGTCCACCGGCGGCATACCGCCTGGACCTTCCTGGCCAGCGCGGATACGTTGCCGTTCGGGTTCGGTTTCCGGCCGGGGAGAGTCGTGATCGCGAAGCAGCCCACGATGATCGTCAGCCGCACCACCATCGACAATCTGGACAGCGTCTGGGATTACCTGACGACGGTGGAGACCTTCAATGTAGGCGACGGATTCGAGTACGAGCTGGGCGGGCGTCTGTCCGTCATCTTGGCCGACATCCGGGGCCAGGCGGCGCCCAACATCACGCTCGACTGGGCCGTCCGCGACGCCGGCGGCCGGACCCTGCAGTCCATCGCGCAGACGGCCGTAATCCCGTTCGGCCAGGCGGCCGGCCCGCTTCGGCTCGAGCCGCGGTGGCTGAGCCTCGAGCTGCCGTTGACGGCGGAAGGCACGCTCCACCGGCCGCTCTTGCGGCTCTTCGAGCCCGCCGGGCGCGACGAGCCCTACGGGCGCGACGTTCGGGCCGGGAGCGTGGAGTGGGGGCAGCGGCCATTCCCGTTCGTCATCGACCCGGGAACCGTGTTGCCCGGGAGCTATACGCTGAGGATGACCGCCGACTCCGGCCCATACTCGGGCGTCGTGGCCGGGCGGAGTTCGATGGTGCTCCCCGCGCGGTCAACGGACGCCGTGCGCGTCCGCCGGGGCGGCGAGGTGGAGATAACGGTGAAGTTCGACGCGCCGACCACCGCGCCATCGGTGACGTTGCGGGAGATCCTGCCCGCGGGATTCTCGGTCGTGCGCTGGAAGTCCAGCCCGCCGGTGGTCGGTCGAGATTACGACGGCCACGCCGGGTGGACCTGGAACCGTACCGGCACTTCCCGGTTCTCCCCCGGGGAGACTATCGAGGTGACCTATCGGGTTCGGGTCGCGGCAACCGTCGAGCCAGGACCCTACCCCTTGAGCGGGACGGTGACCGATGCTCAGCACGGGGCACGAGTAGTGGCTGGTCCTGGGGTGATCGTGGTAGACCCGTAAGCTGATCGGCAAGCAGGGGCGGCCGGCTGCTCAGGGGGGCTGGCCGCCCTCGCTTCGTGTTTGGCGGGCGGCGAGCGAGGATACCACCGGGCGGCGTCGAATGTCGACCCATATCCCTGCCGGATAGGGCAGGACGCCAGGGGGTCGGCGCCGGGTGATCGTCCTCGACAGGCTCAACAAGCGCTTCGGTTCGTTGTCCGCCGTCACCGATCTCGATCTCGAAATCCAGGCCGGCGAGTTGTTCGGCTTCCTCGGGCCCAACGGCGCCGGCAAGACCACCACCATCCGCTTGATGACCGGCCTCTTGCGACCCACTTCCGGACGGGTGCTGATCGGCGGCCACGACGTGCAGACCCAACCGGTCAAGGCCAAGGCCCTGCTGGGCTACGTTCCCGATGAAGCATCGCTGTATGAGAAGCTTACGGGACGGGAGTTCCTGCTGTTCATGGCCGATCTCTACCGGGTGGACGGACCCGGACGGCAGCAACGAATGGACCGGTTGCTGGACCTGTTAGGTATGACCGAGCGGGCGGGCGATATCATCCAGTCTTACTCGCGGGGGATGCGCCAGAAGATAGCGCTGGCGGGGGCCCTGGTGCATGATCCCCGGCTGCTGGTGATGGACGAGCCCACGGTCGGACTGGATCCGCGCAGCGCCCGCGCGCTGAAGGACTTGCTCCGCGATCTGTCCGCCAAGGGCGTGACCGTATTCCTGTCCACCCACGTCCTGGAGATCGCCGAACGGATGTGCACGCGCATCGCCATCATCGATCGCGGGCGCCTGGTCGCCTCCGGCACCATGGCCGAGCTTCGCGCGGCCGCCCGTCAGGCAGGGGCCACCCTGGAGGACATTTTCCTCAAACTGACGGGCGAGCCGGAACATACGGAACTGGCGCGCCAGCTCGACGGGGAGGCGGGACCGTGATCCGCCTGGCCGTCTGGAAACTCCGCCTCCTCTGGCGCGGTTACACCCGGAGACCCTGGTTGGCCGCCGTCCTGGGCTCCCTCGGCGGGCTGGCGGCCCTCGGCTGGGCGTCCTTGCTCACCTATGGGGCATACGAGCTTTTCGCCTGGATGGCGGCGGGCATGCCCGGCGCCCCCTCCGACCTCGCGGAGCGCATGGCCGGCATGACGCTGCCCCTTCTGGCCGGCATCTACCTGATCGGACTGGTAGCCTGCCTTTTCAGCGCCGTGGGCGCCGCTTTCCTGGTCATGTACTCGTCCTCCGACCTGGCAAGGCTGTTCGTGGCCCCCCTCACCGTCAACCAGGTGTTCAGTCTTAAACTGCTGGAAGTGATGGTGCCGCAGAGCCTGTGGGTGCTATTGCTCGTGCTGCCCGTGACCATCGGCTTCGGCGCCGGCTACGGAGCATCCTGGACCTTCTATCCAGCCGTCCTCTACCTGAGCACGCTGACGATATTCTTGCCGGTGGCCGTTGGCATGCTGTTGAACCTGCTTGCCCTGCGCTTGATACCCGCCCATCGCGTACGAGAAATCGGCGGCTTCATCGGCATGCTCTTCGCTTCGATCACCTATGCGGCGACCCAGCTAGGCGCCCGTTTCGCGGGCCGGATGGACCCCGGGCGCTTGGCCGAGGCCATCGGGGTACTCCGGCTGTCGGAAGCCGAGTTGTCCCCTGCCTGGTGGCTGGCACGAGCCACCTACGCCGCGGCCCGGGGTCACGCGGGCGTCGCTTTGGGCTGGTCGTCACTGGCCACCGCCGCATCCCTGCTCGTCCTGGTCGCCGCTTTCGGGCTGGTTCGCGAGGCGTTTTACGGGGGATGGGCAGGCAGCGGCGAGGTATGGAGGCGGAGGCGCCGCCGGGCGGTCCGGGCTCCGGCCGGGCCTCTTCCCCGGCGCTCGCCGGTGCTCGCCATCGCCCTCAAGGAGATGCGGATATTTGTGCGCGATCCCCAGAACTGGGCAGGCTCTTTTCACTTGATCATCTTCGTCGTGATCGGGATGATCCTGCCGGCGGCCATGGCCGGCGGCGGGGCCGGCGGATGGCGGGAGGGCCCGCTTCGCCTGTATCTGACGATGGGCATACTGTGCTTGGTCCACGCCTTCCTCGCCTCTCAGATGGGTACGAGGATGCTGTTCGGCGAGGGGCAAGCCTGGGTGCTGATGCGCAGCGCGCCCCTGGCCGGCCTGGACATCGTGGGGGGCAAGGTCCTCGGCGCCTCGGTCCTGGCCATCGCTCCCGGGATACTGCTGGTACCCGCCACCGGCCTGGTGATGCAGGCCCGGGGATGGGACTATCTTGCGCTGGCCGGGGCGGTGGTCTTCGCGACGCCGGGGATGGTGGCGCTGACCCTCGCGGCCGGGGCCCTGTTCAGCCGAGTGGGGCTCAGCCGGTACAGCAGCGAGCAAACCCAACAGGTCATGTCGGGATGGTCCCTGCTGGCCGGGTTCGTCCTGCCCCTCGTATACCTGGGACTGCTGGGGGGCGCAGCCATCCTGGCCACCGCCCCCTTGGACATCCCCGGCTGGGGACGCGCCCTCGGCCTGGTATTGCTCGCGGTCTTCGGCATGGGCGGGGTGGCGCTGCCTGCCCTCTTGGCCGGCGCCTTGATCGATGCCGGCGAACCCGCGCGCGGGAGTTGAGCGTGCCGCTGCGGATTGAACCGGCGACTGCTCGCGCTTTCCTCGTGCGACGGCATGGCCTCACCGCCGAGTCCCGGTGGGCGGATGCGCGGGCGGCGGTGGACGGTCTCGGCTACGTCCAGATCGACCCCATTCAGGTGGTGGAGCGCAATCATCACCTGGTGCTGCAGGCCCGCGTGGCCGGATATGCGCCGGCCCATCTCGATCGACTGCTCTATGCCGAACGCAGTTTGATCGAAGCCGTCACCACCGTACGCTGCATCGTCCCCACGGTCCTGTTCCCGCACTTCCTCCCGCGATTCCGGGAGTTGGAGCAGCGCTACCGCCCGGGTCTGAAGGACTTCGAACCCATGTTCGAGGCGATCGAGCGGGCGATCGGTGCTCGCGGCCCCATGAGTTCGCGCTGCTTCGACTCCCGGGACAAGGTGCAGGGCTGGTGGGATCGGGAGGGGAAGGCAGGGACCAGGGCCATCAGCCAAGCCCTGGAGTGGCTATGGCACTTCGGCCGGCTGGTCATCCACCACCGCCACGGGAACCTGCGCTTCTTCGACTTGACCGGGCGGGTCTTGCCCGGCATCAGCGCCGGCGCCGCTGATGACCCGGATTTCCTGGCTCGGGCGTACTTCCGGGCCGCCGGGCTGGCCAGCTCGACCGACCCCCATCTGGCCTGGAGCCGCCAACCGCCCGGAGGAAGGCGGAAGACCATCGCCCGGCTGGTCGGCGCGGGCGAACTCATCCCCGTCGCTGTGGGGAGCCTCGCTGACCCCTATTACCTCTCCGCCGAACTGGAGAGCGAACTGCGGTCGCCGGGCGACTGCGGGGGAGACGGGGTCAAGTTCTTGCCCCCGCTGGACAACCTGATCATCTGCCGGCGACGGGCGGCCGAACTCTTCGACTTTCAGTATCGCTGGGAGGCATACGTGCCCAGGGAACGGCGAACCTATGGATCGTACGCGATGGCCATCCTGCACGGCGACCGCCTGGCCGGTCGTTTCGCGCCCCGCCTCGATCGGCGCCGAGGGGCGCTGGTGGTGAGGGGACCCTGGTGGGAGGGGCAGGAGGTGCCCGGTGGCTTCGCCTCCGCCTTGGAAGAGTGGGCCCGGTTTCATGGTGCGCGCGCCATCGAGTTCGAGCGGTCTGACTGCGCTTCCGAGTGAGCAGCCCGCCACTCACCGCGTCTGATCGCCACCCGGGAGAGGCCGAGGCCCCGGCTCCGTCGTGCCAGCCCGAGGAGGAGATCGCAGGGTTGTGGAGAACATCGTCGGCGGGAATGGCTAGGGGAGGGATGCCACTCAAATATGCTGCTTAGCAGGTACAATGCCTGCTAGCCCTGCGTACCCATAGGCGAGCGCGAGTAGCTACACGCGGAGGAGGATGCGCCATGGCCGAGTTCCAGGTCGTCAAGCTCGATGATATGCCCGGATTCTTTCATAAGCCCGACTGGTATCAAGCTCTGCTCTTCGGCGAGAACCTCAGGATGAGCGTGGCCTATCTGCTTCCGGGCGCGGGTGTCACCACCGGTTCGACGCCGGAGAGTACGGAGTTCCTGGAAACGGCGATTTATATGCTGGAAGGTCGGTTGGACGTGATCCGGGACGGCAAGAAGTATGAACTGGTCCCCCGTATGGCAATGCTGATACCGCTGCAACCTGGGCCGCGGGTGGAACTCAAGAACACCGGTGACCGCACGGCGAGCTTCGTGCGCGTGTATTCGCCTCCGCCGCACCCGGACCTGAAGATCCATTCGCTCCAGCGGCTTGAACAGCTGTATCGGGACGCCAATCGGCCGGTCAAGACTGGCGCGGAGATGAAAGACGTCATAGCCGCCAAGAAACCATAGTCACATACCTCGCGGGTTCTGCCGTAGCATTGAGTGCTGGCGCCGGCAACCGACGGAGGCGTCCCCCGCTTCCCTCTTTCTACGACTATCGACTGCAACCCGGGACTCCCAACCGCGGTCCCGCCCCCCCCCGCACCGGCGCGAGGAGGAGATCGCCGGGTGGCGAAGAACACCGTTGGCGCGAATGGATAGGGGAGGGATGCCACTTACTACGCCATGGTTAGCTGGTAAGACGCACGAGAGCCCTGTCCACCCGTAGGCGGGGGGCAGGTAACTTGCACGTGGAGGAGGATGTGCGGTGGCGGAGTTCCAGGTCGTCAAGCTAGATGACATGCCCGGATTCTTCCATAAGCCCGACTGGTATCAACCCCTCGTGTTCGGCGAGAACATCAGCATGAGCGTGAGCTACCTGCTGCCGGGCGTGAGTATCACCACCGGTTCGACGCCGGAGAGCAAAGAATTCTTGGAGCGGGCGATCTACATGCTGGAAGGTCGATTGGACATCACCCGTGACGGCAAGAAGTATGAACTGCTGCCGCGTATGGCGATGCTGATACCGCTGCAGCCTGGGCCGCGGGTGGAAATCAAGAACACCAGTGACCGCACTGCGAGCTTCATCCTGGTATACTCGCCCCCGCCGCATCCCGATCTCAAGATCCACTCGCTCCAGCGGCTTGAACAGCTATATCGGGACGCGAACCGCCCGGTCAAGACCGGGGCGGAGATGAAAGAGGTCATAGCCGCCAAGAAACCGTAGTCGCATGCCTCAGTGGGTACCCGCCATGGTCACGGTCATGGTCGATCCCAAGGTAGGGGCGGGTTCCGAACCCGCCCCGCCGTGACTACAGTCCGGGTCGAGGCGCCAGTCTAGCTCCTCTGCACGACCGGGTTCCCAACCGCAGTCTCCGCGCTTGCAACTATCCGTACCACTTCCTCGCGCATCCGTCCCCTTCCGGAGGAGGAGATCGCGGAGCCGTGCGCTTGACATCCGCCGATGGGAGGGCGTATCATGCAATATGATATCATAATGATATCGCACTCGACGACAGAGGGGACGCGAGGACATGTCGGAAAGAGCTGTTGGGCCCAGAACCGCGCCTCAAGCTGAGGCGAATGCACCTGCTTGGCCGGGGATGCCCGTCCTGGTGATCAACCTGGCCTTGATGATCGCCGCCCTGGTTGTGGTGGTGTACGGAGCGGTTATGGCGGAAGGAGCGGCAGGCGCGCTCGTCCCCGCCGGAAGGTTCAGGGCGGCCATGGTCATGATCGGTGTCGGCCTGCTGTACCTTGCCATCATCGGGCCGATCATCTTCCTGGGGCTGAAAGTGGTGCGGCCCAATGAAGCGCTGGTCCTGACCTTGTTCGGGAAGTACTACGGTACGCTCAAGTCCGAAGGCTTCTTCTTCGTCCATCCCTTCGTCAGTCCGGTGAACCCATTCGGTCCTGCCGCGCCTGCCGCGCGGGCCGGCTCCGGCGCCTTGTCTCTCCCGGGTGCCGGTCGCCGGATGGCCATATCGCTCAAGGCGGAGACGCTGAACAACGACCAGCAGAAGGTCAACGACAAGCTCGGTAACCCGGTGATCATCGGCGTCGTGGTCATCTGGAGGGTGGTCAACACGGCCAAGGCGCTGTTCAACGTGGAGAACTACAAGGAATTCCTGTCTATCCAGTGCGACGCGGCCCTGCGTAACATCGTCCGCGACTATCCTTACGATTCTCCTCGCGATGAAGCGGAGATGTCGCTGCGCGGCAGCAGCCAGGAAGTGGCGGACCGCCTCCGCGGGGAACTCCAGGCCAAGGTCGAGGCCGCGGGGCTCGAGGTCCTGGAGTCCCGCATCACTCACCTGTCCTACGCTCCCGAGATCGCGGCGGCCATGCTCCAGCGCCAACAGGCTTCGGCTATCGTGGATGCGAGACAACTGATCGTGGAAGGCGCGGTGGGCATGGTGGAGATGGCGCTGGCCAAGCTGAACGAGAACGATATCGTCAAACTCGACGAGGAACGCAAAGCGACCATGGTGAGCAACCTCCTGGTGGTACTATGCGGCAACCGTGACGTCCAGCCCATCGTCAACAGCGGGACTCTATACTGAATCGGGGGTGCGGGCGTACCGCCGTGGCCGACCGGGAGAACGGCAAGAAGCAACTGGTGTTGCGCCTGTCGCCCGCCTTGTGGCGCGAGTTGGCCGCATGGGCACGGGATGATTTCCGTTCCATCAACGGGCAGATCGAGTATTTGTTGACCGACTGCGTCCGACAGAGGAGGAGGAAGCTGGACCGCGAGCGTGAGGAGGGACGGCGGTCCCCCGCCAGCGGGGAGGCCGGAGCGGCGGCCGGTCGCACCGGGGGGGAAACGGAGGGCATGGGACGTTGATCGAGCTGAGCGGGCTGACCAAGACCTACAACCGGGGGCAAGTCAAGGCCGTGGACGCCCTGGACCTGTCGGTCAGGGCGGGCGAGGTTTTCGGCTTTCTCGGGCCCAACGGCGCCGGCAAGACCACCACCATCAAGATGATGGTGGGGCTGCTCCGGCCCGACCGGGGGAGCATACGGATGGCCGGGTACGATCTGGCCGGTTCTCCGCTGGAAGTGAAGCGGCGCCTGAGTTACGTGCCGGACAATCCTGATATCTACCAGCGTTTGACGGGCATCGAGTATCTGAACTTCCTGGCCGACGTGTACCGAGTCAAGGCCGAGGAGCGCCAGGAGCGGATCCCGCACCTTCTTGAGCTGTTCGCCCTCACGCGGGTCGTGGCCGATCCCATCAAGAGCTACTCCCACGGCATGCGCCACAAGATCGTCCTGGTGGGAGCGCTGCTGCACGACCCGATGATCTTCATCATGGACGAGCCCATGGTAGGTCTGGACCCGCGGTCGGCCCATCATTTCAAGGAGATCCTCCGCGACCGATGCGCGCACGGCCGGGCCGTCTTCTTCTCCACCCACATCCTGGAGGTGGCCGAGAAGCTGTGCGACCGGATCGGCATCATTCACAAGGGCAAGCTCATCGCCCTCGGCACCATGGATGAACTGCGCGATCAAGCCCGCGACAAGGAGTCCCTGGAGCAGATCTTCCTGGAGTTGACGGAAACATGACCACCCGGGCCGTCTGGACCACCAGCCTGAAAGCGCATTTCGGACTCTCTTTGGCCTGGTATTACGTCCGGCGCCGGGACATCAGGTGCCTGGCGTTTGTGGGGATAGCGGTAGCGGTGGCCGCCGGGGTAGCCCCCATGGTCTACCTGTACCAGCGCCTCCTGAACGCCGCCTACGACCTGACCTTGCCGCTAGGCCAGACCCCGGTAGTCCTGACCATGTCCATGGTGGCGGCCGCGGCGGCGGTCCTGTTTCTCGGATTCGCGTACGTTATGTCCGTGTTCTACTTCTCCACGGACTTGCCCATGCTGATCGCTCTCCCCCTTGCGCCCTGGCAAGTCCTGTCCGGCAAGTTCGTCGTCGTGCTCGTCGCCGGGTACTTGACCATGGCTCCCTTGGTGCTGCCCGGTCTACTGGTGTATGGGATCCGATCGGGGGCGGGCGGCCTCTATTGGCTGCAAGCCTTTGCCGTCTACCTCGTGACCCCGGTGATCCCCGTGAGCCTGGCCGCCATGGCCGTCATGGTCCTGATGCGGGCGGCCAACGTAGCCCGGCACAAGGACGCCGTGCGCCTGATCGGGATGATCGTGCTGACATTGGCCATCTCCGTCTTCGCGATGCTGCCCGCCCGGATTGGACCGCCCGGGCGCGAGGCGGAGTTTGTAGCCCGGCTCCTCCTCCCCGGAGACGGTCTCATCGTCCAAGCAGGGAGGGCTTTCCCGCCGGCCGTCTGGGCCACCCGGGCCCTCACCGCCCCTGCCGTAGCGGTACGTCTCGGGTGGCTGCTGGCGTTGGCCGGCGGGGCGCTCGGGATGACCGCCATCGCGTTTGCCCTCGGACAGCGGCTGTTCTATGGCGGGCTGATCGGCGGCGAGGAAGTGCGCGCCGGACGGGGCCTGACGGACAGCCAGTTGGCGATGCGGGTCCGGCGGGTCCGAGGGCCGGTATGGGCCATCGCGCTGCGCGATCTCCGGCTGCTCACTCGCGAGCCGATGTCGCTGCTGAACAGCGTTGCCATGATACCCCTCCTGCCGGTGCTGATGGCCCTCCCCCTCCTCGCCATTGGTGATGCCGCCCAACCCGGTTTGCAGGATCTTCTGCTCGGCAGCCCCACTGTGTCCCGGCTGGCAGGGGCCGGATACGTGGCGGCGATGGCCCTGATGGCCCCCGCGTCTTCTTCGGCCTTCTCCAGGGAAGGCAGGCTCTTCTGGGTGTCGCGGACGATCCCGGTGGACCCGAAGGTCCAGGTACAGGCGAAGCTGGCTCAGGCCTATCTGATCATGCTCCTGACCCTTCCCGTGCTGGCGATCCTCGGGTTTGGAGTCGCCGGATGGCCGGTGACGGACTTCCTCCTGGTAGCCGCAGCCGGCATGGCCGCCAGTCTGCCCCTCATAGGTCTGAGCCTGCTCCTGGATATCATGCGGCCTTACCTGACCTGGCAGAACCCGGTTGCCGCCATCAAGGAGAACCTGAATGTCCTGTTGGCCATGGCCCTTGGGGGCGGGCTGATGGCGGGGCAAGGGGTTGCGGTGATGAGGCTGCTGGGCGCCGGGATGGATCTGGCCGCGGCCCTGTTGACGGTGTCCGCCGCATCGCTGCTGGCAGGAGCCGCCATCCTTGCGGTGCTGCTGCGCACGGCCGCCGGTCGCTATCAGCGGGTCGAGATCTGAGACCCGCATATGCGTTCGGGGTGCCGGGTGCATGGAAAGGCGGGCCCCATCTCCCTGAATTGAGATAGGCCGAGATAGTCGATAGGAGCAAGGGGGATGGCTGTAGGGGCGGGTTCGGAACCCGCCCCTACCCGGACCGTTACCCGGATCGCGACCGGAACCCGCCCCTGCCGTTCCCGCAGTCGCAAGGCAACTCGCAGTCCTTGACAGCGATGGCGATCTGCTGTAAGCTCTGAAGTAAAGGCGAACGGTGGTTCACGCATGCAATATCAGAAGGAAGAGATCAGGGCGCGGATCTTGGAAGCCGCCCTCGCCGAATTCGAGCAACACGGGTTCGGCGGCGCCCAGATGCGGCGGATGGCCAGGCGGGCCCGCGTCGCTACCGGCAATATCTATCGCTATTTCAAGAATAAAGAGGAGATATTCGACGCGATCGTTCAGGCGGGTTACCGCGACATATCCGCGTTGATCTTCGAGTCGCACCAGCTAAGCAAGCAGAACCGGGGAGATGTTCGCTCGATAGCGCGGCACATCGCGAGCGGCATCATGGGCGTGTACTCGCGGCACGGGCGGCAACTCCTGGTGGTCGCCGACAAGAGTTCGGGCTCACGCCACGAAGACTTTCTGGAGACGCTCATCGCCATGGTTGCGAGGCGAATCAAGGAAGAGTTGTATTCGGGTGCGGGGGAAGGAGACGATGTGCTGATTCACCTGATCGCATCCGGGTTTGTGGAGGGGCTGTTCATCATCCTGCGCAGCATCTCCGATATCCAGCGCATTGAAGAACTGATCAACCGGATGTTGATCTTCTACTTCCAAGACATCGAGTGTAGGCTCGGGGTAACGGGCTGAACGAACGCGGCGCAGCTTGGGTGGCTCAGGCTGCGGATTCTTGTCCTTGAAAAGCGAACAAAAGTTCGCGATTGCGGAGGTAGCCGATTTGGACCGATTTGCCCGCTTCGTGGTCAGGAGACGCCAATGGTTCTTGGGGCTATTCGGGTTGGCTACCCTGCTCAGCGCCGTCCTCATCCCTCGCGTGACCGTCAACTATGACAATACCCGTTACCTGCCGCAGGCGATGGGGACGCGCGCGGCCATCGCGATCCATGCCGAGGAATTCGGGTCGCACGGCACGGCGCAACTGATGGTGGATGGGGTGAGCATCCCCGAGGCGGTCCAGATGAAACGGGAGATCGCGGCGACTCCCGGCGTAAGCGATGTCATCTGGCTGGATGACTTCGCCGACGTGACGGTCCCCCTGGAGTTCCTGGATGGCGCTCTTGTCGGGCGATACTACCGGGAAGGTCACGCGCTATTCGATGTGCTGTTCGCGCAGAATGACTACAGCCCGGTCACGGGTCGAGCCGTTGCCTCCCTCAGACGGCTGGGCGATGGGAACGTAGTCCTGCGCGGTCCGGCAGTGGACGCCCTCGTGTCTCGAGAACGGGGCTCCCGCGAGATCCTGGTGATCACCATCCTGGTGGTGCCCATCTTCCTGGCCATCCTCGCCGTGTTCACGACTTCCTGGTTCGAACCGCTCTTGATCATGGCAACGGTAGGGGCATCCGTCGTGATCAACATGGGCACCAACGTGGTGCTGGGGGAAGTCTCGTTCATCACCCAGGCAGCGGCGCCGCTGCTTCAGTTCGCCGTCACGATGGATTACTCCATCTTCCTGCTGCACCGATTCGCCGAGGAGCGGGCTGCCGGCGCGGCAGCCGGCGAGGCCATGGTGCGGGCACTCAAGCACTCGGTCTCCTGCATCGGCGCGAGCGCGTTGACCACGGCTGCGGGGTTCGCCGCGCTCATGGCCATGCGGTACGGAATCGGAGTTGAACTCGGGCTGACACTGGTAAAAGGGGTTGCGCTGAGCCTGGCTGCCGTGATGTCGGTGCTTCCCGGTCTGGTCGTCGCCGGCGAGCGCCTGATCGATCGCACCCGCCATCGACCGCTCGTCCCCGAGTTGCGGGACCTGGGAAGGCGGATCTTGCGGCAGCGGTACGTGGTCCCCGTCGTGGTGATCATCTTGTTGCCCATCGCTTACCTCGGACAGTCGGCCAACCACTTCCTCTATGGGGATTCCCTCGGCGGCGACGAGGGAGGGCGGGCGATGACGGAAGTCTTCGGCGCCTCAAACCAGCTGGTGCTGATCGTGCCGGCAGGGAACATCCCTGGCGAGGTCGCGCTCACCCGGGCCCTGAAGGACTCGCCGGGCGTGAAAGATGTGCGTTCGCTGGCCGCGTTGGCCGGCCCCGGCATACCGCGCTCCGCATTGCCGGAGGCGCTGCGGGATGACTTTGAGGGAGAGCGCTACTCGCGCCTTGTGATGCGACTGGCCGCTCCCGCGGAGAGCGCCGCGGCCTTCACCGCCCTGGCCGACATCGAGGCCGTAGCCGAGCGGTACTACCCCGGCGATCACCGGATGCTGGGTGTGTCGCCCGCCATCCGGGATATCAGGGAGGTCGTGGGGTACGACTTCCGGATCGTGAGCATGCTGAGCATGGTCGCCGTTGGCGGCATCATCCTCCTGACCTTCCGGTCGCTGCTACTGCCCATCTTGCTGGTCTTCACCATCCAGAGTTCCATCTGGTTCAACATGGCGGTGCCATACTTCCTGGGGGTTCCGCTCATCTTCATCGGTTACATGATCGTCAGCGCCGTACAACTGGGCGCAACCGTGGACTACGCCATCCTCCTCACCGATCGCTATCTGGCGTACCGCAAGGTCGTAGGCGCGCGCGAAGCGGCGGCGCGGGCCATCGATGCCGCCGGCAGATCCATCATCGCCTCGGCGGCCGTAATGACCGCGGCCGGCTTCACGCTGGGATGGGTCTCCGGTATTCCGAGCGTGTCCACCCTCGGGATCCTGATCGGGCGGGGGGCGCTGTTGTCGTGCGTGATGGTGCTCATAGTGCTGCCGCAGATCCTCGTCCTGGGGGATAGGCTGATCGGGCTCACTACCTTCCGATCTGCGTCGCCGAGGGCGGCCGCGGCCGACGATTGAGCGGCAGGGAAAGGGGTGCGGGGAGTGCTGAGGAAGGGATACCAGCTCAAGTGGGGGGCCGTCCTCCTGATCGCGTCGGCTGTGGCATTCGGGGGACTCGCCGGCACTTCGTCCGCCGCCGGTCCACCCGGCGGTCTACAAGAGGCGACGCCCAAACATGAGACCGTCTTCGTGAACCTGGCGCTCGACGGAAGCGTCGAGACGGTCTACGTGGTGAACACTTTCTACCCAACCGGCCAGGAAATAACCGACTACGGGCGATACGAAGAGGTCCTCAACCTGACCGACGGGCGCCGGGCGGTGGTGCGGGGCGAGCGAATCACCTTTCCGGCGGGAGGCGCCGGCGGCATCTTCCGTTACCAGGGACGCCCGGTGAACGGGCAACTGCCCTGGGAGTTCGCCATCGGCTACGAACTCGACGGCCGGCCCATCGCCGCCGGCTCGCTTCCCGGGGCCGGCGGGCAGCTCAGGATCACCGTCAAGGTGAGTTCGGGCCCGGCGGCACTTGCCCGCTTCCGGGACAGCCACCTGCTTCAGGTGACTTTGCCCTTTGACCTGGATCGGGCGACCGCCATAACCGCCCCGGGCGCGACCACCCTGATCGCCGGCGATACCGTGTCCTTGGGTTTCACGCTGCTACCGGGGGAAGAAGGCACGCTGGTCGCCGAGGCCCTGGTGCGCGACTTCGCGTTCGCGGGGCTTCAGATCGTCGCGATCCGGGCGGAGGCAGTCCTGGGAGGGGCGGCCGAGGACATGAAGCGGGAGTTGGACGTCCTCGGGGGCGCGCTCGGGACCATGACGGCGAGCATCGCCGCTTTCAGCGACGCCGCGCTGGCGGTGAACGCCGGCGCGAAGCGCCTGCACGGGGGAGCGACGGAACTCGAAAGCGGCGGCCGCTTACTGGTCCGGGGAGTTGAGGGTGCGGAACAGGCCTTGACTGGCCTCGCGGCAGGGCTGTCGCAATTGGAGACGGCCTCTGCGGCGATGGCGGCGAGCATGGCGGCGATTGGCGAGCAGTCGCCGGCCCTGGATCAGGCTTACATCCAGGTGGAGAGTGCGCTTGCCGGCATGCTGGACGATGCCGGCGGCCTGAAGACCCTCGCTGCCGCCCTTCGGCGCAGCGCCGACCCCGACACCCGCAAGATGGCCGAAAGCGTCTTACAGAAGCTCGCGGGCCTGGAAGAGGTTCACGCGGCGATCCGCAGTGCGAACAGCGCACTCTCCGGCTATGGCGAAGGAGTCAGGCAGGTGTCCCAGCAGTACCGGGAGTTGCACAAGGGAGTCGAAGGGATGGCAATGGGGGCGCGCGACCTCGCCCGAGGGTTCGCCGAGGTGACTCCCGCAGCCCGGGAAGTCCTCGCGGGAACGGGTGCCCTGGCCGGCGCGGCCCGGGAGTTGGACGGCGGCACGGCGGCCCTCGCCGATGGCGCGCAAGCCTTGTTGGAGGGCCAGCGGCGCCTGGAGGAAGGCGTTGACGACGTCCGGGCCGGGATTCACGGACACGCCCCCGGCAGGGAGGAACGCCCACCGGCGCCCTCCTTCGTCTCGCCGCGACTGGGCCGCGCGCGGTCAGTGCAGTTCCTCTTCCGAGTGCCCGCCCAGGAAACGGCGGCAGTGAGCCCGGACCCGTCAGGCGGCGAGGCCGGCGAGCCACCGAAAGGGCTGTGGGATCGGTTCGCCGCCCTGTTCCGGGAGGCCGCGAGGAGACTGGGGGTCCGCCATGCACCTGGACGTTGAGGGATCCGCTCCCGATGCGGTCACCAGGCCAACGCATCCCGCGGTAACCGGCCTGACGGTGGTAACGGGCGCCACCGGCCACATCGGGAACAACCTGGTGCGGCATCTGGTAGCGGCGGGCCGTCGCGTGCGCTGCCTGGTCCTGCCCGGGGACGACCTCCAGCCGCTGGCCGGCCTTCCCGTGGAAGTGCGGTGGGGCGATGTGCGGGACCCGGTAGCCCTGCGCGAAGCGTTCGCCGGGGCGGCCCTCGTATATCATCTGGCCTCGATGGTCAGCATCGACCCGAGCGACTCCCCGGCGCTTGAAGAAGTCAACGTCCGGGGCGCCCGGCGGGTGGCCGAGGCCTGCCTGGCTTGCGGAGTCGAGCGGCTGGTGCACACCAGTTCCATCCACGCTCTGGCGGAACCGCGTCCCGGCGTCGAGATCGACGAGGAGCAGGCGTTCGACCCCGCCGCCATCGACACCGTTTACGGCCGGTCCAAGGCGCGGGGAACCCGCGAGGTGCTCGCCGCGGTGGAACGGGGTCTGGACGCCGTGGTGGTGTGCCCTACCGGGGTGATCGGCCCGCATGACTATCGGCCGTCACCGATGGGGCAGCTGATCCTGGACTTCGCCCGGCGCCGGCTGCCGGCCTATGTCGATGGCGCCTACGATTTCGTCGATGTCCGCGATGTTGCAGCGGGGATGGCCGCCGCCGCCGCGCGCGGCCGGGCGGGGCGGAGCTACATCCTGTCCGGCCAGCGGCTGGCGGTCCGGCAGATCCTGGCCATCCTGGCCGAACTGACGGGAGCGCCCGTTCCCCGGCTGCGGATTCCACGCTGGTGCGCTTACCCGGCAGCCGGGCTCCTCACGCTATATGGCCGGCTCGCGGGCACGCGGCCGTTGCTGACCCGCGACTCCGTATATACCCTGGGCAGCAACTCCCACATCAGCCATGCCCGAGCCGCCCGGGAACTGGGTTTTCGGCCCCACCCGGTGCGGGGCGCCATCGCCGACGCCGTGGCCTGGTTCCGCGAGCGGGAACTGCCGGTCAGGGCGTGAAGTCCGGTCGCACCCGTACTCCCCGCAGCCGGTTGGCATTGGCGACCACGCTGATGGAACTGGTCGCCATGGCGATCTCCGCGATCACCGGGTGCATCAGGCCCAGTACCGCCAGGGGTATAGCGACCAGGTTATAGAAAGACGCCCAGAAGAGGTTCTCGCGGATCTTGCGGAACGTGTGCCGCGAGACGTTGATGGCGGTCACCACCGCCGCCAGGTCGCCCCGCACCAGCGTCACCGCCGCCGACTCGATGGCGATGTCGGTGCCCGTCCCCAGCGCCACGCCTACATCCGCCTGGGTGAGAGCGGGCGCGTCGTTGATGCCGTCGCCCACCATCACCACCCGCTCGCCGGCCGCCTGCAGCCGCCGGATCTCGGCCGCCTTGTCGCCGGGGAGGACCTCCGCCAGCACCCTGCCGATCCCTGCCTTGCGCGCTATGGCCTCGGCGGTGCGGCGATTGTCTCCGGTCAGCATGCTGGTCCGGTAACCCAGCCGCGAAAGCTCGGCTATGGCGCGCGAAGCGTCCTCCTTGATGGTGTCGGCCAGAGCGATGACTCCGGCCGGGCTTCCGTCCACGCCCACCAGTGCCGCCGTGTTGCCCTCTTCCTCAAGGCGCCTGGCCGCCTCTTCCAGCGGTTCGGGGTCGATCCCCGCTTCCCGTAACAAGCTGCGGGTGCCGAGGACCACCTCCCGTCCCTCCACCCGGGCGCGCACCCCCTTGCCCACCACCGCTTCAAAGTGATCCACCGGGGGGATGACGAGGTCAGGCTCTTGCCGGGCTCGCTCCACCATGGCCCGACCCAGGGGGTGCTCCGAACCCTGTTCGGCCCCGGCGGCCAGCCGGAGC
This sequence comes from Bacillota bacterium, assembly GCA_035477115.1. Taxonomy (GTDB): domain Bacteria; phylum Bacillota; class Sulfobacillia; order UBA995; family UBA995; genus UBA995. The sequence continues at coordinate 29,781 of DATIKW010000039.1, read as the reverse complement.
AACTCCCGGTAGTCGAAACCCCCCAGGGGTTCGATGGCCGTGACCCCAGGACGGCCGGTAGTCAACGTGCCCGTCTTGTCGAAGACGATGGTCCGGGCTTCTTGCAGGAGTTGGATTGCCGCTCCATGGCGAATCAGCACTCCGTTCTCGGCGCCGAGGCCGCTGCCCACCATCAGCGCCGTGGGTGTGGCCAGGCCCAACGCGCACGGGCAAGCGATGACCAGCACGGCCACGGTGGCGGCGATGGCCTGGGTGATCGGGTCAAGTCCGGGATCGACCCAGGGGATGAACGGCGCGGCGGCAACGACCACCCGGTGCAGCCGATCGGGGAGCAGCAGCCAGGCGGCGAAGGTCAGTCCGGCGATAGCCAGTACCACCGGCACAAAGGCTGCCGTGACCCGGTCGGCGAACTCCTGGATGGGCACCCGCGTCCCCTGAGCTTGTTCTACCAGCCGGATGACCTGCGCCAGGAAAGTATCGCGGCCCACCCGGACGGCCCGGATCTTCAACATGCCCTGTTGGTTGATGGTCGCGCCGATCACCTCGTCTCCGGGACCACGGGACACGGGCAGCGACTCTCCCGTCGCCATCGACTCGTCGACCGTGCTCAACCCCTCGAGGACCACCCCGTCGGTCGGGATCTTCTCCCCGGGCCGCACGACCATCACGTCACCCACCTGCACCTGTTCGATGGGCACGGCTACCTCATCGCCATCCACCAGCAGGTTGGCGGTGTCCGCCTCGAGCTGGAGCAACTTGCGGATTGCGTCCGAGGCTTTCCCCCTTGCCCGGGCTTCAAAGTAACGACCGGTGAGGTGCACGGCCATGATCATCGCCGCAACCCCCGCGTAGTTGGCGATGGGGAAGGCGAAGGAGGCGGGACCGGTGGCGAAAGCCGCCAGCGTGCCCATGGCAATCAACACGTCCATGTTGGCGTTCCGGTGGGCGAGGGCGTTGGCCGCCGAGCGGTAGGTGGCGAGGCCAGCGCCGAACAGCACCGGGGCTCCCAGGAAGATCATGCCCAGGTTCATGGCCCGGTGGCCGAAGGGGACATGGTGCAGGAAGAAATCGGGGATCATCCACAGGATGATCGGGATGGTGAGCGCCCACGCCAGCAGCAGTCGGCGACGGGCCAGGCTGAACTCCCGGCGCTCGGCCTCCTGACGGTCAGTCCGGCGCAGTTCCTCCCCTTCTTTGACCCGATAACCGACGGCCTCCACCGCCCGCCGCAGTGCCGGCAGGTCGGTGCGTTCCGGGTCGTATACGACGGTGGCCCGGGCCGTCGCCAGGTTGACCGAAGCTTCGTGGACGCCGGGCGTCCGCTCAAGGCTGAGGGTGATGGCGCTCGAACAGGCGGCGCAAGTCATCCCCTCGATGGGCAACACCGCCGTGGCCGTCTCCTGCTCCACGCGGTAGCCGGCGGCGGCCACCGCCCGTTTCAGGTTATCCAGACCGGCGCGGTCGGGATCGTGGTGGACGTAGGCGCGCCCGGTGGCGAAGTTCACGGTCGCCGAGCGGACCCCGGCTACCTTGAGCAGAGCAGCCTGCACGCTCTGAGCGCACGCGGCGCAACTCATGCCCGTGATTGAAAGGATCGTCTCCCGCTCCTCCGCCGGGATCGTTGGCTGGCTCTCATTCATGTCCGACCATCCTCCACCTCTCCGGACCTCGTTTTCGGTCGCGTCACCCCATTCTAACCCGAGATATCGGTTACCTGCCAGGGAGCCGTGCCCAGATTGACCCCAAACAATGGCGCTAGAGGAAGGCGGAGCCATCGTCGGCGGCGAATAATAGAACAACGCCGTCCCACTCTAACCAGTCCCAAGGCCGGAGTCGGGAGGTGCTGGGTTTGAGGAACGCGTGCTTCCCTCTTGACCGGGGCGCGGTGGCGAGAGTGCTTGAACGGGCCCTGGCGAGAGGGGGGCATTTCGCGGAGATCTTCTTCGAGGAACGCAGCTCCACCTCGGTCAGGTTCACGGAGGACCGCATCGAGTCGGTGGTAGTCGGGGATGACCGCGGAGCAGGTGTGCGCGTGATGGCCGATGGGAGTACGGGCTATGCATACACCACCGACCTCACGCCCGAGGGTCTGGCGCGGGCGGCCCTAGCCGCCGCGACGGTGGCGCGGCGCCGCTTTCCGGGCAGGCGGCCGGCCATCCGGATGGAAGGCGAATCGGCGGCCGCTAGGGTCATGCCAACCGCGGCCGACGCCCCGATATCCGACAAGCTGGACCTCGTCCGCCGAAGCAACGAGGCGGCGCGGTCCTTCAGCCCGCACATCGTCCAGGTGGACATCCGCTATAGCGATTTCGCCCAGACGGTCCTGATCGCCAACTCTGAGGGACTGTGGGCGGGCGACTTTCGTCCGATGATGGAATTCCGCGTCACGGTGACGGCCGCACGGGACGGCGATCGACAGGTGGCATCGCGGGCCAGAGGAGGCCAGGTGGACCTGACTGTCTTCCAGGAGACATCGCCTGAACTGCTGGCCCGGGAGGCGGCCGAGGCGGCGGTCCAGATGCTGGATGCCGCGCGCCCGCCCTCCGGGGTACTGCCGGTGGTGATCGGTCCCGGCCATGGCGGCGTGCTGATCCATGAGGCCATAGGCCATGCGCTGGAAGCCGATCTGGTCAACAGGGGAGCCTCGATGTATGCCGGCAAGATAGGTCAGCCGGTAGCCAGCCACCTGGTGAGCGTGGTCGACGATGGTACCATGCCCGGCCGTTCCGGCTCGGGGCAGATCGACGACGAGGGCACACCTTGCCGGCGCAATGTACTGATCGATCAGGGCTTGCTGCTTGGCTACATGGAGAGCCTCCTCACCGCCCGCGAGGGTAGGCGGGAACCTACGGGCAACGGCCGGCGCGAGGACTTCCGGGCCGTGCCCATCCCCCGCATGACCGTCACTTACATCGACCGGGGGACCACCCCTCCGGCTGACGTCATCGGCGGGGTCGCGCACGGGTTATACGTCAAGCGGATCGGGGGAGGGCGCGGAGACGTGGCGGGGGCCGAGTTCGTCTTCTCCGCCCCCGAGGCTTTCCTGATCCGCGACGGGCGTGTGGCCGAGCCCGTCCGCTGTTGCACCCTGGTGGGCAATGGGCGGGAGGTACTCTTCAACATCGATGCCGTGGGCGATGACTTCGACCTGGACCCGGGGGGTAGCGGCCGCTGCGGAAAGCTCCAGTCCGCCTGCGTCAGCTTCGGCCAACCTACCGTGCGGATTCGGGCGATGATGGTGGGAGGGACGGGATCGTGAGGCTGTCCGCGATCGAGGCTCCGGAGTACCTCCTGGAGGCTGCCGGGCGGCGGGGGATCGAACAGGCGGAAGTGGTGGTCGAGACGGCCAGGCGGACCCGCGTGGAAGTGAGCGGAGGACGGGTCGAAGAACTCGGTCACGCGCATGAGGTCGGAGTCGCCCTGCGCATACTGCGGGACGGGGCCACCGGCTTCTCGTTCGCTGCCAGCATGGAAAGCGATGCTCTGGACGGTCTGCTCGAGCGGTCGGATGCCGCCGCCCGCGCGGCCACGCCCGATGAGTATGCCGGACTTGGCGAAGTCATGCCCGCCCCTGAATCGCCCAGCATCTGGGATCCGGAACTCGCGAGGCTGAAGGTGGGCGCCAAGCTAGCCATGGCCCGGGCGGAGGAAAAGGACTGCCTGTCTGCCGATCCCCGTGTCAAGTCGGTGATCTTCTCCCGTTACGAGGATGCCGTGACCACCACCCGCATCGTGAACAGCCGGGGTCTTGACCAGGCATATCCGGGCACCCTGTGTCGCATAATCGTCTTCTGCACGGCCACCGGGAGGACCAAGGGCAGCATGGGCGAGGGCGTGGTCGAAGAGAGGACTTTGAAACCCATTCGCAAGCGGCAAGTAGGCCGCGAGGCGGCGAGACGGGCGGCCATCGCCGCTGACGGCATCCCCCCGGAGACTGACGAGGTCACGCTCGTATTCAAGCCTTGGGCGGCGCTGAGCTTCCTGTACGCGGTGATCTCCGCCCTCAGCGGCGAGGCCGTCCAACTCGGGCAGTCGATGTTCGTCGGCAAACAGGGGCAGGAGGTCGCGTCTTCCCTGGTCAATCTCATCGATGACGGGCGATTGGACGGCCGTCCCGGCAGTTCGCCGGTCGATGGAGAGGGCGTGCCCCGCCAGACCACTCGACTGATAACCGACGGAGTGCTGTGCGGACACTACCACGACTTGCGTTCCGCAAGGCGGGCAGGGGTGCCCTCGACCGGCAATGCCAGCCGTCCGGGATACCGAAGTCCGCCGCGCCAAGCTCCGTCGAATGCCTATCTCGCCGCCGGCGATACCCCACCAGGAAAGCTGCTGTCCTCGGTCGACTACGGGATAGAAGTAGTGTCCTTCACCGACACGGGCGGAGTCAGCGGGATTACGGGCGACTTCTCGATAGCCGCCTCCGGGCGTCGCATCCGTCACGGGCAACTGTCGGAGTCGCTTGATCCCTTCACCATCTGCGGCAATCTACGCGACCTGTTGGCGCGGATCACCGGCGTGGGCACCGACCTCACCTGGTTCGGGAACCTCGGATCGCCGACCGTCCGCGTCGAAAGACTCAGGGTGGTTGGCGGCAACTGAGCGGGGAGGACGGATTGCCGATGGTCAAGGAGCGGGGCGGTGAGGTGGCGGCGGCCGGGTGCGTCGTGGCCGTGCAGGGCACGAGGGTGCGGGTGCGGGTTCAGCGCGACCGGGCATGCGGGCGCGGCGGCCCCTGCCCCGGGGGAGTGGATTTCCAGTTGCTGCCGGCTGCCGGTTGGCGGGAAGTGGAGGGGATAGCGGAGGAGCCCGGCCTCGCTCCCGGCGATGCGGTGCTGGTTACCATCGATGGCCGCCATTTGACGCGGGGCTGGCTCCTGGCTTTCGGTTTGCCGTTGCTTGGAGCCATGGCCGGTGCGCTCGCCGGGTACTGGCTGGCCGGATCCGACCTCGGGGCGGCGGCAGGAATGGGGCTGGGGCTGGTCGTCGCCTGGCGGGGAGCACGCCAGGTCGCCCGCCGCCTGCCGCCGCCCACCTACCGCGTCGCCCGTCACCCGGGCGGCGGCTGCGGGCAGGAAGCGTTTATCCCGGGCAGCGCACGGACAGACCCGAAGGGGCGGGACTATGGTTGCAGCGGGAGGCGCCCATGATGCGGGTTCCGATTACCATCGCTCTACTTCTGTTCTTGCTCATGATCCCCGGGTGCCCTCCCCGGGAGCCCGAAATATCGGCTCAGCCCGTCCCGGGACCTGACCGGGTGATGCTGCCGGCCCCGGAGACCCGGGGAGGGATGGCGCTGCTCGATGCGCTGGCGGCGCGGGGCTCGGTGAGGGTTTACCGCCCCGGAGGGCTTTCTCTCGCCCAGATAGGGCAGCTCTTGTGGTCGGCGGCCGGCCCGGCCGACGCCGTGACCGGCGCCACCCGGCATGCCCCATCGGCCGGAGCCACCCACCCCTTGGAACTGTATGTAGTGATGGGTGAAGGCGAGATCGAGCCTGGGGTGTATCGCTACCACCGTGAAGATCACGCCTTGATTCGGGTGAGGGGCGGCGATGTGCGGGCCGAAGTCGCCCGGGCCGCCCTCGACCAAGAGTGGGTCAGGAATGCCCCGGCGACCATGGTGGTCACGGCCGTCTTCGCCCGGACCACCGCCCGCTACGGCGAGCGGGGAGTGCGCTATGTGTACATGGAAGCCGGCCACTTGGCCCAGAACCTGTGCCTGGCCGCGCAAACGCTGGGGCTTGGGACGGTGGTGGTGGGTGCCTTCCATGATCGCCAGGTCGCCGAAGTCCTGGGCATCGGCGAGGAGGTCCTGCTGCTGCTCCCGGTAGGCAAAGTGCGGTGATACCCGCATGGCCCGGGGGACGGCACGGGGCGTGAAAGCGGCGGCCTCGGGCAACGGCCCGCACTCGGCGGCCTCAGGGTGCCATCCTCGGCGACGGGGCCGGGGCGGATCATTGCCGCCGTTCAGCCGCGGTAGACGTTCTTGCCGGTAGACCAGAGCCCCGCCGCGGATAGGCCCAGCGCCAGACCGGTGATTGTGCCCCGAAACAAGGGCGCATCCTGGTAGGCGGTCCAGGTCAGGCTCAGGATCAGCCCCAGCCCCACCGCCGCGAGTCCCGCCCATCGGCTGGGCAGCAACTGCGCCTGTTTGGCGAGTTGCACCAGGGACATGATCAGCGCCACCGCCGACACTCCGGCCACCAGTTCGAGATCCACCCCGATCCCTCCCGGCCCCATGCTATGCGAGCGGTGCGACCGGCAATCCACCCCGCGGCGAACAGGAGTCAGCCAGGTTCGGGGCGAAGCAGCGGTCTGCCGGTGAGGGGAGGGGTGACGCTTGCGGGGAATCCTGCTGGGCCTCGAGGAAGAAGTATTCCTGACCCAGCCCGACGAACCCTCGCTCGAGTCCCTTTACTACCTTGCCCGACTGCTCTGGACCGACCCCCGATTCTACTTCGTGCACACCGACTCCAACTTCGCCCGGGGCGAAGACGTCCTGCGGGGAGTAATGGGCGGGGTGGAGGTATCCACCCACCCCTGCTCTTCACCCGCCGAGCTGGTTGCCGACCTCGCGGCGCGACGCCGGGCGCTCGCCGCCGCTTGTGGCGATCAAGCGCTGCTGGTGGCGATCGGCCACCTGGTTCAGGGGGAGACGGCCACCAGGACTTGCGGCCTGCACCTGCATCTGGGAGGACTACCCGACCCCCATCGCTCCTATCGCCGGCTGGCACGATTCCTGCCCTTGCTCGCGCTGCTCACCGCCAGCACTCCCTATTCGGAGGGTAGCCGCTGGGGGACGTCTTATCGGTTGGCCCACTCCTATGCCCTGGGTAGCCTGCGCGCCGACCCCTACTACCGATTCCAGGACCTCATCCTGGCGCGCCGGCTGGGGACGCTGGAAGCCCGGCTGTTCGACCCCACCTGGGACCTGCGCCGCATTGAGACCCTCATCGAGTGCGTCCTGGCGGTGGCAATGCGGGGTCCTGACCGGGAACTCAACCTCGACGAATACGCGCGACTGCGGCACCAAGCGGCTGCCTGCGGCTATACCCGCGAACTGGCCGCCCGCTACCGGGAGTTGGCCGACATCCATCCCGTCGATGAAGAGCTGTTTGCCGTGCCTCCGGCAGAGACAATTGTGACCCTGGTTCGCCGCCACGGTGTCACCGGCGCTTACAGCGCACTGGATAACGCCTACCGGGGGGGATCGCTGGTGCCCGACCGGCTGCCGCGGTACAGGGTCCGACCGGACCGGGTGGTCGCCGGGCTGCTTGGCTACTACCTGCCTCGCCTGCCCTACAAGGCGCGGAAAGCCTGGCAGGAGTGGTGAAGGGGGGCCGCGTATGGTCAAGTACCTTGGGCTGGTGCTCCTGGGGCTGCTCGGGCTTCACCTGTTCTTGCGCCGCATCTGGTTCTACCGCGACCCGCGGCGGCGTCCGCCCGCTCAGGCCGATGCCATCATCTCCCCCGCCGACGGGATCGTGTTGTACGTCAGACCCATTCATCACGGCGAGGTGGAAGTCGAGAAAGCCGGCCGGCGCATCCGGGTAGAGGAGATCCTTCGCCAGCCCCTGCCGGCGGGCGGTGACGGCTGGCTGGTCGGCGTGTACATGTCCCCCCTGAATGTACATTTCAACTATGCGCCGATCGCCGGAGAGGTCACGAGGGTGGCCTATACGCCCACCGGGGTCAACCTGCCGATGGTGGGGTTCCTTGACTACCTGCGACTCACTTACCTGCGTCGCGCGGTAGACCTCCTGGCTGCGCGCTACCGTCTGGTCAACGAACGCAATACGATCTTGCTCCGTCAAGGCGATCGAATGGTGGCGGCGGTGGAGATATGCGATCGTTTCGTGAACCGCATCACCTGTTTCGTCAGGGAAGGCGATCAGGTGACGGCGGGCCAGAAGCTGTCCTTCATCGATCGCGGTTCCCAGGTCGACCTGGTCATCTTCGACGCGCGGGCAACGGTGCTGTGCCGGCCAGGTGACCGGGTCACTGGGGCGGAGACCATCCTCGCCCTGTGGGGCGGTGCAACCTCGCGGGCGTGAGCCGGTCCCCTCTACCTGCGCCCTTGGACCAGATCCGCGATTGCCACCTCCGGTTCATTTTGCTGCCAAGGGGAAAGCTCAGGCCGGAGGCGAATGAAGTCCGGCAGGAGGAGGAACAGCCATGGTTGCGCTGCAGGGAAATCTTCCGGCGGTCGGACTCGACATGGGGACGTTCGCCGTCAAGGGCACGATGGTCGCGGGGGAAGCAGTACGCCGGGCGAGCGTGCCCACCGCCGGACGGCCGGTGGAAGCGGCCAGGGAGTGCCTGCGCGAGCTGTTCGGCGGCCAGCTTTCGGGGCGCGTGCGTCTCGGACTCACCGGCGCCAATGCCCACTTGCTCGCCCGCGAACTCGGTGCCCGTCCGGTCCTGGAAATGGAGGCACTGGCTCAAGGACTTTCCCTTGCCGGCATCTCGGCCGAGGCCGTCATCTCCCTCGGTCATGAGAACATGTACTACCTCGAAATCGGCCCCGGGGGCACCCCCACCTTCTTCAACCGCAACGGCCAGTGCGCGGCGGGCAGCGGCTCCTTCTGGTACCAACAAGCCACCCGCATGGGGTTTGATGACCGCGGGTTGGCGGAACTCGCGCTGACCGCCGACTCGCCGATCCGCATTTCCGGACGGTGCGCCATCTTCGCCAAGTCGGATATGACCCACGCCATCAACGAAGGGGCCACGCAGAGCACGGTGGCCGCCGGGCTGGCCCGGACACTGGCGGAGATGGTGCTCCACAGCGTGGCTCAGAACCGCGCCTTCGGCCGGGCCCGGGTGGCCATCGTCGGCGGAGTGGCCAACAATCCGGCCGTCCTTCGCTTCCTGCGGGAGGGCATAGGGGAAGACCGACTGGTCATCGCTCCCCATCACGAGCATCTGGTGGCCCTCGGCGCTGCGGGGGATGGTTTGGAGGTGGACCTGAGAGACATCGACTTCGCTGCCATCCTGTCGCGCCCCTACGTCCCCACCAGTCCCCTGCCCCCCCTTGACCCCGGCCGGGTTCACTACTTGCCCGACCTGACGGGCGCGGCGGACCAGCTAGATGTCTCCTGCGTGTACCTCGGGGTGGACTGCGGGTCCGTGTCCACCAAATGCGTGCTCCTCGACCGCACGGGCAAGCTGATCGGCGGCATCTACCTCCCTACCGCGGGCCGCCCGGCCCTGCAGGTCTTGGAACTCATCCGCCGGGTGCGGGAGCAGTTCGGCGAGCGGCTGGCGGGTTCCACCATCGTCGCCTGCACCACCGGTTCCGGCCGCTTCCTGTCGCAGAAGACCGTCGGGGCGGAGTACGCGGTGGACGAGATCACCTGCCAGGCCGAGGGAGTCAAGTACCTGTGCGGCGGCAGCGACGACCTCGCGATCATCGAGATCGGCGGCGAGGACTCCAAGTTCCTGCAGCTCAAGGCCGGGGTGCTTCACGACTACCGCATGAACCCGGTGTGCGCCGCGGGTACCGGCACTTTCCTCGAGAACCTGGCCGGCCTGCTGGGCATCGACATCGCCACCCAGTTCTCCGCCCAGGCCTTCGCCGCCGCCTATGCTTTGGACCTGGGAGATATCTGCACCCTCCTGTCCCAGTCGGCGCTGGCCTCGGCGGCCTCCCAGGGGCTCCCCCTGCCCGAGCAATTGGCCAGCCTGGCCTACTCCTCCGCCCGCAACTACCTGCGCAAGACGGCGGAGAATCGGACGCTGGAGGGCCGGGTGATCTTCACCGGTGCCACCGCCCGCAACCATGCCCTGGCCGCTGCGATGGCCGCCGAGGTGGGGCAGGATATCACCGTGCCGCCCTCCCCCGAGTTGACCGGGGCCCTCGGCAGCGCCTTGATGGCCCGGAATTTCCACCGGCGGGGGATCGCGGGGGATAATGCCTTCCCCGGCCTTGACCAGTTGCGGCAGTTCTCCCGCGGCCAGCGCAAGTGTTCCGCCCGGTGCGAGCACGGACACCACTGCATGCTCGACGTCCTCACCTTCGCCGACGGCACGACCGTCCTCTACGGGGACCGCTGCGGCCGTTACTCGGGACTGGAGACCCGGCGGGCCGCCCGCCAGGATCGGCTGCCCGACTTCGCCGCCGCCCGTAACGACCTGCTTGCCCGGGTCAAGGTGAACGAGACCGGACCCGCCGTAGGCGTCGCCCGGGCTGGCCTCTTCTACGACCACTACCCGTTCTGGGCGGCTTTCCTGAGAGAACTCGGCCTGCGGGTGGTCGTCTCGGCGATCAACTCCGACCAGGCGCTGCTCGAAGGCAAGCGCCGCCTCGATACCGAGATGTGTTACCCGGTGGAAATCCTGGTCGGCCACTATCAGGCCTTGCTCGACCAGGGGGTCGACTACCTGTTCGTCCCCGAGGTGGTGGACGAGGAACCGCTACCCTGGGCAACTGTTTGGCCGCGCGGGTTCACCTGCCCGCTGCTTCAGACCATCCGCGGCACGGTGGAGGCGACGGTCAATCCGCCGCCGGGCAAGCTGCTGTATGCGCAACTCAACTACCGCCGGGGCCGGCGTGCGATCCGGGAGCAGCTCCGCCCCATCGCCCGTCAGGTGCTGGGCGATGGTTACTCCGAGGCCGGACTGCGGCGGGCGGTAGCGGCCGCTTATCGGGAACAGGAGACCTTCGACCGGGCGATGGAACGGGAAGGACAGCGGGTGGTGGAGAGCTTGCCGGCCCTGGTCGGGGAGGACAACATCGCCGCCGTCTTCCTCGGCCGTCTGTACACGGTGTACGACGAGGAAGCGGCCAAGCGGTCGCTCCGCTACGCCCGGCAGGCCGGCGTCGTCGCGCTGCCCCAGGAGTTCCTGCTATCGTACCTGCAGGGCTGGTACGAGGGGCGCATCACCACGAGCCGGTTCGGCTCCCGGGAGGAGTTCCAGCGCGAGTTCGAGACCTTCCTCGATCGGGTTCACCACATCTACCCGGCTCAGGCCCAGCGGATCCTGTCGGCGGCCTTCGTCGCCCGCTACCTGAATCAGCGCCGGGAGGGTGGCTTCCCCGTCCTGTACACCGTCCTCCAGGACCCGTTCAAGTGCGGGCCTAACGCCATGCTCCGCCACTACCTGGACATGGTCTCCCCCGGCCTGCGTTTGACCATGGACGAGCATACCGCCCCGGCCGGGATGGTCACCCGCCTCGAGGCGTTCAAGAACACCTGCCGCTCCCGCGACCGCCTCGTGCTGCCCACGGTGCTATCTTCACGGACCCTGTCGCTGCCGGAGCTGGACTGCCGGGTGCTGGTGCCCGAGCCCAGCCCGCATGCCCGGGTATTCGCCGCCTTGTTCCGCCGCCTCGGGCTGGAGGCGGAGATGCTCCCCCGCAGCCCCGACCCCGACATGTCCCTGGCCCGCCGGTACGTCAACGGCGATGAGTGCCTGCCCCTCATCCAGAACTTGCAGGACTTCATGGCTTACCTGGAGACGCACGACGACGGTCGGCTGGCCTTTTTCCAGGGCGGGGCGTGGGGACCTTGCCGCTACGGGCTGTACGCTCCGACGCAAGCTCTGCTGCTCAACCGGGCCGGCCATGGCGACCGCAAGATCTGCTCGCTCACCTTGGCCGACACCCTGAAGCGTTTCGGCGTCGGCGCGGCCGCCGCCGCCTTCGATGGGCTGCTGGCCATCGACGCCCTGTACAAGCTGCTCCTCGCCACCCGCCCGTACGAGCGCGAGCCCGGAGCCGCCCAGGCTTGCTTCGACCGATGGGCGGCACAACTCGACGCGGTGCTGGTCAAGCTGCCCGCCAGCCCGCGCCTCCTGGTGAGCGGCGCCCATCTGCGGCCGATCGAGGGACTCCTGCGGGCCGCCGGCTCCGATTTCGCCGCCGTCCGCGCGCCGGCCGCCCCCCGGCCCCGCATCGTCATCAGCGGGGAGTTTTACGTCCGGCTCGACGACCGCTCCAACCAGGACCTGATTCGCAAGGTGGAGGAGGCGGGGGGCGAGGTCTCCCTTTCGCCCGCATCCGAGTTGTTCCAGTTCGCGGCCCACATCAACCTGCGCGAAGCCCGCGAGCTATATCGGCAGACCCGGGAGCCGGCCCAACTCCTCCGCCGGATCGCCTTCAAGGGGATGGACAGCCTGGCGCGGCGCGATGAGCGCCGCATCGCCGCCGCCGCGCACGCGGTGGAGCACGAGCCGGACCCGCTGGAAATCGCGCGCCTGGCGGGCCCTTACGTGTCGGGTCACTACGGAGGAGAGCCGCCGATGACTATCGGCCGCCCTTACGCCCTGGCCCGCCGCCGCGAGGTGCACGGGGTGATCTTCGTGGCGCCCTTCAACTGCCTGCCCGGCTCGATCGTCGAGGCGCAGATCAACCGGATGCGGCACGACGTGGGCCTGCCCATGGTCGCCCTGTACTACGACGGCAAGGACAATCCCAACCGTGAGGAGTTCATCCGGGGCCTGGTATATCAGGCCCGGGAGCTGGCGGGAATAGCCGCCGACTAGCAGCGGCCCGGCCGAGCGCTATCGCGGCACCGGGCCTGCCCCCGGTCCGGGAGGGAAGCGGAACTCGCCCCGCTCGATGCGAGGTCCGCCTTCCAGCGGATCCTCCCGGAAGTACAGGTGAGAATCGAGGTCCGCCCCCAGGACGTTGCCGGTGGCGGCCACGAAGTGGGCCGCGGCCGCGATGCCCAGCCGGCTCTCCAGCATGCACCCCAGGAAGGTGCGGATGTGGGCCGCCTCGCCGATGGCGTTGATCTTCCTTGCCGGGTAAAGCCCGCCGCACTTCATCAGCTTGATGTTGAATACGTGGCAAGCCTGCTGCTCTGCCAGCCGGAAGGCGTCCTCGGGGGTGAACAGGCTCTCGTCGGCCATGATCGGCACCGGCGACCTCCGGGCCACCTCGGCCAGCCCCCGTACGTTCCCCGCCCGCACCGGCTGTTCCACCAGTTCGATGCCGAGCGGTTCCACCCGCTCGATGATCCGCAAGGCCGCCACCGGCGTCCACGCCTGGTTGGCATCCAGCCGCAGGCCGACCCCGGGACCCACCCGGGCCCGCACCCGCTGGACCCGCTCCACGTCCTCCGCCTCGGTCGACCCCAGCTTCAGCTTGAGCACCGAGAATCCCGCCCTGACTTCCGCTTCGGCCTTGTCGGCCATGGCCTGCGGTGCACCCAGGCCGACGGTGACGTCGGTGGGGAAAGGGCGGGTCACTCCTCCCAGCCACCCGGCCAGCGGCACCCCGGCCGCCCGGGCGATGGCGTCGTGCAGCGCCAGGTCGACGGCGGCCTTCGCGGCGAAATGCCTGGGGCTGACCCGGTTCAACAGCGCATGGATCCCCTCCAGGTCCTCCGCTTCGCGTCCCTCCAGCAAGGGGGCGACCTGCCCCAGGAACGCCAGGGTGCCCTCGCGGGTCTCTCCCGCCACCATGGTGGTGGGCGCGCCCTCCCCGTATCCCCGCACTCTCCTGCCGTCCGCGGTCTCGATTGCCACCTCTACCAGGACATTCGGGGCTTCGTGGAAGGTCCCCAGGGAGATGGTGAACGGACTCTCGAGCTTCAGGTCCCACGCTCGTACCGCCAGTCCGACGATGCGCAAGGTCATGCTCCTCTCTATGCGAAACCTCATCTTCCATGTTCTCCCGGCGATGTCCTGCGTCCAGAGAGGATCCCATACCTTCCAAGGGGAATCATCTACGCCAGACTAGCATCCGGGGGGCGTGAGCGTTGAAAGCCGGCGATGTGATGAGCAGCCCCGTCATTACCATAGGACCCGAAGCAACCTTGGCCGAAGCGGCCCGGCTGCTCGACCAGCACAAGATCAGCGGTGTGCCCGTGGTGGACGCATCGGGGCAAATGGTCGGCATGATCTCCGAGCACGACCTGATCCTGGCCAGCCAGCGGGTTCAGCTCACGCGCTTGCGCGATCCTTTCGCCTGGGTCTCCCCCCACGCCACCCTCGATGACGTCGTCTCCTTCCGGAGAGGTCTCGCCCAGATAGGTCAGACCCCGGTCAAGGAAGTGATGACGCGGAAGCTGATCACGGTGGACGAGGACGAATGTCTGGAAGCGGTCGCGCAACTGATGGGCCGCCGCAAGATCAACCGGCTTCCCGTGCTCCGCCGGGGACGGCTGGTCGGCATCATCAGCCGCGGCGACCTGATCGCGGCCATCGCCGCGCTCACCGAACGGAAGCCCCACGCCCTCGATTGACCGGGCGGACGGGGTCGGACGGCCGGGGTCAAACTCAGGGGAGGGAGCGAAGTCCATGTCCCGCAAAGGCAGCTCGATCAACAAGACTCGGGGCGTGCTGTACCAGTTGGCCAGGTTCCTTGGCGACTTCTCGGCGGTGAGCAGCGGCAGCCCCGGCAAGATCGCCCGCCGGATCGGCCGCCGCGCCGTGGGTCGCGCCGTCGGCCGGGGGATGAGGAAACTGTTCCGGTAGGGCAGGCAGGAGTTCGGCCAGGAGGAGATAGGGACGAACTGTGGCAACACGTTCGAAGAATAACCCACACATGAAGCGAACAAACGGTGCTACCACCGGCTACGAAGCTGAACTCTGGCGTATGGCGGATGCGCTTCGCGGCAGCATGGACGCCGCCGAGTACAAGCACGTCGTCCTCGGCCTCATCTTCCTCAAGTATATCTCCGACGCCTTCGAAGCGATGCACGCCAGGCTTGAAGCCGAGCAGGCGCAGGGTGCCGACCCGGAAGACCCCGATGAGTACCGCGCCGAGAACATCTTCTGGGTACCGCCCGAGGCGCGCTGGGCGCACCTGAAGGCGCAGGCGCGCCAGCCGACCATCGGCAAGCTGGTCGACGATGCCTTGCATGGGATCGAGCGCGACAACCCTGCGCTCAAGGGCGTGCTCCCCAAAGACTACGCCCGCCCCGCTCTCGATAAGAACCGCCTCGGCCAACTGATCGACCTGGTCAGCAACATTCACTTTCGCGAACCCTCACCCCCAGCCCCTCTCCCAGTGGGAGAGGGTGGCCGGAGGCCGGGTGAGGGACAGATCAAACGTGGTGCGTTTGATCTATTAGGCCGCGTCTACGAGTACTTCCTGTCCCAATTCGCCAGCGCCGAGGGCAAGAAGGGCGGCGAGTTCTACACCGCGCGTTCCGTGGTGAAGCTGCTGGTAGAGATGATCGAACCCTACCGCGGCCGCGTGTACGACCCCTGCTGCGGTTCCGCGGGCATGTTCGTGCAGTCGGTGGAGTTCATCCGCGCCCACGCGAACGGCAATGGCGGCCGTAGGGGCGGGTCGCTGACCCGCCTGAAGGCCGACATCTCCATCTACGGCCAGGAATCGAATTACACTACCTGGCGGCTCGCCAAGATGAACCTCGCCATCCGGGGCATTGACGGCCGCATCGAGCAAGGAGACACGTTTCACAACGACCGGTTCCCCGACCTCAAGGCCGACTTCATCCTCGCCAATCCGCCCTTCAACGTCTCCGACTGGGGCGGCGAGCGCCTGCGCGACGACAAGCGCTGGAAGTACGGCGTGCCGCCGGCCGGCAACGCCAACTTCGCCTGGGTGCAGCACATGGTGCACCATCTGGCGCCCGCGGGCGTGGCGGGCTTCGTCCTGGCCAACGGCTCCATGTCCTCGAATCAGTCCGGGGAAGGGGCGATCCGCAGGAACCTGATCGAGGCCGACTTGGTGGACTGCATGGTGGCGCTGCCGGGCCAGCTCTTCTACTCGACGCAGATTCCGGTGTGCCTGTGGTTCCTCGCCCGCGACCGCAAGGATGGCAAGTTCCGCGACCGCCGCGGCCAGGTGCTCTTCATTGATGCCCGCAAGCTCGGCCGCATGGTGGACCGCACTCACAGGGAACTCGCCGACGAAGACATCGCCCGCATCGCCGGCACCTACCACGCCTGGAGAAGTGACCCTCACCCGGCCTCCGGCCAGCCCCACCCATTGGAAGAGGGGCGGGGTGAGGGAGCCGAGAATGAGGGCGGCGCCGTCTACCGCCACATCCCCGGCTTCTGCAAGAGCGCCACGCTGGATGAGATCCGCCAGCACGGCCATGTGCTCACCCCCGGCCGCTACGTTGGCGCCGAAGCACAGGAGGACGACGGCGAGCCCTTCGAGGAGAAGATGAAGCGGCTCACCGCGACCCTGCGCGCCCAACAAGCCGAAGCCGCCAAGCTCGATGATGCAATCTGGAAGAACCTGAAGGAGTTGGGGTATGGTGAATAACCGAAAGGAAGCCGGGTCCCAGACCGACCCGCGTATCGCTGTCGTTGATAACATCTGCAATGTCGAAGAGACTGAAAAGCCTTTTGGGAAGCGCTGGCACCAAGAAGTAATCGTTTTGCAGGCCGAGCACCTTGCTGCCCTGAGTGAAGGCAAAGTGGTGGCTGTGGATGTCTGCGAGGAATACGTTGTGTTTTTGAAGCTGGACGCCAGGGTAGCCGTGAGGCTGAGGGAGCTGGGGCATGGTGGGTGACGATCTCTGGTAGGAAAGGCGCGCCGATATCCTGCGTATTGCCGCACGCTACGGGGAGAGAAATGTGCGCGTCTTCGGTTTGCAGGCGCGCCGGGAAGCCGATGCCCGAAGTGATATTGATTTCCTCGTCGAGATGGAGCCTGGACGCAGCCTCTTCGATTTGGGATGTCTTCAGTACGATTTGGACCGTCTGTTGGGGCGTCCGCTGGACGTTGTGACCGAGCGAGGGCTCAAGACGCGCATCCGGGATCGGGTGATCCGGGAGGCGGTGCCGCTATGAGAGATCCCAGGGAACGGTTGCGTGACATCCTCGAGGCCATCCCGGCCATCGAACGCCATCTGCACCGCGGCAAGGCCGCATTCGAGCAGAACGAGTTGTTGCAGGGCTGGTGCGTTCGTAACCTGCAGACGATCGGTGAGGCAGCCCGGGCCTTGCCTCAAGACGTGCACACGCTGGCGCTGCGAAATCAAATGACCCAACATCATCGGAATGCGAACCGTGTTGGTTCACAGATGCTTCAATATCGACGCCGATATTGTCTGGGATGCCGCCATCGTTGGCAATCCGAAGGAGCTTGGACATGGCGGGTAAGTGGGTCACTCGGAAAATAGGTTCACTTGGCCGCATCGTCACGGGCAAGACGCCCTCTACCGGAGACCAATCCAACTTTGGTGGTCCCTACCCGTTCATCACGATTCCAGACCTGGATGGACGCGTCCTCATCGACCGCACCGAGCGATCATTGTCGGAACAGAGCGCAAACATCCTCAACAGTTGTTTGCTGCCACCCAGTGCCGTGATGATGTCGTGTATTGCGACCATCGGGAGATGCGGCATCACCACGCGGCCGAGTTTCACCAATCAGCAGATCAATAGCGTCATCCCAAGCGGGCAGTTTGACTCACGGTTCCTATACTACGTCTTCACGCAACTTGGGCACGAACTCGAATCCGTTGGGGGCGGTGGTTCGGTCTACACGAACGTGTCGAAGAGTCGCTTCTCGGACATTGAGGTCGTGATCCCAGAAAACCTGAAGGAACAACGCGCCATCGCCCACATCCTCGGCACACTGGACGACAAGATCGACCTGAACCGTCGGATGAGCGAGACGCTGGAGGCCATGGCTCGGGCGCTGTTCAAGTCGTGGTTCGTGGACTTCGACCCCGTCCGCGCCAAAGCCGAGGGCCGCGACCCCGGCTTGCCCAAGCACCTCGCCGACCTCTTCCCCGCTCGCCTCGTCGATTCCGAACTCGGAGAGATTCCGGAGGGGTGGGAGGTGGGAACGCTCCCTAAAGTTATCGAGGTCAATCCGAGCAGGGTGCTCCGAAAGGGAGACGTAGCCCCCTACCTCGATATGGCCAACATGCCCACGCGAGGCCACACGCCCGACTCCCTGATCGATCGCCCGTTCGGTTCGGGGATGCGGTTCGTGAACGGCGACACTCTCGTCGCGCGGATCACTCCGTGCCTAGAGAACGGCAAGACGGCTTACGTCGATTTCCTGGAAAGAGGCCAGGTGGGGTGGGGGTCAACGGAGTACATCGTCTTGCGCCCGAAACCACCGCTTCCGCCGGAGTTCGCGTATTGTCTCGCACGCGGCAGCGAGTTCCGCGACTTCGCGATCCAAAGCATGACAGGGTCCAGTGGCAGGCAGCGCGTTCCTGCAGAATCCCTCTCTCACTTCCAGGTCATCGTTGCACCGAAGACCATCGCGGAGATGTTCGGGCACGTGATCGAACCACTCTTTGCGCGTGCCGCCGCAGCGGCGCGACAGTCAACCATTCTCGCCGCCCTGCGCGACACGCTCCTGCCAAAGCTTATCTCTGGTGAGTTGAGAGTCGACCCCGTGTCTTTGCAGAGCCCATGAACGGCAGTCATTAGAGGGGGGATATATGTGCGAGTATCGCGCCTAGCAATACAGAACTTCCGAGGTATCAAGAAGGCAAGCATTTTGCTGCCGAAGCATGGTGTGCTTCTTGGCGACAACAACACGGGTAAGACCACTATCTTGGAAGCACTCGATCTTGTCCTCGGGCCTGACCGTCTCAACCGCCAGCCAACAATCAACGAGCACGACTTCTTCCGAGGGGAATACATAATCAAGTCTGCCGCAAGGCTAGCCGGTGGCACGCCTGATGAGGGTAGTGAAGTTGCGGAGTCTGGAGACGCGGCGGCAACGACAGGAGGTGAGGATGCCGCTACCGAAGCACCAAAGATTGAGATTGAGGCGACAGTCGTCGATCTAACTGAGGAGCAAAGGGGTAAGTTCGGCGACTACGTTGAGTTTTGGGATTCGGCGAATGACACTCTCTATGAGCAGGCAAATCCTGCTGGCGTCGACCTAGCCCACATCACGGAGGCGCTCCGCATCACCTTCCGCGGCTGGTACGACGCGGAGGAGGACGACTTTGAAGGAAAGACCTATTTCACGCGCAGTCTCACGGAAGCCCCTCAACCACAGCAGTTCTCAAAAAGAGACAAGCAGATATGCGGTTTTCTGTACCTCCGCTCTCTTCGTACCGGCTCACGCGCGCTCAGTCTGGAGCGGGGCAGCTTGCTCGACATCATCCTGCGCCTGAAGGAGATCAGGCCGCGGATGTGGGAGGATACTCTCGGTACCTTGGCGGTTATTCCGGTTGCAGGCGACCCGGATCTCGGCATCTCCCCAGTGTTGGAGAGCATCAATAATGCGCTCAAGAAGTACGTTCCGAAGGAGTGGGGCGTGGAGCCCCGCCTGAGGGTGTCCAAACTTACCCGAGAACATCTGCGGGAGGTGATTACGGCGTTCATCGACACAGGCGGCGGGAATCATGGCGCGCCGTTCTACCGGCAGGGTACCGGCACTATAAACATGCTGGTACTGGCCATGCTCTCCCAGATAGCGGAGGGCAAGCAGAACGTCATCTTTGCCATGGAAGAACCGGAAACTGCCATTCCGCCCTATGCCCAAAAGCGTATTGTCCATGAAGTCCGCAAGTTGGCGTCGCAGACTCTCTTTACGTCGCACTCACCCTATGTGCTGGAGGAATTTGCGGTCGAAGAAACCGTCGTTCTGATGCGTAATACAGAAGGCGTGCTCACCCGCAGAAGCATCGCGCTTCCCGACAATGTGAAGTTCAAGCGTTACCGACAGGAGTTCCGCACCCGGTTTTGTGAGGGGTTGCTTGCCCGCCGGATCCTCATTACCGAAGGGGCCACCGAGGCGTCGGCCTTTCCGGTTGCGTGCCGTCGGCTCGAGGAACTCAACCCGGAAACCTATGCGTCGCTTGAAGCACTTGGCATCTGCACCGTTGATAGCGGTAGCGAAAACAACATTCCCGGCATGGCCCAGCTCTATCGCGAGTTGGGCAAACACATATTCGCCCTCTGTGACAAGCAGGACGACGACTGCAGGGCTAGGATTGAGGAGCAGGTAGAAACGCTTTTTATGCACAATGAGAAGGGCTTTGAAGACCTAGTCCTGAACAACACCACCGAAGCCGCTCTAAAACGGTTTACTAAGTCGATTGAATGGCCGCCGCACCTAGCCCAAAAGTACCCCGATCCTGAGGCGCAGGCTGCTGCCGCGTTGGCGGATTATTTCGCTTGGTCGAAGGGGAACTGGGGGATCGCCGATTTCCTAGCTCAATGCTGGGAGATGGAGATTCCCGAATGGCTTCGCGATACGTGTCTCAAGTTGAAGGCTGCCTGCACACTCACTCCAGTAGCCGCCGGTGTAGCGGGCACACCTCTTGATGCGGGCATTGATCCAGGAGTCGGCGTTAATGCAACTAACTGAGCAGCAGATTGAAGCCATGGAGGCAAGTGGGCACGTCCTCATTACTGGAGGGCCCGGTTCGGGCAAGACGACCGTCGCCATTCTCAAGACCACACGGATCGCCGAGCATCACCTCCAGCCTAGTCAGAAAATCCTGTTTTTAAGCTTCGCGCGAGCAACCGTGTCACGGATGACGGAAGCCATTGAAGAACAGAAGATTCCGTCAGCCCTGAAGCGGTGTATTGACGTCGAAACCTACCACTCTTTTTTCTGGCGCATCCTCAGAACGCACGGGTATCTCATTGGCCTGCCACGCCGGCTGGATATCCTCTCGCCTCCGGCTGAAGCGATCGCACTTTCGAAGATCAGGTCTGGCTTCCCCGCCAAGAACCCTGCTAATGCGCAGAAAGCAGCCAAGAAGGCCGCAGAGGATGCGGCGCGCGGCCAGATAGCAAGGGCAGAGGGGCGCGTTTGCTTCGACCTCTTTGCGCCTTATGTCGGCGACATCCTCCATGGCAGCGATCGTGTGCGTCGCCTCGTCGCGGCAATGTACCCCGTGGTCGTCCTCGACGAGTTCCAGGACACGAACGCGTCGCAATGGCGCGTTGTGAAGGCGTTGGGGGCGTTTTGCCGACTGATTGCTCTCGCTGACCCGGAACAGCGAATATACGACTGGATTGGTGCCGACCCCGCGCGCCTCGATCACTTCCGGGAAGCATTTGGCCCGCACGAAGTAGACCTGAGCACTGACAATCATCGAAGTGTTGGTACCGAGATCGTGATCTTTGGCAACGACCTGCTGGCGGGGAAATTCCGTGAGGAAAAATACAAGGGCGTCGCGGTCGTTCTCTTCGAACCAAACCGCGATCGAGCAATGACGAAGCTCGTAACCACGACCTATGCCGCACGCCAGCGCTTGATCAAGCAAGGCATAAAGAACTGGTCGCTCGCTATTCTCGTGCCAACCAAGAAGATGACACGCTTGGTATCAGATGCTTTGCGCCAGCCTCCAGCCGGGATGACCGAAGTGCCCCATTCCGCCGCCATCGAGATGGAGGCCGCAATTCTGGCGGCAGAAGTCATAGCGCTTCTGTTGCAGCCTACTGTTGACGGCCGCCACTTCGAGCAGTTTATCGCTCTTGTGTGCAACTACTTCCTAGGCAAGGGCGGCGATGAGCCAACGAAGGCGGCGTTGAAGGAGGCGGCGGGTGTTCGAAGGGCCTATGAAGTACTTCTGGACTCTCAGACCACGCGCAAAGCCATCCGTAAGAACAACATTATCGTCAACATGCTGGCCGTATACGAAAAGACACGCACGCTCGTACTTATGGGAGATCCCGACAAGGACTGGTGGGACGTGCGTCGCATCTTGGGAGATGGCGCATGTAACAGGTTGAGGGAGGTTGCCGAAGAGGTTCGGAGCATCCGCATGCTTGAGCGGGGGACAGAGCTTCGACAGGCGTTGTCTCAGAATTGGCGCGAGAACGGCCGGTACATCAACGCCCTGTCAATCGTTCAGCAAGCGTTCATGCGGGAGCATTTCTCTACTAACAGCAAACCCGAGACTGGTGTCATTGTCATGAACATGCACAAGGCGAAGGGAAAGCAGTTTGATGAGGTGATCATCTTCGAAGGATGGCCAATTCAACAGAAGGGTCAGCCGCCCTACAACGCCGACCGCATCGTGCGCTTCAATTCCAGGGAGAAGATTGACGATCAGACACGTCAGAACTTCAGAGTTAGCGTAACTCGAGCAAAGCGACAAGTCACAATTATGACGCCACGCACTGATCCTTGTGTTCTTCTGCCAGTGAATTGTGTGTTCCAATGAGGGCAGTAACAACTTCGACTGGGTCTGGCGAGTCCATCTATCTTGAGCTTCTTACGCGATCGCAGTAATGGGTCTAATCGGCGTGGCGGTGACGCCTTTAGAGCGCAAGCTTGCTGCCCATGTCCGGGCGTTTCAGAAAGAAAACAGCGCTAGCGAACGACTCTTCCGGGTAAGGAAGGAGAGAATACACGCAAGATGAGTCCTGGTTTCGCCGAATCCACCGTCGAACACGCCGCCCTGGCTTGGCTGGAGGCCGCCGGCTGGCGCATCGCCCATGGCCCCGACATCGCGCCGGACATGCCCGCGGCCGAGCGGCGCGACTACAGCGAGGTGGTGCTGGCCAGGCGGCTGCGCGAGGCGCTCGCCCGGCTGAACCCATCGTTGCCCGCCGGCGCGCTGGAAGACGCCTTCCGCAAGCTGACACGGCTCGAAGGCGCGGACCTGATCCAGCGCAACCGCGCGATGCACCGCCTCCTCGCGGACGGGGTGACGGTCGAATACCGCGATGCCGACGGCGCCATCCGCGGTACGCAGGCACGGCCCATCGACTTCGACGACCCGGCGAAGGACGACTGGCTGGCGGTGAACCAGTTCAGCGTGACGGAGGTAGGGGCGGGTTCCGAACCCGCCCCTACCGGAATCGCCGCTACCCGCAGGCCCTCCCGCCGTCCCGACCTGGTACTCTTCGTGAACGGCCTGCCGCTGGCGGTGATCGAACTCAAGAACGCCGCCGACGAGGACGCGACCATCTGGACGGCGCTCCACCAGCTTGAGACCTACCAGGCCGAGATCCCGTCGCTCTTCACGACCAATGCGGTCCTCGCGGTCTCCGACGGTGTCCAGGCGCGCGTGGGTGTGCTAGGCGCGGGACGGGAGTGGTTCAAGCCCTGGCGGACGATCGCGGGCGACCGGCTCGCCGACCCGGAAGTGCCCGAGCTGCAGGTGGCGATCGAGGGCATCTTCGCGCCGGGCCGCTTCCTCGCTCTCGTGCGCGACTTCCTCGTCTTCGAGGACGACGGCAGCGGGCGCCTGGTGAAGAAGATGGCGGGCTACCACCAGTTCCATGCGGTGCAGGTGGCTGTTGGCGAGACTCTGCGGGCGGCCGAGTTGGCGCGTAGAGGGCTTGGGGCGGAAACTCCCGGCCGGTACGAGGCGGGCCGTCAGCCCGGGGGCAAACCGGGCGACCGGCGCGTCGGCGTGGTCTGGCACACGCAGGGTTCGGGCAAGAGCCTCACCATGGCTTTCTACGCGGGACGCATCATTCGCGAGCCGGCGATGGCGAACCCGACCGTCGTGGTGCTCACCGACCGCAATGACCTCGACGACCAACTCTTCGGCACCTTCTCCCGCTGCCGGGACCTGCTACGTCAGCCCCCGGTGCAGGCCGAAAGCCGGGCGCACTTGCGCGACCTCCTGTCGGTGGCTGCGGGCGGGGTGGTGTTCACCACCATCCAGAAGTTCCTGCCTGATGCTGGGGCCGGTTTCGAACCCGCCCCTGCATCAGGCCGCGGCGCGTTGTCAGCCCGCCGCAACATCGTGGTGATCGCCGACGAGGCGCACCGCAGCCAGTACGACTTCATCGACGGCTTCGCGCGGCACATGCGCGACGCGCTGCCGCACGCCTCCTTCATCGGTTTCACCGGCACGCCGATCGAGTTGGCGGACGCGAATACGCGCTCCGTGTTCGGCGACTACATCAGCGTCTACGATATCCAGCGCGCGGTGCAGGACGGCGCGACGGTGTCCATCTACTACGAAAGCCGTCTGGCGAAATTGGCCCTAGATGAGAAGGAGCGGCCGCACATCGATCCCGATTTCGAGGAGGCGACGGAGGGCGAGGAGGTCGAGCGCAAGGAGAAGCTCAAGACGAAGTGGGCGCAGCTCGAGGCGGTTGTCGGGGCCGAAAAGCGCCTGGCGGTAGTCGCCCGGGACATCGTAGAGCACTTTGAGAAACGGCTCGAGGCCATGGACGGCAAGGCCATGATCGTCTGCATGAGCCGGCGGATCTGCGTGGAACTGTACCGCGAGCTGGTGAAGCTGCGGCCCGCTTGGCATGACGACCGGGACGCGCGCGGTGCAATCAAGGTGGTGATGACCGGCTCCGCGTCCGATCCCCCGGATTGGCAGCGGCACGTCCGCGATAAACGCCGGCGCGAAATGCTGGCTAATCGCTTCCGCGATCCGAGGGATCCGCTCGATATGGTGCTGGTCCGGGACATGTGGCTGACGGGCTTCGACGCGCCGAGCCTGCACACCATGTACCTGGACAAGCCGATGCGTGGCCACGGCCTGATGCAGGCCATCGCCCGGGTGAACCGCGTGTTCGGCGACAAGCCCGGCGGCCTGGTGGTGGACTACCTGGGACTCGCCCACGAACTGAAGGCGGCGCTCGCCACTTACACCGAAAGCGGCGGCACGGGACGCACGGCTCTCGAGCAGGAGGAAGCGGTGGCGGCCATGCAGGAGAAGTACGAGGTGTGTTCCGGGCTGTTCCACGGCTTCGACCGGTCCCGCTGGATGCTCGGCACGCCGGCCGATCGCGTGGCCCTCCTGCCCGCCGCGCAGGAGCACATCCTGCGGCAGGAGAACGGCAAGGATCGCTACATCCGCGCCGTCCGCAGCCTGTCGCTGGCCTTCGCCCTGGCGGTGCCGCATGAGGAGGCGCTGCGCATCCGCGATGAAGTCGCCTTCTTCCAGGCAGTACAAGCCGTCCTCGCCAAGCGGGCGCCGGGAGAGGCCCGCCCCGAGGAGGAACTCGACCACGCGGTCCGCCAGATCATCTCGCGGGCGGTGGCCCCGGAAGCCGTGGTGGATATCTTCGCTGCGGCGGGCCTTCGCAAACCCGACATCTCCATCCTTTCCGACGAGTTCTTGGCCGAAGTGCACGGCTTGCCCCAGCGCAATCTCGCCGTGGAGCTGCTCCAGAAGCTGCTCAAGGGGGAAATTGCCGTCCGCCGGGGCAAGAATGTCGTCCAGGCCCGTTCGTTCGCCGAGATGCTGGAGCAGACCATCCGCCGCTATCACGCCCGCGCCGTCGAGGCCGCGCAGGTAATCGAGGAACTCATCGCCCTGGCGAAGGAAATGCGCAGCGCAAACGCGCGGGGCGAGGCGCTGGGTCTGAGCGAAGAGGAACTGGCCTTCTACGATGCGCTAGAGACGAACGACAGCGCGGTGAAGGTGCTCGGCGACGCGACGCTCCGCGCGATCGCATGCGAGTTGGTCGAGACGGTCCGCAAGAACGTGACCGTCGACTGGACCCTGCGGGAGAGCGTTCGCGCCCAGTTACGCGTACTGGTCAAGCGCATCCTACGCAAGCATGGCTACCCGCCCGACAAGCAGGAGCAGGCGACGCGGACCGTACTGGAGCAAGCCGAAGTGCTTTCCGGGCAATGGGCGGCCAGGTGAAAGGCCGGTCTGGCCGCCGCCGACGGGATAAGGTGTAGGGGCGGGTTCCGAACCCGCCCCTACCGGGAGCCCGCCCGCATCAAGAGCACGAACCCGCCCCTACCGAGATCCCGATCGCCATTTCCCGATCCCCAGGAGGAAATTCCGCCTCGACGCTGAATATAGCCGACTATATGGTAAGGGGAGGGACCCCACTACACACCTAACACTAGCAGCTTAAATAGGCCTCAGCCCCATCCCCCCATAGCAGTTGAGCGACGAGAATGTCTAACAAAGGAGCGAACAGCGTGCACGAGGGAGACCACCCCGATCTGTTGGCCCAAAAGGACACCAAGGGCCGCACGGCCAAGGCGAAGCCACACCATGCTGCGAGGAGTTCGGCGCACGATCACGATCATGACCACGATCACGATCATGACCATGGCCACGATCACGACCATAAGCACGACCATCACCAGCCGGCCAAGGGGCGCAGTACGGCAAAGGCGCTCACTTTCCTGCTCGAGGATGCAAGAGACTACGCCATGCCGGGCTTTATCCTGCTCACCCTGATCCTGAGCTGGCAGGGTGCCGCGAACCGGCTCCTGGGCTTCGACGTGTCGCTGATCGGTGCGGCCCTGGGCGCCCTGGTCATCATGAAGTCCACCGCCATCGTCACCTGGCAGAAGCGGCGGATCACCTCGGGAATCCTGGTGAGCATCGCCCTGGTCGCCACGGTCATCGTGGAGGACTTCCGGGCGGCGGCGATAGTTGCTTTGATGATGTTGTTCGGCGAGGCCCTCGAGAACCGGACGCTGCGCCGGACCAGACGGGCGATCGAGGGTCTGCTGGAGCTTGCTCCGGAGATAGCCTTGCTCAAGGTCGGCGATGCCTACCGCGAAGTGCCGATCGAGTCGGTGCAGGTAGGAGACATCGTCCTGGTGAAGCCAGGGGCCCGCGTTCCCGTCGACGGCAAGGTGGTGGACGGCTTCGCCGCCCTCGACCAGTCGTCCATAACCGGCGAGTCCATGCCGGTTGACAAGGTCGAAGGCGATCCCGTATTCACCGGTACCATCAGCATGCATGGGGCCATCGAAGTGGTAGCCGAGCGGGTGGGCTCCAGCACCTCGCTCGCCCAGATCATCCGCATCGTCCGCGAGGCCCAGGAGAACAAGGGCGAAGGCCAGAAGGCCGCCGACCGCTTTGCCACCTGGTTCACCCCGCTGGTGCTGGTCATCGCCGGCATCGTCTGGCCGCTGACCGGCGACGTGATCCGGGCCGTCTCCATCCTGGTGGTCGCTTGCCCCTGCGCGCTGGTGCTGGCCACGCCCACGGCAGTGGTCGCGTCCATCGGCAGCGCCGCCCGCCAGGGCGTCCTGGTCAAGGGAGGCATGACCATCGAGGGTGCCGGCAAGGCCAACGCCATCATCCTCGACAAGACGGGAACACTCACCCTTGGCCGCCCGCAAGTGGAAGAGGTCGCGGCCTTCAACGGCAAGAGCGCTTCGGCCGACGATGTCTTGCTGGCCGCCGCGACGGCGGAGAGCCGCTCCGAGCACCCCATCGCCCGCGCCATCGGCGCCCATGCGGTTGCACGAGGTCTGAATGTGCCCTCTACCGCCACCTTCGAGCAGGTGCCGGGGATGGGCGTGCGGGCTGCCTTCAATGGGAGCACGCTGGTGGTCGGCAACCGGCGGGCCCTGGCCGACCTCCCGAAGGGCGTGGCGGCTGCCGCCGAGGAATGGCTGACCAGCCGCGAGGAACAGGGCTTCACCGCCCTGGTGGTCATCGCCGACGGGGTGCCGCTGGGCGGCGTCGCCATCTGCGACACCATCCGTCCGGAAGCTGCAGGCTTCATCCAGGAGTTGAAGCGGATTGGCTTCAAGAAGGTCATGATGCTCACGGGCGACAATGCCCGGGCCGCCCGGAGCGTGGCAGCCCGGCTGGGCGTGGATGACTTCCGGGCCGAGGTCCTGCCGGCCGACAAGGCGGCCGTGGTTGCCGAACTGAAGGCGCAGGGCTACCAGGTGGCGATGATCGGCGACGGCGTGAATGACGCACCCGCCCTGGCCAGCGCCGACGTGGGCATCGCCATGGGCGTGGCCGGCACCGATGTGGCCATCGAGGCGGCGGACATCGCGCTCATGTCCGACGATCTCACGGCGGTGCCCGGCGTGTTCCGGCTCAGCCGCAAGGCGTACGGCATCATCCGCCAGAACATCATCGTCTTCGCCCTGCTGATCAACGCTGTCGGCATGGTGTTCGCGGCCCGGGGCGAACTGACGCCCATCGGCGCCGCCGTCGTGCACAACGTCGCCTCGGTGCTGGTCATCGTGAACTCCGCCCGGCTCATAAACTTCAAGATCGGCAGTTCGCGGGGTAAGGGCAGCGCTAGTTCCGCGTGCGGAACGTCGGGCTCAGGAGACGGGTTGCGTCCGTGCAAGAGTTGCTGAGGTCGGTAACGGCCGGCAGTCCATCGGCCGCCGAAGTGTCGAGCCGCAGGAAGGAACGACGGCGGTGGCCGCGAATCAACACGACTATCTATACCCAGGTCTAGATCGCGACGAGGTGGCCCGGGGCATTGAGCCCCGGGCCAGCACCTAACAAACATGTCGCGGCAAGCGGCAGAATGGAGGAGGATCGCAATGGTCGGGTTGCAGATCGTCAAGGTCGATGAACGCCCGGGATTCTTCCACAAGCCTGAATGGTTCAGGCCGCTGCTGTTCGGCGAGAACCTGTACATGAACGTGACCTACCTGCTGCCGGGATCGGGCATGGTCATGGCGTCAAAGCGGGAGAAGGAAGCCGAACTGCTGGAACGCGTCATTTACATGCTCGAGGGGCGCTTGGAGGTCAACTGCGACGGCAAGAAGTCTGACTTGCTTCCGCACATGGCGATGCTGGTACCCTTGCAGCCCGGACCCGAGGTGGAAGTGAAGAACCATGGCGGCCATACGGCGTGCTTCGTCACCGTGATGTCCCCTCCACCGCACCGGGATCTGAAGTACAACTCGCTCGAGCGGGTGCAACAGCTTTACCGGGAGGCCAACCGGCCGATCAAGACGGCCGAGGAGATGAAGTCGGTCATCGCGGCCAAGAAGTCGTGACGGCGAACACTCCTGGTGCGTGAAGGTGGTGATGATCGACAGCAAGGGGCAATGTGCAGAGGGGGCGCGGCCGCTCGAAGCAAGCGGGCCGGTTGCCCGGAATTAGCCCAATCTGTAGAGGAGGCAGGTGAACGAAAGTGGGTAGAGGGAACAAGAAAGTCATCGGCATAGTGGTACTGCTGGTGCTGCTGGCGGTGGTCGCTTTCGCCGTCGTGGCTGGCCGTCAAGCTGCAATCGCTCCGCCGGCTGAACAGGTACTCACCGTGGC
Source organism: Bacillota bacterium (assembly GCA_035477115.1). Lineage (GTDB taxonomy): Bacteria > Bacillota > Sulfobacillia > UBA995 > UBA995 > UBA995. The sequence continues at coordinate 994 of DATIKW010000039.1, read as the reverse complement.
AGTGACGGGTGATCCCTTCGAGGCTCGCTGGCAATTCTTCGGGGGTATAGGTCCCCTGGGGTCGGGCGGGATTTTCGAAACCCTCGTCTATTTGACGCCCGACATGCAGCCAGCGCCCGGCCTGGCCACGTCCTGGGAGACCATCGATGACCGCACGTGGCGGTTCCACCTGAGGCGGAACGTGCGTTTCCACTCCGGTCGGGCTTTTGACGCCCAAGCGGTCAAGGAGTCGATCGACGCCTTCGCCGCGAATCTCCGCCCTGCATTTCTGCAGATCGAGTCGGCGACGGTGGTAGATGACTACACCATTGACATCCGTAATACGATGCCCTTCCCAGCCTTCCCCGAACAGATGAGCCATCCGCAGGGGATCATCGTGAATCTAGGTCACAAGGATGCGGCTGGGGCCGTCCTGCCCGATGGCACCGGCCCCTTCAAGTACGAGAGCCATGTCGTCGGCCAGGAACTGGTCATCGTCAGAAACGACGATTACTGGGGCCGCGAGGCCCGTCTCGAGCGCGTCACCTTGCGCATCATACCCGATCATATGACGCGGATCATGGCGTTGCGGGCTGGCGAGATCGATATAGCTCAACGCATACCGATGCCGGACGTGGAGGGACTGGAGCAGGACCCCACCATGATCGTGTACCGTGTTGTAACGCCGATGATACGGCATATGGCATTCACCCTATTCCGGGAACCCGTAAATGACGTAAGGGTCCGGCGAGCCATAGCCCATGCCATCGACCCCCAAGCGATCGTGGATGGGATCCTGCTGGGCATCGCCGGCGAGGTAGCACACAGCCTTATCATTCCCCAGATGCCATGGTCAATTCACGACGAGGTCGAGTGTCGTTGTTATACGATCATGACAGTGGTCAACTGATAAGGGAAAATGTCAGTATGGGAGGACTGACATTGACCCAGGAGGAGCAAGCCAGGTTGAAAGTGCTGAACATCGTACTGCAGGATCAGATGGGGGTCAGGGAGG
>DATIKW010000038.1:0-37209 GCA_035477115.1 Bacillota bacterium | reverse complement strand
CGGGACTGGCGCTGAGTCGGGGAGGCCACGATGATATCACGATCCTCATCTTACAGCCGCAGGAGAGGGGGAATCCGACTCCTTGATCCTTAGAGTGCTGGGCGACCGTTATCGGCTGCTCGAGCGCATCGGGGGCGGGGGCATGGCGACCGTGTACCGCGGGGAGGATGTCCTTCTCGGGCGCAAGATCGCCGTAAAGCTCCTGAAGCCGCAACTGGTGGTCGACGAGGATTTCGCGAGTCGATTCCGACACGAAGCCAGGGCGGCGGCCAGCCTTTCCCACTCCAACATCGTGAGCGTGTACGATGTGGGCCAGGAAGATGGGACTCCCTACATCGTAATGGAGTATGTCGAGGGCATGACGCTCAAGGACCTCATCCGGCAGAAGGGCCGGCTGTCGCCGGGAGAGGCGGCGCACATCTCCATACGGATCGCCCGGGCCCTGGAACACGCCCATGCCGCCGGGCTCGTACACCGGGACATCAAACCCCAGAACATCTTGGTTGCCGGTCAGGGCCGCGTCAAGGTGGCGGATTTCGGTATCGCCGGGGTGACCACCGAGGGCACCGTGACTTTCGGCACCGAGACCATCGTGGGTTCCGTGACTTACTTCTCTCCGGAACAGGCCCGGGGCGAAAAAGTGAGCGCGACCTCCGACCTATATTCGCTGGGAGTGGTGCTGTACGAGATGCTAGCCGGCCAACCGCCGTTTGCCGGCGACGGACCCTTCGGGGTTGCCCTCATGCACTTGCAGGCAACGCCCCGCCCCCTGCGGCAGATCGTCCCCGATGTGCCCGCCGATCTTGAAGCCATCGTTGAGCGGGCCATGGCCAAGCAGGCTGAAGACCGCTATCCCTCCGCGGGCGACATGCGGCGGGCGCTGGAGGCGATAGCCCGCCAGTTCCCTCCCGCGGAGCACCTGACGGACGGCGACGAGTTTCCCACCGTGGTCCCGCCGGCCTACCGGGAGAGCGGGGAAGGGCGGAGGGCGCCGGCGATGCGACGTGGTGCGAGCAAGCGGCGGGGCTGGCGCATGCGTTCGGGCCGGGCCGTGCTGGTCGTGGTATTCGGGCTGCTGGTGGCAGGTGGCTATCTCGGGTTTCAGGCCCTGCGCGAATGGTGGCTCATACCGGAGGTGATCGTCCCCAATGTGCTGGGGACGAGTCTAGTGGCAGCGGAGCGCCGGCTCGAGGAGTTCCGGCTGACCGGCCGGGTTGTCGGCGAGCAGTTTCACGACGAGGCGCCGCCCGGGGAAGTCTTGCGCCAGAACCCGCAGGCGGGCGAGCGGGTGCGCGAAGGCAGGGCAGTTGAACTCTGGATCAGCAAAGGGAGGGAACTGGTCGAGACGGTCCCCGGGGTGGTGGGGCTGCCGGTCCGGGAAGCCCGTTTGCGGCTCTCAGAGGCGGGGTTGCGCGTCGGCGGCGAGACGGGCGTACATAGCCTGGAGGTCCCGGCCGATCACGTCATAGCTCAGAACCCGGCGGCGGGCACCGATGGACTTGTCCGCGGGGCGCCGGTCTACCTGCAAGTCAGCTTAGGACCTGAGCCGGTGGTGCTCACCCTTCCCGACTTCCGGGGCGAGCTGCTGGAGACCGTCCGGCAACGCCTCCAAGAACTCGAGTTGGTCGAAGGGACCATCACCGAGCAAGAGGGGCCTGGCATTCCCGGGACCGTGGGAGGGCAGACCCCCGCTCCTGGCACGCCCGTTCAAAGTGGCTCCCCGATCGATCTAGTCGTCATCCGGGCTCCGGCGCAACCGATTCGGCAGGTCATAGTCACGGTAGATGTGCCAGACGCCGGTCCGGAACGCCAGGATGTGCGGGTGGCGGTCATTGACCGCAATGGGCAGCGCACTCGCATCGCCTTCCGGCAGGACGACGTACCGGCCGGTACGCGCTTGCGGACGCTTGTCGACTACGAGGGGGAAGTCGCGATCATCCGCATCCTGATCGAGGGGACGGTGGTGAGGGAGTACGAAGTTCGCTGAACTAAGAGGCCGGGTCATCCGGGCGCACGGCGCCCGCTTCACGGTGACTGCTCCTGGCGGGCCGTTTGAATGTCGGCCACGCGGACGTTTGCGGCTTACGGGCGAGCAGGTCCTGGTGGGGGATGAGGTCCGGGTGAGGGTCATCGCCCCGGGTGAGGCGGCTATCGAGGGCATCCTCCCCCGCAAGACCCGACTGGAACGGCCTCCGGTGGCCAACGCCGATCAGGCGGTGCTGATCACGACGGCCCGCGAACCGGAGTCGTCGTTGCTCACCCTCGATCGCTTGCTGGTACAAGCGATCTACCAGGGCCTGGCAGCCTTGATCTGCTTGAATAAAGTCGACCGCCTGGCCCCGGCAGAGGCGGACGACTACCTGACTCCTTACCGGAGAGCCGACTTTCGAACCGTAGCGACCAGCGCCATGACCGGGCAAGGCATCCCTGAGCTGCGGCAGGAACTCGAGGGCGTCACCTCCGTGCTCGCCGGCGAGAGCGGGGTTGGGAAGTCCTCACTGCTCAACGCCTTGCTTCCGGGACTCGCGCTGCGAACCGGCAACCTGGGTGCGAGGGGACGCGGCCGCCATACGACGCGCCACCTGGAACTCCTGGAGGTGTCGGAGCGTGGCCTGGTGGCCGACACGCCCGGGCTGTCCCTGGTCAGTTTGCCGGCGATGCCGCCCGGCCGGCTGGCCGCATACTGGCCGGAGTTGGCCGACCTGGCTCCCGATTGTCGCTTCCGTACTTGCGTCCATCGCCAGGAACCAGGTTGCCGGGTACGGGCCGCCCGCGGGTCGGGCGAGCTGGATCAGGGTAGGTACGAGCGATACCTCAGCCTGCTCCGAGAGGTGGAGCTGGCCGACCGGAGGTACTGAGGCATGGGGCTAACGGTAAGCGCATCGGTTCTGGCCGGCGATCATGGAGCCTTGGCCGCGGAAGCCATCCGGGCCTCCGAGGCCGGGGCGGACATGATCCATGTCGACGTCATGGACGGGCGGTTCGTCCCGCCCATCACCTTCGGCCAGGGTGTGGTCGAGGCCCTCGGACGCGCCGTCGCCCTGCCGCTGGATGTCCACTTGATGGTGTGCGAACCGGAACGGCAGGTTCCCTGGTTCGTCGAAGCGGGCGCCCAGCTGATCACCGTTCACGTTGAGGCATCCGTTCACCTGCACCGTGTTCTGGGCGAGATCCGGCAGGCAGGATGTGGGGCCGGGGTGGCGCTCAACCCGGGGACGGCGGCGGAGAGCGTATTTCCCGTGCTGGACCTGGTGGACCTCGTCCTCGTCATGACCGTGAACCCGGGCTATGCGGGTCAGACCTTCTTGCCGGGCATGCTGTCGAAAGTGACGAAGTTGCTGCAACTCCGCACCGAACTCGCCCGGCAGCCGATGATCGGGGTGGACGGAGGCGTCGACCCGGCGACCGCTGGCCAGGCTATCGCTGCCGGCGCTGACTTCCTGGTAGCGGGGACATCCATCTTCCGGGCCGCCGATATGGCCGGCGCCGTGGCGGCCCTGCGTGGCGCTACTCGCCGCTGACACCAAGCAGCCGGCCCGGCCATAGAATGCTATTAGATCGCGCCAGGGCCGGGAGGTGGGAAACGATGCGGATAATAGTTTTCCGGCTGCCCCGTCCCATAGGTCGATTGCTCGCCTTGTTGGTCGGGATGACCTCTCGCCGATGAGGGCTCGGGCTAACGGGCGCGCCGCACGCGGTCAGAGCGCAGGCAGCGCGTGCATACCGCTACTCGGCGCGGCGTGGCGCCGGCAAGGATTTTGACCCGGTGGAGGTTGGGTCGCCACCGCCGCTTGGTGCGGATGTGGGAATGGCTGTAGCTGAATCCGGTCCCCGCTCTCTTGCCGCATACCTCGCAAGTTGTGCTCATGTCTTCCTGCTCCTTCCCGAACCCCCGCCATTCTAGCACGAGGAGGTGACGGTGGCAAGCCGAGCGCGGGGTGCATGCTGCTTGGCACCGGAGGGCAGCCCATGGTTAGCAGGAATTGCCCATTTCGACAAGAAAGCAGTTGAACCGCGACGGATGCTGCCGGCGCGTATGGAGGGGCGGTCCGTGCCCAGGGAAGTCGTGAATGACATGGGAACGGTGGCGATTGGCGACGAGGTGATCGCGACCATTGCAGGCATTGCTGCCACCGAGTGTTACGGGGTGGTGGGCATGGCGTCCCGGCGGCTCCGGGACGGGATTGCCGAGCTTCTGGGTCGGGAGAACCTGAGCAAGGGCGTGGAGATCAGCGTGCGGGCAAACCAGGTGGCAATAGACCTCAATTTGATCGTCGGCTATGGCATACGCATTTCCGAGGTCGCCCATAACGTGAGCGAACAGGTCAAGTACCGGGTGGAGGGGACGACCGGACTGGAAGTAGTCGCCGTCAATATGAGCGTTCAGGGAGTCCGGGTTGCAGATGGCCGTTAGCGTGCTTGATGGGCCTGCCCTGCGGCGGATGATCGAAGCGGCCGCCTTGGCCCTCGATCGGGAGAAATCAGCCATCGATGCCCTGAACGTGTTCCCCGTGCCGGATGGCGATACGGGGACGAATATGGCCCTGACTGTCTCTTCCGCCGTGCGCGAGATGTCGGCCGCGGGGACGGACGATGTGGGCGGGCTGGCCAAAGCGGCTGCCATGGGCTCGTTGATGGGCGCGCGCGGCAATTCGGGGGTCATCCTGTCCCAGCTCTTCCGGGGGTTCTCGCGGGAGGCGGAGGACAGGAGGACTTTGACTGCCGTGGAGTTGGCTTCATGCCTGCAGGCCGGGGTGGAAACGGCCTACAAGGCGGTGATGAAGCCTGCCGAGGGTACGATCCTGACCGTCGCCCGATTGGCGGGTCAGGCGGCAATGCAGGCCGCCCGGCGCGGCCACGACCTGGCGGCGGTGCTGGAAGCCGCTTACCGCGAGGCGGGCCGCGTACTGAAGCGGACTCCGGAGATGCTGCCGGTGCTCAGAGACGCCGGGGTCGTGGATGCCGGCGGCCAGGGACTGGTGGTGATATTTCGCGCCTATCTCGATGCGTTCCGTGGCGACCGGCACGAACCGGCCGGGGCGGTTGCCACCGCGGAGGACCTGGGGCTGCTTGCCACGGCGTGGGAACTCGATGCTATCGCGTTCGTATATGATACCGAGGCGCTCTTGATCGGGGAGCGTATCGACGTCGAAGGGCTGCGGTCCGAGTTGGCCGACCTGGGCGATTCGCTGCTGGTGGTCGGGGACGGATCCGCTGTCAAGGTACACATCCACACCAACCACCCGGGCACGGTCGTGGAGCGGTGCCTTTCGCACGGAGTCCTCCGGGACGTAGCGGTGAAGAACATGCGGGAGCAGTATCATGCAGCGCGCGGCACCCCGCGGGAGATGAGCAAAGCGGTGAGCGTAGTGGCGGTGGCCGTCGGCGAGGGCATGAGTCAGATCATGCGCAGCCTGGGGGCGGATGTCGTGATCAACGGCGGCCAGTCCATGAACCCGAGCACCGAGGAGATCGTACAGGCGCTGGAGCGGACCGGTGCCTCGCAAGTCATCGTCTTACCCAACAACGCCAATATACTGCTGACGGCCCGACAGGCGGCGGAGTTGGCGAAGACGACGGCCCATGTGGTGCCCACCCGGACCGTTCCCCAGGGCGTGGCCGCCCTGCTGGCCATGTCGCCGGCCGCCGAAGTCAAGGCCAACCTCGAACGGATGCACCGGGCTGCCGAGCAGGCAATCTCCGGCGAGATCACCTACGCGGTGCGACAGACCAGATACCGCGACCTCGACATCCGGGAAGGCGATGTGATCGGCCTGGTCAACGAGGAAATCCGGTCGGCCGGGCGGCACTGGCGGGAGGTCCTGATGGACCTGCTTGAGGGGACCGTATCCCCGGACCATGTCATCTTGACCGTGTATTACGGTCAAGATCTGACGGCCGCCGACGCCGAATCAGTGCGGGAGTCGCTCGTCGAACGGTTTCCCAACCTCGAGGTCGAGGTGTATGACGGCGGTCAGCCGCTCTACTACATCCTGTTTTCTCTGGAATAGCCTGCTAAGGGTCAATGCCGAGGGAGCGGAGGATGATCACGGCCGCCCCGGCCGCGATGAGGGGCCCGGTCGGGACTCCGCCAAGCAAAGACGCCCCCAGGATGGAGCCTATCACCAGACCCAGCGCCATCTCCGGATGCACCTGCATGCCCTCAATGCCGAATCTGCCCAAGTAAGAGGCGAGGGCGCCCATGATCGCGGCAACGGCGCCGGAAGGCGTACGCAGGGCAGCCCAGATCCCCTGGAAGGTCAGGGAACCGGAAACAAAGGGCGTCAGAATCGCCACCACCAACAAGGTCAGCCCCGCTCGCACCCCCCACTGCTCGAGCCCAGAGTAGATGCACTCAAGCCCCAGGAGGCGGATGCCCATCAGGATCAGGGCGGCCGTCCAGACCAGGTGGTTACCTCCGATCAGGCCGAGGGCGAGCACGATCAAGAGGAAGCTGACCTCTCGGGGCACGCCGTCACCCCCGGGCAGTGTACTCCCGGAGGTCCTGGAGCTATGCTCGGGTCAGGGTAAGGAGTGAAAAGCTTGTATGCCCGCTGCTATCCCCAAGGCGGCCTTCTCCTGGAACCATTCCTGCGCGAGGAGGTATGCCTCGGCGGGGTTGGAGAGGAAGGCCAGCTCTACCAGGACTGCGGGCATCCGGGTACTGCGGAGCACGGTGAACTCACGGACGGGGTCTTCGGTGAATTTCAGCCCTCGGTCGCGGCGGCCGGTCGCCACGAGCAGCCATCGCAGGAGGCAGAGGGCCATGGCCCCGGCGATCTGACCTCGGCGGTCCGAGGGCCGGGGATGCCATACCTCAAGACCCTGGGCGCGCCGATCAGCGGCGGCATTGGCATGGACGGAGATGAAGGTGTCCGCTCCGGCCCGGTTGGCCATCACCGCCCGTTCGGCCAAGGCCAGGCCGCGGCCGTCGGTCCGGGTCATCAACACCCGATAACCCAGCCGCTTGAGGTATTGCTCAACCCTGCGACACACGGCCAATACTACCTGGGCTTCTTCAAGTCCAGTGGCGCCGACGGCCCCCGGGTCGGCGCCGCCATGTCCGGGATCGACGACTACCAGTCCGGGCATATGACTCTCCTCAGCAATCCGTGGCCGCAGCTCGGGCCGAGATCATGCAGGTTCGCAGCGTGTCGCCGCGCAGACCTACCCGGAGGGCTTCCACCGCCAGGCAGTCGGCCGGCTGGACATTCCCGAGATTGACATTCGGCCCGAAGCGGAGGATCAACTCGGCTTGTTGGTTCCTCAGAGGAGCTTCCCATATGAGGCGATCGGGACTAGCGACTCCCTGCAGGATCTGCTCCAGTTCCAATTCCCGGACGGTGCCGCGCTCGTCATAGATGCCGACACCTTGTCCCGACTCCCGTGCCTCAATGATCACCCGATCGGCGCCGGCAGCCAGATCATCGGCCACCTGCGCGTGCAGGACCGGGGTGGGGAGGCGTTCCAGCGCATCCTTCTTGCCCACTTCGGTCACGACTCGAAGACCGCGGGCCAAAGCGAGTTCGATCGCCAGGCGGCGCAGCCGGGAGTCGAGTTGAATGGTCCCATCGGATACCTCGAGGAAGCTGAAGCCGGTCCGGCCCGCCCAGTCGACGTATTCCGGCAGCGCGTCCTGAAGCACGGCAACTTCCAGCAGGGTACCGCCGGGACATACATCCACGTCATGGCCGCGGATCAACGCAACCTTGTCGCGCAGCGTCTTCTCGGGATACAGGACCGATGTGCCGAAGCTGATCTTGATCAGATCCACGTGTTCCGCAGCCACGTCCAGCAAATCCAGGGTGGCTGCGATGCCCAGGCCCTTGTCGAGGACCATGGTGATCCCGGATGTTCGCGGCTTGCTGAGCCGTCCCGCAATCGGCCAACTGCAGTCGCGCCGCCACGGCGGCCGGGTGCTGCTCATGCTCACGCTCACTTCCCTTCTCGCTTTCCGTCCCCAGGCTATGCGCCGATGCTTCGCTCGGCGACGGAAGGTAACGTTTGCCCGTATAAGCGCAGCTAAAGCGAGCATTCTATGTCGACAGAAGGAGGTGACGAACCTTGGCTCAAGGCAGCGATCGGAGTAACCGAGTTCTCGTACGCGAAGCCGGCCGGGCCCTCGACGCCTTCAAGTACGAGGTGGCCAAAGAACTCGGCATTGATCATCAGCGAATTCGCGGTGGTTACTGGGGGGACTTGTCCTCTCGGGACTGCGGTGCCGTGGGCGGCCACATGGTCCGCCGGATGATCCAACTCGCCGAGCAATCTCTGGCGCAGGCTGACAACCGGCCTGGCATACCGCCGGTCCGGTGAAAGCACAGGGGGGCCCTCCTGGCCCCCCTTCCTACAGGTTCAGGTACCGAGCGAGATCATCGGCATCGATCCCGGGATGGAGGGCCAGATTGAGGCCGCCGGCGACCACGCGGGCCACCTGGCGAATCATGCCGTCGATCTGCTTGGGGGTTACCACCAACTCCCGCATCCTCCCGCCTGACGCACTCTCGCTCAGCCATCCTCGGACAGATTCGGCGATCGGCCCCAGGGAATCCCGGAACCGGGGGTCCCGCTCCAGCTGCCCGACGAGTTCTTCCAGCAGGTCGCCGGCGATGACGCCGGCATGAACCACCGTGGGCACACCGATCGCCACCACCGGCACCCCCAGCGTCTCCTCGGTAATGCCGAGGCGGCGGTTGCCGACTCCCGAACCCGGGTGGATGCCGGTGTCGGCGATCTGGACGGTGGTCATGATCCGACCGACATTGCGGGCGGCCAGGGAATCGACGGCGAGCACCATTTTCGGCCGGACCCGCTCGACCACTCCCCTGAGGATCTCGCCCGTCTCAATGCCGGTGAGCCCGAGGACCCCGGGGGCGACCGCGCACACCGCCCGAAGTCCGCCCATGAGTTCGGGTGGGGCGTATTCTTGAAGATGGCGGGTGACGAGGAGTTGGCCCACGACCCGCGGCCCGAGCGAGTCCGGAGTGACCTGCCAGTTTCCCAGCCCGGTCACCAGGATGGCGGCCTTCGGATCGCAAGCCACGAGGCGCCCGACCTCCGCCGCCACCGCCTCGCTGGTCTCCTGGTGCAGGGCGCGGTCGTTGTCGGTCAGTCCCGGCGCTTCAATGGTGACATATCGGCCGGGGGGCTTCCCCGAAAGCGTTGCTGCCGCCGCGGTCTCTACCGCGACCCGGGTCACCGTGATCCCGTTCCGGCTCTGTTCTTGTACCGTCAAGCCGGGAATCTCCTGCGCCGCGCGGGCCCGCAGGAACTCGCTGGCTTCCAGGGCGAGGTCAGTCTGGGGAACCGGGTCATCCGATCGCCATCGAACGCGCATCGCTTGCCCCTCAGCTTGTCACACCATATGGGGATGATTCTAGACTGATCCCCGCCCGCCCGGCGTATTCGGGCCGGCGGTGAAGGTGATGACTCACCGTCCGGCAGGTACTGCCCGGCGGTGCGGGGAAATGGCCGAAGATGCCAACACGGCGGGGGCGGAGACCATGCGGGTGATAGCCGGACAGGCGCGCGGAACCCGGCTGCGTACGCTTCGAGGCCGGCGAACCCGGCCGACTTCCGACCGGGTCCGCGAATCGCTCTTCAACATCCTGGGCACCCACGTCCAGGATGCTGAGATGCTGGACTTGTTCGCCGGGTCAGGCAGCGTGGGGGTGGAGGCGCTGAGCCGGGGTGCCCGGCACGTGGTATTCGTGGAGAAGGACCCGGGCGCCGCCCAGATCATCCGGCAGAACCTGCTCCACACCCGCCAGGCTCCAAGAGCCGAGGTCCGGGTGCAACATGCCCTGGTAGCGGCGCGGCAGCTTGCCCGTCAGGGACAGCGCTTCTCGTTGATCTTCCTCGACCCTCCCTATGACCGGGACTGGCCCGCACTCACTTTACGTGTCCTGGCTGAAACCGGCATCCTGAGCGCCGGCGGGATCATCGTCGTGGAGCACGGCCGGCGGGAAACCGTGCCGGCCCAGGTAGAGGATATCGAGCTGACTAGACAGAACACCTATGGCGACAGCGCGCTGAGCTTCTATCAACTTGGCCGACCGATCGAGCCGTGGGAGGAAGATAGGGATGCGGGCTGCCATCTGCCCGGCGAGCTTTGACCCGGTGACCAATGGACACGTGGACATCATCGAGCGGGCATCCGCTATCTTCGACCGGGTGCTGGCGGTCGTGTTCCACAATGTGGCCAAGCGGCCCCTGTTCACGGTGGAAGAGCGGGTGCGGATGCTGAGCAAGGCGGTCGGCCACCTGCGTAACGTCGAGGTGGACCACGCGGACGGCCTCCTGGTGCATTACGCTCAACGCCGCGACGTGAAGGTCATCGTGAAGGGACTGCGGGCGACCACCGACTTCGAATACGAGTTCCAGATGGCGCTCATGAACAAGAAACTCGATCCGGAGATCGAGACCATGTTCATCATGACCTCCAGCGCTCACTCCTATCTAAGCTCCAGCGTGGTGAAAGAAGTGGCGCGGTGGGGCGGCTGCGTGAAAACGCTTGTGCCTACCGGAGTGGACCAGTGCCTGCGTGAACGGCTGCTGGACGCACATGGCCGCCCGCTGGCCGGGGTGCCGTCGGGTAAGGGGCCCGGCGACTGGGAGACGGGATAGCCCAGCACGGTGCGCAGGACTCATCGAACCCGAAAGCCAACCAGTCGGATGCGACGGAGGGCGTCGATCACCAGCGCCGCGGCCGCCGCAAGCATCAGCAGCCCCGCGGTCCGTCCGACGAGCCAGCCGGAACGGGCCAAGGCGGGAATTACGCCCCGGGCCGGGGCGAGCACCGGCGCCGCCCCCTCGAATCCGACTACCTCCACCAACAGCAACGTGAATGCTGCGGCCAGCAAGGCGTGGGCCAGTCGGGCCAGCACGTATGGCCGCAGCCGCAGGTCGGTGTGGCGGGTCAATGCCGCCACCTGGGCGTGTACTGACAGGCCGCTCCAGGCGATGATCCCACCGGCCGCCATCAACTGCTGGACCAGCGGTGCCGGCGATTGACTGGCCGTCCGGCACCCGACCGTGATCTCGAAAAAGCCGCTGACCAGCGCCACCGCCGTCCCCGGGTGCGCTCCCAACATCCCCAGCGCGTCTGCTACCAGGCGCTCCAGGATTCCGGCGGCACCCGCGGCGGCGAGCACGCGGATGAAGACCATGAAGACGACGATGAAGCCCCCGATCAGCAGGAGGGTATTGACCGAGTCGCGGATGCAGTCGCCCATGAGCTGGCCCAGGGGCCGGTCATCCGCCCGGCGAGCTTCCTGCAGGGCGCGTGCCGCCCGGCCGAATGCCGTCCCCGACCGGTGAGGCGCCGCCGTGCCGGCCTCCCCCGCCGGCCCGTGAAAGCGCATGAGTACCCCCGTCGCCAGCGCTCCGAGATAGTGGGCCGCCATGATCGTCCCTGCGACTTCCGGCCGGCCGAACATGCCCACCGCCACCGCTCCGGTCATGAAGAGGGGGTCCGCGGTGTTGGTGAACGCCATCAATCGCTCTCCCTCGACCTGTGACACGAGCTTCTGCTGGCGCAGCCGGGCGGTGAGCACCGCGCCTATGGGGTAGCCGGAGGCGAGCCCCATGGCCATGACGAACGACCCGGTTCCCGGCACCCGAAACGCCGGACGCATCATGGGCTCCAGGAGCACGCCCAGGAAATGGACGACCCCCAGTCCCATGAGCATCTGCGACAGGACGAAGAAGGGGAGCAGGGCGGGGAAGACGATGGTCCACCAGAGTTCCAGCCCTTCCCGGGCCGAGTGGAAGGCCACCTCCGGGTAGATGACCGTGGCCAGAGTGAGGACCAGGACGCCCAGCGCCGGCAAGGCGGAAACGAGCGATGCGCCGCGCATCAGCCTCCCCCCCATCCCTGACGGCTATGCCCGGGGCGGCGGCGGTATGTCGAGGAAGAGCGCGCCTGTAGAGATAGCGGGAGAGGGATTCCCGATAAGAGGGGAGACAGTTCGATGGCTCGAATCGATGCTGTGATCGAAATGCGCGCTCGGCACGCAATTGAGGTCCTGTCGCGTAGCTTCAGAGTCGTCGCCGCGTATCTCTTCGGCTCGCATGTCGACGGGACCGTTCATCCGTGGAGCGATATCGATCTGGCCGTCTTCGTGGAAGTCCAGAAGGAGGCCGGCGATGAAGTGGACCTTCACCTGTTGCCGGCTGAAGACCTCGGACAACGGGATCCCGCAGGTTTTTCCGCCTGGGTCATCACCCATGGCTTCGAGATACGGCCCTGACCGTCGCGCCACGGCCGCCGGGCGGCGCTTCGACTGCGTTGACACTGCTCGCGGGCTACCGATATAATGAACGCGGTCTTTCCAGGGGGCGGGAAACGGTGCGGGTGGATGTAGCTGATCTCCAACGGCAGCCGGGAGCCCGGCAGAAGATCGCGTTGGTCGAGGATGTCGGGCCCGGTCCGGATGAAAACTGCAGCTTCGGGACTGCGGAAGTGCAGGCGGAGCTGGCCAACACCGGGTCGGCGATCAGCCTCACCGGCGTCGTGCGGGCCCGAGCGCGTTTGCGCTGCTCGCGCTGCCTGAAGGAGTTCGACGCGACGCTGGAGGCGCCGCTGGAGGAGCGGTTCCGGGAGACGCTCCGCCGTCCCGGCGGCGACGCCGGCCTCGAGGGTGAGGAAGACGAGGATGTCATCCCGTACCAGGGACGAGAGATCGACCTCCGTGAGCCGGTCATAGAGGGATTGGCGTTGGCGGTCCCCATGCAGCCCCTGTGCGATCCGGCTTGTCCGGGCCTGTGCCCGACTTGCGGGATCGATCGCCACCGCGCGACCTGTACTTGCGCTCCCGAGCCCGGCGATCCCCGACTGGCAGCGCTACGCCTTCTGACCCAAGACGATCTAGACTGTAAGGAGCGATGCTGATGGCGGTACCGAAGCGAAAGACCTCCAAGGCACGGCAACGCAGCCGGTCCGCGAACTGGCGGCTTACGGTTCCCAGCCTTTCCGCCTGTCCCCGCTGTCGCGAGTTGCGGCCGCCTCATCTGGTCTGCCCGAGTTGCGGGCACTACCGGGGGCGGAATGTCACCGAACCCACAGGCGACAAGAAGACGAAGGCAAAAAAGAAGAAGCAGGAGAAGAAAGGAAGCTAGTCCGCCCTCTATCGGTCCGTCTTTCGTCCCCGACCGCCGGGCAGCCGGCGCCTTTTTGCGATCGGAGTCTGCGGGGGCATCCCCCGGCAGTCAGGGCCAACACGCCTCGAATCGGCCTGCTCCTCCCCGGAAGGAATCCGCGTATCAATGACGTAATAGGCACTTCATAATATCAGGTAGTAGATGGGGCTGAGGATGAAGGGGGGAGGGGCCGGCCATGGCCGAGGGATTCGCCCGGCCGGAACGGCAACGCCGTCTCGCCGAGACGATTCACCAGTACCCTTTCTACACGGACGAGGAACTCGCCCGGCAGTTCAAGGTGAGCGTCCAAACCATCCGCCTTGACCGCATGAGCTTGCGTATTCCCGAACTGCGCGAGCGGCTCAGGGAGGTGGCCGAACGCACTTATTCCCAGGTCAAGTCAATCGCGGGCCGGGAGATCGTCGGCGACCTGCTCGACATCGAACTGGGGCGAAGCGGGCTGTCGGTGCTCGAGACCACCCCAGAGATGACCTTCGAACGGACGGGAGTGGTTCGCGGCCATCACATCTTCGCGCAGGCCGACTCCCTGGCCATAGCCTTGATCGATGCCGACGCGGTCCTGACCGGGCTGGCCAACGTGAAGTTTCGCCGCCCGGTGCGCGTGGGCGAGAAGCTGGTCGCCAAGGCGGAGGTGCTGCGCCGGAAAGGCGACAAATTCGTCGTCCTCGTGACCACTCGGGTGGGCGGAGACGACGTCTTCCGGGGCAAGTTCGTGGTGTTCGCCATGGAGACCACTGACGGGGAGATCCGGCCGCGATGGACGGTGCAGCGATGACCCGGCTCCGGATCGCGGTGGACGCGATGGGCGGCGACCATGCTCCGGCGGAGATCGTCCGGGGGTGCCGGCTGGCCGCCGAGGAGTATGACCACGAGCTGCTGCTCGTCGGCCGGCCGGGCGAAGTCGGCAGGGAACTCGGGAGCCTACAGCCGTCGGAACGGCTGCAGCTGATCGAGGCTGAAGAGGTGATCGGGTTCGACGAGGCGCCGGCCATGGCCGTCCGGCGCAAGAAGGACTCGTCCATCGTTGTGGCGGCTCGATTGCTCAAGGAAGGCGCAGCGGACGCCATGGTGTCCGCGGGCAGTACCGGAGCGCTCATGGCCGCCGGCCTCCTGGCGCTCGGCCGTATTCCTGGTATCGACCGCCCCGCCCTGGCGGGAGTGATGCCCACCCCCGGGGGCCGCGGCATGCTGATGCTGGACCTGGGCGCTCATAGCGATGCCCGCCCGGAGCACCTTTACCAGTGGGCGATCATGGGGGCGATCTATGCCGAGCGGGTGATGGGGATCGCCCATCCCCGCATCGGCCTCGCGAACATCGGGACTGAGGCTTCCAAGGGGAATGAGGCGACACGACAGGCGTACCAGCTACTGGCAGGGAGCCGGCTCAACTTTGCCGGCAACGTCGAGGGCAGGGATATCCCCACGGGACCGGTGGACGTGTTGATCTGGGATGGCTTCGTCGGCAACATCGTGCTCAAGTACACGGAGGGGCTGGCGGGAGCGTTGTTCGGGATGATGAGGGAGGAACTCAGCCGGGATCTCCGGTCGAAACTGGGAGCCTTGCTCGCGTTGCCTGCTTTCCGGAGGGTGAAAGGCCGGCTGGACTACCGCGAGCATGGAGGTGCTCCCTTGCTCGGGATTCGAGGCTCTATCATCAAATGTCACGGGAGTTCGGGAGCGGTAGCCGTGAAGAACGGCATCCGGGTGGCGGCGGCCTTCGCCGCCGGCGAAGTCAATGGCCTGATCGCCGAGCGGCTGGTCTCCGCCGGAGGTGCAGTTTGAGCACAGCATCGCGGCCGGTGGGGATCGCCTCCCTGGGGTCTTGCCTGGGCGAACAGGTGCTCACCAATGCCGATCTCGAGCGGATGGTCGATACCAGCGATGCCTGGATCCGCGAACGAACCGGGATCATGCGCCGCCCCATCCTGGGGCCGGGGCGGGCCACTTCGGACATGGCGGCCGATGCCTCGTCGCTCGCGCTCGCCCGAGGGGGTGTGGCGGCGGCCGATCTGGATATGCTGATCGTCGCCACCGTCACTCCCGACTATCCCTTTCCCGCCACCGCTTGTCTGGTGCAGGAACGCCTGGGCGCCCGCAAAGCCGTTGCCTTTGACCTCCAGGCAGCCTGCAGCGGGTTCCTATACGGACTGGTAGTGGCGGAGCGTTTCGTAGCCTCAGGGGCGGCGGATGATGTCCTGGTGGTGGGAGCGGAGACCCTGTCGCGAATCACCGATTACCAGGATCGGAATACCTGCGTGCTATTCGGGGATGGGGCCGGGGCCGCCCTGCTGCGGGTGGAAGAGCCGGGTTACGGCATCCTCGGCAGCTACCTGGGCAGCGACGGGTCGGGGAGCCAGCTCCTGTTTCAGCCGGCAGGCGGATCGCGCCGCCCTGCCACCGAGGACAGCGTGGCCCAGCGCCTGCATTACGTACATATGAACGGCAGCGAGGTATTCAAGCATGCCGTGCGGGGCATGGAGGACGCGGCGACCCGCGTCCTGGAACGGGCCGGACTCGGCCTGGAGGACATCGACCTGCTCGTCCCCCATCAAGCCAACCTGCGGATCATGGAAGCCGTCGCCCAGCGCTTGCGTTTGGCCCCGGAGCGGGTGATGGTCAACATCGATCGCTGCGCCAACATGTCATCAGCTTCAGTGCCCGTGGCCCTGGACGAGGCGGTGCGGGAAGGCAGGCTCAAGCGGGACGATGTGGTCCTGCTGGTGACCTTCGGTGCCGGTCTCACGTGGGGGGCCGTACTCCTTCGTTGGAGCTAGATGGATTGGGGAGGGATCGAAGATGGTCCGGCCGGCGGCGGTAGCGGTACTGTTCCCCGGACAGGGGTCCCAGCACGTGGGGATGGGAGTGGAACTCGCCGCGGCCAGGCCGGAGGCTCGTGAGGCGTGGGATCGGGTGTCGGAAGCTGTGGGCCGTAACCTGTTGCGACTTGTCGCCGACGGGCCGGAAGATGAACTCACCCGTACCGTCAATGCCCAGCCAGCTCTCTTGGCGGCCGGCCTGGCGGTGGTGGCGGCCTTGAGGCGGCACTGGTGGGCGCCGCTGGTAGGTGCCGGGCTGAGCCTGGGGGAGTACACCGCGCTAGTGGCGAGCGGCACGTTGGACCTCGAAGAGACGGCCCGACTGGTGCGCCTCCGGGGGTCGTTGATGGAAGACGCGGTGCCCCGAGGTGTCGGTTCTATGGCGGCGATTATCGGCCTTGACCGAAAGACGGTTGCTGATATTTGCGGGGAAGCCTCCGGCTCGGAGGTGGTTGAGCCCGCGAATTACAACAGCCCTGGCCAGATCGTAGTGTCCGGCCACGATGGCGCGGTCGAGCGGGCCATGAAGCTCGCGCGGGCGGCCGGCGCTCGCAAGGTTGTGAAGTTGGCGGTCAGCGGTCCCTTTCACAGTCGACTGATGCAGCCGGCAGGGGCGCGCCTGGCCGAGGCCCTGGACCGGATCGCGGTGAGACCGGGTGCGTTCCCGGTGGTGGCCAACTCGACCGCAACCGTGCCGGACGATCCGGCGTCGCTCCGTCGTTCGCTGGCTCGCCAGGTCTCGGCTCCCGTGCTATGGGAAGACGGACTCACTCGCATGCAGGCCATGGGTGCCAGGCTGTTCCTCGAACTAGGCCCGGGGACCAGCCTGGCGGGGATGGTCGCCCGCAGCCTCGAAGGAGTTCGGGTTCACTCCGCCGGCGACCTCCAATCTCTGGAAGTCGCGCTTGCCAAGTTGGAGGAGGGCTGCTAAGATGGGTCCAGGTGACCGCGTGGCGTTGGTTACAGGGGCATCCCGGGGTATCGGCAGGGCTACTGCTGTGGCCCTGGCTGCCACGGGCGCCCGGGTCGGCGTCAACTACCGGCGGGGACGAGAGGCAGCCGAGGGGGTTGTACGGGAGATAGACGCCGCTGGCGGGCAGGCCATGTTGTGCCCGGGGGATGTGGCCATGCCCGAGCAGGCGGAAGCGATGGTTGCCGCCGTGGTCCAACGATTCGGCCGCCTCGATATCCTCGTGAACAACGCCGGCGTGGCCCGCGATAGCCTCCTGGTGCGCATGGAGGAGGAAGATTGGGACCACGTGCTGGCGGTGAACCTCAAGGGGGCGTACGCCTGTACCCGCGCGGCCATGCGGCCCATGCTCAAGGGACGCTACGGGAGGATCATCAATGTCAGCTCCGTGGTAGCCCTGACGGGGAACGCCGGACAGGCGAACTACTGCGCGGCCAAGGCGGGGCTGATCGGGTTCACGCGCGCCATGGCCCGCGAACTGGCATCGCGGGCGATCACGGTGAATGCGGTGGCTCCGGGGCTGATCAGCACCGACATGACCGCCGGCCTGCCCGAGGCCGTGCTCGATGCGACGTGCCGCCGGATCCCCCTGGGCCGGGCGGGGAGTCCTGAAGACGTGGCGGCGGTGGTGGTATTCCTGGCTTCCGAGGGCGCCGGGTATGTGACGGGGCAGGTCCTGCCGGTGGACGGTGGCATGTCGCTGGGCTGACGGCAGTGGTGATCATACGTGGGGGGTGAACCGGTTGGCCAATAAGGATTCGGCGGAGTATCGTGCGGCTCTTGACAAGATCAGGGGTATCCTGGTGGCCCGGCTGGGAGTGGACGAGGGCGGCATCAGGCCGGAAGCGACCTTCATCGAGGATCTGGAGCTTGACTCGCTCGACATCGTGGAACTGATCATGGCCCTGGAAGAGGAATTCGACCTGGAGAACATCCCCGATGAAGACGCCGAGAAGATCACCACGGTCGGCGATGCCGTTGAGTATATACTGAAGAACCGCCAGTAACAAGGAGACCAGCCATGCAACACCGGGTAGTGGTGACCGGCATGGGGGCGATCACGCCCTTCGGCGTCGGCGTGCCGGCCCTATGGGACGGGCTGCGTGAAGGCCGGTCGGCCGTGGGGCCGCTCACCCGGTTCGACGCTTCCGAGTACCCCTGCCGGATCGCGGCGGAGGTCCCTGACTTCCAGCCTGGCGACTTTCTGGACGCCCGGGACGCCCGGCGGATGGACCGATTCGCGCAGTTCGCCATCGGCGCCGCCTCCCTGGCCCTGGCTGACGCCAACCTCCAGCCGGACGCCCTGCCGGCGGAAAGGTCGGGGGTGATCCTCGGCACGGGCATCGGGGGCATGGAGACGCTTTCCGACCAGTTCCGGGAACTGGCAGAGCGAGGTCCCGGACGGATCAGCCCCTTCTTCATCCCGATGATGATCGCTAACATGGCCGCGGGACAACTCGCCATACGTTACGGCATGACCGGCCCGAACAGCACGGTGGTCACGGCCTGCGCTGCCGGGGCAAACGCCATCGGTGAGGCATACCGGGTCATCCAGCGGGGCGATGCGGATCTGATGCTTACCGGTGGCAGCGAGGCGTCACTCACACCTATAACCCTGGCCGGATTCTGCTCGATGAAGGCGCTATCCACCCGCAATGACGAACCTGCCCGGGCATCGCGTCCCTTCGACGCGGCGCGGGACGGGTTCGTGTTCGGGGAGGGAGCCGGAGTGGTGGTCCTGGAGAGCGAGACCCACGCGCGCGCCCGGGGCGGTCGGATACGCGCCGAACTCGTGGGCTACGGGATGGCAGCCGATGCCTACCACATCGCCGCCCCTCCTCCTGACGGGCGGGGCGGAGCCATGTCCATGCGTCGCGCCTTGCTTGACGCGGGTATCGAGCCCGAGACGGTGGACTACGTGAACGCTCATGGGACCTCCACGCCGTCTGGCGACCGGGGCGAGACCCTGGCCATCAAGGCCGTCTTCGGCGAGCACGCGCGGCGGCTGCCCGTGAGTTCCAACAAGTCCATGTTCGGCCACTTGCTGGGTGCGGCCGGTGCCGTGGAATTCATCGCGACCGTCCTCGCGCTCGAGCATGCAGTGCTCCCGCCCACCGTTAACTACGAGCAGCCCGACCCCGAATGCGACCTCGACTACGTACCCAATCAGGCAAGGGCGGCCAGGATTCGGGCGGCCATCAGCAACTCTTTCGGCTTCGGGGGGCAGAATGCCACCTTGGTCGTACGACGATGGGAGGAATGACCGGTAATGGCACGAGGAAAGGGTAGGCGCCGTCTGTCAAGTCGGGTGCCGTCGGGCGCCGCCCTTCCCGGTGAGGGGCATTGGGTCTTGAAACCGGACCCCAGTCTGGTGTTGAGGCCTGGCACCATGGAGTTCATCCCGGCCAAGCCGGCCGGCGACGAACCGACCTTGCGGGATAGGGCCGAAGCAGAACCGGTTGATGGAGCGGCTGATTCAGCGTGCCTGCCGCGGGGGATAGACCTCGCGGCGCTCGGCGATATGGCCCTGGTGCGGCAGGCGTTCATCCATGCGTCCTTCGCGAACGAGCATCCCGGTAGCCCGCTCGGCGATAATGAACGACTCGAGTTCCTCGGCGACGCGGTGCTCAGTACCTGTATCAGCGAACACCTCGTGAGGTCTCACCCCGAATGGTCGGAAGGGCAACTGACCCGCGCTCGAGCGGCCGTGGTCTGTGAAGCATCTCTGGCTCGACGGGCGGCCGCGCTCGGTTTCGGCAATTGCCTTCGCCTGGGCAAGGGCGAGGAGAACGGGGGCGGCCGTACCAAGCCGTCAATACTGGCGGGAGCGTTCGAGGCGCTGGTGGGAGCGGTATACTTGGAGGCGGGCATGGAAGGGGCAAAACGCTTCGTCCTGGATCAACTCCGGCCGGTAGTGACTGCCGCGGTCCGGGGCGACGCTCCCGGGGACTACAAGACCCGTCTTCAAGAGCTGGCCCAGCAAGGAGGACGTTCCGTGGAGTATCGGGTGGTCAGCGAGCAGGGACCCGATCATCACCCGGTGTTCATCGTTCGCGCCTGCCTGGACGGAAGGGAATTGGCGGAAGGTCAGGGTGGCAGCAAGAAGGAGGCGGAGCAGGCAGCTGCCCGTTCGGCGCTGGACCAGCTCGCGCCTTCCGGCAGGATTTGACTGAAACGCGGCGAAATGCTGTCGAAACGGCCGGGGAGCGTGGCCCTATGGACCCACTGAAGGTTTCGGCCCAGTCCAACCCCAAGTCGGTGGCGGGGGCGCTGGCGGCAGTACTCAGACAGCAAGGCTCAGTTGAGGTGCAAGCGGTAGGAGCCGGAGCCGTCAACCAGGCGGTCAAAGCTATTGCCATCACCCGCGGCTACGTGGCGCCCAACGGCATGGACGTGGTGGCCGTGCCGGGATTCGTGGAGATCGAGATCGACGGAGAATCGCGTACGGCGATTCGCTTCCTCGTCGGACCGCGGTAGGTATTCCCGCTCGAATTGAACGAGATCCGGAGGCCCGCCGCAAAGCCCGGCGGGCTTTCCCGTTGCCGGAGCCGCGGGCCGACTGGACGAGCCGGGCGGCGCCATGTGATAGAATGATGCCCGGAGGTATGCGCTTGCACCTCAAACGGCTGGAACTGCAAGGATTCAAGTCCTTCGCCGCCCGCGCCGAAGTGGAGATCGAAGAGGGCGTCACCGCGGTAGTAGGTCCTAACGGTTCGGGCAAGTCGAATCTCGCCGAGGCGCTGCGCTGGGCGCTAGGCGAGCAGAACGTCCGCCAACTCCGCGGACTGCGCATGGAGGATGTGATCTTCCATGGCAGCGATCGGCGAAAGCCCGCCGGCATGGCCGAGGTCGAGGTGACCTTCGACAACGGCGACGGCCGGCTGCCTGTGGAGTTCGCGGAGGTAACGCTGGTGCGAAGGGTCTACCGCAACGGCGAGGGCGAGTATACGATCAACCGCGCGCCCGCTCGTCTGAAGGACATCCAAGAGTTGCTCACCCACCTGGGCCTCGGGCGCGATGGCTATGCCATGCTGGAGCAGAGCCGGATCGAGGAGATCCTCCGGTCGCGGCCGGAGGATCGGCGTCCCTTGTTCGAGGAGGCGGTGGGGATAACCCGCCATCGCCATCAGCAGCAGGAGGCCATTCGGAAGCTGGAGGAGACCGGCCGCAATCTGACCCGCGTGTCCGACATCATTGCCGAACTCGAGCAGCAGCTGGAGCCACTGCGCCCGGCGGCGGCAACAGCCCGGGCTTATCTGGCGATGCGCGATGAACGGGACGGCCTGGAAAGTGCCTTGCGGGCGAAGGGGCTGGACCGCATTGCTCGCCAATGGTCCCAGCTGTCCGACCACAAGCTGGAGGTGGATCGACAACTCGAGCATGCCCGGCGCTTGCTGGCGGAGGCGGAAGGGACGCAGCGCGCTTCCCGGCTGGCCCTCGGAGAGAGGGATCGAGGCGCCGCCCAACTCGAGAGTGCAGTGCTCTCCCTATCGGCCGAGTTACGCCGGGTCGAGGCCGAGCAGCTCGTAGCTGGGGAGCGGGAGCGGCAATCGGCGGACGCTGTCGAACGGCTGAATGGGGAACTGATCGACGGCGACCGACTGCAGACAGAGGGGATGGCCCGTGCGGCCGAACGGGAACGTGACCTCGCCCAGCTCCAAGAGAGACTCACGCGTCTCTCCAAGGAACGCGAGCGGCAGGAAGCGAAGCGGGCCGAAACCGAGTCGCTCCTCCGCGCGAGGGAGGCTGCGCTGGCGGAGCGGAAGCGGGATCTGGCCGCCCTGGCTGACCGCATCTCCTCAGCCCGCCACCTGCTGCGGCGGGCCGAGGAGGAACTGGCCGTCCGCCGGTCAAGGGTCGAGCGGATGACCTGGCGTCAAGCTGACCTGCTCGCGCGACGGGACCGCACGGCTGCTTCGGTGGCCGAGGTCGAGCGAGGCGAGGCCGAGCTTCTGGCCCAAGCCGCCGCGACGGCCACGGAACTCGCGGTCGCGCGCGAGCGGCTCTGCCAACTGACCGGCGAGACGGATGCGGCACGCTCCAAGGTGCTGGAACTGAACGGCCTCGCCGCCACAGCCCGCGCCAGGCTCGAGGCGCTCGCCGAACTCGATCCGACCCTGGAGGGATTGCCCCCGGCGGCCCAGGCCTTGCTGGAGCTAGGCCCCGCCGGTTTGCTGGGTCCGCTGGTCGACTTCGTCGACGTGCCTGCCGGGCAGCGACGGGCACTGCAGGCAGCCATTGAGCAGTATGCGGACTGCCTCCTGGTGGACCAGGAGCGCTTGCCCGCAGTGCTGGGCTTAGCTCGCGGGATCGGGAGTGGGCGCACCTTGCTCTGGCCGGTCCCGGTGCCCGCCGCTTCGCCGCGGCTCGAGCCGGGCGGCAGTGCCTTGGTGGTTCGCGCCCGGGGACCGGCGGCCGAGGTGCTCGAGCGTCTCCTGGCGGGCATTCGCGTTGCCCCGGACCTGGAGGCAGCCGTAGCCATGGCTCGGGCTGCCGACTACAGCCATGCTGTGGTCACGCTGGAGGGGGACTTCGTTCATCCCGGCGGCGGCATAACCTTGCGCGGCGGGACGTCAGCTCAGCGATGGGGCCGCCGTGGGGAGCTGGCGGAACTCGCCGGTCAGGTGGACGAGGCCAAGAGAGCCGGGGAAGCGGCGGCGACGGAACTGGGGCGCCGAGAAGAAGCGATGGCCCGCGCCGTCGCTGAGGTGGCGGCGGCGAGCGCTGCCGTGACCCGGCAAGAAGCTGCCCTGACCGTCCTGGTTCGGGACCGGGAACGCTTGACCCGAGAACTCCAGCGCGACGCAAGCGAGGCGAAGGGCGTCGCAGCGATCCGCGAGCGTTCCTCCCGGGAAGTGGATCAGCTTGCCGGGGTGGACGAAGAGCGTCGCCGCGAGCTGGCCGGCTTGGAGGAAGCGTCACGGAACCTGCAGTCAGAGGTTCACGAACTCGAGAGCAGCGTTGCCGGCGAGCGGGGGCAACTGCAGCAGCAGGTTGAGGCCTGGGTCGAGTTACGCGCGGACCTCGCCGCAACCGAACAGAGGGAGATCGCGACCCGCCGGGCGCTGGATGAAGTACGGGCTGGGCTGGTCCGGGCCGGTGACGAGTTACGGGCTCGGCGTGCCCGGATCGAGCAGGCGCTCCTCCAACAGACAAGGGCCCGGCAGGAGGCGGCCGGCCTGCAGGCCCGCCGGGAGGCGCTCCTTGCCGAAATTGGCGGCAGGCGGCAGGAACTGGAGTCCGTGTCGGCCGAACGCCAGGGACTGATTGCCTCGGCGTCCCAGTCCGATGCGGCGCTCGGGGAACTCCGAAACGAACTCGAGGTGTTGCAACGCAAGTCCCACGAGTTTGAGTTGAAGTCCGCCCGTCTTGAGTCGGAATACGGCAGTCTGGCCCGTGACCCTCACCCGGCCCCGGCGGCCGCGGACCTCGGAGGCCGTTCGGAAGCGGATGCCCGCGCCCGGGTGCGCGAACTGAGCGCTCAGCTCGAGGCGATGGGGGAGGTGAACCCGGGGGCGGTAGCCGAGTGCCGGCGACTCGAGGAACGCGTTCAGTTCTTTACCTCGGAACGAGCGGACTTGGGAGAAGCCCGCCGCGGCCTGGACCGCCTGCTGGGAGAGATCGATCAAGCGATGGCCCGGCGGTTTCAAGAGGGTTTCAGGGCAATCGGCGCGGCGTTCGCCCAGATCTTCAGCAACGTCTTCGGCGGCGGGCGGGGGGAACTAGTGCTGGATGAGCCGGGGTCGCCGCTGGCAGCCGGCGTGGACATCCGCGTTCAACCGCCGGGGAAGCGGCCCCAGCATCTGAATCTACTTTCGGCAGGCGAGCGCGCCCTTACCGCCATCGCGCTGCTGTTCGCATTCCTGGAGGCTCGTCCGGTGCCCTTTTGCGTGCTGGACGAAGTGGACGCCGCCTTGGACGACGGCAATGCGGCCAAGTTCGCCCAGATGTTGCGGCAGTATTGTGGACGCACCCAATTCCTGGTCGTGACCCACAACAAGAGCACCATGGAAGCGGCCGACGCCCTATATGGCGTGACCATGGAGGAGGGCGGAGTGTCCCGGCTGGTGTCGCTCCGCCTGGCCGAGGCTGCATCCCAGGCAGGCAAGGGGGGGCCGGCGGTTGAATCGTCTTGAGCAAGGTCTCACTCGCATGCGGGCAGGTTTCTTCGCCTCGCTCGACAAGATCCTCAAGCGGGACTTGCCTGACTTCTCCGAGTTGGAGGAGTCACTAATCCTCGCCGATGTAGGACCGGAGACCACCCACGAACTCATCGACCGGCTGAAGCAAGCTCGGCAGCGCGGTGAGTCCGCCCGCGAGTCGCTCCGAGTTGCCCTGGTAGACATGCTGGATGGCGCCTCTTCCGCTCAGACCTTGCGACTCACCGCCTCGCCTTCCGTAGTGGTCGTGGTGGGCGTGAACGGCACGGGGAAGACCACGACTATCGCCAAGCTGGCAGCCCGCATGAAGGAGGAGGGCAGGACGTCAGTGCTGGCCGCGGCCGACACCTACCGGCCGGCGGCCATTGACCAGTTGCAGATCCTGGGCAGCCGGGTAGGCGCGCGCGTCGTGGCCCACCAGCCGGGCAGCGATCCCGCTGCCGTCGCTTTTGATGCCATCCAGGCCGCCGTTAACCGCGGCAATGACCTGGTGCTGGTGGATACAGCCGGGCGGCTGCACACCCGATCCGCCCTCATGGACGAGCTGGGCAAGATCTGCCGGGTGATAAGCAGGACGTTGCCCGGCGCCCCGCACGAGATCCTGCTGGTGCTCGACGCCACCACCGGCCAGAATGCCATCGAACAGGCTCGCGTCTTCAAGGAAGCAGTCGGCGTTACCGGCGTCATCCTGACCAAACTGGACGGCACGGCCAGGGGGGGCGTCGTCGTCGCCGTTCGCCGGCGGATGGGGCTGCCGATCCGGTTCGTGGGCGTGGGCGAGGGGATGGACGATCTCCTGCCTTTCGATGCCCGCGAGTTCGTAGAAGCCCTCCTGGGACCTGGGCGATGAGAGCGAGGATGGCCAAGGTTGAGGGATTGGCCGACCGCCTTCGGGCGATGGTCGGTGAGGGCAATGTCATCACCGCTCCGGAGCAGCTTGAACCATACGGCAGGGACGAGGGGAGTTGTCCGCCTCACCTCCCCGATGTGGTCGTCAAGCCCGCGACTACGGCTGAAGTCCAGCTCATCTTGAGGGACGCTGCTTCCGCCCGCATCCCCGTCACTCCCCGCGGCCGGGGGACGGGACTGACCGGGGGATCGGTGCCCGTGCGCGGGGGAGTCTTGCTCTCCCTCGAGCGGATGGACCGCATCGTTGAGGTGGACGAGGCTAACCTTTCGGTCGTCGTGGAGCCGGGACTGATCGTGCAAGACCTGCACCGGGCCGTCGAGTCCCGGGACCTCTTTTACCCGCCGGACCCCGCAAGCCTCGATAGCTGTAGCATAGGGGGGAACATCGCCGTCAACGCCGGCGGAGCGCGGGCGGCAAAGTACGGCATCACTCGTCATTACGTCTTAGGCCTGGAGCTGGTGTTGGCCGATGGCCAAGTCATCCGTCACGGCCGTAAGACCATCAAGAACACTGCCGGCTACTCGCTGACCCATCACTTGATCGGTTCAGAGGGCACGCTGGGCATCATCACCCAGGCCACCCTCCGTCTCCTCCCATTGCCGCCGGCCCGCATCGACCTGCTGGCGCCTTTTGCCGACGTGTCTGCGGCGGCTCGAGCTGTCGGACGCATAGTCCGAGGTGAACGGGTGGTGCCCGCCGCGCTGGAGTTCATGGACCGGACGTCGATCGCCGCCGCGGCCGCCTTCCTCGAACGGGAGGTACCGTTCCTGGACGCAGCGGCCCACCTCTTGATCCAGCTCGACGGCAAGGACGCGGACGCGGTAGTGGCCCAGTCGGAGCAGGTAGGGGAGATCTGCATCCAGGAAGGGGCGGTCGATGTCCTGGTAGCCACGGGCAGCCACGCTCAGGAACGGTTGTGGGCCGCGCGCCGGGCCATCCTTGAGGCCGTGAAGCGGCTTTCGCATCACTCGGACTTCCTCGATGTCGCCGTGCCCCTGTCCGGCATTCCCGACTTCCTGGAACGGGCGGCCCAGGCCGCTGCCGGCTCGGGCCTCTCTCTTGCCAACTGGGGCCATGCCGCCGACGGCAATATTCACGTCGCCCTCCACCGGCGGGAGTATGACCCGGGGTGGCCCGAGGCCGCCATGCTGGTGAGCCAACGCATCTATGCAGCCGCCTGCGATCTGGGGGGCGTGATCGCCAGCGAACACGGCATCGGCTGGCTCAAGCGAAAGGCCCTGGCAGCCTCGACTGACCCGGCAGCTTTGGACCTCATGCGCCGGGTCAAGCACGCCTTCGATCCCCACGGCCGCCTCAATCCGGACAAGGTACTCCCGCGATGAATGGTCACCTCCCGTGATGACCGGGGGCCCTACCCCCGTCCGTGCGGATCCCGGTCCGCGCTTGACGCGCTTGCCGCCGGCGTCTAGAATAGGGGCGTAAAGGATTACGCCTTGACGGATGGCAGGCGAAGGCGGGCGAAGGCGGGCGGGGGGGGCACGGTGGAGGACGAGCATTCGTTGCCGGGCAGGGTGGTGAAGGCGGTCCGGCTGTTCGATGCCTACTCGGCGCTGCTGACCGCCAGGCAACGCGAGGTGCTCGAGCTTCATTACTTCCATGACCTGTCACTGGGCGAAATCGCCGAATCCTCGGCGACCAGCCGCCAGGCGGTGCACGATATCGTTCACCGTGCCCTGGCCCGGCTGGAAGACCTGGAGGACAAGCTGGGGCTGGTGCGGGCGGCCCTCCTCGCCGATGCGGGGCGGGTTCGGATCAGGGAACTCGCGGCGACGGCCGTCCGCGCAATCGCCGCCATCGAGCTGGAAGGCGATCCGACGTGCGCCGGGCGGCTGCTGGAGGCGCGCGAGGCATTGGGGCGGCTCGAAGACTACCTCGGGGAGCGGTGGGACTAGGATGTTCGGCGGGCTCGCGGAGCGGCTCCAGGGGATATTCCGCGACCTGCGCGGGCGCGGGCGGCTCGGCGTGGCCGAGGTGGACGCCGCGTTGCGCGAGGTGCGGCTGGCCCTGCTGGAAGCGGACGTGAACTTCCGGGTGGCCCGGGACTTCATCGACCGCGTGCGCTCCCGGGCCGTGGGTGCGGAGGTAATGGAAAGCCTCACCCCCGGCCAACAGGTGATCAAGATCGTCCATGAGGTCATGATTGAGCTTCTCGGTTCGACCCCCGCCGGGCTGGACCTTGGACAAGACTTGCCGGCGGTGATCCTGCTGGTGGGGTTGCATGGCTCCGGCAAGACCACCACCGCGGTACGCCTGGCGGTACACCTGAAAGACAAGGGCCGGCGGCCCCTGCTGGTGGGGGCGGACGTATACCGGCCGGCGGCCGGAGAGCAACTCACCGTCCTGGCGGGGCGGGCCGGCTTGCCGGTACGCGTCGCGCTGCCCGGCTCCGACCCGGTCGCGGCGACCCGCAAGCACTGCGGCGAGGCGCCCGCTCTCGGCTGCGACACGGTCATCATCGATACGGCGGGACGCCTGCACGTGGACGGCGAGTTGATGGCGGAGATGGAGCGGCTGAGCCGGGAGTTCCGCCCGCGGGAGACGCTGCTGGTGGTCGACGCCATGACCGGTCAGGACGCGGTCAACGTGGCCCGCTCTTTCCAGGAACGGGTGGCGATAGACGGGTTCGTCCTCACCAAGCTGGACGGCGATGCCCGGGGTGGCGCCGCCCTGTCGCTGCGCGCGGTGAGCGGGCGGCCGATCAAGTTCGCCGGCGTGGGCGAGGGGCTACGGGACCTGGATGTCTTCCATCCCGAGCGGATGGCTTCCCGGGTACTGGGGATGGGCGACGTGCTGGCCCTGATCGAACGGGCCCAAGCGACCGTAGATGAGCAGGCCGTACATGATCTCGAGCGCAAACTGCGCGCGGACGCATTCACCCTCGAGGACTTCCTGCTCCAACTTCGCCAAGTGAAGAAGCTCGGCCCTCTTGAGGACATCTTGAAACTGCTGCCGGGATTTCCCGGGCGCCAGCTGGCCAAGGGAGGGGTCGACCAGCGCGATCTGGCCAAGGCGGAGGCGATCATCAGCTCGATGACCGCTCACGAGCGCCGGCAGCCGGAGATCCTGGACGCAAGTCGCAGGAGGCGGGTGGCGCGGGGCAGCGGCACCCAGGTGCAGGAGGTCAACCGGCTGTTGCGCCAGTATGAAGAGGCGCGAAAGATGTTCCGTCAGCTCGCGAGATGGCAACGCGGCGCCGGGCGCGGGTCGCCGGCAGGTTGGCCGCCTCGACGGTGATGAGAGTCCAAATGGAGGTGCTCGGTTAGGTGGTCGTCAAGATCAGGCTCAAGCGGGTAGGCGTGCGCAAGGAACCCATGTTTCGACTGGTGGTGGCAGACTCGCGTTCGCCGCGCGATGGTCGCTTCATCGAAGAGATCGGGTACTACCATCCAACCGCCAATCCCCCCGTGTTGTCGGTGCAGGCGGATCGGGCCAGGGCATGGCTGGCACAGGGTGCTCAGCCCTCGGAGACGGTGCGGGCGCTGCTGAAGCGGGCGGGGGTGGCGAGGCGTCCGGCCGAGGACGCCGGCGAAACCGGGACATGAACGAGCCGGTCCCGACTGCCGCACGGGCGTTACTCGTGCTCCTCCTCTCTAACCTGGTGGATCACCCCGACGCCGTCCGCGTCCTCGAGCAAGAGCGTTCGGGCGCAGTCATCTTTCGGGTATCGGTCCACCCTGACGACGTCGGCAAAGTGGTCGGACGGGGGGGCCGGATCGTGAAGGCGATCCGCAACCTGGTACGGGCCGCGGCCAGTCAGGAAGGACGCCGGGCGATGGTGGAGGTGGGGACTCCCTGACCGGGAGACCGCCGTGTCCCGACCGCCTGGCGGTGGGCCAGGTGCTGGGGCCCCAGGGCACTTCGGGCAAGGTACGGGTGTACCCGCTCACCGACTTCCCCGATCGCCTGGAGCGGTTGACCGATATCTTGCTGCGGTCAGCGGCCGGAGACCGCCCAGCCCG
The DNA here is from genome assembly GCA_035477115.1 of Bacillota bacterium. Taxonomy (GTDB): domain Bacteria; phylum Bacillota; class Sulfobacillia; order UBA995; family UBA995; genus UBA995. The sequence goes on along the minus strand of DATIKW010000038.1, from coordinate 8,212 downwards.
GATCGAAGGGGTCTGGCCGCACGGGCGGGTGTACCTGTTCAAGTTCGCCGGGGTCGACAGTTCGGCAGCGGCGGCCGGGCTGAAGGGGGCATACCTTACGGTGTCCGTCGAGGACGCCGTGCCGTTGCCACCCGGCGAGTACTACGTCCACGAAATTGTGGGGCTGCGCGTTGAGGATGCGGGAGGCGCCGAACTCGGAGTGGTGGAACAGGTGTTGCGTACCGGCGCAAATGACGTATGGGTGGTCCGGCAGCCGGACGGCAGGCAGTTACTGGTGCCTGCGCTGAAGGCCGTGGTGCAGGATATCGACCGGGAAGCTGGGGTCATGACGGTGCGTCCGCTTGAGGAGTGGCTGGGTTGAGGATCGATGTCCTGAGCATCTTCCCCGGCATGTTCGCCGGCCCCCTCGATGACTCGGTGGTGGGGCGGGCCCGGGCCGAGGGCATTCTGGACGTACGCTTGCACGACCTCCGAGCCTATGCGACGGACCGCCATCGGCTCACCGACGACTATCCTTTCGGCGGCGGCTCGGGGATGGTGATGAAACCCGAGCCCTTCTTTGCAGCCGTCGCGGCGCTTGGCGATCAGTGGTCGTCGCGTCCCCGGATCATCCTGCTCAGTCCCCAGGGTGCGCGGCTCGACCAGGGACGGGTGGTCCAGCTGTCGCAACTCGAGGGGATGTGCCTCCTGTGCGGCAGATATGAGGGGGTCGACGAACGGGTCCGCGAGGGACTGGTCGACGAAGAGCTGTCCATCGGCGACTATGTGCTCACCGGCGGCGAACTGGCCGCCATGGTGTTGATCGATGCGGTGGCCCGTCTCCTGCCGGGCACCCTGGGGGGCCCCGGGTCGACGGTCGAGGAATCGTTCAACGAGGACTTGCTGGAGTATCCCCAGTATACTCGGCCTCGTAGCTTCGCGGGGCGGCAGGTGCCCGAAGTACTATTGTCGGGAGACCATGCCGCCATCCGGACCTGGCGCCGGAAGCAGTCGCTGCTACGAACGGCCAGGCGCCGGCCGGACCTGCTAATGCGGGCCGGACTCGGCCGCGAAGATCGGATGCTGCTGAAGGAGTTGCTCAGGGAGGGCGCGCTCGCCGAGGCCGCGGGGTTGGTCAAATGGGTGTTGGCTGGGGATCAGGGGCCACGGTGTCGTTGTGATGGAAATCACGGCATGCTATAATGGGTCGGCGTGCTGGGGAAGAGGTGGGACGGACGTGAACGAGATTCGCATGCTCGAAGAGGAATATCGGCGAAAGGACTTGCCCGATTTCCAGCCGGGGGACACGGTGCGGGTCCAAGTCAAGGTCGTCGAAGGCGGCCGGGAGCGCATCCAGGCCTACGAGGGCGTGGTCATAGCTCGGAACGGCGGAGGGCTTGGGGAAACCTTCACCGTGCGCCGGGTAAGTTATGGGGTGGGAGTGGAAAGGGTCTTCTGCTTGCACTCGCCCCGGGTGGATCGTCTGGAAGTCGTCCGCCGGGGAGTGGTCCGCAGGGCCAAGCTGCACTACTTGCGCGGCATGCGCGGCAAGCGCACGCGGATCCGGGAGAGGAAGTAGGCCATCCCGGCGCCGTCTGGCGCACGGACGGGGGACTACGAGCTTGGACGCGAAATCCAGGGGCCATTTGCGGGAACTCGTTGAGACCGTCCTCATCGCCGTGGTGTTGGCCTTGCTGGCCAGGCACTTCCTCGTCGAGTCCTTCTACGTGTTCGGCACCTCGATGGAGCCGACGTTGGTCGACGCCGAGCGCCTGTTCGTCAACAAGCTATCCTATCGCTTCGTGCCCCCGGAACGGGGCGACATCATCGTGTTTCGCTATCCCCGGAACCCCGAACGCGATTTCATCAAGCGGGTGGTGGCGGTCGGCGGGGAGGCGGTGGAGATCATTGACGGGCGGGTCCTGGTGAGCGGGCGGCCGCTTGACGTAACTCACGCCACCCTTGCCGACAACGCTTACTATCCCCTCACCGAAGTTCCGCAGGGAATGCTGTTCGTGCTGGGGGATAACCGCCGCAATAGCGAGGACAGCCGTTTCTTTGGCTTCGTGCCGCTCGAGAACGTGAAAGGTGAAGCGTTCCTGCGTTTCTGGCCCCTCCATCGCCTGGGGATCATCCACTGAAGCAGTTCCATCGCCGGGAGGTGGCCCCGTGAAGACGTGGTACCCCGGCACCATGGCCAGGACGAAGCGGTTGATCCGCGAGAACCTGGCAGTCGTGCATGTGGTGGTCGAGCTACTCGATGCGCGGATTCCCGGGTCGAGCCGCGATCCGGGCCTGGACCGGCTGCTCGGGGGTAAGGCTCGGCTGCTGGTCCTCAACAAGGCGGACCTCGCCGATCCGGGGATGACCCGCCGCTGGTTGTCCTGGCTGGCCGCCCGGGGGGAGAAGGCCTTGGCCTTCAGTGCCACGCCTCGCGCCAGTCCCGCCAAGCTGCTCGGGGCGCTGCGGACCTTCGACGGCGGCCGCCGGCCGTCGGCATCCCTCCGGGTGATGGTCGTCGGGACCCCTAACGTAGGCAAGTCCTCCTTGCTCAACCGCCTGGCGGGTCGGGCCAGCGCCGCCACCGGCGACCGCCCCGGCGTGACCCGGGGCAAACAATGGATCACCCTGGCTCCCGGTCTCGACCTGCTCGATCTCCCGGGCGTACTTCCGCCCCGGGCTTTGGCCGGGGAAACCGGACACAAACTCGCTGCCGCGGGCATCGTCCCCGAAGGCACTTACGAAGCGGTGTCAGTAGCAGTATGGCTGTTGGCATGGCTGGCGTCGCGTCCCTCAGGTCAACGGGGGCTGCAGGCGACTTACGGAGGCGAACTGGCGGGCGGCACCGACCCCGACATCCTCCTTGAGCTGGTGGGTCGAGCCCGGGGTTGTCTGGCAGCGGGCGGGAAGATCGACCGGGAAAGGGCAGCGGCAGCGGTGGTGAAGGATTTCCGCGACGGGCGGCTGGGGCGATACACGCTGGAGTCGCCGCCCAAGGCGGGCGAAGGCGATGGCTAGACCGGATTCCGACCGACTGACCTCTTGGCTCGGGCGGCTCACCGAAATCGAGCGCCGCTGGGTGCAGAGCCGCATGGGCGCCCGACACCGGTCGGGCGGTGAGGAGTTGCTGGAACGTGTCCGGAGAGAGCTGCTGGTCGAGATGGTCCGGCTGCGGCGGCTCAGCCGGCCGGACGCGGCGGCCAGGAGGACGGCGGCGCGATGGCTGGCGGGAATTGACGAGGCAGGACGCGGCCCGCTCGCCGGCCCGGTGGTGGCCGCGGCCGTCGTGCTGCCCCGCCGCTATCGGCTTCCCGGCCTGGACGACTCCAAGCGGGTGCCGGCGCGAAGGCGAGGGGAATTGTTCGACCAACTGCTCCGCGATTGCCCGGCCCACGGGGTGGGGATAGCTTCGGTGCAGGACATCGAGGCCCAGGGCATCGTCCAGGCGACCTTCCTGGCCATGCGGCGGGCGCTGGGTCAGGTGCAGCCGTCCCCGGACTTCCTGCTCGTCGATGGGTTCGCGTTGCCCGGGGTGGATGTACGGCAACTCGCCCTGCCCGGGGGCGATCGGCGGTCACTATCCATAGCGGCGGCGTCGATTTTAGCCAAGGTCACGCGGGACCGCCTGATGGTGGGACTGGACGGGCTTTATCCCCGGTACGGTTTCGCCCGCCACAAGGGTTACGGCACGCCAGCGCACCTCGAGGCCATCCGGGAGCTGGGGCCGTGTCCGGCTCACCGCCCCTCTTTCCTGACCGGACTCGGGCGGCCGCCGCGGTCCAACAGCCGCTCGAAACGCGGCCGCGAAGGGGAGGAAGCGGCGGCCCGGCATCTCGAGGCGGCCGGCTGGGAGCTGCTAGGCGGCAGTTTCCGCACCCGGCGCGGGGAAGTGGACCTAGTAGCGCGCGATGGGGACTGCCTGGTGTTTGTGGAGGTGCGGACCTGGGGGTCGGAAGCATTCGGGCCGGCGGTGGCTTCCGTTGATCGTCGCAAGCAAGGGCGGCTGCGGTCCACGGCCGGAGTCTTCCTCGCCCGCCACCCCAGGTGGGCCGATCTCGACGTGCGCTTTGATGTCGTGCTGGTCGCGCCGGGACCTTCCGGACAACTCCTGGTCCATCGCCACCTGCGCGCTGCGTTCTGACTCACGCCAGGAAGCTCATCGCTACATACAACAGAAAGAGGGACAGCATCACGGCGACCAGGAGCAAGGCGGATTCCAGGCTCCTGACATCCACCGCGGAAGGATTGCGCCACAGCCCCAGGAAGCCCCTGGCGACTCTCCTGTAGAGGTAGTCAAAGTCGCGAGTCTCCCGGCCATGCGGTGCCAACAGCCTCATGCCGGCGATGAAGGCGGCGCCTGCCACCCCGAGGACCAGCATGGCGTCCAGCAACTTTGCCGGCGTGAAGACGCGCAAACTGCTCTGATAGGGGAGGATATTCGTCAACAAGTCCGGGTAAACGCCTCCCAGGATGCACAGGGAGGCGACGATGACCATCGGGATGGTCATCGTCAGGGGAGCCTCCCTGACCTCAACCTCCTTGTTCCTCAAGAACCCGAAATACGTGAACTTGCAGAACGAGAGGAATGTCCCCGCTGCTGTGAGCTTGAGCATCCAGTACAGCACCGCGTGATTCCCCGCTGCTTCGTATATCATCGCCTTGCTCACAAATCCATTGAACAGCGGCACGCCGGAGATGGAGAGGGCGCCGATGATGCACGCCGCCGTGGTTATCGGCATCTTCTTCAGCAGCCCTCCCAGTTCCGTCAGGTCGTGTTTGTCCGTCCGATAGATCGCCGCCCCAATGCACATGAAGAGCAGCGCCTTGTAAAGGATGTGGTTCCAGACATGGGAGAGACCGCCATCGATGCCCATGGGCGTGCCGATGCCGATGCCGGCTACCATATATCCGACCTGGCTGATGATATGGTAGGACAACAGCTTGCGAGCATTGCTCTGGCGTAAGGCCAGGGTCACTCCGTATAGACCCATGACCCCGCCCATATAGGCTACCACTTCCACTCCGGGGAATGATCTTGCCAGGGCGTATACGGCTGCCTTGGTCGTGAAGACCGACAAGAGGACGCTCGCGGTGAAGGACGCTTTAGGATAGGCATCCGGCAACCAGGTGTGAAGGGGTATGAATGCAGCCTTGAAGCCGATAGCGGTCAAGATGAGGGCAAACGGCAGACCGGCCAGCCCGGCGATCGCCATCGAGCCCGTGGCCGAGAAATGCAGTAATATGCCTGCGAGCATGATGCCTCCACCGACGAGGTGCATCAGGAGATACCTCAGTCCGGCTCCAAACGATCCCTCGTCCCGCTTGAGCCATATGAGGACGGCGGGGGTTATGGACAGCATTTCCCAGAACATGAAAAAGGTGATGAAGTCTCCCGCAAAGACCACGCCCAGCGAACTGCCGATGTAGAGGAAGGAGACAATGGGGTATGCCTTCTGTTCGACGTGAAGGGAGTAGAGGACGATCAGGAGCCCGATGAGGACGAAGATGCGTTCCACGAAGAGGCTCAACCGGTCGGCCTGAAACGGTATGATACTGAACCCCGGAAAGGGGAAGAACCATTCGACGTTCGCCCGCACAAACAGCGTGCCGGCCAGGGCGGCCAAGGGCACCAATATGATGAGGACCTTCCTCGCCCTGCCCTTCAGGAATGGCAGCAGCGCTGCACCAGCGAAGAATATGAGTGTCGGATGAATCACCGGCGTCTTACCCCCAACCATACTTCGGGCCATCGACCACAGAGCCGCGGCTTACCGGGCGCCTTCGCCCACCTACATCCCTAACAGCAACCGGACTGCCGGCTCTACCAGTGACAGGGGCATGCCGACAAATGTGCCAAGCATGGCGGACGCCAGAGCGAGCAGCACGATGGGCACCAGCATGCCCAGAGGGGGTTCATCCCGGCGCAGGGTCTCCCCATGACCACGGAAGTACATCAAGGTGATGACGCGTAGATAGACCAGTGCCGTCAAGAGGCCGCCGGCCAGTATGATGGCGACGAAAACCCACCTTCCCGTCTCCAGGGCCCCCAAGGCCAGGTACAGCTTGCTCATGAAGCCCGCGGTCGGCGGAACCCCTACCATCGAGGCCGCTGCCAGGGTGAATGCGGCCGTGGTCAGAGGCATCGTGCGGCCCAGACCGCGGAAATCGTCTATCCGCCGAATCCCGGCCCCGTATATCACCGCCCCGGCGCACAAGATGAGGCATGCTTTTGCCAGAGTATGGTTGAGGATGTGAAGTACGCCTCCGGTGAGACCCAGGGGCACGGCCAGTCCGACGCCCAGCATCACGTAGCCGATATGAGCGACGCTGGAGTAGGCCAGCATCTTGATGATGTCGGTCTGGGCTATGGCGAACAGCGAACCCGCGAATATGGCTGCGGCTGCTACCCAGGTCAGGGCCGATGCGACCGGGATCGTCCCGGCGATCAGCTCGAACCCGAAGACGGTGAGCAGCACCCGGATGAGCGAATAGGCGCCGACTTTCGTCACGAGGGTGGAAAGGACGAGGACCGGCGCCGGCGCGACGGAGTATGCGTCGGGGAGCCAGGCGTGCAAGGGGAAAAGGGCCGATTTGATGCCGAAGCCGACCAGGAAGAAGGCGAGGGCGGCCAGTACCACCCACGGATGGTGTTCATACGCTAGCGGCAACCTCGCTGCCAGGTCCGCCATGTTGAGGGTGCCGGTGACCATGTAGAGGTAGCCGGTCGCGAGCAGTATGAGACTGGTGCCGATGGAAGCCAAGATGAGGTAGCGGTAGCTGGCGAGGAACGACCCCCTCTTGCCGCCCATGGGCACCAGGGCGTATGCGGCTACCGAGAAGATCTCGGTCATGACGAACAGGTTGAAGAGGTCGCCTGTCACCACTACTCCAAGTAAACCGCCGACCAGCAGCAGTACCAACGTGCAGTAGGAAGTCGTCTTACCCTCGGGCAACTCCTTCTCGATGTAGTCTCGGGAATATGCCACCACCAGCAGACTGACCAGGGATATGACCAGGCACATGAAGGCGCTTAGCGGGTCTACTACCAGCTCAATGCCGTACGGGGCCGGCCAGCCCCCCACCGCATACCTGATGGTGCCCTGGGTCAGCACCGAGCCCGCCAGAATTATCGAGAACAGCGCCGAGAGACCCGCGGCCACCGCTGCGAGAGGATAGCAGTACTGCTTTCGCCATAGTCCCAGCAGCGGGATGAAATAGGCCCCGATGAACGGCGCCATGACGACCAGTACGGGGGAATGCTCCATCATCCGGCGGCTCCTCGCGGTAGCGAAATGGGGACAGCGATCGGGGGTTGATGTTGTATCGCCCGAGCGGCGTCTTTCGCGGTAGGGGCGGGTTCCGAACCCGCCCCTACAGTCGCGGCGACTGCGGCCGTGACAACACTTTCATTCCCATAGCAGCGCAAGACTTTCACAGCTTCATCAGTTTGTCCGAGTCCAGGGTGCCATGCTCTTTGTATATCTTCATCGTCAGGACAAGGGCAAAACTGGTCAGCGCCAGCGCCACCACAATCCCCGTGAGCACCAGGGTATGGGGCAGGGGATTCACGTACACGTCAACCCCCGGCGCCACGATAGGAGGGGCCCCTCCTTCCCGGTCGGCGAGCGCGATCAGGAAGAGGAACACCGATGTCGAGAGGATGTTCAGTCCCATGATCTTCTTGATCAGGTTTCTACGCGCGATCATGGCGTAGAGCCCGATCAGCAGCAGCGCTACGGAGATGAAATATGGCACATTGCCCGGGATGATTTCATCAGTCATGGTCTTCCGCCATGTGCAGGAACAACGATGCCGCCAGTGCCATGATGTGCACCCCAATCGCCACCCCGATGAGCAGGATCATCAGCCCCCTGACCTGTGCGGGGGGCAAGGGGAGCGGTATGATGCCGAAGTCCATGAACAACCCTCCGGCCAGCAAAGACAGCAGCCCTATCCCGGCGAAGACCAGGGAGCCGACACTATCCATGGCGATACGAATCTCGTGCCGTGCTCTGGCCTCGGCACTGGCCAAATCGAAGGAGAGTGCCAGCAGTATGATGCTCGCCCCCACGATCACCCCGCCCTGGAACCCGCCTCCGGGGCTCACCGGCCCGTGCACGATGACGTACAGGCCGAACAGCTGGATGAACGGCACGAGTATGCGCGCGGTGGTCTTGATGATTACCGTGGTCACTTTTGCTTTCTCCCTATCAGGACCGAAAGCACCGCGGCG
>DATIKW010000037.1:0-27040 GCA_035477115.1 Bacillota bacterium | reverse complement strand
AGCGGCCTTCGCCGCGTTCTCGGGCTTCCACAACCGGAGGGATCGCAAGCTGCGCGGCGGAGACTCGTGGGTCGGTCACCAGCAGGAATGCACTGCGATGTGCGGTCTCGCGGGCGCGCAGTTCCCTTTCGAGCCTCCCGCCGAAGAGGATGCCGACCCGATCGCAGGCCTGACCCAGTAACTCCCATTCGTGGCTGGCCACGACCGCCGCGGCGCCCGCTGCGATCAACTCGCGGAGCATGGCCTGCAGTTCGCGGGCGGACGAGGCGTCGAGGCCATTGCCAGGTTCATCGAGCAGGAACACTCTTGCCGGTTTCGCCAGACTGATCGCCAGCCCCACCCGTTGCTGTTGGCCATAAGACAGCGTCCTGACCTCGCGCCGTAGTTCCTGTTCGGTAAGCCCCAGGCGTTCGAGATTGGCCCGGGCCCGTCCGGGAGCTACCGCAAGGAAGCGGATGTTGCGGATGGTGGTCTCATGCGGGTATAGCGCCCGCGTCTGGAAGTGGGGACCGATGTCCCTGAGTGCCAAGGCGGGCGCGCCTCCGAGGATCGCGATCTTACCCAGAGTAGGGCGCAAGAGACCGCAGGCCAGCGAAAGGAAGGTCGTCTTCCCGGCGCCGTTCGGTCCGGCCAGACCGTAGACCTCGCCCGGATGAATGGCCAGCGCCAGACCGTCGAGCGCGAGCTTCCTGCCGAAGCGCCGGGTAAGACCCTGGCATGCCAGCACGTGCTCGGCCATGGGTTCAACTCCTCAGGTGCACCTGGGCGATCACTGTGCCCATCAGTTACCCCAGCCATTGACGGTGGTGATTATGCGTCTAACCAGGCCCGAGATGACGATCGGCTCCCCGCCACTGAGGCCAATGTATGGTAACGCGGTTCGGGTGTCAACCCCCGAAAGCGAGGGCGGCCGCTTGAAGCGGGTGCGTCCGCGGCGTATAATGGGACCAACTGAACACGAGTGGACAGGTCTCCCTCGAAACCGAGGGAGGAACAGGGAAGCCCGGGGGCAAGCAGCCATGCTTGCCTGCCGGCGCGGTCCGCGCCACTGTAACCGGTGACGGAGCCTGCGATTGCCACTGCCGGAGGTAATCCGGTGGGAAGGTGCAGGCCAGGATGAACCGGTAGCCAGGAGACCTACCTGTCCGCGCGCGTGTCTGGCCCTCGACGGAAAGGGGGGACGCGGCTGCCGCGGCTAGCCGACCCCCGGTCCTCGGGACCGGGGGTTATCTGTGGGTAAAGACATCTCGCGAAGACATTTCTCCGGGAGGAGTTGCCGCCGTGAATAAGAAGAGTCTGGGCATAGCGGCCCTGGTTTTGCTGCTGCTAGTCGTGGTTGCGATGAACCTTCGCCAACCGGCCGCGCCAGTCGAGGGGCGGACGTTCCTCGACGGTGCCGGCCGGCACGTCACCCTGCCCGGCATACCCCAGCGGCTGATCAGCATGGCTCCGGCCAACACCGAGATCCTGTTCGCGCTCGGCCTGGGTGACCGGGTGCTGGGCGTCACCACCTGGTGCAACTACCCCGCCGAAGCTCAAGCCATCGAGAAGGTGGGCGATGCGTGGGCTCCCAACTACGAGCGGATAGTTGCCCTGCAGCCGGACCTCGTGCTGGCGGCGGGCACGGCGGACAGCGAGGTCGTCGTCCGTCTCGAAGCGCTCGGCGTGCCGGTCCTCGTGGTCAACGCGCCCACGGTTGCCGACGTGGTGGAGCAGGTGGTGCTGGTGGGAGCGGCGACCGGTGCCGCCCAGCGGGCGGCCGAACTCGCCGGGGCCATGCGTGACCGGATCGAGGAGATCGAGGCCCGGGTTGCGCCCGCCGCCGCCGACCGGCCCACCGTGTTCTGGGCCCTCGACGACCAGCTATGGACGGTAGGGCCCGGCTCTTTCGTCCATGACTTGATCGAGCTGGCCGGCGGCCGCAATCTCGCCGAAGGCCTGGGAGCGCCGTACGCCCAGTATAGCCTGGAAGCTCTGCTGCAGGCGGACCCGGACGTGATCATCGTCGCCACCCTGGCACCGGGGGCGGTGGCGGGTCTGGACGCGCTCCCCGGATGGTCGGACTTGACCGCGGTGAAGGCGGGCAGGGTCCATCCGGTGGACGGTGATCTGGTGAGCCGTCCCGGGCCGCGGATAGTTGACGGCCTCGAACTCGTGGCCCGGCTGCTCTACCCCGGGCAGTTCCGGTGACTTCGGGACGCCGGGCCGACGACCACCTCGCCCGCCGGGCGAGGCGCTGGCGTCTCGTGCTGGCGGTCCTGGCCGCTGCATTGCTGGCCGCCTGCCTCCTGGGCCTCGGTTCCGGGGCGGTCACGGTGCCGGTGGGCGAGGTGGCGCGGATCCTACTGTCGCGCGTGCCCCGGTGGGGCGCGCTGGCGGGCGAAGATTGGCCGGCCAGCCATGAAGTGATCGTGGTGGTCGTCCGGGCTCCCCGGGTGGTGCTGGCCGCCGCCGTAGGCGCCACCCTGGGGATCGCGGGCGCGGCTTTCCAGGGGCTCCTCGGCAACCCGATGGCCGACCCGTACGTGATCGGCGCGTCCTCCGGCGCCGCCCTGGGGGCGACGCTGGCCATGACGGCCGGCGGCATCCTGGCCATATCGCTGGTGCCGGCCGCTTTCCTGGGAGCGCTCGCGGCGGTCACCGCGGTGTACTTGCTGGCCCGGGAGGGCGGGCGGGTGCCCCAGCTCACCCTGTTGCTGGCGGGGGTGGCCGTGGGCTCTTTCCTGGCCGCCATCGTGTCCGGGCTGATCCTGTTGTCCCAGCGGGACGTCCGCCCGGTCATCTTCTGGCTGATGGGAGGGTTCAGCGGCCGGGGCTGGTCCCACGTCCTGACCGCCGCCCCTTATCTGGGACTGGGCACCCTGGTCGTCCTGGCCATGGCCCGCGAACTGAATGCCCTCTTGCTCGGCGAGGAGAGCGCCCGCCAGCTCGGAGTCGACACCGAGCGGGCCAAGCTCATCCTGATCCTCGGCGCTTCCCTGGGCACGGCCGCCGCCGTGGCCGTCTCCGGGATCATCGGCTTCGTGGGGCTGGTGGTCCCCCATCTCACCCGCCTCTGGGCGGGATCGGATCATCGCATCCTCTTGCCGGCCTCAGCCCTGGCCGGCGCCACCTTGCTGGTATTGGCCGACCTCGTGGCGCGAACCGCCCTGCCCCCGCTCGAACTGCCGGTGGGGGTAGTCACATCCTTGTTGGGGGGACCTTTCTTCCTGTTCCTGCTCCGCAGGGCGCGGGGCGGGCTATCCTGAGGAGGTGGACGGCGGATGGCACTCCGGCTGGAAGGCGCCACGCTGGGATACCGGGGTGGGCCGGTCGTCCATGCTGTGGACCTCGAACTGCCGGCCGGGGGCTTCGTGGGGTTGATCGGCCCCAATGCTTCCGGCAAGTCCACGCTACTGAAGGCGATGAGCCGCGTCTTGCAGCCGCTGCAGGGCCGGGCCACCCTCGACGGCGAGGACCTGTGGCGGCTGCCCTCCATGGCCGTCGCCCGCCGGGTGGCGGCGGTGGCCCAGGGACTGCCGCCGACCTTCCCGCTGCTGGCTCAGGAACTGGTGCTGATGGGGCGGTTGCCGCATCTCCGGCGCTTCCAGGGGGAGGGGCCACGCGACCTGGCCGTGGTGCGGCGGGCGCTCACCCTCACCGGCACCCTCCCGCTGGCCGACCGGAGTCTGGCCGAACTGTCGGGCGGCGAACGCCAGCGGCTATCCATCGCCCGGGCCCTGGCTCAGGAACCCAAGTATCTCCTGCTGGACGAGCCCACCGCCCATCTCGATATCAACTACAAGGTCGAACTGCTCGACCTGTTGCGGCGGCTGAACCGGGCGGAGAACCTGGCCGTACTGGTCATCCTGCATGACCTCAACCTGGCCGCCCTGTACTGTGACCAGCTGGTGCTGTTACGGGACGGCCGGGTGCATGTCCGGGGCTCGCCGGAAGCGGTCCTGCTCTCCTCCCACCTCCAGGAGGTGTACGGCAGCCATACGGTCATCTCCCGCCACCCCATCCGCGGGGTGCCGCAGGTCACGCTGGTGCCCGGACGGGACGAGGAACCGGTCGTCCCGTCGAGGGGCGACGGCCGCAGGGTACACCTGGTGGGCGGCGGGGGCAGCGCCGCCTGGCTGCTGGAGGCGCTGGCGCTGGCGGGGTTCGTCGTGACCGCTGGCGCGCTCAATCGGGGCGACAGCGACTGGGTCCTGGCGCGCTCGCTGGGGCTGGAAGTGGTGGAGGCCGCTCCTTTCTCGGCGGTCGGCGACCCGGAACGCGCGCGGGCCCTTGAGCTGATGCGGGCGGCCGACTGGGTGGTGCTGGCCGACGTGGCCGTAGGCCGCGGCAACCTGCCCAATCTCGAGGCCGTACGCGACGCCATGCAGGCCGGCGGGCGCGTGATCGTCGTGGAAGCCACTCCCTGGCCCCGGCGGGACTTCACGGGAGGGGCCGCCGCGCCGATCTATGCCGCCATCCGCGAGGGGGCCGCCGCCGTCGTTACCGACGATCGGGCCGTGCTCGAGCGGCTTGCCGCTACTACCCGTGAGTCGGGAAGGTAGCGCGAGGCCGGGGCAGAATTATCCGCGGCGGGTGAGGACGGCCGATGGCGCCTTCGAACGCTCCGGGATACGCCCGCCTGGCCGCGCGCGGCGAGCTGGCGGCCCGGGCCCGGGAAGCGATGCTCCGACTGCGCAAGCCTTGCTCGCTGTGTCCTCGCCGTTGCCGGGTGGACCGGAGTCAGGGCCAGCACGGCGTGTGCCGCACCGGCAACCAGGCCGTCGTCGCCAGCTATGGACCGCACTACGGCGAGGAACGTCCCCTGGTCGGGTCGGGAGGTTCGGGGACGATCTTCTTCGCCAACTGTCCTCTGCGCTGCATGTACTGCCAGAATGCGGACATCAGCTGGGGCGGGGGGTCGGGCATCCCGGTAGAGCCGGCCGCGCTCGCCCGGATCATGCTGCGGCTTCAAGCGGCGGGCTGCCACAACATCAACCTCGTGACCCCCACCCACGTGACCCCGATGATCCTGGCCGCGCTGGCCATCGCCGCCGATAGGGGTCTCGTCCTGCCGCTGGTATACAATTGCGGCGGCTACGAGTCCGCCGGCGCGCTTGAACTCCTCGACGGCCTCGTGGATATCTATCTTCCCGATGTGAAATATGCTGATGACGAGTCGTCCCGGCGGCTGTCCCGGGCCCCCGACTACCCGCGATACAGCCAGGAAGCGATACGGGAGATGCACCGGCAGGTGGGCGATCTCCAGGTCGACGACCGAGGGGTCGCCCGGAAGGGCCTGCTGGTCCGGCATCTGGTTTTGCCCGGCGGGTTGGCGGGCACCGCCGCCGTGGCGCGCTTCCTCGCGCAGGAGGTGTCGTGCGGGACGGTGTGCAACGTGATGGACCAGTACCGGCCGGCCCACCGGGCGCACGCTTTCCCGCCCCTCGACCGGCGGGTTACCCCGGGCGAGTACGCCGAGGCCCTGGCAGCTGCGCAGGCCGCAGGTCTCAGTCGGGCGGGGCGTCTCTGAAGCCAGGATAAAGGGGGGGACATGTCGAAGCAACCTCAAATAATGGAGGAGAAGGACGTATCGCGCCGCACCATCGCGGTGGACGGGCCGGCCGCTGCGGGCAAGAGCACGGTTGCCCGGCGGTTGGCTGAGCGCCTGGGGTATCGTTACTGGGACACCGGGGCCATGTACCGTGCCTTGACGCTGAAGGCCTTGCGGGCCGGCGTAGCCCTCGACGATGCGGCGGCGCTTGAGGAATTGGCGCACAGCACGGTCCTCACCGTGGGGACCGACCACGGGATCTCGCTCGACGGCGAGGATGTCACCTCGGCCATCCGGACCAGGGAAGTTGACCGGGCGGTATCCCGGGTCGCCGGGATCCCCGCGGTACGCCGCCATCTGGTAGGCATCCAGCGGGCGCTTGCGGCCGGAGGGGGCGTGGTGATGGAAGGCCGCGATGTGGGCACGGTCGTCCTCCCCGGGGCCCGGCCCAAGTTCTTCCTGACCGCCTCCCCCCGCGAAAGGGCCGAGCGGCGTCAACGCGAACTGGAGGAGCGGGGATCACGCGTGTGCCTGAGCGAACTGCAGCGCGATATGGACTGGCGGGATCGCTTCGACCAGGAACGACCCGTCGATCCCTTGGTGGCGGCCGGCGACGCGATCATCGTCGACACCTCGGGCAAATCGGTGGAGCAGGTGGTGGACGAGTTGTTGGACCTGTGCGGGGCAAGAGACCGGGAAGGGGACGGATAGGTTGCTGTATCGCTTCTGCCTGCTGATCTTTCGCGCAATATGGCCTTTTATTTTCCGATGGCACTACACGGGAGTGGAACACGTCCCGGCAACTGGTCCTGGCCTCATCTGCGCCAACCATCGCACCTGGGTGGACCCTGTCGCTTTGGGTCTTGCCTGTCCGCGCCAGCTGTACTTCATGGCCAAGTCGGAGTTGTTCCGTTTTCCGCCGCTCAAGTGGCTGTTGCCGATGGTGGGCGCTTTCCCCGTTCGGCGGGGGGAGCCCGACCGGGCGGCGCTCCGGCATGGTTTCCAGCTCCTCGCCGATGGCAAGCTCCTGGGCATGTTCCCCGAGGGCACTCGCAGCAGCGATGGCCGGCTGCGGCGCGCCGAGCCGGGAGCAGCCTTGCTGGCGGTGAAATCTGGAGCGGTGATGGTCCCGGCCGCGATCATCGGCGACTACCGGCTTGGTTCCGCCTTGACGGTGAAGTTCGGCCGCCCGATCCGGCTGGCCCCGCCGCCCGAAGGCCGAACTGGTTCGGCGTGGCTCGCCGATCAGAGCATGCAGGTCATGGACCACATCCGCCGGTTGATGGAGGACGGGGAGGCCGCCGAATGAAGGTAGTGGCAGCCCAGGATATCGGCTTCTGTCTGGGCGTCCGCCAGGCGGTGGAAGCGGTGGAGCGTGCCTTGGACGAGGGCCCCTGGCCCGTCCAAGCTCTGGGTTCCCTGATTCACAACCATCAGGTCATAAGGGCGCTCGAGGCCCGGGGAGTCCGGATGATCCGGGATCCGGGCGAGGTGGAAACAGGCACGCTGGTACTGCCATCGCACGGCAGTCCGCCGGATACGGCTGGCGGCATCGAACGTCGCGGGGTAAGGGTCATCGATGCCACCTGTCCCCTGGTGGCGCGGGCGCAGGCGGCGGCCCGCCGCCTTGACGAGGCAGGCTTCCAGGTGGCCCTGGTTGGGGACCGAGGACACGCCGAGGTCATGGCGATCGCCGCGTGGACCGGCGGGCGGGCAGTAGTGGTGAGGGACGAGTCGGAGGCGCCCCAGATCCCCGGTGCCGGTCCGGTGGGCGTCGTCGCTCAGACCACCCAGCGCTCGGAAGTCGTGGAAGGGGTGGCTCGACGGCTGGCGGAAGTCGGCAGGGAAGTGAAGGTGGAGGATACGCTGTGCCCGATCACCCGGCGGCGCCAGCAGGAAGCAGGGGAATTGGCGAAGAAGGTCGATCTGGTACTCGTGGTGGGCGGCCGGGATAGCGCTAACACGCGAAGGCTGGTCGAGGTGGTTCGCGAGACAGGGACGCCCGCTTTCGCTATCGAGACCGCGTCCGATCTGGATCCGCGCTGGTTAGACGGCGTGGACCGGGTCGGGGTGACGGCGGGTGCGTCCACTCCGGATTGGGCGATCGAGGAGGTATTGGGCAGGATGAGGCAGATCGAGGAAGCGGCGGAGAATCAAGCACGAGAGCAAGATGGTGCCGCCCAGGGAGATGGGTCCACGGCCGGCGGGGAGCATCCGGACCAGCCACCCGCCGCTGAACATGCGCCATCAGGGCAAGACGCAGTGCCGGTGTTCGAGCGGGGCCAGTTCGTCCAGGGCCGGGTGGTGGCCATCGACGGGGCGGACGTCCTGATCGATGTCGGCGGCAAGTCGGAGGGCGTGATCACTTCCTCCGAACTGGCCGGCCGGCCCATCGCCGACCCCTCGTCCGTCGTGAGTGTCGGCGACGTGATCGCGGCGGTGGTACTGGGCACCGACGAGAAAGATGGCATCCTGCACCTTTCCAAGCGGCTGGCCGATGTCGAGCTTGCCTGGCAGCGCCTTGAATGCGCCTTTCAGCAGGGCGGTATCATCGAGGCGCCGGTGACGGCCCAGGTCAAGGGCGGGCTCGTGGCCGACGTCGGCGTGCGCGGCTTCATCCCGTCATCGCAGGTTGCCTTGACCTTTGTTCGCGATCTCAAGCCGTATGTCGGCCGCACCCTCCAACTCAAGCTCGTCGAGCTGGATCGGGCGGAACGGCGGGTCATCCTGTCAGCGCGGGCGGTGTTGGAGGAAGGACAGGCCACGCGGGATGCGGAGGTCTGGGGAAGGCTCCGCGAAGGCGAGATCGTGCCGGGCACCGTGAAGCGCCTGACGGACTTCGGGGCCTTCGTGGATATCGGCGGGGTGGACGGCCTGCTTCACGTCTCCGAACTCAGTTGGCAACGGGTAGCCCATCCGCGGGACGTCGTCCAGGAGGGCCAGGAAATCAGGTGCAAGATCTTGCGCCTCGACCCCGAGCGCAAACGGATTTCCCTGGGACTCAAACAACTCGAGGGCGACCCCTGGCAGGATGTGGAGAAGAAGTATCTGGTTGGGTCAATCGTTGAGGGGACCGTCGTCAGCCTCGCCTCCTTCGGAGCATTCGTCCAGCTGGAACAAGGAGTCGAGGGGCTCGTCCACCTCTCCGAACTGTCCGATCGGCGCGTGGAGCGGACCGACCAGGTAGTGGCCATGGGCGACCGGCTGCGGGTGAAGGTGCTGAAGGTGAACCGCGCCCAGAAACGCCTGAGCCTGAGCCGCAAAGAGGCGGACCAGGAGATCGAGCGCGCCGCGCTGCGGAAGTACATGGCGCAGCAGAAGCAGACCGAACGAGTGACGCTGGGGGAAGTGTTCGGCGACCTCTTCAACGGCCGGGAGGGAGCGAAGGCCGATGGCGGCGAGCCCGCCCCGCCGGCGGACACCCCGCAAGACCCGGAACGCGACTGACCCGGAGAAGGCGGTCGAGTTCCCCTTCGCCGCCAACCTGGACCCGGGGCAGAAGGTCCTCGTGGTGGCCGAGAAACCATCGGTCGCGCGCGACTTGGCGCGATCCCTGGGTGGTTTCGCCTCCGGGCAGGGGGTACTCAGCCGCGACCCGGTGCTGATCACCTGGGCCATAGGCCACCTGGTGGAGCTAGCGGAACCCGAAGACTACCGTTCGACCTGGAGACGTTGGGCCCTGGCGGGCCTGCCCATCCTGCCGGAGACCTTCCGGCTCCGCCCGGTGAACCGCACCCGCGCTCACCTGGAACGGGTGGTCGAACTGCTGGCACGGCGGGACGTCGCCCTGGTCGTCAACGCCTGCGACGCCGGGCGCGAAGGGGAGTTGATCTTCCGCTATCTGTATGAGCTGGCGGGTTGCCGGCTGCCGGTCATGCGCCTTTGGATATCATCGCTGACCGGCGAGGCGATACGCCAGGGGTTCGGGAGCTTGCGTCCCGCCGGCGAATTCGACTCGCTGGCGGCAGCAGCCCGGTGCCGCAGCGAGAGTGACTGGCTGGTGGGCATCAACGCCACGCGGGGCATGACGGGCGTGAGCGGCACCCTCCTGCCGGTCGGACGCGTGCAAACCCCCACACTGGCCCTCCTGGTCGAGCGGGAGCGGGCTGTCGCCGCCTTCGTGCCCCGCCCCTTCTGGCAGGTGGAAGCCGTCTTCGCCGCCGCTGGGGAAACCTATCGCGGACGGTGGGTCCACGAAGACGACGATCGCTTGTGGTCAGAGGAAGCCGCACGCGAAATAGCCAGGCGGGTGCAGGGCGGCGCCGGGGAGGTCGAAGGGGTGGAGCACGCCCGCCGCACTCAGCCGCCCTACCTCCTCCCCGACCTGACCGACCTGCAGCGAGAACTGAACCGCACCCGGGGATTCAGCGCCGCCAAGACCCTGAAGCTGGCCCAGGAGCTATACGAGCGGGACAAGCTCATCACCTACCCGCGTACCGGCAGTCGTCACCTGCCGCCGGACCTCATCCCCAGCCTGGGGAGGGTGCTGGCGGCGATCGCCGCCTCGGAGGGATTGCCCGGCGCCCGCGAGGCCGCAGCCCTCGCCGCCTCACCGCGGCTGCCCCTGTCCGGCAGGATCATCGACGACCGCAAAGTCAAGGACCACCACGCCATCATCCCCACCCCCAAGCGCGCCCCCCTCGAGGAGCTTCGGGGAGACAAGGGAGTTGTGTACCAGGCGATAGTCCGCCGTTTCGTGGCCGTCTTCCTTCCGGCGTGCGTCACCGAAACCACCCGCATCCTCACCCGCGCCGGCGGCGACCGCTTCCGCAGCGAGGCCCAGGTGTTGCTCGAGGCCGGTTGGCGAGTGCTCTATCCTGAGCCGGCCCCCGATCAGCCCTTGCCTGACCTCAAGCCGGGGACTCCGGTCGCCGTCACCTCGGTGACGGTGGAGGAAAGCGCGACCCGCCCGCCTGCCCGCTACACGGAAGCCAGTCTGCTCCGCGCCATGGAGACCGCCGGGTCGCTCGTGAGCGATGACGAACTCGCGGAGGTCATGCGGGAGGAAGGCATAGGCACCCCGGCCACCCGGGCCGCGATCATCGAACGCTTGTTGGAGGTGGATTACGTATCGCGCCAGGGACGCGCTCTCGTACCAACACCCAAGGGCATGGCCCTCATCGACCGCTTGCCGGTACGGGAGCTGACGTCGGTGGCCCTCACCGGCCAATGGGAACGCCGCCTCCGCCAGATCGAGGAGGGCAGTTGCGACCGCGAACGCTTCATGGAGGATGTACGTCGCTTCACCGCCGAGGCGGTCGAGCAGATCCGCAGCTTGCCGGCGATTCCCTCGGCCGGCTTCCTGTCGGGAGGAATCGGGGGCTGCCGGCGCTGCGGCTCGCCGGTCGTGGAGGGCCCGCGCGGCTTCCGGTGCAGCCGCAGCCAGGATCCGTCCTGCGTCTTTCAAGTCCCGCGCCTGATCGCCGGACGTAAACTGACGGCCGGTCAGGCGGCCGACTTGCTCGCGCGGGGCAGAACCGGGTTGCTGCGGGGATTTCGGGCCCGCACCGGCCGCCGTTTCGCCGCTTATCTGGTCTTGGACTCCGAGGGTCGAGTCACCTTCCAGTTCCCCGCACGCCGGGCCCGCTGGTCGGACTAAATCTCCCGCGTCCGGAGAAGGCTAGACACCAACCGAGCGTGGGAGGATGCGATATGCCGGTTGGCGCCTTCTTGCTGGTCGTGGCCGTCATCCTGATCTACTTCGGCGTGGCCCAACGGGTGCTGGATCGCATGCGGCTCACCGATCGCGCCGCCCTGTTGATCGTCGGTCTGATCCTGGCCGGGAGCTTCTTCAATGTCGCGCTCGTCCGCCAGCCGGCCGCCCTCATCGTCAACGTGGGCGGAGGGTTGGTACCGATCGGGGTGTCGGTCTGGCTCATCGCCACGGCCGACACTGCGGTCGAACGGCTGCGCGGCATCCTCGCCGCCCTGTTCAGCGGGGCGGCGGTTTTCGTCCTCGGCCGGATGGTGCTGGCGGGATATCGCGCCGAGCCCGAGGCGATGTTCATGGAGCCGCTCTACCTGTTCGCGCTGGTCGCGGGCGCCATCGGTTACCTCGCCGGCCGGTCGCGCCGCGCCGCCTTCATCGGCGGGATCCTGGGCATCGTCCTGGCCGACCTGGCGCACTTCGTTGAACTCCACCTTGAGGGAATGCCCGGCCGGGCATGGATCGGCGGTGCGGGGGCTTTCGATGCCGTGGTGCTGGCCGGGCTGCTGGCGGTACTGCTGGCCGAGGTGGTCGGCGAATCGCGGGAACGCCTCCGAGGGGGACCGGCGCCGGGGAGACGCGCACCCGGTCAGACATCGCTGCGGGGAGAAGGACTGCCGGGTGCCTCCGGCAGGGGGGAGGATGGCCGTGAGAACCAGTAAGGTGATATCAGGCGGCGCCATCGTCGCGATGCTGCTGGCGGCGGGGGCCTCCGCCCGCCCCGCCGCAGCGCACGATGAACGCCCCGTCGAATCGCCGTTCCATGTGGTAGTTGAAGGCACCGGCGAGGTCATCATGGTCACCGGACACGTCGTGCATCCGGGAGACGAGTTTCAGTCCGCCGACAACCGCCTGTACCAGGTGGTGCGCGTCGAGCGCGACCTGGCCCACGCGGTGTTCCTCCGGGAGATCGACCTGGCTCCCTACCTCGAGGCCGCTTGGCCGCGGCTGCTGCGAGCGATTCCCGTCCTGGCCGCCCTTGGCCGCAACCGGGAGGAAAGGATAGGCATATTCCACACCCACACGGCGGAGTCATTCATCCCGACCGACGGCAAGGCCTCTATCAAAGGCGGGGGCGGGATCATCGAGGTGGGGGAGACCTTCGCGGAAGCGCTCGAGCGGGAAGGGATTGACACCATCCACGACCGAACCATTCACGAACCGCACGATGCCGCCGCCTACCAGCGCTCGCGGCGGACGGCTACCGACCTCATGCGCGAAGGCGTGACCATGCTGCTAGATGTGCACCGCGATGCCGCTCCCGCCCATGCCTACCAGACGCAAATCGACGGAGAGACCGTGGCCCAGGTGATGATCGTGGTGGGCCGGCAGAACCCGCTGCGGGATAGGAATCTCGCCTGGGCCAGGCGCCTCAAGGCCGCGGCCGATCGCGAACATCCCGGACTGATCCGCGGCATCTTCATGGGCCGCGGGTCCTACAACCAGGACCTGAAAGGACGCAAGCTGTTGCTGGAGATGGGCTCCCATCGCACCCCGCGCGACCAGGCGGAGAGGGGTGCGGTGCTGCTGGCCGGGGTGATACCGGCGGTGGTGGGCATGGGGGGTGGCGAGCCGGCCGCCGTGTGGCGGGCGCTGGGTCTGGTGCTGGCGCTCACTTTCGCCGGCACCGCGACGTACCTCTATCTGGCAACGGGGAGTTGGAAAGCGGCCGGAGCCAAGGCGCGGGAATTCGCCGGCAGGGAATTCGGCGATTTGCTGCGCCCGGTGCGCGAGCGTCTCGGTAACCGGCGCGGCCGGCAGGGAGGGGACAGCCCCGGGTGACCGGGGTGGCAGGATCGCCCTATCCGAGCATTTTGGCCGGCATGGCGGTTGGCGCCTTGACCAGAGCTTATCTACTGCGGGCTGACTTCCGCATCTATCCCACCTATCCCCATGGCTGGGTAACTCACCTGTCGCTGGGGGTGGTCGCGGCGTTGCTTGGAGCAGTGATCGTGCCCGCCCTCGCCGCCCGGGAGTTCACGGCGGCCGCCTTCGTCGCCCTGGCCGCCCAGCAGTTCCGGGAGGTGCGGGCAGCCGAGCGGGACAGTCTGGCTGCCCTCGAGCGAATCGAGCGCGTGGCGCGGGGTGCGGACTACGTGGAGGGGATCGCACGGGTATTCGAGGCCCGGAACTACCTGTCGATGCTGACCGCGGCGGTGGCGAGCGGGACGACCCACGTCCTGGGGTGGCAGGTTGGACTGGCGGCGGGCATCTTCTCGCTCCTGGTGGCCGCCGGATTCCGGCAGGGCCGGCAGGTCGGCGGGATAGCAGACGTGCGCCCCGCAAAGCTGCACTTCGAGGAAACCCTCCTGTTCGTCGACGACATACAGATGATGGCCGTCGGGCTTCAAGAGTCCCGGCGGTACCTCCTGCGCCACGGCCAAGGGGTGATCCTCGAGCCCCGGGACCTCGATGCCCGTGCCACGCTGGCCACGGCCGGCCAACGCCAGGCGATCGCTCACGATGCGGCTGCGGCGGTGGGCTTGCGCAAGGACTACGGCACGCCGGAATTCACCCCCCTGGTCCGGGTGGACCTCGATACCGGGCGAGTCGGCCTGGTCATCGTCCCCATCCATGACTCGATTTCCGCTCTCGTCGAAGGAGTGCGCCGGGTCCCCTTGCTGGAGAGCGCCCGGCGCCGCCCCTTGGGTTCCGCCGGCACCCGATGAGGGAGTCCGGGAGCATCCTTGCCGTAGTCACGTTGCGACCGGAGTCGGTCGGCGGCGCAATGCCGTCGTTTTACGCCCGCGACGAGGCCGAACGGGAGCGACTTGCCACCTACCTGAGCCGCATCCTCGACGCCATGGTCCACGATCTGGAGAACGGGACCTACATCCTGGTTC
The DNA here is from genome assembly GCA_035477115.1 of Bacillota bacterium. Taxonomy (GTDB): domain Bacteria; phylum Bacillota; class Sulfobacillia; order UBA995; family UBA995; genus UBA995. The sequence goes on along the minus strand of DATIKW010000037.1, from coordinate 12,957 downwards.
GCCATTGAAAGCACGCTCGGGACCTTTGGTAGCTCGCCGCACTCGACGGTCAGCAGGAACTGCCCGGTGGCTGGCCGAAGGACGCTTCCTCGCTGGTCTGAGGAGGCGACGGGAGACGGATTCGGGACGAACCTGCAAGGGGGCCTGGATCGCCGGCGTGGAGCCGGGCGGCATCGCGGCGGCTGCCGGGTTGCAGGCCGGCGACCGACTGCTGGCCGTCAACGGACGGCGCCCGCGCGATCTGCTGGACTACAAATGGAGCCTGACGAGCGACCAGGTCAGTCTGACCGTCGCTCGGGATTCGCGGGAGACAGTGTACGATATCGAGAAGCCCGAAGAGGAAGAGCTTGGGTTGACCTTCGCGTCGCCCGTGTTTGACGGGGTGATGACCTGCCGCAATCGCTGTGTCTTCTGCTTTCTGGACCAGTTGCCTCCCGGTCTTCGTCCCGGGCTATATGTCCGCGATGACGACTACCGCCTGTCCTTCCTGCAGGGGAATTTCATCACCCTGTCCAACCTGGAGCCGGCGGATTTCCGCCGCATCGAGGAGTACCGCCTGAACCCGCTGTATGTCTCCGTTCACGCCACCGACCCGGACCGGCGGGGGATGTTGCTGGGGACCGGCGGACCCGAACCGATCCTGCCGGCCATAAAGCGTCTGGCCCGGGCGAACATCGGCGTGCACACCCAGGTGGTCATATGTCCCGGACTCAATGATGACGATGTCTTGGAGGAGACCGTCGAGGATCTGGCCGCCCTGGACCGTGCCGTCCTCTCCATCGGTCTGGTAGCCGTAGGGCTCACCCGCCACCGGAAGGGCCTGCCTGACCTCGAGCTGATGGCACGACGCCAGGTGGAAGTCGTGCTCGATCGGGTTGAGGAGTGGCAGCGACATTTCACCCGCGAGCGCGGCCGTCCCCTTGTCCATGCGGCGGACGAGCTGTACCTGTCGGTGGGCAGACCGGTGCCGGCGGCTTCAGCCTATGACGACTTCCCCCAGCTCGAAAACGGCATTGGCCTGGCCCGTCTGTTCCTGGACCGGATCCCCGAGGCCGCCCGAGCGCGCTCCGCGCCTGACGGCCCGCGTCGCTGCCTGGTGCTCACGGGTTGGCTTGCCAAACCCCTCGTAGAGCAGCTCGTGAATTCCGTGTCGCGGTCACTCCCCGAGCCCGTACGGGTTGCACCGGTCACCAACCGGTTCTTCGGCAACTCGGTGACGGTGGCCGGCTTGCTCACCGGATCGGACCTGCTGGAAGCCGCTCGCGAGGAAGTCGCCCGGGAACCGGCCGATCTCGTCATCATCCCTTCCGCAGCTCTGGGCGGAGACCCGCCGGCGTTCCTCGACGGCATGACCCCCGAGGAACTCGACCGCGCCCTGGGCATCCCCGTTCGACCTGCCGGGACCGACCCCTGCGAACTCTTGGGCGCCATGGGAATGGGGTATGCGCAGTGAAGCCGCTGGTCGCCATCGTCGGCCGGCCCAACGTCGGCAAATCCGCCTTGTTCAATCGCATCCTTCAGCAGCGCCGCAGCATAGTCGAGGCGCAGCCGGGAGTCACCCGGGACCGCGTCTACGCCCCGGCCGATTGGTCCGGCCGCGAGTTCACGCTGGTTGACACCGGCGGCCTGGATACGGCGGGCTCGAGCGATCTGGCCCTGATGGTAGGTCATCAGGCCCGGCAGGCGATGGCGGAAGCGGATCTCCTCGTGTTCGTCGTCGACGGGAAGGAGGGGCTCATGGCGGCCGACCGCGAGGCGGCGGAAGTCTTCCGCCGGAGCGGCAAACCCGTCATCGTCGTCGTCAGCAAGCTGGATAGGCCGGACAGTGACGCTTCGCTCTGGGACTTCCTCGAACTCGGATTCGGCGAGCCCGTCGGCGTGTCGGCCATCCACGGTCTGGGCACTGGAGACCTGCTGGATCGCATCGTTCTCCAGCTTCCCTCGGAGGAGCCGGCCGAACCGGCGGCCACCGGAATACCGGTGGCGATCGTCGGCAAACCCAATGTGGGTAAGTCGTCCTTGCTCAATGCCATCCTGGGCGAAGACCGGATGATCGTCCACGATCAGCCCGGCACGACCCGGGATGCGGTGGACGTCACTCTCGCCTGGGAGGGGCAGCCGGTAACCCTCATCGACACGGCCGGCCTCCGGCGGCGTGCCCGCCGCGGCCCATCGCTGGAGCAATATAGCGTGATGCGCACTACCCGCGCGGTCCAGCGCGCCTGGGTTGTCCTGTTGGTGGTGGACGCCGCCGAGCCGCTCACGGAGCAGGATCGCCGGATCGCCGGCTTCGTCCACGAGTCGGGTCGAGCCTCGGTGCTGCTCGGCAACAAGTGGGACTTGGCCAGGGAGACATACCCGAAGAGCCAGCTGTTCGCGGCGGAGCTACGACGGGAACTGCCCTTCATGGACTACGTACCCGTGCTGACCGTATCCGCCCTCACCGGTGAAGGGCTGGATCGAGTCGTGCCTGCCGCCCTCGCCGCCGCCGAGCGCCATGGGAGCCGGGTGACGACCCGCCTGGTCAATGACGCCGTCCAGGAGGCCCTTGCCATCCATCCGCCAGGTGCCGACCTCAAGATCAGTTTCGGGTCGCAGGTGGGGACTCGACCGCCGCACTTCGTCTTTTTCGTGAACGACCCCGCCGGCGTCCCCGCAGCCTATCGGCGCTTCCTGGAGCATCGCCTCCGGGACGCCTTCGACTTCACGGCGACCCCGCTGCGCCTGAGTTTCCGCGCGCGGCGCGCCGGCAGGACGAGGAAAGGAGGCGGTTAGGATGCTCCCGCTGTCCTTGGTGAGTCTCGCCGGTTATCTGATCGGCGGACTGCCCTTCGGGTACTGGACGGGACGCCTGTGGGGCGTCGATATCCGCCGGCTGGGCAGCGGCAATGTGGGCGCCACCAACGTATTCCGGGTACTCGGCCCCTTTCCCGGCTTGATGGTGCTGTTAGCCGATGCCGGCAAGGGCATTGCCGCCGCCTTCCTGGCCCAGTCCCTGGCCCCGGACCTGGCCCCCTGGTCGGCCAGCCTGGCCGGTCTGGCGGCGGTAGCCGGCCACACCTGGCCCTGGGCGCTGGGTTTCCGCGGGGGCAAGGGCGTGGCCACGGCCGCCGGTGTGGCCCTGTTCCTGCTGCCCGGTGTCATCGCCGCCAGCGTGGCGGTCATGGGGCTCACGGCCCTGATCACCCGGTACGTATCCCTGGGGTCGCTCCTGGGCGCGGCCACCGCCGCCCTGATGGTCGCGATCATCCCCACCCCCTTGCCCCATCGCCTTTTCATTGGCCTGGCGGTGGTACTGATCTACGTCCGACACATCCCGAACATCCGCCGTCTCCTCGCCGGACGGGAGTTGAAACTGGGTGGATCGCGCCGATAATCCCCTGAAGATCGCGGTGCTGTCCGCCGGCGCCTGGGGCCTGGCCCTGAGTTGCCTCCTTGCCCGGCGAGGCTGCCGCGTCTCCCTGTGGGCTCGCAACCCCCGCTACGCCGAGACCTTGGACCTTACGCGCATCGATCCCGGCCGCCTTCCCGGCGTGGCCTTGCCGGAAGCCGTCGAGGTGACCGCCGAGCCAGATCGGGCCCTGGCCGGCGCGGCCGGCGTCATCCTGGCGCCCGCCTCCCACGCCATGCGCGACCTGTGCCGGCAAGTTGCGCCGCTCATCGCCCTCCGCCCCGGCATCCGGATCCTCTCCGCCACCAAGGGCCTCGAGCTATCGGATGGATTGCGCATGTCCAGGGTCATCGAACAGGAACTGGGAACGTCCGCCCCCGTGGCCGTCCTGTCCGGCCCGAATTTCGCCATCGAGGTGGCGAGGGGCATGCCCACCACGACGGTGGTGGCCTCGTCCCGCCGCGAGGTGGCGCTGTCCTGGCAGAGTCTCTTGAGCGACCGGCTGTTCCGTGCCTACATCAGTCCCGACCTGGTCGGCGTGGAGCTGGGAGGAGCCCTCAAGAACGTGATCGCCATCGCCGTAGGCATGGCGGAAGGTCTGGGGCTCGGGTTGAACGCTCAGGCTGCCCTGATCACCCGGGGGCTGGCCGAAATCTCCCGCCTGGGCGCGGCGCTCGGCGCCAACCCCCTGACTTTCGCGGGGCTCTCGGGGGTAGGGGACCTCGTACTCACCTGCACCGGCCGCTATAGTCGCAACCGTCAAGCCGGCATCGAACTGGGGCGGGGCATGCCGCTCGGCGATGTGCTGGCCGGCCTGCGCATGGTGGTGGAAGGCGTGTCGACCACCCCGGCCGCCTGCCGGCTGGCCCGTCAGGTCGGAGTGGATCTGCCCATCACCGCGGAACTCGCTCTGGTGTTCGGAGAAGGGAAGCACCCGGCTGCCGTGGCCGAGTCACTCATGAGTCGCGACCCTACCTGCGAACTCGAGGAGGCGGCCTCAACGCGCTCCGGCTGGTGACACCCCGCCTCATCCGCGGATCTGCCGGTCCAGTTCCTCCTGATACTCCGGGTGAATCACCCACTCGCCGGCATCGAGGATCTCAAAGTCCCAGGGCTGGATAATCAAGGCGTCGCTCATCAGCCCGTACCAGTTGGGCTTGAAGCTGTCCTGGTGTACATACAGCGTGGCGGTCTTCACCTTGCGGGCGCCCTTCTTCTTGGCTTCCTGTACCGCGAGCTTCAGCGTGTCGCCGCTGGCGCTGATCTCGTCCACGATCAGCACCTTCTTCCCCTGCACATCCTCGGTGAGGGGTACCAGCAGGCGCGGCTTGCCGCGGACCACGCGGTCCTTCTCCCTGCGCGACAGGCGGATGGGGTAGAAGTCCTTGCGGAGCATGGAGGCGAGGATCGCCGCGGGGATGACTCCCCCTTTAGCGATGCCTACGATCTGGTCGGGGTCGAACTCGGATTGGATCTGCGCGGCCAACTCCCGGCAGAGCCGCATGACTCCCTCCCAGCCGAGCTGGATCACCTGGTCATGGCCATGGGCGTACGGGTCGAGGTTCATGTCCCATCCTTCCTCGCTGATCGGTCCCGCCGGCGCGGCGGTCGGGTCATACTCCCCATGGTATGCCCATATACATCTTAGCGGTTCGTGGATGATTCGGCTAGCCGGGAGGGAGGGTGATTGGTGCAAAAGTTCGATGTCTTCAAGGACATCGCTGAACGCACCGGGGGCGACATCTACCTGGGGGTAGTGGGGCCGGTGCGCACGGGGAAGTCGACCTTCATCAAGCGTTTCCTCGAACTCCTGGTCCTGCCCAATATCAGCGATCCGGACGATCGGGAACGGGCAGTGGACGCCATGCCGCAGGCGGGCGCGGGACGCCGGGTAATGACCTCGGAACCGAAGTTCATCCCCGACGACGGCGTGGCCATCACCATCAAGGACAGCCTGCACTTGCGAGTACGGCTCGTGGATTGCGTCGGCTACACCGTGCCCGGCGCTCTCGGCTATGAAGATGAGGACGGGGCGCCCCGCATGGTCCGCACCCCGTGGCACGAGGAGGACATCCCCTTCCAGGAAGCGGCGGAAATCGGCACCCGCAAGGTGATCGCCGAGCATTCCACCTTCGGAGTGGTCGTGACCAGCGATGGCACCGCCACCGACCTCCCCCGAAAGAACTTCGTCGAGGCCGAGCGCCGGGTCATCCAGGAACTCCGCGCCCTCGGCAAACCCTTCGTCATCCTCCTGAACACCCTGGACCCCTTCGCGCGCGAGGTGCTGGACCTGGCGCGGGAACTGGAGGGCGACCACGACGTCCCCGTCATCCCGACCAACATCGCCGACCTCGATCTGGAAGACATCGAGAGCCTCCTGTTCCGCGCCTTGTATGAGTTCCCCGTAGCCGAAGCGGCCATAGACCTCCCCGACTGGGTCGAGGCGCTTGAGCCCGGGCACTGGCTGCGCCGCCGCTTCGAACAGGCAGTCGAGGAATCGGTCGGCAAGGTACGCCGGCTCCGGGACATCGACCGTGCGGTGGAGCAATTGCGCGGCTACGACTTCATGGAAGCCGTCGCCCTGAAACGGATGGACCTCGGGACGGGGCTGGCGAACATCGAACTGTCCGCCAAGGACGACCTCTTCTGGCAGGTGCTCCAGGAGGTCAGCGGCCTCACGATCGCCGGCAGGCTTGATGTCGTCACCAACTTGAAGACCCTCGCCGGTGCAAAACGCGACTACGACACGATCGCGGGCGCCCTCCGCGATGCCAGGGAGTCCGGCTACGGCATTGTGGCCCCAACCCGGCAGGACATGACGTTCGAAGAGCCGGAACTCACCCGCCGGGGCGGCCAGTACGCGGTACGCCTGCGGGCCAGCGCCCCCTCTCTGCATCTGCTCCGGGCGGACATCGAGGCCGAACTGACCCCGATCATCGGCAACGAAAAACAATGCGAAGAGCTGGTCCACTATCTCATGGATAAGTTCGAAGACGATCCCCGAAAGATCTGGGACTCGGACATCTTCGGCAAGTCCCTCCATGAACTAGTGGTGGAAGGCGTCACCGCCAAATTGCACCGGATGCCGGAGAATGCGCGGCAGAAGCTGCAGGAAACCCTGACGAGGATCATCAACGAGGGCAGCGGCGGCCTGATTTGCATCATCATCTGACCTGACGCGGGCGGATCGGCAGGTTGCCCACGCTGGACGCCCGCGTTCGGGCTTCACTCTTTGGCTGGTCAAGCGCTTGGGCAACTTTTTTGCCTGCTCCAGGAAGGAGTTTCCCCATACAGAGCGAAAACACGTGTCGTTCCGATTCACACCAAGCGCGAAGCTACTGGGGAAGGAGGTGACGCCAGCTTGACCAAGGCAGAGCTGATCGCCGCCGTCGCCGAGCGGACCGGACTGAGGAAGAAGGATGCCGGATCCGCCGTTGAGGCAGCCTTCGAAGCGATCGTTGATTCGCTGAAGCAGGGAGAGAAGGTATCCCTGGTAGGCTTCGGCACCTTCGATGTCCGGGCCCGTGCCCCGAGGAGCGGGCGGAACCCTCAGACCGGCAAGCCCATCAAGATCGCCGGCCGAAAGGTGCCTGCTTTCAAGGCCGGGAAGAGCCTCAAGGAGGCCGTTGCCCGCTGAGGCAAGGCCGGAAGTAGTCTGGTCCTAGCTAGCGAAGGAATTGCGGCGCAGCACCTGCAGCCCGGCAGTGCCGGGCTGCAGGCCTTCCTGGCGGTTTCGCTCACCTTGAACTGCGAGGCCGCGTGGGGTATAATGGCGGCGACGGGGCGTGGCGCAGCTTGGTAGCGCGCTTGAATGGGGTTCAAGAGGCCGTGGGTTCGAATCCCACCGCTCCGACCAGCTAAATAAGGGTTTCGACCCTCGCGAACGGCATCGGTTGCGGCAGGGCAGGTCAAGACCCATTCAATCGTAGGGGCGGGGTCGGAACCCGCCCCTACCGTGTTTCCGGAACAGGACACCCGAGGGGCTGGCGGCGGGAGCTTGGCTCCTACAGGCTGGCTTGGCTGGCTCGATGGAACGAGTACGAAAGCAAAACTCTGGGCTTGTGTCGAACCGCCGAACGACAGATGGCAAGTTGGATCAGCAGTCCACGGGAACGGGGCAAATCCAACTTTCTGGGCTTCTACCTGGTGAAGCAGATGGAACTGGAGCTTCGTGCTATGGGCGAGCACCGAGAAGTAGAACTGCTCCTACGTCGATGGGACCAGCTGAAGGTCAACCAGATTTGGCTCGAACTCGGCGAAGAGCGCCACAGCGGATGGCAGTGGCCTTGGGTGAGGTCGGTCAGGGCGTTCAGAAGGAACTGCAACAGGTCGGCTGGTGGAACCCGGTCGACGGCTACCGCCGTAGTCTCATCAAGATGCTGGCCGCATAAACGAAAACCCGTTCCACGCAGGGACTTCCGAAGCTTTGCAGAAAGTCAGGGAGGGGGAAGTTGAGTTAATTATCGCCTCCGCGTGCCACCCCGCGCGCGACATGAACAACCCAATCACGCCCACCATTCGCCCCCCGCGCACCGCACCTTCCTGCGTGGCCTGCACCGGCTTCACAGGACACCCTTCCCCTACGCCTGACTTGCCGGCCGGTATTGTGGAGAGGAGCGTGTCGAAGGGAGCAATAAGGCGCGGGCGGCCGGCTTTGAGCCCGGCAAGTTCAAGAAGGAGGTGCGGCAGGCGCGAAGAATAGCAGATCCCGGCGAATGGTCGGCAACGGCTTCCAGCGGTCGACCGTCCTTCTAAGCGGGTGAACTCCAGTAACCGGGAGGAGGAACACTCATGCAGGAAGTGGGCAAATGTCCAGTAACCGGCAAGGCTGCGCAAGGCGTGGCGCGCCGTGGCAGTTCAACCAAGGACTGGTGGCCAAACCAGCTGGACCTCGGGATGCTGCATCAGAACTCACCGTTGGGGAATCCCATGGGTGAGGGCTTCAACTACGCTGAGGAGTTCAAGAAACTCGACCTAGCGGCGGTTAAGAAGGATCTTTACGCGTTGATGACCGACGCGCAGGATTGGTGGCCACCCGATTACGGCCATTATGGGCCGCTCCTCATCCGCATGGCGTGGCACAGTGCCGGCACCTACCGCACCGGTGACGGTCGCGGTGGCGCGGGGGACGGCACTTTGCGTTTCGCGCCACTCAACAGCTGGCCGGATAATGCCAACCTTGACAAAGCACGCCGCCTGCTCTGGCCCATCAAACAGAAGTACGGCAACAAGATCTCCTGGGCCGACCTCATGATTCTCACCGGTAACTGCGCCTTGGAATCGATGGGATTTAAGACTTTCGGCTTTGCCGGCGGGCGCGAGGATGTATGGGAGCCGCAAGAGGACGTTTACTGGGGCTCCGAGAGGGAGTGGCTTGCCGACAAGCGCCACTCCGGTGAAAGGGAACTCGAGCGCCCCCTTGCCGCCGTGCAAATGGGGCTCATCTACGTCAACCCGGAGGGACCGGATGGCAGGCCAAGTGCCTTGGACTCAGGCCGGGACATACGCCAGACCTTTGGTCGTATGGGTATGAACGACGAGGAAACTGTGGCCCTCATTGCCGGAGGACACACTTTCGGTAAGTGCCATGGCGCCGGCGTAGCGTCCCATCTCGGCCCGGAGCCGGAAGGAGCCGGCATCGAAGAGCAAGGGCTTGGCTGGAAGAACAGTCTCGGTAGCGGGAAGGGCAAAGATACCATCACCAGCGGCATCGAAGGCGCCTGGACCCCGAATCCCATCCAATGGGATAGCGGTTACTTCAGCACGCTGTTCGGCTACGACTGGGATTTGGTGAAGAGCCCTTACGGCGCTTGGCAGTGGATTCCGACGGATCCGGCCGCAGCGAGCATCGTCCCCGATGCCCATGATCCTTCCAAGCGGCACGCGCCCGTCATGACCACAGCCGACCTCGCGCTGCGCATGGACCCGGTCTACAGGCCCATCGCCAAGCGGTTCCACGAGCATCCGCAAGAGTTTGCAGACGCCTTCGCTCGCGCCTGGTTCAAGCTGACGCACCGCGACATGGGTCCGCGCCAGCGCTATCTCGGTCCGGAAGTTCCCCAAGAAGAACTGATCTGGCAGGATCCGGTTCCCGCAGTTAGCCATGGGTTGATCGACGAAAAGGACACCGCAGTTCTCAAGGGCAAGATCCTCGCTTCCGGTCTGTCAGTCTCCCAGTTGGTTTTCACAGCTTGGGCGTCTGCCTCCACTTTCCGCGGCTCCGATAAGCGCGGCGGGGCTAACGGGGCGCGCATCCGCCTGGCGCCGCAGAAGGATTGGGAAGTCAACCAGCCCGAAGAACTCAATACCGTGCTGCGGCGCTTGGAGAAGATCCAAGACGAGTTTAACCGCGTGCAGTCGGGCAATAAGCGAGTGTCTCTCGCCGATCTGATCGTCTTGGGTGGATGTGCCGCTATCGAGCAAGCGGCCAGGAACGCAGGTCATAGCGTGCAGGTGCCCTTTAGGCCGGGGCGGACCGATGCCTCCCAGCATCAGACTGACGTGCAGTCTTTCAAGGTGCTCGAACCGGTGGCGGATGGTTTCCGCAACTACCTGAAAGCCAACTTCACCATCCCGGCCGAAGAACTACTGGTGGATCGCGCCCAGTTGCTAACCCTGACGGTTCCGGAAATGACGGTTCTCACCGGCGGCCTGCGCGTGCTGAATGCCAATTACGGGAAGTCTCCGCACGGCGTCTTCACCAAGCGGGCGGAGGCACTCACTAACGATTTCTTCGTGAACCTCCTCGACATGGGGACAACCTGGAAGGCAACCGCGGAAGATGCAGGTGTGTTTGAGGGCCGCGACCGCATAACGGGAGAACTCAAGTGGACCGGCACCCGCGTTGACCTCATCTTCGGTGCCAACGCCCAGTTGCGCGCCATCGCCGAGGTTTACGCCAGCAGCGACGCTCACAGCAAGTTCCTGCGTGACTTCGTGTCTGCTTGGGACAAGGTGATGAACGCCGACCGTTTCGACCTAGCCTAGGTTTTGGCTCAGCCCCCATCGCCAGCCGGGCCGGGGGTTGGGTCAATATAGCTGCCTTGGACGAGCACGGACGCTTGCCCAGGGCAGTTGCTTTGCCCCAGTCTGTAGCCCAAAACGTACGGTGCAACCATGACCTCCGCCGGGCGGTGCGAGCCTTCCGGGCCATGAAAACCAAGCAGCTGGAAGCGCGGGCCGGCCTACTACCGGCAGGGGCATCTGGAACCGTACGGCCTTGCGCGCCAAGGCTTTCACGCGCCTACGCGTTGCGCCAGACATACCGTTTCCACGTGGTACGAGGGGATAGCATGAGTGTAGCTGGCAACGGTCTTTGGCGCGCTAGGAGGCAGATGTAGTCACGCTCGGTGACAAGGTGTAGGAGAAGGGTTTGTGGAACCGGCGTCGGGTGACGCCGGTCTTTATTTTCGCGTGAGAGAGACCGGAACCGCCGGGCAAAGAGTCTCGCCGCTCTCAGCCCCCGGGGCGGCCTGGTAGCCGATGTCGGCCATCCCTTCTCGTTTGAAGTCACGCGGAGAGGATAAGGGGGAGCAATCGGATGCCGCTAGGCCATCAGACTACCTCCGGCCGATTCACCCTTATGGTGCTGCTACTCGGCCAGATTGTCTCCGGTTTCGGCAGCGGCCTCTCCATCTTCGCTATTCAGTGGTACGTCTGGACCCGCCTGCAATCCGGGCCAGCCCTGGCCCTGCTCTGGACCCTGGTGGCGATCCCTTACGTTACTTTCGGACCTGTGGCCGGCGTGTACGTTGATCGCTGGAACCGGCGCCGCACCATCATGGTTGCCGACCTTGTCAACGGTGTGCTGACCTTTGTGGTGGGGCTCGCCGCCGGCATCGGCCACTTTTCGGTAGCCATGGTCTACGCTCTCATTTTTCTCGTGACCTTTATCAAGACGTTCCACAACCCGGCTATCTACGCTTCGATCCCGCGGATGGTGCCGTCTGAGCAGCTCCCCCGGGCCAACAGCCTGCTTGAATTCGGTCTGCAGGCCCCGCGCACAATTGCCCCCGCCGTGGGCGCCGGTCTGCTGGCGCTCGGGTGGGACGTGTACAGCTTGCTCCTCCTGGACGCTGCAACATTCTTCTTCGCTTCTCTGACCCTGGCTATGGTGCGTTTTCCGCGTGAGCAGGAGCAGCCGGCTTCGGCTTCGAAAGCCCCGAAAAAAGACAATTCGTTTCAAGAAGATATGGGCGCCGGCATGAAATACCTGCGGGCCAATCGCAGCCTGTTGTCGATCCTGCTATTGACCGCGGTGATCAACTTGCTGGGCAGCGGTCTCAACGTCTTGCTGCCGCCATTGGTTACCGATGTCTTTCAGGCCGGCCCGGAACTACTGGGCATCATCCAGGCCGCCATGAGCGCCGGCGCACTGACCGGCAGCGTCCTGCTCATTGTCTGGGGCGCACCGCGCAATCGAGCGGGCGGATTCATCGCTGCCCTGATCTTTGCGTCCACGCTGCAACTGGCATCTGGACTGGTCACAGCGGGGTGGCAGGTGGCAGTTCTGCTCGGCATGGCCGTGATGGGGTGGTGCGTGGCCGATACCCTGACGCTCACTATATTCCAAGAGATGGTCCCGAACGACTTGCAGGGACGGGTCCTGGCTCTCCGGCGGAGCGTGGAGCAGTTCACCTGGCCGATTAGCCTCCAGTTGACTGGGCTTGTCTCCCCGGCGCTCCTCCGAGCCGACCACTTTCTGGTGGTGGCCGGGACGCTAAGCCTGGCGTCGGTTCTCCTAACGGCCTGGGCCGTGCACACGCGCCGGAGGGACCGCTTCGTGCCGGGCGGGGAGGGAAGCCATGAAAGGTGAGCGGTACAGGCCGTTCACGCGTTGGGTTCTGCATCCCTACAGGCGGGCCGCGGTGGCTGGGATGACCCTACCGTGTCTCGGGAAGGCTTGGAGGCGTAGCGAGATCAGGCCACCGGGCACTTCCCCCCCGCGCTTCTTCGCCGGCGACCGCTGTTTGGAGACGTTCCTACCCGCGGTCGGATCTTGCAGCTCTAGTGCCGATTGCCTGACCGTCGATTCCTCGACACGGGCTGAACAGTTACGAGCCCTCCGTCGTTTTCGCCATCATAGTCCTGCTGTCAGGTCACCGCTGCATCGCGCCATATTGGTCACTTTACCTCCGAGCAGAGAAGCATTTGTGGAATCAGAATAAGGTGATGCCGGTTTCGTTCTTGGGTGAAAGGGGGTGTCTTGTGGAGAGTTGCATCAGCGCACTCGATTGAGTGAGATCGGCAGCCGCGAAGCTCAGGACACGCCATCCTCCCGCACCTTTGACGAAAAAAACGCCCCGCTGCTTGCCCCGGACCTCGGGCCCGGCGCCAACTCATGGCGGCGCTCTGGGACCCCCAGCAGAAGCTACAGCGCCAACCGGTGGTGGTCTCGCGGCCGGTCGTAGAATGACCCAGTAGCCTGTCGTTGTTATACGATCATGACAGTGGTCAACTGATAAGGGAAAATGTCAGTATGGGAGGACTGACATTGACCCAGGAGGAGCAAGCCAGGTTGAAAGTGCTGAACATCGTACTGCAGGATCAGATGGGGGTCAGGGAGG
>DATIKW010000036.1:0-17782 GCA_035477115.1 Bacillota bacterium | reverse complement strand
TTTCCATGGTGGGCGGTACTGGATTTGAACCAGTGATCTCCTGAATGTGAGTCAGGCGCTCTACCCCTGAGCCAACCGCCCATCCACCAACTTGGTGGGGCTAACGGGACTCGAACCCGTGTTACCACCTTGAAAGGGTGGTGTCCTAGGCCCCTAGACCATAGCCCCGAAATCGATGTGGCTTCCCATTTGCGCGACGACCTGCAGCAACTGCTGGTGCGCCCGGCAGGATTCGAACCTGCGACCAGCCGGTTATGAGCCGGCTGCTCTAACCGCTGAGCTACGGACGCACGCCCGGCCGGGTTCAAGAGGCTGCGGCTCGGCCTCGGATTAGCACTGGCTGCGGAGGAGGGACTCGAACCCTCAGAACCTTCCGGTTAACAGCCGGCTGCTCTACCATTGAGCTACTCCGCAAGGCAACCACATTATAAGCGAAGTGTCGTTCCGGGTCAAACGCCAGCCACGCGCCCGCGCGCTAGGCAGTTACCGGATGCTGACCGCGGCTTGGCGAGTCCGGCCAATGCCCTCAGTCGAGATAGTCCTTGAGCTTGCGGGAGCGGCTGGGATGGCGGAGTTTGCGCAAGGCCTTCGCCTCGATCTGCCGGATGCGCTCCCGGGTCACGCCGAACTCGTACCCGACTTCCTCCAGGGTCCGCGCCCGGCCGTCGTCCAGCCCGAAGCGGAGGCGAAGCACTTTCTCCTCCCGGGGAGTCAGGGTCTCGAGCGCCTCCTCGAGCTGGCGTTTGAGCAGCATGAACGAGGCGCTCTCGGCCGGGGCGGGCGCGTCCTGATCTTCTATGAAATCGCCGAGGTGGCTGTCTTCCTCCTCGCCGATCGGGGTCTCCAGCGACACCGGCTCCTGGGCGATCTTCTGGATCTCTCGAACCTTCTCCACGGGCGTGCCCATCTCTTCGGCGATCTCTTCCGGGAGGGGCTCCCGGCCGAGTTCCTGCAGGAGTTGGCGCGAGACGCGGAGGAGCTTGTTGATCGTCTCGACCATGTGCACGGGGATCCGGATGGTGCGGGCCTGATCGGCGATGGCGCGGGTGATTGCCTGGCGGATCCACCAGGTGGCGTAGGTGCTGAATTTGTACCCCTTGCGGTAGTCGAACTTCTCTACCGCCTTGATCAGGCCGAGATTGCCCTCCTGGATGAGATCCAGGAAGAGCATGCCCCGGCCCACATATCGCTTGGCGATGGACACTACCAGACGCAAGTTCGCCTCGACGAGACTGCGCTTGGCCTCTTCGTCGCCTTGCTCGATGCGCCGGGCCAACTGGACCTCTTCTTCGGAGTCGATCAGCCTCCAACCGCCGATTTCCTTGAGGTACATGCGGACAGGGTCGTCGACGGCCACGCCCTCGGGCACGCTCAAGCCGCCGGGCTCCTCGACCTCGCCATCCGGCCGGGAACGCAGCGGGCGCGGCGGAATCACCACCGGCTCGCTCACCACGTCGATGCCCTCTTCGGCAAGCTTCTCGTAGAGTTCATCGATCTGGTCAGCGGTAAGGGTGACTTCCTCGCGCTGCAGAGTATCCGCAATCTCGGCACAGGTGAGACGTCCATGCTCTTTACCCCGCTGGATGAGTTGCTTGGCCGCCTCGCTTCTCGCTTCCCGCTCGTTGCTCACCGCTATGCTGACTCCCCGAACCGGTCGGCTGCTCCTTGAGTTCCTTGATGAGAGCCAGGTATTCTTCCAGTAGACCTGGCCTCATTCCTTCCCTCTTCGCTTCGCACTCCCTAATTTCGCCCTGCAAGTGGTCGAGTCGCTGGCGTAGCCGATGATGTCGCAGTTTATGCAAGCAGTCGTCCGCCACGCGCTCGGCCTGGGACACGGGACGATCGTGGAACAACAAGCCGGCGGCCAGCGCCCGCGCCCGCGGATCCTCCAGGGTCTCGACCAGCTGGGCGGGAGTGAACCCCGGCCCTTCAGCCGCCTTGACCAGCCCGGCCGCGATTTCCCGGTAAGCGGGGTCGGGCAGCAGATCGCTCCCCAGTTCCGCGCTTACCCGGCGGGCCAGTCGCGGATCGGTCGCCATTGCCCGCAGCAGTTCCTCGGCGGCGCGGCGCGGCGCGTGATCGGCTTGTTGTCTTTCCCTTCCAGTAGCATCCCCCGCGATCGGATGGTTATCCCCAGCCCGCGATCCTTGCCGCTGGTACCGGACCAGATCTTCCGTCAACGCCCCGATCTCCACCCCCAGGGCCCGGGCAAAGCGTTCGAGATAGGCTTCCCGCTCGACCTCATTGTCCAGGGCGGCCAAGGCGGGCAAGATGGCTCGAGCGGCGCTCACCTTGCCCTCCACCGTGTTGAGATCCACATCGCGCACCGCCAGGTGGAAGTGATATTCCGGCAGGGCCAGGGCCTGGTCGAGCAACGACTCGAACTGCTCCCTGCCCAGTTCCCGCAGGCAGTCGTCCGGGTCGCGTCCCTCCGGGAGCATGGCCACCCGCACGCCGCAACCCACCTCGCGGAGGATGGTCAGCCCGCGGAGCGTGGCCCCCGTCCCGGCGGCGTCGGCGTCGTAAGCCAGCACCGCCCTGCCGGCCAGCTGGAGGAGGAGCCGGGCCTGATCCCGCGTGAAGGCCGTGCCCAGCGAGGCCACGGCATGGGTGAGCCCCGCCTGGTGGCAGGTGATCACATCCATGTAGCCTTCCACCAGCAGGGCTTGTCCGCGGGCGCGAATCCCCTCCCGGGCCATGCGGTACCCGTATAGCAGCCGCCCCTTGCTGAACACGGGGGTTTCCGGGGAATTCAGGTACTTGGGCTCCTCTTCGTCCAGGGCCCGCGCTCCAAAGCCGACCACCTTGCCCGAGGGGCTGGTGATGGGGAACATGAGGCGGTTGCGGAACCGGTCGTAATGGCGGGCATCGCGGGCCACCACCAGGCCGGCCTTCTCCAGTTCGGCAAGGGAGAAGCCGCGGCGGCGGAGTTCGTCGAGGAGCCGCGTCCAGCCCGGCGGCGAATGGCCCAGCCGAAAGAGACGGATCGCGTCGTCGGCGACCCCCCGGCGGCTCAGGTACTGCCGGGCGGCCGCGCCTCCTTCCGCTTGCAGCGCTTGCTCATAGAACGCGGCGGCCAGTTCCAGGGCCTCGTGAACCCGATCGCGTTCGGCGGACCGGCGGCGCTGCTCGGGCGTGTCCTCGGGATCGGGTATCGTGACCCCCGCCCGCTCGGCCAGCGTCCTGAGGGCATCGGGGAAGCTGAGGCTTTCCCGGATCATGAGGAAATTGAAGACCGACCCCCCGGCCTGGCAGCCGAAGCAGTAGAAGATACCCTTGTCCGGGCTCACCGTGAACGACGGCGTCTTCTCGGCGTGGAAGGGACACAGTCCCAGGTAGTTCTTGCCCTTGCGCTGTAGGGCGACGTAGGACGAGATGACTTGCACGATGTCGGTGCGACTGCGGACCTCCTCGATGATCTCCCTCGGGATGTGGGAACCGGCCACCGCCCTCACCTCCTCGGGAGCCGCAGATCGTCAGCGTGCCGCCAGGGCAAGGGGAGGAAGTGGCGCGCATAGGTGGCGATGGCGTAGCGGTCGGTCATGCCCGCCACGTGGTCGCAAGCCCTCCTCCAGGGCGGGTCGCCCGCCGATGCGCCGGCGTCGCCGTCGAGCAAGGCCGGATCGCGGCAATATAGATCGTAGAGGGCGAGCACGACCCCCTTGGCCCGCCCTTCCTCTCCCTTGGCCACGGAACGGACGTATACCTGCCGGATGAGGAACTCCCGGAGTTCCTGGCAGGCGGCCGCAACCGCTTCCCCCATCGCGATCTCCCCGTCGCGGCTCCGGGCGATGATGTCCGAGACCATGGCGTGGATCCGGCCGGAGTGGCTGGTCCCCAGCAGTTTCCTGGGCGCTTCCGGCAGCTCCTCCTGCCGCAGGATTCCCCCCCGGATGGCGTCGTCGATGTCGTGATTGATGTAGGCCACCCGGTCGCAGAGCTGAGTGAGTCGGCCCTCGGCGGTGGCGGGCCGTCCCTCGCTGCCGTGGCCGCCGATGCCGTCCCTGACTTCCCAGGTCAGATTCAACCCGGGACGCTGGCGACTCCCCCGTTCCAGGAGATCGGCCACGCGGAGGCTCTGCTCGGCATGGCGGAAGCCGCCGGGGACTACTCCGTCCAGCGCGTCTTCGCCCGAATGGCCGAAGGGAGTGTGCCCGAGATCATGCCCCAGGGCGATGGCCTCCGTCAGGTCTTCGTTCAGGCGGAGGGCCTTGGCCACGGTCCGCGCGATCTGCGCCACTTCCAGGGAATGCGTGAGGCGGGTCCGATAGTGATCGCCGAAAGGCACCAGGAATACCTGGGTCTTGTCCTTGAGCCGCCGGAAGGCCTTGGAATGGATGATGCGATCGCGATCGCGCTGGAAGGCGGTGCGGATATCGCACTCGGGCTCAGGCCAGGCGCGGCCGCGGCTGCCGGCCGCCCGGGCGGCGAACGGCGCCAACTCCCGGTCTTCGCGTTCCTCCGTCTGCAGCCGTACGTTCAATGCGTCCCCCGCTCTCCTCGGGACAATTAGCCGCAAGCACAGTACTTCCTGCCGCGGGCAGGAAGACACCGCGATCCGCCCGAAATGCCGTGGCGGAGGATGATGGTCATGAGCAAGCTCGATGTTCGCTACTGCCGCGGCCTGTTCCCGTCGCTGGCCCTGGAGGAAGGCGGCCGGCCCGTCGCCTACCTGGATGCGCCGGCCGGCACGCAGGTCCCGCAAATGGTGGTGGATTCGGTCGCCGCTTACTTCCGGGAAGCGAACGCCAACGTCGGCGGGGCCTATCGCACCAGCCGGGCCACCGACCGCATCATCGCCGAGGCAAGGGCGGCGATGGCCGATCTGCTGGGCGCGCAGGCGGACGAGATCGCCTTCGGCGCGAATATGACCACCCTCACCTACGCGCTGTCGCGGGCCATCGGGCAGACCCTGGCCGCCGGCGATGAGGTGGTGGTCACCGAGATGGACCACGAGGCGAACGTCAGTCCCTGGCGGGCCCTGGCCGAACGCGGCGCGGTGGTGCGGACCCTGGCCATGGATCCCGCCACCTGCCAACTGGCGCCGCTGGAGACTTGCCTCGGTCCCCGTACCCGAGTGGTGGCCCTCGGCTACGCCTCCAACGCCCTGGGGACGGTCAATGACGTCCGGCGGGCCGCCTCCCTTTGCCGCGAGGCCGGGGCTGTCCTGGTGGTGGACGCGGTGCATTACCTGCCCCACGCGCCGGTGGATGTGCGGGACCTCGACTGCGACTTCCTGCTGGCTTCCACGTACAAGGTCTTCGGCCCGCACCTCGGGCTGCTCTACGGCCGCAAGGCGGCGTTCGAGAGACTGCCGGCCTATCGCTTGCGGGTGCAGCGGCCATATCCGCCGGAGAAGCTCGAGACGGGCACGCTCAACCATGAAGGTCTGGCCGGCCTGCTGGGGACGGTAGCCTTCCTCGAAGACATCGGCCGCCGGTCGGGAGGCCAGGGGGACCGCCGGGGGATCCTGCGCGCGGCCATGGCGGCCATCGCCGGCCACGGCACGGCGCTGGGCGAGCAGCTGTACCGGGGGCTCGTCGGCCTGCCCGGAGTCCGGGTGTTCGGACCGCCCCCGGGCGCGCCGCGCACGCCCACCTACTCTTTCACGCTGGCCGGCCATACTCCCCGGCAGGTGGCCGAGCACCTGGGGAGCAGGGGCGTATTCGTCAGCGACGGCGACTTCTACGCGCCCGACCCCATCGAGCGCCTCGGGCTTGCCGGGAGCGGCGGCCTGGTGCGGGCTGGCCTGGCCCCGTACAGCGACGAGGAGGACGTCGCCCGGCTCCTGGAGGGGCTTGCCGAGCTGGCGGGATGATCGGCCGACCGGCGGTCCTCCCGCCTAGGTGCTGGACGGGGCGTCGGAAGCAGGGCGGTTGGGCGACAGCGCCGCCTGGGCCGCCGCCAGCCGGGCAATGGGCACCCGGAAGGGCGAACAGCTCACGTAGTCCAGGCCGGCCTCATGGAAGAAGCTGATCGAGGCGGGGTCGCCGCCATGTTCGCCGCAGATCCCGATCTTGAGGCCGGGCCGGGCCCGGCGGCCGTCTGCCACCGCCAACTCCACCAGCCGGCCGACCCCATCCCGATCGATGGTCACGAAGGGGTTGGCGGTCAGGATCCGGGAATCGAGATAGCGGGTGAGGAACTTGGCCTCGGCGTCATCCCGGCTGAAGCCGAAGGTCGTCTGGGTGAGGTCGTTGGTGCCGAAGGAGAAGAACTCGGCCTGACCGGCGATCACGCCGGCCACCACGCAGGCCCGGGGGATCTCGATCATGGTCCCGACCGGGCAGGCTATGCTCATCCCCCGGGCGGCGCCTACCTCCTCCGCCACGCGCGCGATCAGATCGTGGCAGAACGCCAGTTCCCGGTCGATCCCCACCAAGGGGATCATGATCTCCGGCCGGGCATCCACCCCGCGGCTCGTCAGGTCGGCGGTCGCCTCGAAGATGGCGCGGACCTGCATCGCATAGATTTCCGGGTGGGAAATGCCCAGGCGGACCCCGCGATGCCCGAGCATCGGGTTGGACTCCCGCAGGGCGCGGGCCCGCTGCAACAACTGCTGCTCCCGCTCGGTTGGAGCTGAGTTCCCGGCCGCTCCGCCGAGTTCCTCGAGGTTCGGCAGGAACTCGTGCAGGGGCGGGTCGAGCAGCCGGATGGTGACGGGGAGTCCGGCCATGGCCTCCAGGATGCCGGTGAAGTCGGCCCGCTGGATGGGCAAGAGCTGTTCGAGGTGGCGGCGGCGTTCCCGCTCGTTCTCGGCCAGGATCATCGCCTGGACGATGGGCAGTCGGTCCCGGGCCATGAACATGTGCTCGGTGCGGCAGAGCCCGATGCCCTCCGCCCCGAACTCCCTCGCCCGGGCCGCGTCTTCCGGCGTATCGGCATTGGCCCGCACGCCCAGCCGCCGGGCGGCGTCCGCCCAGGCGAGCAAGGTGCGGAAGTAAGGCGACAAGTCCGGTTGTACCAGGGGGACTTCACCCAGGACTACCCGCCCGGTGGCGCCGTCGATGGACAGGATATCCCCCGCCCGCAGCACGCGATCGCCGATCTGGACGCTCTCCCCCCGGGGATGGAAGCGGATGGCGTCGCATCCCACCACGCAGGGCTTGCCCATGCCCCGGGCCACGATGGCGGCGTGGCAGGTCATGCCGCCCCGGGCGGTGAGCACGCCCTGAGCGGCGGCGATGCCGTGGATGTCGTCGGGAGTCGTCTCCGGGCGGACCAGCAGCACGCGCTCGCCCGCGTCGGCGCGGGCCCGCGCCGAGTCCGCGTCAAGGGCGATGCTGCCGGTGGCGGCGCCGGGGGATGCGGGCAGCCCGGTCGCCAGCACGTCGAGGGCAGCCCGGGAATCGATGGTCGGGTGCAGCAGCCGGGCCAGCGCCTCCGGCTCCACCCGCAACAGGGCGGCTTCGCGATCGATGACGCCTTCCTCCGCCAGGTCCACCGCCACCCGGATGGAGGCGGCGACGCTCCGCTTGCCGGACCGGGTCTGCAGGATGTAGAGCCGGTCCTGTTCGACCGTGAATTCGATGTCCTGCATGTCGCGGTAGTGCGCCTCGAGCAGCCGGGCATATCGCTCGAGCTGGGCATGGGCTTCGGGGAGTTCGCCGGCCATATCGGCAATGGGCCGGGGCGTGCGGATCCCCGCCACCACATCTTCTCCCTGGGCATTCAGCAAGTACTCGCCGTAGAGTCTCGGCGCACCGGTGGAAGGGTCGCGGCTGAAGACGACGCCGGTCGCCGAGCGGAGCCCGCGGTTCCCGAAGACCATGGCCTGAACGGTGACGGCCGTCCCGAGATCGTGGGGGATGCCGTACATCTCGCGATAGGCGATCGCCCGCTGATTGTTCCAGGAGTCGAACACGGCGCGGATCGCCATCCAGAGTTGCTCGCGGGGGCTCGCGGGGAAAGGACGGCCCGTATGGTCGGCGACCAGCTTGAGGTACTGCTCCACGACTCTCCGCAAGCTCTCCTCATCCCACTGGCCGTGCTCAGCGGTTTCCCGCCGTCGCCGCGCCGTCTCCAGCAGGTCTTCGAACCGGCGATGGGGGATGCCCATCACCACGTCGCCGAACATCTGGAGGAAACGGCGGTAGCAGTCGAGGGCGAAGGCGGCGTCTCCCGAGGAGCGGCCCAGCCCTTCCGCGGACCTGGGGTTTAAACCAAGATTGAGGATCGTGTCCATCATCCCGGGCATGGAGGCGGCGCCGCCGGAACGGACCGAGACCAGGAGGGGGTCCTCGGCTGCGCCCAGCGGCCGGCCGCATTCGCCTTCCAGCGCCGCCAGCGCCTCCGCCACCTGCTCCTCGAGACCTGGAGGCCAGTTCCTCCCCAGCCGATAGTAGTCCCGGCAAGCCTGGGTGGAGATGATGAAGCCGGGCGGGACGGGCAACCCGAGCCGTACCATCTCGGCCAGGTTGGCCCCTTTCCCCCCCAGCAGGTCGCGCAGGTCGGCCCGGCCTTCGCCGAAACGGTAGACATACTTGCCGCTCACCGGGAAGCCTCCTCTTGCCGGAGCAACTCGAGGATGCGGGAGGCCGTCTCCTCGACCGCCATCCGCGTGATGTCGATCACGTGGCTGCCGAGGCTCCGGAACACCGAGCTGGCGTAGTCGAGTTCGCGGACGATCCGGTCCAGTTCGGCATACTCCGAACCCGGCTTCAGGCCGATCACCTTCAGGCGATGCCGCCGGATCTCCAGGATGTACTGCGGTTCGGCGGTGAGTCCCACCAGCCGGAACGCCGGGACGGCCGCCAGTTCGGCCGGCAACTCCAGTTCGGGCACGAGGGGCAGGTTGGCGGCCTTGATCTTGCGGTGGGCGAGGTACATCGAGACCGGCGTCTTCGATACCCGGGAGACGCCGAGCAGCACGCAGTCGGCCGCGAGCAGGCCGCGGGGGTCCTTGCCGTCATCGTGCTTGACGGCGAACTCGACTGCTTCCACCCGGCGGAAGTACTCCTCATCCAGGCGCCGGCTCAGCCCCGGCTCGAGCCGCGGGGGAACCTCGCTGATCCGCCCGATGGCCTCGATCACCGGGCCCATGATGTCTACGACCGGGATGCCGTGCGCCCGGGACGCATCGCTGATCATCGTGCTGAGCTGGGGCTGGACCAGCGTGTACACGATCGCCCCCCGGCTGGCCACAGCCTGCTCGATGATGGCCTTCACCGACTGAGCGTCGTTCACGAAGGGGAAGCGATGGACCTCAAAGCGCCCGCTGTCGAACTGGCTGGCGGCCGCGCGCGCCACCAGTTCCGCGGTCTCGCCGATCGAGTCGGATACGATGAAGATGGGCCCCGGTCCTGGCTGGTCGGCTCCCCGCACCGGCTCCATGCCCGACTACCCGCTCCCCCCGCCCGCCCCGAGACTCAGTGATGCTTCTCCGATCCGGGAGCGGTTCCTGCTCGGCTAGTTCGTCAGCCCCGACAGGTCGGCCGGTCGGGAGATCAGATCGAGGATCGCCCGGAGCAGGGCCAACCGGTTGGTGCGGAGCGCCTCCTCCTCCGTCATGACCAGCACGGCATCGAAGAAAGCGTCGACCGGCCCCCGCAGTGCTGCCGCGCCGGTCCAGAATGCCTCGTAGTCCCCGCCGTCCAGCGCCGCCAGGACCTGCTGCCGGACAGCCGTCAGCGCGCGGTGCAGGTCGTGCTCCGCCGCTTCCCGGAACTCCCCGGGGTTCACGGCCTGCCCGGAGGCCACGCGTCCGGCCAGCCCGCTCACCCGCACCTGGACGGCCAGCAGGTCGGCGAAGGCCGGCTTGCTCCGGAACCGGACCAGCGCCCGCGCCCGGGCCTCGGCGACGTCCAGCCGATCGCTGCCGGCGGCCAGGACCGCCCCCACCACGTCATCGCCCAGCCCGCGTTCGAGCATCAACCCCCGGAAGCGGATCAGCAAGAAGTCGGCGAGCCGCTCCTCCCACGCCCCGGCGGCCAGCCCCTGCACCTCGCGGACCTGGCCGATCGCCCGGCGCAGCGCGACGCCCGGGAGGACGGACGTCAGCAGGCGGACGATGGCGTGGGCCATGCGCCGCTGGCCCAGGGGATCCTGCGATCCGGTAGCCTCGAGTCCCGCGGAGTGGAAAGCCGCCAGCGCGTCCAGCCGGTCGACCAGCCCCACCAGCGCCCCGGCGCGCGATCCGGGGAGATCATCGTCGGCCGTCCGGGGCAGATAGTGATCGTGGATGGCTTGGGCCACCGGCGGCGGCTCGCCCCACCCGGCGGCGTACTCCCTCCCCATGACTCCCGCCAGTTCGGGGTACTCGTACACCATCCGCGTGCCGAGATCGGCCTTCGCCAGTTCGGCGGCGCGGACGGCGACCGCCGTCTCCTCCTCGCTCAAACCGGCATCGCCCGCCAGCCGGCGGACCACGGCCGCGGTGCGGCGAGCCCGGTCGCCCACCGTGCCGAGACCCTCGCCGAAACTCATCCCGTCGAGCCGGGGCAACAGCGCGGCCAGGGGCGTGCGCCGGTCTTCCTCGTAAAAGAACCCGGCATCGGCCAGCCGGGCCCGCAACACCCACTCGTTGCCGCGCACCACCTGATCGAGGCGATGGCGGCCGCCGCAACGGACGCCGATGAAGCGCGGCTGCAGTTTCCCCTCGCCGTCCTCGACCGGGAAGCACCGCTGGTGTTGCCGCATCACCGTGGTCAGGACCGGGACGGGCAAGACCAGGTAGGCCGGGTCGAACCCGCCGGCGAAGGCGGCCGGGTGTTCCACCAGATCGGCCACCTCCTCGAGCAGCCCGGGCACGGGACGCGGACGGCCGCCCGCCGCCGCGGCCGCCTCTCGCACCGCCCGCTCCACGAGCTGGCGCCGCCGCGCCGGGTCGACCACCACCTGGGCCCGGTCGATGACCGACAGGTACTCGCCGGCGCGGGACACGGGGTAGTCGCCGGGCGCCAGGAACCGGTGTCCCCGGGTGATCCGCCCGGAACGGACGCCGGCGAACTCGAAGTTGACGACCTCATCGTCGAGCAAGGCCAGGAGCCAGCGCACGGGGCGGATGAAGCGGACCTCGCCGGCGCCCCAGCGCATGGGCCGCTCGAACTCGAGGCGACCGAGCATCCGGGGGAGGACCTGGCCCAACACGACGGCGGCCGGCTCGCCGGTCAGGCGCTGGACGGCGTACACGTACCCTTCCCTGACCATGAGGTCGGGGAGGCCGACCCCCCGTGTGCGGGCGAAACCCTCCGCGGCCCGGGTCGGCATCCCCGCGGCGTCGAAGGCGACCGCCGCCGGAGGACCCTTGACTTCGGTGACTTGATCGGCCTGACAGGGCGAGACCGCCTCGACCAGCAGTACCAGACGGCGAGGGGTGCCGAGGGTGCGGAGATCGCCGTGCGCCAGCCGGGCTTCCTGAAGCTGGCGCCTTGCCTGTTCGGCGAGTTGCCCGAGCAGGTCCCCGAGCAACCGGGCGGGGATCTCCTCGGTGCCCACCTCCAGTACCAGGTCCCTTGCCGGCACGGTCTTCACTCCCCGGTCGAAGGATCGCTTGCCGCGGATGCGGCGTCCGCGCGCTGCTGGAGGTACGTCTGGGCGCACCGCCGCGCCAGGCGCTGCACCCTGGCCAGCATGGCGGTGCGCTGGGCCGCGCCCATCACCCCGCGGGCGTCGAGCAAGTTGAAGTTGTGGGAACACCGGAGGACGTGATCGTAGGCCGGCAAGACCAGGCACTGGTCCAGGGCGCGACCGGCTTCCGCCTCGTGCAGGTCGAAGAGGCTGCCCACGGCTGCGGGGTCGGCTTGCTGCAGCGAGTAAGTGGAGTGCTCGACCTCCGCCCGGTGAAACAGGTCGCGGTAGGTCAGCCCCTCCGTCCAGACCAGGTCGTACACATCGTCGACCCCCTGCAGATAGGCGGCCAGACGCTCGAGCCCGTAAGCCAGTTCGACGGGGACCGGGCGGCTCTCCGCCCCCCCGACCTGCTGGAAGTAAGTGAACTGGGTGACTTCCATGCTGTCGAGCCAGACTTCCCAGCCAAGACCCCAGGCGGCCAGAGTCGGCGCCTCCCAGTTGTCCTCGACAAAACGCACATCGTGCTCCGTCAAGTCCAGGCCCAGGCTGGCCAGGCTGTCGAGATAGAGCTGCTGCACATCGTCGGGGGAAGGCTTGAGGATCACCTGGTACTGGTGATGTTGATAGAGCCGGTTGGGGTTTTCCCCGAACCGCCCGTCAGCCGGGCGGCGGCAAGGCTGCACGTAGGCTACGCGCCAGGGCTCCGGCCCGAGGACCCGCAGGAAGGTGGCGGGGCTCATGGTGCCCGCCCCCACCTCGACGTCGTACGGCTGCACCAGGGCGCATCCCCGGTCCGCCCAGAACCGGTGCAGCCGGGCGATGATCTCCTGGAAGGTCATCCCGTCCACCTCTCTCCGCCGCAAGCCCCTCGCCGAATCCTAACACATGCGGGGTGCAGCCGCAAGCCGCTCTCGGCGGCCTGTGGACGGCCAGTGATAATGTCACCCTGTAAGCGGTCTGAGATAATGTCACCATGGGGAGAGCGATCTGGTTGTCGGCGAAGGAGTCAAGGAGAGTCTACGTCATGGAGCAGGTGCTGAAGGGACAGCTGACGGTGCGGCAGGGAGCTGAACTCCTGGGCCTGAGCGTACGCCAAGTCAAGCGCCTTAAGGGGAGGATGGCACAAGGGGGCGTGGCGGCTCTTGCGCATGGAAACCGGGGTCGCAGACCTGCCCACGCCATACCGGTGGCCGTTCATGAGCACGTGGTGGGTCTACTCAGCGGGCTTTTGAACGGGGCCACCTGTGAGCATGTTTCCGAACTCCTGGCCGAGAGGGAGGAACTCAAGGTGTCCGCCCGGAGCGTTCGGAGGATAGTGGCCCGGGCGGGACTGAACAACCGCCATGCCCACAGGAGCGCTCGACGGCGGCGCTGCCGGGAGCGTATGCCCCAGGAAGGGCTCCTGGTCCAGTGTGACGCCAGCCCGTATGCTTGGCTTGAGGACCGAGGGCCTTACTGCAACCTGCACGGTGTCATCGATGATGCTACTAGCAAGGTCTTGGGCCTGCATTTCCGGATAAACGAGGACATGGCGGGACACCTCATCGTGCTCGAGCAGATGGTACGGCAACATGGCGTCCCTCGCCGTCTTTACAGTGACCGCCACACCATTTTCTTCTCCACCAAGCTGGACAAGCTGTCCATCGAAGAGGAGCTTGCCGGCAAGCAAGTGCCTCTTACTCAGTTCGGACGAGCCATTGACGAACTGGGAATAGCCCATATCCCGTCCAGGTCGCCCCAGGCCAAAGGACGGGTCGAAAGGCTTTGGGGAACTCTCCAGCACCGACTGACCATCGAACTACGACTGGCAGGCATCAGTACCCTGGAAGAGGCTAATGCCTTCCTGCCTGCTTTCATCGCAAAGCACAATCGTCGCTTCGCGGTCGCGGCAAGCCAACCGGAAGTTGCCTTCTTCAAAGCGCCGCATAACCTTGACTTGATCGTCTGCCCAAGACATGCCCGCAAGGCCTCAAACGGCTCCACCATCTCTTATTTCAACCGTGCCTACCAGCTCGTCACGACAGGGGGTACCGTGGCTCCCTTGCGGCCCAAGAGCGAGGTATTGGTGCTTTGCCACCCAGACGGCTCACTGTCCGCACGCTATGAGGACAACCACTACCGCTTACGGGAGTTCGTGACCCCCAAACCCCAGCAGCCCCCCGCCCCCACCGCTCGCCGACCTCGCCCGGTTCCCAAACCCGCGGCCGACCATCCGTGGAAGCAACCGGCTCGTCCACGACGCCCCAGGCGCGATCCGGTCGAATGCTACTTCGACGAGAACTGGCAACGCCACTGGCAGTCGGTCCTGGAGACCTGACCCGCTACCAGGACGGTGACAAAATCACAGACCGGATGAAGCCGAAAAGGGGTGACACTTTCACAGGCCATTGACAGCCGCTCTCGGCGGCCCTGCCGCTAGTGCTGCTGCTCCCGCAGCGTGTCCAGGAAGGCCAGCGAGCGGAGCTGGCGGTCGAGGTGGAATTCGAGATAGGCCCGGAGCAGAGCCTCAAGTTCCGCGCGATCGCGGTCGGACACGACGAGCCTGCCCACCTGCCGCAGGTCGGCGTCCTTGAGGTAGAGCATGGTCGCCAGTATCCCCCGGCGCAGCAGCCTCCCCCCCGAGGTCTTCCCGCAAGCCGCGCAGATCGCTCCGCCCTCGGCGGGGCTGAACCGCAGCTCGCCTTGAGCCCCCAGCGGCCCCCCGCATCGACAGCACAGCGTCAGCTCGGGCTCGAGACCGGCGCCGCTCAAGTGCCGCAACTCGAAGGCGCGAGCGGTCAACTCGGGGTCCGCTCCCCCGGCCAGCAGGTGCAATGCCGCCAGCAACAAGGGGAAGGATGCTCCCCGATCGCCCTCGCCGCCGGTGGCGTCCACCAGTTCCAGGATATGACCGGCCCAAGTCAGCAGGGTCAGGTCATCCCGCAGCTTGGCGAAGGAGTTGAGGAGTTCCACCTGAGTGATGACGTCAAGCTGCCGGCCCCGGGCCACAAGACACCGGAGGTGGGCGAAGGGCTGGAGGGCGCCGGCCCGACGGCTCGAAGCCCGGCGGACCCCGCGGGCCACCGCCTGCTGCTTGCCATGCTCCCGGCTGTACAGGGTCAGCAGCCGGTCGGCCTCCCCGAGGTCCCGGCAGCGGAGGACCACTGCTTCAAGCCGGTACGTGGTGGGCAGGGGATAGTCTCCTCGTTCCGGGGGCGCTATCACCAAAGCGCGTTCACGATCGAGTTCGGGGTCCCAGTAGGGGCGGGTTCGGAACCCGCCCCTACCACCTTGCACCGGCAACCCACACCCCCAGGGCATCACGCGTCGCGGATCTGCACCTCATCCGCAAGCTCCAGATCTACCAGAATCTGGCGCAGGTCCGACAGCAGGTTCGCTGCCGCATCCCGGCGGACCGTGACCGTGAAGTCCACACCGACTCTGAGATCCAAGCCTGACCTGAGTCTTGGCAGTACTTTCGTCCCCAGACGGTTCCACATCTCAGGCGGTACGGCGCCAATCAGTTGTATGGTCTTCGTCTGCTCCCCCGGCAGGGGCTCCGGTGGGAATTCCGGCGGCGGGGCAGTCCCCGGACCGGGGCCGCCTTCTCCTCTATCCGTCCCCCCGCCCGTTCCGGGGACTGGCTCGGGAACGCCGGTATTCAGCGCCTGCGCTCTAGCCCTGGCGAGCAGAAAGACCCCCGACTCGAAGGCGATCTCGTCCACGGGGACAGGCTCCTGAAACCAGACCCGTTCATGGGTGCCGTCCGGCTTCTGGCCCGAGGCGAGCCCGAAATCGCCTGTCCCTACGAACTCGACAATCTTGCCCCGCAAGGTGGTGTCGGGGTCGAGGAGCCGCGTGAGCGAGCCGTTCAGGAAGCTCTGCCGCAGGCCGGCAAGCGGCCAGACTCCGGCTTCCTTCAGGGCGGGCGGCCAGTTCCGGTCGATGTAGCCGGCGCCTACGGACTCGCTGAGGAGCGCCGCCGACTTGAGGGCGTAGATGACTCTCCCGCATAGCGTCTCGCCGCCACTGGAGTGGCCGGCCCCAAGGTCTATGGCCTTGAGCCCGTCTGCCTCTTGCTGGTCGGCGATGACGGCAAACCGATAGCCCCCCCAGACCTCGTCCTTGGCCGCCGTCTCTGCGCTCACGGCCTTCGACTGGATGTCGGCGCGATCCGCTCGGTCGAAGTCGCCGCCGAGCGTGCCGTCGGCAATCTCCCAGGCCACCCGCTTCCAAGCCAGCCATAGTTCGACCTTCTCCCGGAGATCCCGGCCCGGCTTGCGGATGCACCATACGAGCGAGCCAGGGTAGAGGCGTGGGGACTTGCCGCGTTGTCTCGTCCACTCCGCAATCTGCCCGCGGAGCGAACCGCTGACCGTCCACTCGACCTCCGGCTCGGCCACCACCAGCGTGAGCCTGGGCGTGTCCATTACCTCCGCGCCGTCACGGGGGAACGGCACAATGGGAATGGCGGCTCCCCGGCGGAACTCATCCTCGACGAGCTTGCGCAGGGCGGGCCTGATCTCGGTCTCTTCATCGAGGGACGCCCGGCGGTCATGGACCACCTTCTTCATCGTGGGTTGATAGCTGATCTTGAACCCGTCGGAACCGACCTTGCGGATGAAGTAGGACTTGTCTTCCAGGGCGAGGGCGGCATTGTCCACAGACGTCGTGTCCACCTCCGGCTCGCCGAGGGCAAAGCGTAGCTCCGGCAGGTGGGCGACCTTCTCCGTCTGGCCGCCGGAGGACTCGAAGAGCACTGTCGTTCCCACGCGGCGGTGAATTTCCCGGAGCGGCCCCCTCGTGTCGGCGTCCAGCGCCTTCGCGTGGGCTTGTTCGCCGGCGATGTCCGCGTCGATGGCGGCGACCAGACGGGACTCCCCCAGCTGGCCGAGGATGACGCTGCGAAATCCCATGTCCTGAAGCGGGGCCGAGCCCAGGGTGATGAGCGCCTCCCGCCGGGCGGTAATGAATCCCTCGCGATACGCCCAAGCGATCCACTGGGCGAGCATCGCCAGCGTGCCGCGCGTTTGCTGGTACTGCGAGAGCGCCTGCCATTTGCGCTGGAAGACCGAGAGTACGGCCGGGTGGAAGGGATAGCAGGCCTCGAATCGGCCGCGCAGGAACTCCCTCGCCTTCGCCTCGGTGGCGGCCGCATCCACCGCGGTCCATTCCGGGGGGAGCTGCGCACGCCGTTCGAAGCACCAGTCGGCGAACGTCTTGGCCACGTTCTTCCTGACGCGCTCGCTTCCCAGGTCCTCGAAGAGCCGGCGCCTGACGACCTCGCTGATCTCCGTCTCGTCGTTGGCGATGAGGTCCTTGGCGACGCGCCGGACGACCTTGGTGATCTTGTCGTGCCACTGGATGTCCCGATCGGTCATCTCCACCTGGCTGCGGGGCAAGCTGATCACGGCCGCGCCGTGCGTCGTCCCCGTAGTGGCGACCGTAAGGTTCTGGATGAAAGCGTGGAACGAGTCGGCCATCCCGCTATGCCGGTTGAGGAAGTTGAGGACCTCGTCGAAGAGGAGGAGTACGGGTGCCTCCGCCGCCGTGAAGACGCGCGCGATGGATTCGGTGCCCGGCGGGGTGGTCTTCGCGGCCGTCCCCAGTGCTTCGACGCCCCTGTCACCCGCGAGCTGACGGGCGATGTCGATCCATGGCGTCTCCTTGCCATGCTGCGGGTCCCAGGCATTCCCCACGAAGACGCCCACCCGGGCCCTGGGCACCGATGAGAGGCCGGTATCCCGAAGCAGATCGGAGACCCCCGAGTAGCCGGCCGCGTGCTCGCCGCTCGTCCCGAGGTGATACAGGGCCGTCAGCGTGTGCGTCTTGCCGCCGCCAAACTGGGTGATGAGGGTCAGGACAGGTGAGGTGTTGTCGGTCTTGCCCGAGAGCCTCCGAAGCACCATGCCGACATGCTCGCGGAGCGCCCGGGTCCAGCAGGTGCGCAAGAAGAACTGTCTCGGGTCGCGGTAGTCCTCGGGAGCCATCCCGGCCACGACCTGTTCGAGGGCGATGGCGAACTCGTCGGGGTTGAACGAGCGGCCTTCGCGGACCTCCCTTCGTGGCGTGGCTACCTTGTGCCAAGGTTCCATGACGGTCCTCCGGCGGTCTCGTCGTCGTTCATGGCTGGGGCTGCCTCCGCACGTAGTCTTCGATTTGCCGACCGACGCCGATGATCGTGAGACCGACCACTTCGCGGGCTTTTTCGTCGAAGCGAACGATCACCCCTTCTCCGACATCCACGCCGGTTGCCGGCTTCGGAGCGCCGAAGCTGATGTACAGCGCATCG
>DATIKW010000035.1:0-19223 GCA_035477115.1 Bacillota bacterium | reverse complement strand
TGGTATCTTGAGTTCGCAGGCAGCACTCTTTTCGAGCGGAAGTAGCTCAGCGGTAGAGCATCGCCTTGCCAAGGCGATGGTCGCGGGTTCAATTCCCGTCTTCCGCTCCATTTTGAGTTCGTAAGATGGGCCTTTCGGATTCGGGGCGACATAGCCAAGTGGCAAGGCAGCGGTCTGCAAAACCGCTATCCCCGGTTCGAATCCGGGTGTCGCCTCCAAGGAACATCTAGGCGGCAGTGCCGGGATGGCGGAACTGGCAGACGCAGGGGACTTAAAATCCTCCGGGTTCGCGCCCGTGCCGGTTCGAGTCCGGCTCCCGGCACCAGGTATGCGAGTCATGGGCGGTTAGCTCAGCTGGAAGAGCACCAGCTCGACAAGCTGGGGGCCACAGGTTCGACCCCTGTACCGCCCACCATATACCATCTCCTGACAGGCCGGCGCAGGCACCGTATATGCGGCCGGCCTTCACATATAATAGGACGGCGGACGGGACGGGGGGCGGTCAATCAGGAGGAGGAAACCAATGCATGCCTGCTCAGTTCACCATTGGCTCGGCGAGATACGCCGATGACCTGCGCTATAGGCTTGCCCGGGAACTCCATGTTTTCCGCCGGGAAGGTTGCGCGGTTTCCCTGAATGAACACCATGCCGGGGGCTATAGCTTCTTCGCCCTGGGGGTCGAAGAGGGCGGAGCCGGCGACCTTCGAACCGCCTTGACTGCGACCCTGTCGGATCTGATCGTGGATTACCTCGAGAACCGGCTTGTCGAAGAGATGCTTTCGGCCAACCACCGCTACCTCGACTCGACGGAACGACATCTGGTCGTCGGCCAAGCCAGGCGGGAGATGCAGTTGCAAGCGAGCGGAGGGTGGGGGACCGGACGGCGCTCGCGGCGGAACGAGATCCATCGCGCCCTTGGCGAGTACCTTGATAACCACCGGCAACTGTTGCTGGAAGGTTTCCTTACTTTTCGCCTTCGTGACCAGATCGAGGACATCGAGGAACTACTGGACCGCACCGTCGACGACTTCTTGATGGAGAGGGAGCATGGCGAGTTCATAAAGCTGCTGCAGCACTTCCTCGATACCCAGGCGCCGCAACTGGACCTGATGCACGTGCTCGTCCGGCCCGAGGGCGGTTTCAGCTTGATGGATGCCGGCCACGACACGATCAGCGATCGCTACCTCGAGCAATGCCTGGGCGAGCCGGCCGGAGTCGAGGCGGATAGCGAGGATCTTCTAGTCAGCGCCCTGATTACTGCCGCTCCCCGGCGCGTGGTGGTTCACTGGAGCCCGGGATGGGGTGATGAGGGCGTTGACACCGTCCGCCGGGTGTTCGCCGAGCGAGTACAACTATGCCATGGCTGTCCACTATGCCAGACAACCGACGAATAGAGGCCAGCCTGAACCATGCCGGCCCCTACACCCGGTCACCCAAAGGGGATCGATCGGAACGATTAAGCCAGCTTCAGCGAGGGCGACGGGCCGTCCGTTCGCGTGGCTTGGCCTCGTTCACGGTCAGCGTTCGACCTTCCCACTCCGAGCCGTTGAGTTTGGCAATCACATCGGCGGCCTTGTCAGCCGGCACTTCTACGAAACCAAAGCCGCGGGACCTGCCCGTGGCACGGTCAGTGGGCACCCGGGCGGAGATGACTTCCACCTGGGTGTATTGGGCAACGGCCTCTTGAAGGTCTGCTTCGGTGACGGCCCAGGGCAGGTTGCCCACGAACAACGTCGTGATCACGATCTTCGGCTTTCCCCCTTGTCTTGCCGGGATGGCTTCTCCACGGTCCACGCCATTATAGTATATCGTTTCCGGCCCCCTGACAAGCCTCTGACCTGAAGCTGTTCACCAACAATTCGACGTGATTCCAGTCTCTTCGTGGTAGGGGCGGGTTCTGAACCCGCCCCTACAGGGATCGAAACGGGGGCAGGCACTGGGACCAGCACCAGGGCTGGGACTGCGGGGAGGCTGAGACGCATTTTCCCGGCAGGTAGGAAGGATCGTCGGCGGTGGGGAACAGACTTACCACCACCTTGCGGAGGACTGCCTTGGCCTTTGAGCCCCTGATCACCAAGTGGTTTCCTGCCACCGAACTAGGCATAGAGTGTCATCGCGAACACAGTACAGGCCGGCATCCGCCTCTACACCGCCTTCACGTGTGGTGGGCCCGACGGCCGCTGGTGCTATGTTCGGCGGCGGTGCTGGCCAGCCTGCTCCCTGCCGACGCCTCCGGGGAGTTCCCCTCGACCGCGGCGTATCACGCCTGGTTCCTGCGGTTGGTGGGATTGGCCGGCGACCCGGTGGCGGCGCGGGCGGCCATTCTAGCCGCGGACGGCCGGCGATTGCCCGCCAACCCCTTTGGCTACCCACGGGCCTACACGCATGTGCCCCCGGATGAAGACCTGGCGGTCCTGAACCGGCTTCTGGCCGGGTCATGGCAGTCCCGGGAGCTTCAGGTGCTCGACCCCATGGCCGGAGGTGGTTCGATCCCCTTCGGCGCTCTGCGTTACGGGCTCGGCGTTTCGGCCAACGAACTCAATCCGGTGGCCCGGGTGCTCCTGGCCGCCAGCCTGGAGTACCCCGCCCGGTTCGGCCCCGATCTGGTCGAGGACATCGAGTACTGGGGTGAGCAGTGGTCCGACGCCGTCCGGGAACAGCTGGAGGACTCTTTCGTCGCCGATGATGTTCATGCTTACCTGTGGGCGCGCACGATCGTGTGTCCGGATACCGGCCGGCCGGTGCCGCTGTCGCCCAACTGGTGGCTCAAGCGGGGGGAACTGGGTGCCTGCCTCGATGACGACGGCCGTTTCCGGTTAGTTGAGGGTCATGCCGATCCCGGTACCGTCCGCCGGGGCCTTTCCCGTTCTCCCTGGACGGGCAAGGTACTGGAACGGGAATATGTGCGAACCGAAGCCGCTGCAGGCCGGCTTGGTCACCAGCTATGGGCCGTCGCCTGTAAGCGGGGCGGCCGGATCCGGTTTCGACTCCCCAGCCGAGACGACCTCGCCGCGGTATCCGCGGCGGAAGCGGCATTCCGGCGTGACCTGGACCGACTCGAACGCGAGGATCTCATCCCCATGGAGGAGCTACCCGCGGGTCTGAAGACCAGCGAGCCGATCCGGTACGGCGTGAGGCGTTGGAGTCAGCTGTTCGCCCCGCGACAGGCGCTCGTACTGTGCCGGGCCCTCGAAACCCTCGGGAACATCACCTCCCGACTGGGAGGGGAGAGGGGGAGGGCGGTGGCAGTGTACCTTGCGCTGGCTCTGGATAAGGCTGCCGGGTATAACTCGCTGCTGTGCCGATGGCACGCGGGGAGGGGCGTGGTGGCGGGGACATTCGACCGCCACGACTTTGGGTTTAAATGGAGCTACGCCGAGATTGATGGTGCGCGGAAGCTCCTCCCCTGGGCGGTCGGACAGGTGGCGGGCGCTTATCGGGAGTTGGCACGGCTACTCCCGCAGGGGAATGGCGCCAGGCTGCTGTACGGCGACGCGGCCAGCATGGAGGGAGTGCCGGATGGGTCGGTTCACCTGGTCTGCGTCGACCCTCCCTATTACGACAACGTGATGTATGCCGAGTTGTCCGACTTCTTTTACGTATGGCTGAGACGCAGCCTGAGATCCGTCCACCCTGAGCTGTTCCGGGAGGCGCTCACGGAGAAGGGCCGGGAAGCAGTGGTCAACCGGTCGCAACGGGGTTCCCGCCGGGAAGCGGATGCTCATTATCGACAGCGCATGACGGAGTGCTTCCGAGAGATGCGCCGGGTGCTCCATCCCGACGGCCTGCTGACCATGATGTTCGCCCACAAGCGGCTCGAGGCCTGGGAGGCGCTGGGGCAGTCCCTGCTCGAATCCGGCTTCCGGGTGAGGGCGGCATGGCCGATCCGTAGCGAGAGCCCGCACAGCCTGCACCAGGCGGGCAAGACAGCCGTCGGGTCCAGCGTGTTGCTGGTCTGCTCCAGGCGGCACGAGGAGGGGGAGCGGCAGCCGGACGACCTGGAGGAGAGGGTGCGGGCGAGGACGCGAGCGGCCCTTGCCGGCCTGCCGGGGAACGCCTCCGCTTCAGATCGCGAGGTAGCGGCCCTTGGCGGGGCTCTGGCGGTCCTGTCCGATTACTGGCCGACAGGTGGGCAAGATGGCCCGCGGCTGCTGGCGGAAACACTCCGGCTGGGCCGGGAGGAAGCAAGGGCTTGAGGGGAGGGCGGCAACAGGGGATGGCGGCTCAGGAGGAAGTCGATTATCCGTCCGGCGACGTCCATCCCGACGACTCGATCATACCGCTCATAGTCGGGCCAGGCGCTGAGG
Organism: Bacillota bacterium; assembly: GCA_035477115.1. Lineage (GTDB taxonomy): Bacteria > Bacillota > Sulfobacillia > UBA995 > UBA995 > UBA995. Next base: position 14,916 of record DATIKW010000035.1, on the reverse strand, counting down.
CCAAGTAGTTCGAGACCGTCGGGGCCTTCGATGAGATCGACCCCGGCGATGTCGAGCCCCACGACTCTTGTTGCCGCAAGCGCGAGGTCTTCAAGGGGAGGCGTGACCTCACAGCGGACGGTGCGGGCGCTCGGCGCTGCACTTGGCCTCCATTCGGGCTTTCGGGCGATGACATAGCAGGCGCCGATCACCTCCTGGCCGACGACGATGGTCCGGATAGACCGTCCCGGGTTGGGCACGAACTCCTGCAGCAGTGCCGGCTGCCCTCTCCTGCGCCGCCGTCGGTACGCGGGTGCCGCTTGCCGGCTGCGGTATCGGCGAGTCTGTCCTGGCTGTGCCCCGCTCCACGGTTTGGCGACCACCCATCCCCGGAAACTGGCGGCCTCGGTCTCCAGCAACTGAGAGATGCCCGGGGAGACCAGGGTTGGCGGGTGCGGCAAGCCGGCAGCGGCCAACCGTGCCCCGGTGAGGGCTTTGACGCTGGCAACATACCATGCATCGGCCCGGTTGACGACGGGATGGCCGGCGGACTCCAGGATTCGGATCAGGTCGAGGTCGGCAAGATTGGCTCGATACAGGGCATTGAGGATCAGCGCATCCTCGATGGGAAAGCCCGCCGGACCCAGCGCGGTCAGACGGCTGGAACGGGCGCTCACCACGATCTGTCCGGGCGGCAGCACGAGGGAGCGTACATCCCGCGCCCGCAGTCGATCCACCAGTTCGCGGTTGCGATACTGCCGGAGTTCCGGGTCATGCGTGATCATGAGGAAAATGCGCATCTGGTCCTCGCAGGGTTTCGAGAGTCTCCGGGAGCAGGGTATGGCACGAGCGGCCGGACCGGACTGGTACCAGCGACCTGGGTCAGCTTCAGCAGGAGTCGCTTCGGGCATAGCTGCGGAGCCGGTTCAGATCGGTGACGACCACCCGCCGGCCCTCCTTGCGCACCAGACCCAACTGCCCGAGCGCCGTCAGGCTGCGCACTGCCGTCTCTTCCGTCACTCCCAGCAAGTCCGCGAGCTGCCGCCGGGGAAGATACACGGACATCGCGCCTTCGCCCTCGACCAGGCTGACCAGGAGTTCCGCCAACCGCTGGCGGGAAGTGGTCGACGCCAGGCGATGCAGGCGCTGATAAGCTTCGCTTAGATTCGCGTCCATCAGGCGAAGCAAGGCGCTGCCGACGGCAGGATACTCAACCAGCAACGGATCCAGATTCGTGCCCGGGAAGTGACATGTTTCCACATCATCGGTCTCGGCTACGGCCGAGAAACACTCCTGCTGTCTCCGGTCGGCGGAGCATCCCGCCACGAGTTCCCCGGGCAGTGCGTACCGGACCGTGTGTTCGCGCCCATCGACATCCGCCACGTAGATGCGGACGCGACCTCGGCGGAGTACCTGGAATCCATCCCGAGCGTCTCCCTGGCGGACCACGCACTCGCCCTGCCGGTATCGGCGGTGCTTGCTGAATTTGGCCACGTCGGCCTTGGTCTCGGCATCGCCGGCGAACGCGAACGCGCCGCCCGGCGCCACGATCGGGCACTGAGAGCAATGCTCCGGACAACGCACGCGCCATGACAAAGGCAGTCCCCCTCCCCAGGGGATCATTCGTCATGCCGTATCGGTTGCCTCCCGACTCCCGTCCCGCCTTCATGCATGCCGTTGACAGCCGAAGTCGAGCGGCCATATAATCCGATTGAAGAGCCAGGTTGGGTGGGCGATGACGAGGACGAGTAGGGCCGGCTGGCCGACAGGACAGGGGAACGCCGGCTGAGAGTTCCCCCCGGCGAAGCGACCCGAAAACCACCTCCGAGCAGGGCGGCGGAACGGACTGCCCGGTCCAACGTAAGCCGCCCCGGCCGGTCGCGGCCGTTATCGTAGACGAGCGGGCCGGGTGTTGCCCGGCCAATCAGGGTGGAACCGCGGGAGCGCGCCCCCGTCCCTGGGACGAGGGGCGCTTGAGTTTTTCGGGCCGGAATATCGGGAGGTGCTTGCGATGGAACTGCGTCTGCCAGGAGGACCGGCGCGGGGGTGCCCGCCGGGGATCCGGGTGGGAGAAGCCCTTCGGGCGCTGGGCGTGGCGACGGGACCCGATGCCGTGCTGGCCGCCGAGGTCGGAGGCTTGACCGTGGGTCTGGGGGAAGCGGTGGGCGAGGGGGGAGAGATCCGGCCCCTGACCTTCGCGGACGAGGGCGGCCGGGATGCGTATCGGCATACCGCCTCCCATGTCCTCGCCCATGCGGTCGTCCGGCTGTTTCCGGGGACGATCCTGGGCATCGGTCCGGCGATCAGCGATGGTTTCTATTACGATTTCCTGCGTTCAGAGGTCTTCACTCCCGAAGACCTGCCTCGCATCGAGGCGGAGATGAAGGCGATTGTCGCTGCCGACCTGCCCCTGGAACGGACGGTCATGGGGCGCGACGAGGCCATCCGCCTCTTCGAGTCCCGCGGCGAACGCTTCAAGGTCGAACTCATACGGGACCTCGGGGCCGAAGTGCCCATTTCCCTGTATCGTCAAGGTGACTTCCTGGACCTGTGTGCGGGACCGCACCTGCCTTCCACCGGCTGGCTCAAAGCCTTCAAACTCCTGTCGCTGGCCGGCGCTTACTGGCGGGGTGATGAGCGGCGCGAGCAATTGCAGCGGATCTATGGCACGGCCTATCCGGATGGCGAAGGTCTCGAACGGCATCTGGTGCGCCTGGAAGAGGCTCGGCGCCGGGACCACCGGGTCTTGGGCCGCGAGTTGGAGTTGTTCAGCCTCCATGAGGAAGCGGGGGCAGGCCTGGCTTTCTGGCATCCCCGGGGCGGGCGCGTGCGCCAGATCATCGAGGACTTCTGGCGGGCGGAGCACCGGCGTCGGGGCTACGAAATCCTCTTCACCCCCCACATCGCGCGAGCCGACCTGTGGGCTACCAGCGGGCACCTGGGCTGGTACCAGGACAGCCTGTACTCGCCCATGGACATCGACGGCGTGGACTACCTGCTGAAGCCGATGAACTGCCCTTTTCACCTCTTGATCTACAAGAGCCGGACCCGCAGCTACCGGGAGTTGCCTTTGCGCTGGGGAGAACTGGGCACCGTCTACCGCTACGAGCGTTCCGGGGTCATGCACGGTCTGTTGCGGGTGCGGGGGTTCACCCAGGATGACGCCCACATTTTCTGCCGTCCGGAGCAGCTCGAGGACGAACTCCACGCGATCGTCGACCTTGCCCGGTTCATGCTGCGTTCCTTCGGTTTCTCGGAGTTCGAGGTGGCGCTGTCGGTCCGCGATCCCGCCAACAAGCAGAAGTACCTGGGTAGCGACGAGGATTGGGACCGGGCAGAAGCAGCCCTCGAAAGCGCGCTGCGCCGCCACGGCTTGGCTTACCGGCGCGAGGAGGGGGAGGCCGTATTCTACGCGCCCAAAATCGACATCAAGCTCATTGACGCCCTCGGGAGGGGTTGGCAGGGACCGACCATACAGGTAGACTTCAACCTGCCGGAGCGTTTCGACGTAACTTACACCGGCGAGGATGGTCGGCCCCACCGGCCTTTCATGATTCACCGGACGGTTCTCGGTTCGATGGAACGCTTCCTCGCCTGTCTCGTGGAGCATCATGCGGGGGCCTTCCCCTTTTGGCTGGCGCCGGTTCAGGTGAAGGTGTTGCCGATAACCACTCGGCAACTGGACTATGCGGGGACGGTCGCCGAACGGCTGGCGGCGAGCGGTGTCCGGGTCGAGGTCGACCCCCGGTCCGACAAGATAGGCTACAAGATAAGGGCGGCTCAACTGGAGAAGGTGCCCTACATGCTGGTGGTGGGCGATCGGGAGGCGGCCGCGGGCACGGTAGCGGTGAGGGGACGAGAGGGCGGGGACCGCGGAGCGATGGCCCTGGAGGAGTTCCTGAGCCTGATCGCGACCCAAGGAGCGCCGGTCCCCTAGACTGTACTATTGCCGCCGCTTGTGGGCCGTGATATACTACCTGTTGCTGGAGGAGCCGCGGCGGATGCGGCTCTGGTAACGGAATAGGACCTGACGGTATTTGAAGTAGAAGCTACCCGCTTCTCACCCCGGAGCACCGCGAGGTTGCCACCGGGGTTCAGACCGGAGGACCGTCTGCCGACAAAGCGGGTGCATCGCACCCGCTTAATTTTGTATGGGGGGAGGTGAACCGGAAAATCAGCAAGGATTTACGTATTAACGAGCATATCCGGGCCAGGGAAGTGAGGCTGGTGGACGAACAGGGGCAACAGCTGGGGATCGTCCCTACCCGCGACGCGCTCAACTTGGCCCACGAGAAGAACCTCGATCTGGTCGAAGTGGCAGCCCAGGCCCGTCCCGTGGTATGTAGGATCATGGACTACGGCAAGTTCAAGTACGACGAAAGCAAGCGCGACCGGGAAGCCCGGAAGAAGCAACGGACGGTGGACATCAAGGAAGTCAAGATGCGCCCGCGCATCGACGATCACGACTTCGAAGTCAAGGCCCGGGCAGCCGATCGTTTCCTGCGGGAAGGGAATAAGGTCAAGGTGACCATCATGTTCCGCGGCCGGGAAGTGGTGCACGCCGACCTTGGGCGTAGGGTGCTGGACCAGCTAGTCTCGCAGGTGCAGGAGGCGGGCTCCGTGGAACGACCGGCCCGTCTCGAAGGTCGGAACATGATATTGATCCTCACGCCGCGGCCGATTGCCAGGAGCGGGGCGGCCCAGGCGGGGTCCGGAGAAGAAGGTGGGATGAAACGTGCCCAAAATGAAAACGCATAGCGGAGCCAAGAAGCGCTTCAAGCTCACCGGCAGGGGAAAAGTGCTGCGCCGCAAAGGCTACAAGAGTCACCTCCTCGGCAAGAAGCCGGCAACAAGGAAGCGGCGGCTACGCCAGGTCACACTGGTCAGCGAGACCATGGTCAAGAAGATCAAGAAACTCATGCCGTACGCCTGAACTATCCGGCGCTGGAGGTGGACGCACATGCCAAGAGTCAAGAGAGGCGTGACCAAGCGACGCCGTCACAAGAAGATCCTCAAGCTGGCGAGAGGGTTCCGCGGGACTCGCTCGAAGCTCTTCCGGCCCGCCAATGAAGCGGTCCTGCACGCGCTGGCTTACGCTTACCGGCACCGCCGCACCCGCAAACGGGACTTCCGGCGGTTGTGGATCGCCCGCATCAATGCCGCCGCGCGAAGAGACGGCATCTCTTACAGCCGGCTCATGAACGGCCTGCGGCGAGCCGGCGTCACCGTCAACCGCAAGCTGCTCGCCGACCTTGCGGTGCGCGATCAGGCTGCTTTCGGCCAACTGGTGCACAAGGCCAAGAACAGCCTCGGACCATGATCAGGAGGGACTGAAGACGAGATGGCGGCCAGGCAATTCGCGGTGATCGGGCTGGGCCGCTTCGGGCGGTCCGTGGCCATCACCCTGGCCGAGATGGGTTGCGAGGTCCTGGGCTTGGACCTGGAAGAGGGCGTGGTCCAGGAACTTGGGAATTGCCTGACCCATGTCGTTCAGGCTGACGCGACCGACGAGGAAGTGCTGCGTTCCCTGGGACTGCGGAACCTCGACGTGGTGGTCGTCGGCATAGGACAGGACATCCAGTCGAGCATCCTCGTGACCTTGATGCTCAAGGAGCTGGGCGTCAGATATGTGGTCGCCAAGGCCCAGACGGAGGCGCACGGCAAAGTGCTGGCGCGGGTTGGTGCGGATCGCGTGGTCTTCCCCGAACGGGACATGGGGGCCCGCGTCGCGCACAACCTGGTTTCGGTCAACGTATTGGACCAGATCGAGTTGTCTCCCGACTACACCATCATGGAGATCGTGGCCGGACAGAAGCTGGCCTCCAAAACGCTGCGGCAGTTGGACCTACGGGCCAAGCACGGGGTCAACGTGATGGCCATCCGCAAGGGTGACGAGGTGATCGTCTCCCCCAAGGCCGACGAGTGCATCGCAGCGGACGATGTCCTGGTGGTTATCGGGCGGGACGATGCGATCAGGCGGCTAGAGGTCTAGAAGTGGCGTCGATCGAGGGGAGAATTCAGGCCGGTGCCTTACGACCGGCTCGCAAGCTCGTCCTGGGGTTTGCCGGCGCCATCACCGCCGGCACCCTCTTGCTGGCACTTCCGTGGTCCACCGCCGACGGCCGGGGACTGGGTCTGGTGGATGCGTTTTTCACCGCAACATCGGCCGTCTGCGTCACCGGGCTGTCGGTCATCGACATCGGCACGCGGCTGAGTAGATTCGGGCAGGTCGCGGTGCTCCTGCTCATCCAGGTGGGCGGCCTGGGTATCATGACCCTGTCCACAATCGCGGCCGTGGTGATCGGCAAACGGATCGGCCTGGCCGGCCGGCTTGCCGTGAAGGAGGCCATCGGCGTCGACGAGCTGGCGGGCCTGGTGCGACTGATTCGGATCGTCGTCACGTCGACCCTGGCCATCGAGGGGATCGGCGCCATCCTCTTGACGTTGCTGTTCGCTCGGGACTTCCCGCTCGTCCAGGCGGCATGGTACGGGGTATTTCACGCCGTCTCGGCCTTCAACAATGCCGGCCTGTCGCTTTTCGCCGCCAGCCTGGAGGCGTACGCCGGCGACATCTGGGTGAACCTGGTGTTCATGGCGCTCATCGTGCTGGGCGGGATAGGTTTCTATGTCCTGGCCGATGTATGGCAGAACGGCCGCCGTCTGTCCGTCCACTCGCGACTGGCGATCTGGATGTCGGCCGGCCTGATCTTGGCCGGCATGGCCATCATCTTGGCCGCCGAGTGGGCGAACCCGGCGACGCTGGGAGCGTTACCCCCGGGCGAACGGCTGCTTGCCGCCGCCTTCCAGTCGGTCACCCCCCGCACGGCTGGCTTCAACACCGTGCCCATCGGCCAGTTTCGCGACGGCACCCTGTTGGTGCTCATAGTGCTGATGGTCATCGGCGCCTCCCCCGGGTCGACCGGCGGCGGCATCAAGACCACCACTTTCTGGGTGTTGTTGGCCTCGGTTCACGCCATCCTGACCGGCCGGGACGAGATCGTCGTCTTCGAGCGGCGCCTGAGCCGGCTCCTGACCGACAAGGCGCTGGTCATCCTCGTGCTCACCCTGGCGGTGTTGCTCGCGACCACGGCGCTGCTCACGGCGACCGAGCCGTTCCCCTTCCTGGATGTCCTGTTCGAAGCGGTCTCCGCCTTCGGCACGGTCGGCCTGTCCACCGGAATCACGTCCGAGCTATCCGTGTTCGGCCGCCTGCTCTTGCCCTTGACGATGTTCGTGGGGAGACTGGGGCCGATTACTGTGGCCTTGGCGATCGCCCAGCGCCAGCGGGCGGCCGGTGTGCGCTACCCAGAGGATCGGGTGATGGTCGGGTGAGCCTGCCGACATGAAACAGCGTTTTGTCGTGATCGGGCTCGGTCGCTTCGGTGGCAGCGTGGCCCTGCAGCTTGCCCGCTGGGGCTATGAAGTGCTCGGAGTGGACCGGGACGAAGTCCGGGTGAAGGCGGTCATGCAGCACCTGACTCGCGCGGTCGAGGCCGATGCCGCCAACCCGCGAGCCTTCAAGTCCTTGCAGCTGGCGGAGTACGATACGGCGATCGTGGCAACCGGGCTGAATCTCGAGGCGAGCGTGGTTGTGACTACCAGGCTCAAGCTGGGAGGCTGCCCCCGGGTAGTGGCCAGGGCGGCTGACGACCTGCAAGCCACGATCCTCACCCGCCTCGGGGCGGACCGGGTGGTGTTGCCCGAGCAGGACATGGGGGAGCGGGTTGCCCGCAACCTGGCCCTTCCCAACGTGCTCGACTACCTGTCGCTTGCCCCGGGCTATCGGGTGGTGGAAGTCCGAGCCCCCGAGTCCCTCCACGGCCGCAGCCTCAAACAGCTCGACCTGGGTTCGCGATTCGGCTTGAACGTCGTGGCGCTGCGGGGACCCATCGAGGTGGAGGTGCCTCCCCGACCTGACCGCCGGATCGAACCGGGTGACGTCCTGGTGGTCGTGGGGCCGGTCGAAGGCCTCAAGTTCTTCAACGGCAGATGATCCACGTCACCAGCCGCCGCAACCCTCATCTCCTCTATCTGGCAAAGCTCGAGCGCCGCCGGTTCCGGGAAGCCGATGGGGTGGTCGTCGCCGAGGGGCCGCGCCTCCTGGAAGAGGCCCGGCGGGCCGGGCTAAAGCCCCGCCTGGTCGTCATCAGCCTCGGGCTGCTCAGCGCGCCGCTATCGCCTGCCCTGAACGCATGGATGGCTGGCGCTCGGGCGGTGCTGGAGGTGGAGCCCCAGCTGTTCGCCGCCGTAGCGCACACCGGGTCGCCGCAGGGAATGCTGGCCGTGGTCGAGGAACCCGACCGGCAGATCGAGCCGGTGTTAGCCCGGCAGGCAGCCCTGGTCTTGATCATCGACCGGGTGCAGGATCCAGGCAACGTCGGCGCTTTGGTCCGCAGCGCGCATGCCCTCGGCGCCGCGGCGGTGCTGCCGACGATCGGGGCCGGCGATATCCTCAGCCCCAAGGCGATTCGCGCGGCCGCAGGAGGTGCTTTCCACATCCCCCTGGCCAGACCGGCTCCGGCGGCCTCCTTGGCCGGGCGGCTGCGAGAGCACGGCTTCAAGCTCCTGGGCGCCGACCCGAGGGGCGACATGCTCCCCTGGGAGGTGGAGTTCTCCGGCAAGACGGCAATTGCGGTCGGACACGAGACGACTGGCCTGGACGCGGCCTTCCCCGAGTTCACCCGCGTTCGCATCCCCATGCCGGGGGGCGCCGAATCGCTCAATGCCGCAGCGGCCGGGGCCATCCTGCTATGGGAAGCGTGCCGCCAACGACTGGCACCGCCGACCGGCTCGACCGGATAGGAGATGGGGTCTTTGCCCCGATAGCCCACCTCGTGCTATAATCCAGATGAGGTCGCCTGCCAGCGAGGCCGGAAGGGGCGTGGCCCGGTGCTCACTGCCGAGCTTTTCTGGAGGATCTTCGAGGTAACCGGTTCCATTTCGGCTTACCTCCTGTACCGGAGGTACTCGCAGCAATAAGATGCAGGTATCGCGGTTGATGGTCGGGCGATGAAGGGGAGGAGTAGCTCCGGCTCCCGCATACCAGGGAGGAGACTCGCTGACTGAAAGGTCTCCAGCCGGGACCGGAGGGAAGTTCGCCCCGGAGCCGGCGGCTGAACGCGTAAGACTGTAGGCCGTCCGGTCGCTCCCACCGTTACCGGGAGCGGGGCATGCCGGCTCAGCGACGCAGGTTGCCCAGCGAGTGGGTGGTCACCATGACCGCCAAGTAGGGTGGTACCGCGGATGCCAGTGCGCCCGCCCCTGCCGGGGGGGCTTTTTTATTGGCCTGACTGGCACGGCATTCAGGGGGAGGAGCAGGTATGGTGAAACCAGACATCGACCGACTGCGGGAGGAAGCGCTGGCGGCGGTGGCTGCCGCCGAGGATATCGGGTATCTCGACCATCTCCAGGTGGCATACCTCGGCCGGAAGGGGCGACTGACCGCCATCTTGCGCGGACTGGCTGATGTCCCCGCGTCCGAGCGGCCTGGCCTGGGGGCCATGGCCAACCAGGCCCGGGCGGAAATCGAGTCCGCCCTGGCCAGACGGCGGCAGGAACTCGCGATGGAACTAGATCGACGACGTCAAGCCACGGAGGCCGTCGATGTCACCCTTCCCGGCGTGCCACGGCGAGTGGGCCGGCGTCACGTGCTGAGTGTCGTGCGCAGGGAGATCGAGGAGTTCTTCTTGCACCTCGGCTTCAGCATCGCCGAGGGACCGGAGGTCGAACTGGACCACTACAACTTCGAACTCCTGAACATTCCCCGGGGGCATCCGGCCCGCGAGACCCAAGACACGTTCTACCTGACCGATGAGCTGCTCCTCAGAACCCACACCTCACCAACCCAGATTCGCGTAATGCAGATGCTGGCGCCGAGGCTGCCCGTACGGGTGATCAGTCCCGGCCGCGTCTACCGGCGGGACAGCGTCGACGCCTCGCACCTGCCCTTCTTTCATCAGGTGGAGGTGCTGGCGGTGGATAGGGGGATCACCTTCGCCGATCTGAAGGGGACGCTCGAGCATTTCGCCCGCGGCTTCTTCGGCCAAGGCACTCGCGTCCGGCTCCGCCCCAGCTACTTCCCGTTCACCGAGCCGAGCGCGGAGGTCGATGTCTCCTGCATGTGCGAGGGGAGAGGATGCAGCGCCTGCAGCGGCAAGGGCTGGATCGAACTATTGGGAGCGGGCATGGTCCATCCCCGGGTGCTTGAGGCCGGGGGGTATGACCCGGAGGAGGTCTCCGGTTACGCGCTGGGGCTGGGCGTCGAGCGGGCGGCCATGCTGTGCCACGGCATCAATGACATCCGGTTGTTCGGCCAGAATGACATCCGGTTCCTCGATCAGTTCGGCGAGGGGGAATGCTAAGTGCTTCTGCCTTACAGCTGGCTCTGCGAACTCGTGGAAGTGCCGTGGAGCCCCTCGGAATTGGCCGACCGGCTGAGCATGGTCGGGGTGAAGGTCGAAGCGGTGAGGGAGATGGACTTCCGCTGTCCGGGCGTCGTGGTGGCCCAAATTGTGTCCGTGGTGCCTCATCCGGAGAGTCCCCGGACCAGGATCCTGACCCTCAAGGCGGGGAGCGAATCGCAGCGCCGGGTCGTGACCACCGCTCCTGGGCTGGCGCCGGGCGATCTTGTGCCCCTGGCCGTCCCCGGCGCCAGGCTGCCGGGTGACCGCGGGGTGGAGGCGGAGGTCTTCGGCGGGGTGCGATCGGAGGGTATGCTGTGCTCGCTGACCGAACTCGCGTGCGGCCAACCACCGGGCGATGGCGAGGGGGTGTTGATCCTGCCGGCCGGAGCGGTGCCCGGCCACCCCGTGCACCCGCTGCTGGAAACGGCCGGCACGGATTGGGTGCTCGAACTCGAGCTGACCGTCAACTACGCGATGCACTGCCAGTCGGTGCTCGGGGTCGCCCGGGAGGTTGCGGCCCTCACCGGCACGTCCTGCCGGCCCCGCGAGCACGCGGTGGCGGAGACGGGGACTGTCGCCGAAGACTGGGTCCGGGTGGAAGTCAGGGATGGGGACGGTTGCCCCCGATACGTTGCCCGGGTGTTCCATGATCTGGCGCCCGGCCCTTCACCGTGCTGGATGCAGCGCCGCCTGGCGGCAGCAGGTCTCCGGCCCCGTAACCGCCTGGTGGACATCACCAACTACGTCTTGCTGGAACTCGGGCAGCCGCTGCATGCCTTCGACCACGACCGCCTGGCGGAGGGCCGGATAGTCGTCCGCCGGGCCGCCAAGGGGGAAAGGCTGCTCGGCCTGGACGGGGTGGAGCGTCCCCTCACCCCCGGCATGCTGGTGATCGCCGATGCCCGGCAGCCGGTGGCGCTGGCCGGGATCATCGGCGGGGCGGATGCCGGCGTCACCCCGAGTACTCGGGTTGCGGTGCTGGAATCCGCCCACTTCCACCCGGGCATCGTCCGTCGTACCTCTCTGAAGCTGGGCATACGCACCGATGCGTCATCCCGCTTCGAGAAGTGGTCGGATCCAGAGGCTCCGCCGCTCGCGGCCGACCGGGCGGCCGCCTTGCTCAGCACCATGGCCGCGGGCAAAGTGGCGCCGGGCCGGGTGGAGGTATACCCTCGGCCGGTCTCCCGGACGGCCCTGCGGATGCGGGTGAGCCGGGTGAATGCTCTGCTGGGTACAAGTCTTCCGGCTTCCGAGGCGGTGACCAGGCTTCAGCGCCTGGGGTTCGAAGCGGAACTCGTCCGGCATGGCCGGCAGCGGGCGATGCCGGTGGACGCCGATGTGTACCTCGTGACCGTACCTTCGTGGCGTGGGGACGTGACGGCGGAAGTCGATCTGGCGGAGGAAGTTGCCAGGTCGGGAGGATATGATGAACTGCCCTCTTGCTTGCTCCGGGGGACCTTGACTATCGGGCGGCGACCCGCCCGGCTGTCGGCGGTCGACGCGGCGGCGGGCATCCTCACCGCAGCGGGCCTGAACGAGATCGTCACCTCGCCGCTAATCGGAGCGGCGGCCCTTGACCGATTGCGGTTCCCCCCCGATGACCCCATGCGGGCGGCCCTGCGCCTCGCCAACCCGCTGGCTGAGGACCAAGCGCTGCTGCGCCCCACCCTCATCCCCGGCATGATCGAGGTGATGGCGTACAACGCGGGGCGCCGCCAGGTTGACCTGGGCCTATTTGAGATCGGGCCGGCCTTCATCCGCCGGGGCGAGTTGTCCGCCGTCGATCCCAAGTCGGTGGTCCGCCAGGGAGGCGAGCTGTCGGCGTGGGTGGGCGAAGAGCCACGGCTGGTCCTCGGGTTGATGGGCCGGCGCCACCCGGCGTACTGGCGGGGGGCAGGGGACCGGACGGACTTCTTCGACCTCAAGGGGCTGGTCGAGCTGTTGGGGGACCGGCTCTCATGGGGGGAACTCGCCTTTGAGCCTTCGTCGCATCCGAGTTTCCATCCAACTCGCCAGGCCTGCCTCCGTGTGGAGGGGCAAGTCCGGGGGTTCCTGGGCGAATTGCACCCGGAAATCCTGGCAGCACAGGGCCTGGACCGGGCACTGGTAGCGGAAGTCGGGCTTGAGTTGATGCCGCCCCGGGGAGAGGCGCGGCGGCGCCTTCAACCCCTGCCCCGCCATCCGGCAGTCTTGCGCGACGTGTCGTTCGTCGCCGCCGCGTCCTCACCCGCGGCGACGGTGGAGGCAGTCATCCGCGAGGCGGCGGGGCCGCTCCTCGAAAGCCTGATCCTGTTTGACGTGTACCAGGGCGATAAAGTGGCTGCCGGGAGCAGGAGTCTGGCGTATTCGCTGGTGTATCGTGCCGCCGACCGTACGTTGACCGACCAGGAGGTAGATCCGGTCCACTCCCAGGTACGTCAGGCTCTGGTCGATCGGCTGGGGGCGATCCTGCGTTGAAGGCGGTGGTTAGGCGATGACCGTCCTGGTCGTCACCGACCTCGGGCGCACCTACGGCGACCTGACGGTATTCGCCGCCGTCAACTTCGATTTGGCCAGGGGCGACCGCCTGGCGGTAGTCGGCGGGAACGGCAGCGGCAAGAGCACATTGCTGCGGCTGCTGGCCGGTGAGGACGCCCCGGATCGCGGACGGGTGGACTTGGCCCGAGGGGTTCGGATCGGCTACCTCCCTCAGGAACTGGGCGAGGAGACCGGGCCGCAACTGGCGCAGCCCCTCGCCCTGGCTGCCGCGCAACCGCTTGCCTTCCTCGATGCCCTCGAGGACGAGTTGCGGGAGTTGGAGGGCGGGATGGGGGGAGCGGGGCCGGACCAGATGGGGCGGCTACTGAAGCGCTACGGGCAAGTCACCGCCGCCTTCGAGGCGGCCGGCGGCTACTCACGTCACGCCAGGGTCCGGGCCGTGCTCGCAGGGCTCGGCTTCCGGGAAGAGGATCTCGACCGTCCGGTTGGCCGGCTGAGCATCGGTCAGCGGCGGCGAATGGGGCTCGCCCGTCTGCTCCTGGCCGTGCCGGACCTGCTCCTACTGGACGAACCCACCAACCACCTGGATCTGGAGGCCATGGCCTGGCTGGAGAATTACCTGGTCCAGGCGCCCGCGACCGTCGCGCTGGTCGCCCATGATCGCCAGTTGCTGGACCGCACGGTCAACCTCGTGCTGGAACTGCACCAGGGACAGGGTGTCCTGTATCGCGGTGACTACTCCTCATATCTGCGACAAGCGGAGGAGCGCGGGGCGAGGGAGCGGGGGGAAGCACAGGCGCAGTCGAGGGAGCGGGCCAGGCTCGAGGCATATGTCCGCCGCTACCGCGCGGGCGAGCGGGCGGCCATGGCCAAGAGCCGGGAGAAGGCGCTGGCCCGGATGGAACCGGCCGTCCGTCCTCGCCCCGCGGTGCGGCAGTCCGCTATGCCCGGAGGCATGGCCAGGCGTTCCGGGCGGCTGGTCTTGCGGGCGGAGGGACTGGCCGGCGGCCATGGATCGGGGGCGCTGTTCTCCGGATTGGACCTCGAGTTGTGGCGGGGTGATCGCCTGGGCATAGCCGGCCCTAACGGCAGCGGCAAGTCCACGCTGATACGAGTCCTGTTGGGGCTGCAGGCTCCCCTGGCGGGCCGGGTCGAGTGCGGCAAGGATGTCGATCCCGGCTACTTCTCCCAGGTTCCGGAGTTCCCGCCCGGCGACGAACAGCTCTCGGCCCTCGACCACTTCCTGGATTGCTCGGGGTGGCTTCCGGCGGCGGCGCGTCCGTTCCTGGCGCGACTGGGGCTCACTGGAGACACTGTCCTGCGCACCGTGAGCGCCCTGAGCGGCGGGGAGCGAACTCGCTTGCGGTTGGCTGAACTACTGGCGGCCCAGCCCAACTTGCTGGTCCTGGACGAGCCGACCCACCACCTCGACCTGTTTGCCCGCGAAGCACTGGTGGCGAGCCTGCTCGAATACGGTGGCACGCTCGTCATCGTAACCCACGATCGGCATCTGCTTGACCAAGTCGCTACGCGCCTCCTGTATGTGAAAGATGGGCAAATCACTCCCATGGAGGGCAGACTGGAAGACAACCTCGTCCGGCTGGCGGCCTCGCCGGCGGCCCCACCTCGTCCGGCGCCAACCCGGCCAGCCGCCCGACCGGCGCGGGCTGACCGGCGGCTCGATGAGTTGAAAGCCCTCGAAGACCGTATTGCCCGGGAGGAAGGCGACCGATCGCGGCTCGAGGGCTTGCTGGCCAGTCCCCATACCTACCAGGAGGGCGATCCGGCAACCGTCAACCGGGAATACCGGGAGTTGTTGGCCCGCTTGGCGGCGCTTTATGGGGAGTGGGAGAAGCTGGCTTCGACGCTTTCCTGAAGCGTGGTCGGGCGATCCCTGCGGGTAGGGACGGGTTTGGAACCCGCCCCTACGGTGTCCGGCGGCCGCCAAGGATGTGCCCCAGTAATTCGACCAGGGCGGGATCGAACTGGGTTCCTGCTCCCGCTTCCAGGGCTGCCAGGGCATCCTCCGCGGACAAGGCCGGCCGGCCGGGGCGGC
>DATIKW010000034.1:0-6124 GCA_035477115.1 Bacillota bacterium | reverse complement strand
CTTGCCGCCGAGCAGGCAGACAGAATACTGGGCGAATTGGCAGTTGCTGGACATTGGTCCGTCCAGCCCTTGCCAGCAGGAAATCGGGAAGCGGCTGAGAATGGTATGGAGTATATGCCGGGTATGAGACATGCAAGGCAGCTTGGTCCGGCAGTCCTCCTCTTTGCTTTCTGGGTGGCAATTGCGGGGAGCCTGCACTGGCAACATCTATTGTTCGGGGTTGGCGTTGTCCTCCTGGTCATGCGCGCCAACCGCGATTTGACCTTCGCCGAAGGCGAAATGACCGCCTTCCGGCTGCGCAACTTGCCGCGCCTCGCAGCTTACCTGTACTTCCTGCTGCTCGATCTGGTGAAGGCCAACGTCCAGGTGGCGGCGATCGTCTTGCACCCGCGGCTCCCCATCGAGCCGCACCTCGTATTGTTCCGGACGGCGCTCCGGGGGGAAGCCCCGCGGACCTTGCTCGCCAACTCCATCACCATCACCCCCGGCACTCTCACCGTGGACCTGCATGATGACGTCCTGGTAGTCCACGCCCTGACCCGGGAGGCGGCGGCTTCCTTGCCGGAGGCGGCGATGGAGCAGCGTCTGGTCGCCATGGAGCGTTCGGGGGGGAAAGACAATTGAACAGCTTGTTACCTGCCGCCAGCCTGGGGATTCTGGCCCTGCTGTTCGCCTGCTTGTGGCGGGCGGCTCTCGGGCCCACGGTGGCCGATCGCGTGGTCGCCATCAACGTGATCTCCACCAAGACGATGGTGATCATCGCCATGATGTCCTCGTTCTTCCGCGAGGAGTTCTTCCTGGATGTGGCCATGGTATATGCCATCATCGGCTTCGTCGCGACGGTGGGGATAGCCAAGTACCTGGAAGGGAGCACCTGAAGTGCTGGAATTGCTGGCCGGAGTGCTACTCCTGGCCGGGCTGTTCTTCCTGGCCGTGGGCACCCTGGGCTTGTTCCGGATGCCCGACGCCTATACCCGGATGCACGCTGCGGCAAAGTGTGACACGCTGGGGGCCGGCCTGGTGTTGCTCGGCCTCGCGGTCTATCATGGCTGGTCGGTCTTCAGCCTGAAGCTGTTCATCCTCATCCTCTTCCACTGGATTACCTCGCCGACGGCCACCCATATCATGGCCCGGGCGGCCCTCCGGGCCGGCGTGGCCCCGGCATCCGGCACCCAGATCCTGGACTTGCGAGGTCGGACCACGGGAGACGGACGATGATCGGGTGGTTTGGCATAGGCTCCCTGGTGTTCTTAGTGGTATGTGCCATCATCGTGGCGCGGACCCGCGATCTCCTGGCCGCCACCATCGTGTTCGCGGCCTACAGCCTGGTCATGGCCATGACCTGGCAGCAGTTGCGGGCGCCGGACGTGGCCATCACCGAGGCGGCGCTGGGGGCGGGCGTTACCACCCTCTTGTTCCTCCTCGCGATTGCCCGCACCCGCCGCACGGAGGATGAGAGCGCATGAGGCAATTGCCCGCCCTTTTGCTGGTGGTGGCGATAGCCTATTTGCTGGCGCTCGCGCTCACCGAGGCCCCGGCTTTTGGCCGGCTGGACGTCCCGGCCCGCAACGAAGTCATGCGGTTCTATGTCGACGAGGAATGCGAGCAGTCAGGCATACCCAACACGGTCACCGCCATCATCTTCGACTATCGGGGTTACGATACGATGGGTGAGGCCACCGTGCTGTTCACCGCCGTAGGCGCCGCTGCCGCGGTGCTGGCCGGCCACTCGGGCGTGCTGGCCGCGCGGCCGATGCCGGCCAGCGACGACGTCATCCTGCGGATGGTGTCGCGAATGGTCATCCCTTTCGTCCAGATTTTCGGCATCTATGTGATCGTGTATGGCCATCTGTCGCCGGGCGGAGGCTTTGCGGGCGGGACCATCCTGGGGGGGAGCATGGCCCTGTACCTCTTCGTGTTCGGCCCCAAGCGGACGGCAGAAAAGCTGCCGCTGGCCTGGGGCGAGATCGCGGACGGGGCGGCCGCCTTCTGGTATGTGCTGGTGGGCCTTGGCGGCATCCTGCTCGGAGCCAACTTCCTCGCCAACGCGGCAGCAGGCGTGCCGCTCGGGGTGCAGGGGCAGCTCTTTTCGGGCGGCACCATCTGGCTGATCGGTCTGGGTGTCGGCGTCAAGGTGGCGGCCACCATCATCAACCTGCTCGTCCATCTGGCGGGGGAGACATGAGCCGTGATTAGCGTGGAGCTGTTCTTGCGTCTCAACTATCTGGCCGGCATCATGCTGTTCCTCATAGGACTGCACACGATGTTGACCCATGCCAATCTGATCAAGAAGGTCATGGGCATGAACATCATGGAGACGGGGATCTTCCTCTTCATGGTCTCGATCGGTTACGCGCACGGGACCCTCTCGCCGATCATTCGGCGGGGCGGACCGGTTCAGGGGCTGACCTACACGAACCCGCTGCTGGCGGCCACGGTGCTGACGGGAATCGTCATCGCCGTTTCCACCACAGCGTATGCCTTGAGCCTCATCGTGAAGCTATACGAGCAGTGCGGTACCCTGGACGTGGACCGCCTGGAGAAGCTACGGAGCTGACGCCATGGACCACCTGGCCGTCCTACTGGTTGTGATCCCGCTTTCCGGCGCCTTCTTGGTCCCCATGATCGGCCGCCAAGGCGCCCGGGGGTACCGGATCGCCCTCGGCACCGTGTTGCTGACCGCTGCCTGCGCGACGACCCTGCTCATCATCACGGCGCGAGGACAGGCTATCAGCTATTTCGTGGGCGACTGGCGCCCGCCCTGGGGCATCGAGCTTCGGGTGGACGCCTTCTCCTCCTTCTTGAGCTTCTTCTTCTCCTGGATCTATGTGGCGGTGATCACCTTCTCCGCCCGCGACGTGACTCACGACCTCAACCCGGCGGCCCTGCGCTGGTACTGGAGCCTCATGTTGCTGCTGCTCGCGGGGCTCCTCGGAGTCGGCAGCGCCGCCGATCTCTTCAACCTGTTCGTGTTCACCGAGATCTACTCGCTGGCTGCCTGCGGCATAATTTCCGTGCGCGACCGCATGGACAGCCTCGAGGCGGCGCTGAAGTACTTGCTGCTGAGCGCGGTGGCCGCCGGGTGCATCCTGCTGGGCATATCCCTGATCTACATGGTGACCGGCCACCTCAACTACGGGTACCTGGCGACGGCATTGCCGGCCGCCGCCGCCGCTTCCCCCCGGACGGTCCTGGCGGCGGTGGCGCTGCTCGCCACCGGCTACGCCATGAAGAGCGCCCTCTTCCCGCTGCACATATGGCTGCCTGACGCCCACTCCAGCGCGCTTTCGCCGGCCAGCGCCGTGCTGTCCGGCCTGGCGGTCAAGGCGGGGATCATCGCCTTGTTCCGGTTGTTCGCGTCGGTCCTGTCGGCGTCGCCGGCGGTGGTCCGGGCCATGCCTGCGTTCCTGGGCGTGCTGGCGGTGGGCGGGATGATCTTCGGGGCGCTGTTCGCCATGACCCAGACCGACCTCAAGCGCATGCTCGCCTACTCCACCGTCGTCCAGATTGGCTACATCTACCTCGCCTTCAGCGTCCTCAACCCCGTCGCCCTCACCGGGGCGATCCTGCACATCGTCAATCACGCGTTGCTGAAGGGGATGTTGTTCCTGAGCGCCGGCCTGATCATCCACCGCACGGGCAAGCGACGCATCGCCGACCTGCAAGGCATCGCGCGCCAGATGCCGCTCACCATGACGGCGTTCACTATCGGGGCCATGGGCATGGTGGGCATACCGCTCACCAACGGCTTCGTGAGCAAGTGGTACATGGTGCTGGGGACCCTGGAAGCCGGACAACCGGCCGCCGCGGTGGTCATCTTGCTGAGCAGTCTACTCAGTGCCTTGTACTACTTCCCGCTGGTCATCGCCGGTTGGTTCGGCAGCCCTCCCGCTCCCGAACCGGCGCAGCCCGAGGGGCCTCCGAGCATGCTCTGGCCGGTGCTCGGGCTGGGAACGGCCTGCCTGATCCTGGGCGTCATCCCCGGACCGGCCATCCGCGTCCTCGGCGCGGCCGCAAGGGTCCTACTAGGTCAGTAGGGGGAGTGGTGATGAACGCGGCGGCAGAAATCTACAGCTTGGTGCCGGCGATCATCGTGCTCTTGCCCATAATCGGCGCGATCGCCTGTTACCTTGTCGGCCTCCGCTGGCCGGCAGTGAGGGACTGGCTTTCGGTAGTCACGGCGGGGGCCACCGCCGCGCTGTCCTTCACCCTTTTCCCGGCGATTCAGGAGGGCGCGGTGATCGTCGGCTCGGTGCCGATCTTGATGCCGCTCGGCCTGACTTTCCGCCTGGACGCGCTCGGTTTCCTGCTGACTTCTCTGACCGCGGTCATCTGGCTCCTGGCCACGCTATACTCCCTGACCTACATGAAGGGCGAGCACGGGGTCAACCGCTACTACGCCTTCCTTTTGGTGACCTTGAGCGGCGCCGCCGGCACTTTCATGGCCGGCGACCTGTTCTCGTTCTTCCTGTTCTTCGAGTTGATGTCCTTGCCCGCGGCGGTGCTGGTGATCCACGAGGAGACGCCGGCCGCGGTGCAGGCGGCCCTCAAGTACCTGTTCATGACGGTGGCCGGCAGCCTCATGTTCTTCTTCTCCATGGTCGCCACGTTCGAGATGGCGGGCTCGGTGGCATTGGGCGGTCGCGGCCTGATCCCCGAAGCTTCGCCGATCGCCTTCCTCACCTTCGCCGGGTTCGTGATCGCCCTGGGGATGAAGGCCGGCATGGTGCCCTTGCACATGTGGCTGCCGGATGCCCATCCCGTGGCCCCTTCGCCCGCGAGCGCCCTGCTGTCCGGCATCATGATCAAGACGGGGGCCTACGGGCTGTTACGGGTGATGTACGAGGTGTTCGGGCTGGAGTTCCTACAGGCCACCGGCTGGAACAACGTCGTGCTCGTGCTGTCGGTGGTGACCATCCTGCTCGGGTCGGCGGTGGCCGTCACCCAGTATGACCTGAAGCGGCGCCTGGCCTATTCCAGCATCGGGCAGATGGGGTGCATCCTCCTGGGCATGGGGCTCATGTCGGAAAGGGCGCTCACGGGAGACGTGTTCTACTTCTTCGCCGACGCCGTGGCCAAGAGCTGCCTGTTTCTTTGCGCCGGCGTGATCCTCAAGACCACCGGCAAGCGCGATATCCGGCAGTTCGCGGGGCTGGGCCAGCGCCTCCCGGTCACCATGGTCTGTTTCACCCTGGCCGCCCTCACCTTGATGGGCATCCCCCCGCTGAACGGCTTCGTCAGCAAGTGGCAACTCAGCGTCGGCGCGTTCGATGCCGGCATGCCCGGTTACGCCCTGGCCCTGCTCGCCAGCAGCATGCTGAATGCCGTGTACTACCTGCCTATCGTGATGACGGCTTTCTTCGACCACCCGGCGCCGGCCGGAGTCGCGGTGGGGGCCGCACCGCTTGCCGGCGGAGAGGAACGGGCGCGGCCCCGGCAGCCCGAAGCCAGCGCCACCATGCTGGTCCCGATGCTGATCCTGGCCCTGGGGTGCGCGGTGTTCGCGCTGTCCCCGGGGAACTGGCCGCTGCGCCTGTCCGAGGCGGCGGCGCGCGTGTTGTTCAGCAAGTGATGGAGGAGGACCGAGCCGCCCTTGGTTGATGTCCTGACCGTCCTCAGCGGTCCGATGGCGGCGGCCGCCCCGGCCGCCTACCGCGAGAGCATGTTGCCTTTCTGGGTGGTGGTGGCGGTCCTGGCCGCCGTCCCCCTGGTGGGTCTGGCCGGTCTGATTCCGGCCCGGTTCCGCGCGGTGGAAGCGGCCGGCGTGGGGGCCAGCGTCCTGGCTCTGGCCCTCGTGAGTTGGCTGTGGTCCTTGACGGCCAACGGCCCGCTGCTGGCCCGGATCCCCGGCGTCCTGGGGCAGGGCGTTGCCTTCTCGGCCGGCCGCCAGGGGCTGTTCTTCGCCCTGGTGACCGCCGGCGTGTGGGTGGCCGCCTCGATCCTCGCCGTGGACTATCTGGCCCCCGGCACTTCCCGTATCCGCTACCATGTGTTCTCAGCTTTCTGCCTGGCTTGCGCGGTAGCCCGCTACCTGTCGGCCGACCTGTTCACCTTGTTCCTCTTCTTCGAGATGCTGTCGCTCGGATTCTACGTCCTGGTGATCCACGACCAGACGCCCGAGGCC
>DATIKW010000033.1:0-13594 GCA_035477115.1 Bacillota bacterium | reverse complement strand
A
The DNA here is from genome assembly GCA_035477115.1 of Bacillota bacterium. Taxonomy (GTDB): domain Bacteria; phylum Bacillota; class Sulfobacillia; order UBA995; family UBA995; genus UBA995. The sequence goes on along the minus strand of DATIKW010000033.1, from coordinate 13,593 downwards.
CGGTCGAGATCCGGGAGGGCGAGCACTGCCTGGCCCGGCATCCACGGGCGTTGGTCCCCGGCATGACCCTGTCCATCACGGGCCAGTACGACGGCGCTCCGCTGCAAGGGCCAGGCCGGCCCCGCCAGGCCCTGGCCCTGTAGGTTGCCGGTCCCCAGGTCGAACGGAGATCCCTTGGCGTCTACGAGTCGTTGCTGGCCGGGGGTGACCGGTGATGATTGCCCTGGAGCGCGCCCGGCACCAGCTTGTGACCCTCGGGCTCAAGGACGCAGCCGAAGTCTTGGACGGCCGGCTCGAACAGGCCGCCAAGCGCGAGCCACCCTACGTGGACTTCCTGACCGACCTCCTGGAGGTTGAACTCGGCTGCCGCCGCCGGCGGTACCTGGAGACCCGTACCAGGCTGGCCCGGCTGCCCTTTCGCAAGACGCTGGAGGACTTCGACTTCACTGCCCAACCCTCCATCGAGCCCCGGCAGGTTCGCGACCTGGCGACCTTGAGCCTCATCGCTCACGCTGAGAACCTGATCCTACTCGGGCCGACGGGAGTGGGCAAGACTTACCTGTGCTGCGCCCTGGCTCAGCAGGTCTGCCGGCAGGGATTCACGGCGCGCTACTACCGGGTTCCCCGCCTCCTCACCGAACTGGCCATCGCCAAGGGCGATGGTTCCTACCCCCAGTTGGTGCGCCAACTGGCCAAGCTCGATGTGCTGGTGCTGGACGACTGGGCACCGGCGCCACTCACGGCCACCGAGGCCCGCGAGCTGCTGGAGGTCGTCGAGGAACGCTGCATCAACCGTTCCACCGTGGTGGCAAGTCAGTTGCCCATTGAAAACTGGCACGCTGCCTTGGGGGATCCGACCGCAGCCGACGCCATCCTGGACCGCCTGGTCCACACCACCCACCGGCTGCGCCTCAGCGGTGAATCCATGCACCGGCAATCTGAACCGGCACCGGGCAATGAGTAATCACGAGGAAGGACTGGGCAACCATGGGGAGAATACGACGAACCAGACCGGAAGGTCCGGCCCGGGGACCGCCACGGGCCCCGAATGCATGACCATGCTAGGCTATTCAGGATCTCGCACAGCCAAATCGACCACCAGTACTCCGGCGTCGCTGCGCTCCGACTTGCTGGTCGGCCAACTCCGGAACGAGTGGTCGGCATGAGGGTGGAACCGATGGACGATTTGCCCGGAATACGCACTGGCCAAGGGGCGGCTCAGAGACAAGCGCGAGGAGCTTGAGCGGGCTCTCAAGGGACGCGCGAGTTCGCGCTTGAGGTTCATGTTGACCGCGCAACTGATGCACATCGACAGCCTGGATGAGGTCATCGAGAAGCTGAGCCGGGAGATCGAGGAACGGATGCACCCTTTCGAGGACGGGCTGGCGAACCTGCAGATGATACTCGGGGTGGGCGAGAGAACCGCTGAGTTCATCCTCAGCGAAGTTAGCCCCGCCATGAACAGGTTCCCCAGTCATAGGCACCTGGCGTCGTGGGCCGGGTTGTGTCCCGGAAACAACGAGAGTGCCGGGAAACGACATTCGGGCAAACCCGTAAGGGCAGTCCCTATCTCAGAGCAGGGCTGGTAAAGGCGGCCCGAGCGGCGGCCCGGACCAGGTACACCTACTTGTCAGCTCAGTATCACCGCATAGCCGCAAGAAGAGGCGCCAAGCGGGCGGCGGTGGCAACGGCCCACACCATCCTGGTGATCGCTTACTACATTCTCAGCCGGGGTGCCACCTACGAGGAACTCGGTGGTGACTACTTCGACCGCCGAAGCCAAGACCAGCTCGGGAGCCGACTTGCCAAGCGCGTCGCGAGACTGGGTTGTAAGGTGATCCCGGCGCAGGAGGCGGCCTGATCGGGAGTCCACTTTCGCAGTATTTTCGTAGCAGGAGTAGAGGGAAACCTTTCCGGCAAAAGAGAGGCGCGAACCCAATTACCATGCGTATCGGCAAGGACCAACGGGGGTGCACTTGCGTCAGGTGAGCCAACGATTCGTTTTCGCTCAGGTTTTTCGTGCGGCAACTCAGGGGTTGACGGCGCCGAGCCTTGCCCTTTATGATGGGCTTAGCACTCATCCCCACTGAGTGCTAAGCGATTATCAGTTCCACAGGAGGCGGTTGCTGAATGGCGCTCAAGCTCAAGCCCCTCGAGGATCGGGTGGTCGTGGAACCCCTCGAGCAGGAAGAGAAGACCAAGGGCGGGATCGTGCTGCCGGATACGGCCAAGGAGAAGCCCCAGAAGGGGCGAGTCGTGGCCGCGGGACCGGGCAGATACGATGAGGAAGGCAAGCGGATCCCCATGGAGGTCAAGCCGGGGGACGTCGTGGCCTACTCCCGCTATGCCGGTACGGAGGTCAAGATCGAGGGGCAAGAATACCTCATCCTTCGCGAAAGCGATGTGCTGGCCGTCTTCCCCTGAGCCGCACTGCGAGCGGCGGTTTTACCAGAGTTCGTATCGAGAGGAGGCTACTGCATGGCCAAAATGCTGATTTTCAGCGAGAGTGCCCGCCAGGCCTTGGAGCGAGGCGCCAACGTCCTGGCCGATGCGGTCCGCGTCACCCTCGGGCCGCGGGGGCGGACCGTAGTGCTCGACAAGAAATGGGGCGCGCCCAACATCACCAGTGACGGCGTGACCATCGCCCGGGACATCGATCTCCCCGATCCGTTCGAGAACGCCGGCAGTCAGATGCTCAAGGAAGTCGCGACCAAGACCCAGGACGATGCGGGCGATGGGACCACCACCGCCACCGTGCTCGCCCAGTCGATGCTCAAGGAAGGCCTCCGGAATGTTGCCGCCGGAGGCAACCCCATGTTCATCAAGCGGGGGATCGAGCAGGCGGTCACCCGGTCCGTGGAGGAGATCCGCTCCCTCAGCCGCCCCGTGGAGGCCCGGGAAGACACGGCCCGCGTGGCCTCCATCGCCGCTAACGACCGGGCGATCGGGGAACTCATCGCCGACGCGATGGAGAAGGTCGGACGCGAGGGCGTCATCACCATCGAGGAAGCGAAGACGATGGCTACCTCGCTCGAGATCGTCGAGGGCATGCAGTTCGACCGGGGTTACCTGTCGCCCTACATGGTGACCGACGCGGAGAAGATGGAAGTCGTACTCGACGAGGCTTACCTCCTGTTCACCGACCGCAAACTCAGCAGCGTCGCCGACATCGTCCCCATCCTGGAGAAGGTGACCAAGTCCGGGCGGCCCCTGGTCATAGTCGCGGAAGATGTGGACGGGGAGGCGCTGGCCGTCCTGGTCGTCAACAAGCTGCGCGGCATCGTCCAGACGGCGGCGGTGAAGGCGCCCGGCTTCGGCGATCGCCGCAAGGCGATGCTCGAGGATATGGCGACCCTTACCGGGGGCACGCTCATCTCCCAGGACCTCGGTATAAAATGGGAGAACGTCCGGGAGGACATGCTGGGACGGGCGCGGCAGGTGGTCATCAAGAAGGAAGAGACGACGATCGTCGAGGGCCGGGGGATCGCCCAGGACATCAAGCGGCGCGTGGAGATCATCAAGAAGCAGATCGAGGACACCGACTCCGACTGGGACCGCGAGAAACTGCAGGAGCGGTTGGCCAAGCTTTCGGGCGGAGTCGCCGTCATCAAGGTCGGAGCTGCCACGGAAGTGGAACTCAAGGAACGCAAGGCCAGGTTCGAGGACGCGCTCTCCGCGACCCGAGCCGCCGTGGCGGAGGGCGTAGTCCCCGGCGGCGGCGTCGTCTACCTGCAGGCAGCCAAGGCTTTGAAGGAAGTCGAGAAGTCGCTGGCCGGCGACGAGGCCACCGGCGTCCGCATCGTCCGGCGAGCCATGGAAGAGCCCATGCGGCAGATCGCCAACAACGCCGGCCTCGAGGGCTCGGTCGTGGTGGAGAAGGTCAAGCACATGGGGAAGGGCATGGGTTTCGACGCCTTGGCGCTTGACTACGTCGATATGGTGAAAGCAGGGATCATCGACCCGGCCAAGGTCGCTCGTTGCGCCGTGGAGAATGCCGGCAGCATAGCCGGGCTCATGCTGACCACCGAGACGGTGATCGGCGAGAAGCCGGAACCGGATGACGACAAGGCTCCCCGGCCGCGCATGACCTGACGCGGGACGATCATGTTCCGGGACGGGCGGGGGCGATCCCCGAGGGGCCCCCCGCCCGCCGCATGGAGGAGGTTTGTTGGAGGAGCTTCGGGAACTCAAGCGGCGACGACAGGCAATCATCCTCGCCCACAACTATCAGCCCCCCGCGATCCAGGACCTGGCCGATCATGTCGGCGACTCGCTGGAGTTGAGCCTCTTGGCCGCCCGGGCCGGCGCCGAGGTGATCGTGTTCTGCGGCGTCGATTTCATGGCCGAAGCTGCCGCGCTGTTGGCGCCGGACAAGCTGGTGCTGTTACCGGATCTCCGGGCGCGCTGCTCGCTGGCGGACATGGTCACCCCGGAGGACGTGCGGGCGCTGCGGGCCATGCACCCTCGCGCGGCGGTGCTCTCCTACATCAACAGTTCCGCCGCGGTCAAGGCGGAAAGCGACGCGACCGTCACCTCGTCCAACGCCCTGCGGGTACTGGAGGCCCTCCCCAACGAGGAAGTCATCTTCGTGCCCGACGGCAACCTCGGCCGTTATCTGGCCACTCACAGTGGGCGCAGGATCATCGCCTGGGATGGACACTGCCGGGCGCACCACGAGGTCAGAGTGGACGACGTGCGTACCGCCCGCCGTCTCCATCCCCAGGCGTTGCTGATGGTCCATCCGGAGGTCCGCCCGGAAGTCGCGGCGCGGGCCGACCTGGTGCTGGGGACCGGCGGCATGGTGCGGGCGGCCCGGGAACGGGCGGAAGGCGAGTTCATCGTCGGGACCGAAGCCGGTCTCCTTCACCGCCTCACCGGGGAGAACCCGGAGAAACGCTTCTATCCTTTGTCGCCGTCGCTTTGGTGCCAGACCATGAAGTATACCACCCTTGAGCGGATCGTCGCTTGCCTGCGGGAACTCGAGCCGCGAGTGCAAGTGCCGCCGGGCGTCGCCGCCCGGGCCCGCCGGGCGGTGCAGCGGATGGTGGAACTGACATGACCCTGGAGCCGATCCTGTTCGAAGACCTGGTCGATCGCGCCTTGCGTGAGGACTTGGGCGCGGGGGACCTGACCACCGCGGCCCTGGTGCCGCTGGAACGCACGGGCGAGGCCTGCCTGATCTGCCGGAGCGGCGGCGTCGTGGCCGGCCTGCCGGTTGCGGCTTGCGTATTCCGGCGGATTGACGCGCGGATCGAACTCATCCCCCTCACCGCCGAAGGCGACCTGACGCGACCCGGGACCCGGCTGGCCACCGTTCAGGGACCGGTTGCCGGCATCCTCAAAGGCGAACGGGTGGCGCTCAATTTCCTCCAGCGCCTGTCGGGCATTGCCACCGTCACGCGCCAGGCGGTGCAGGCCGTGGCGGGCCATCGCGCCCGCATCATCGACACGCGCAAGACCACGCCGACCCTCCGGCTGCTCGAGCGCTACGCGGTGCGGGTGGGCGGGGGGCTCAACCACCGCTTCGATCTCGGCTCGATGGTGTTGATCAAGGACAACCACTTGCGCGTGGCGGGAGGCGTGGAGGCGGCCGTGAGCATGGTCCGTGCCCGCCTCGGTCCAGCGGTGAAGGTAGAGGTGGAAGTTGAGAGCCCCGATCAGGCGGAAACGGCGGCCGCCGCCGGCGTGGACCTCATCATGCTGGACAACATGGACCCGGCGGCCATGGCCGAGGCCATGCGGCGCATCGCCGGACGCGCTCGGGTGGAAGCCTCGGGCGGGATCCGCTTGGAGGATCTGGAGGCCATCGCGGCGACTGGAGTGGATTTCATCTCCCTCGGCCTCTTGACCGCCCGGCCGCCGCTGCTCGACATCAGCCTGGAAGTGGGATGATCGTGCGAAGGCCCAGCGGCGAGGACATCACGGACTGGACGTACGCGGACGTCATAGACCATCTCTACCGCATCGCCCGCCGCGGCAGCGCCCTGGGGCTCGAGCGCATCGCCCGGTTGCTGGACCAGGCGGGGAATCCCCAGCATTTCTTCAAGTGCATCCACGTGGCCGGCACCAACGGCAAGGGCTCCACGACCGCGCTCATCGCTTCCATCCTGGAGAGCGCCGGGTTCAAGACCGGCCGCTACACATCGCCGCACCTCGAGGTATTCGAAGAACGTATTTCCATCAACGGCGAGCCGATGAGCCAGGATGAGCTGGTGGCTCAGGTGAGCAGCCTCAGCCGGCTAACCGGCGGCGGTTCGGCGGCCGAAGATCAGCAAGCAACCTTCTTCGAGTTCGTGACCGCCCTGGCTTTCGAGTACTTCCGCTCGCGGGGAGTGGATATGGCCGTGCTGGAGGTCGGACTCGGCGGCCGGCTGGACGCGACGAACGTCATCGAGCCGCCCCTGGTAGCGGTCATAACCAGCATCGGCCTCGACCACATGGAATACCTCGGCGACACCCTGCCCGCCATCGCCGCCGAGAAGGCGGGCATCCTCAAGACCGGTTCGACGGCCGTGACCGCGACCCGGGATCCGGAGGCGGTGGAAGTCATACGCCGGACCGCCGCGGAGCGACGAGTCGACCTTTGGACGGTCGCCTCGGGCGACGCCCGGGGCGGCGCCGACGTCTGCTGGCGGAAACGCGCGTCGAATCTCGATAAGCAGACCTTCGATCTGTCCCTCCCTGACGGGGAATACGCGAGCCTCGAGATCGCCCTGGCCGGCGACCACCAACTGGACAATGCGGCCTGCGCCGTTGCCGCCATTCACCGCCTCCGCGCGACCGGCCGGCTCATCCCCGAGGCCGCCATCCGCCAAGGATTGGCCCAGGCGCGCTGGCCCGGCCGCTTCGAAGTACTCCGGCGCCGGCCGTGGGTGATCCTGGACGGGGCCCACAACCCCCAGGGCGCCGCAGTACTCCGCCGCACGCTTGAGACGGTCTTGCCCGGGGCCCGGCCGGTGATGGTGCTGGGCGCCATGGGGGACAAAGACATTGACGGACTGGTGGAGCCGCTCGCAGCGATCGCGCGGACGGTAGTGGCTACCCGCCCTACTTATCCCGGGCGGGCCGCCGACCCGGCGGCGATCGCCGCGGCGGCAAGGCGGGCGGGAGGCGACGTCCAGGCGATCGAGCCTGCCGCAGCAGCCTTGCGGCGCGCCCTCGATCTCCTGGCGGGAGAAGATGACGTCCTGGTGGTGGCAGGATCGCTGTACCTCGTGGGCGAAGCCCGGTCCCGGTTGCGGGCCTGGATGATCGGAGACGCCGGTAGCTGGCGGGAGCCCCCGGCGGAATACGGCGGCCGTCGAGCCTGAGCCGGGACTGACCGAGAGGAGAAAGGCATGGACGACAAGCCGAGCGTGTCGGTGATCATGGGCAGCCTATCGGACTGGACGACCATGAAGGAAGCCTGCTCGGTGCTGGCCGAACTCGAGATCCCTTTCGAAAAGCGTATCGTGTCCGCCCACCGCACGCCCGAGGGGATGTTCGCCTTTGCCGGCGATGCGGCAGCCCGCGGCATCAAGGTGATCATCGCCGGCGCCGGCGGGGCGGCCCATCTGCCGGGCATGGTGGCCTCGCGCACGCTCCTGCCGGTGATCGGCGTGCCCGTGCCCTCCACCGACCTGCGCGGACTCGACTCGCTGCTCTCGATCGTCCAGATGCCGGCCGGCGTGCCGGTCGCCACGGTAGCGATCGGCGCCGCCGGCGCGAAGAATGCGGCCCTGCTGGCGGCGCAGATCCTGGGCATCTACGATGGGCAGCTGGCGGCGCGCCTCGCCGCCCGCCGGGAGGCCGCGGCCAGGCAGGTCCTGGACACGAAGGAGTGGTCGTGATGTCCGCCCGGCCCGTGCTCCCGGGGAGCACCATCGGCATCCTGGGCGGCGGCCAGCTGGGACGGATGATCGGCCTCGAGGCGCGGAGGATGGGTTATGACGTGGTCTGCCTGGATCCCACCCCCGACTCGCCCTGCGGGCAGATCGCCCGCGAACAGATCGTCGCCCCGTTTGCCGACCTCGACGCCGCCCGCCGTCTGGGGAAGGCTTCCGACCTCATCGTTTACGAGTTCGAGAACATCCCTTACGAGGTTGTAGAGATGCTGGAACAGGAGTTCCGGTTGCCCCAGGGCAGCCGCATCCTCCGGATTTCCCAGCATCGGGGCCGGGAGAAGACGGCCTTGGCGGAGGCCGGCTTCCCCGTGGCTCCCTTCCGGCTAGTACGGGATGCCGCCGGACTCCGCCGCGCCGTCCACGAGCTGGGGCTGCCGTGCGTGCTCAAGACCTGTGCCGGCGGATACGACGGTAAAGGGCAGATGGTTCTGAATGCCTCCCCCGACCTCGAGGCGGCGGCCGCCGAGCTGGATGCTGTGCCGCCCTTAACCGGAGAATGGATCGTTGAAAAGTTCGTCTTCTTTTTGTGCGAAGCTTCCGTTATAGTCGCGCGGCAGGAAACTGGTCGGACTACGACGTATCCCGTAGGAGAGAACGCACATTGCGCAAACGTGCTGCATAGCACGGTCGTACCCGCCCGCATCGATCCAGCGTTGCAGGCGGAAGCGGGGGCGCTCGGCGAGGATATCGCCGATGCGCTGGGACTGGTAGGTCTGATGGCCATCGAGTTGTTCGTGACCCCCGATGGACTGGTCGTGAATGAACTGGCGCCGCGACCGCACAATTCCGGTCATTACACCTGGGATGCCAGCGCTACTTCCCAGTTCGAGCAGTTGCTTCGGGCGACCGGCGGACTCCCCCTCGGGTCCACCCGGCTGTTGACGCCGGTCGTCATGGTGAATGTCCTGGGAGAGCACGTTCCGGCCGTCCTGGGCGGAATGCCCTGCTTCCCGGACAACGTCAAGGTGCATCTGTACGGCAAACGGGGGGTGCCGGCAGCCCGTCGCAAGATGGGACACCTGAATGTGCTGGGCGGCGACCCGGATGCCGTGCTGCACTGGGCGGATCGACTTTACCAGGGATGTGCCACCTGAAGGGGCACCGCCCGCCGGAGGGATGGAGGATGCAAGTGGATAGCTACAAGGTGAAGGCGGGGCCGGAAGGTTATCTGCCGCCGGCTGCCGCCTGTGTCGGTGTTTGCCTGCCGGAGAAGGGGTATGCGCTCCTGGAGGGCGAACTCGTCCCGGAGGAAAGGGCCCTGGAAGAGATCGCCCGGCGCCTGCTTTCCGCCCGCAACCCCGTATTCTTCCCCGGTCCCCTGATCCTGTGGGACTGGAAAGAAGGCGTGGCCGAAAAGGCGCGGGCCCTGCAAACCCTGGCGAGAGAAGTCGGGGCCAAGATCATCCCGATGCCCGACTACCGGCCCAAGTACCCCATGATCAACCCGGCGGTGGAGATCAACCCCAACCACCCCAATCTCACGATCTGGCACAACCATATCGACGTGTGCGTCTTCATCGGCGTGCACTGCCATTACGCCAACGTGGCCCTGAAGATCATCCGCGGGGGGACGGACTGCTATACCATCGCCCTGTGCGGCGAAGTGGGCCATGAGGACGCCATGATCAGCTTGCGGGATGCCGGGCTGCAAACCCTCGAGCGGTTGACCGCGATCGTGAGGAAAATGAAGCGCAAGGCAGGTGGCATACAGTGATCGAGCAGAGAGTGGCGCGAACCGTTGACGAGGTGCTCGAGCCGGCCCGGCGCGAGCGGCGCTTCATGACCGGCAGCGAAGCGGTCAAGGAGGCGATCTTGCGGTCCAACATAACCATGGCCATCGCCTACCCGATAACTCCCCAGTCGGAAAGCATGCATCTGGTGGGCGACCTGTACGCCGAGGGCTACATCCCCGACTACTTCCGGGGCGAAAGCGAGTTCGCCGTGATGAGTCAGGTGGCGGGCGCGGCCATGGGCGGCGTGCGCGTATTCACCGCGACCGGGGGCCCCGGCACGCTGCGGGCCTTCGAGATGTTCCCCTGCTGGGCCGGCATGCGCCTGCCCATCGTGTGTTGCTTCTTCACGCGAGGCGTGAACTCGCCCCTGTCCATCCAGCCGGACACCATCGAGATGGCCTTCCTCCTCGACACCGGCATGATCATGCTCCACGCCGAGGGCGCACAAGATCTGTACGATTTCACGCTTCGGGCCTTTGCCATCGCCGAGCAGACCGACGTGCACATCCCCGTGGGCGTGTTCGCCGACGGGTTTTTCGTGACCCACACCCGGGAGATGGTCGCCGTCGGGCCGCCGGACCTCAAGCTGCCGCCGTATGATCCCCACCGGTCGCCCGTGCCGGCCATGGACATGGAGGGCGTGCCCGTCCGCCACATGCGCGACCCCTTCGTGATGAAGAGCAACTTCATCAGCTATGCCGCCCATGCCTCCTGGCAACAGGAGGTCATGGCTGCTGCAGAGCGTTCCCGCAAGTACGTGCATCAGTATCTCGGCGGGCTCCTCGAGACGGAGAACGAGGACGCCGACATCCTGATCATGGCCGCGGGCACCGCCGTCTCCCAGAGCCGGGAAGCCATCCAGTTGGCCCGGGCGCAGGGCATCGACGTCGGCCTGGTGAAGTTCAAGTGCCTCCGGCCCTTCCCCACCGAGGAAGTCCAGCACCTGGCCAGGCGGGCGCGGGCGATCGTGGTCCCCGAATTCAACCGCGTGGGCTGGCTGGCTCGGGAGATCCGAGCGGTCGTTGAGGACAATAGCCGGGTGGTGGGCGCCCCCCGGGTGTTCGGCGGCATGACCATGCCCAGCGAGATGATACTCGCCCAGTTGCAAGCATGCGTGCCGGCAACACGCTAACCAAGGATGGGATGTGACCATGGCCAAGCAGATATTCCGGATTGCCCCGGGATTCGAGGAGATAATGCCCCAGGAATACCGGGACCTGGTGACGCACGGCCCCTATGACGGTAACGTGGGCGTCGCCGATCTCGGTACCTTCAAGGAGCTGCTGGAGGAGCACCCGCTGTGTGCGGGTTGCGGCCTTGCCCTGTCGCTTCGCCTCTTCCTGGCTTCCTTGCCCGCCCCGGCTGATACCGTGGTAGTCGGTTCGACCGGCTGCAGCGCCATCGCCTTCCCCCAGGTGGGCCTGCATAACATCCATGGCCTGTTCGGCAACCAGAACGCGATCGCATCCGGCTTGAAGCGGGCGCTGAAGCTCAGATTCCCCGAACAACCCAAGGATGTGGTGGTGGTGGCGGGCGACGGGGCCACCGCCGACATCGGCCTGGAGATGGTGATGCACTCGTGGTTCCGCGGCGAGAACATCGCCACCGTCATGCTGGACAATGAGGCCTACGCCAACACCGGCGGCCAGGAGAGCGGCATGTCCCCCCGGGGCACCGTACTCAACATGGCGCCTACTGGGAAGAAGTTCGAGAAGGTGGCAATGCCCGAGATCGCCCGGGAGGCCGGCTGCGCGTACGTTGCCGCGACATCGCCCTTGAACGCCCGCCGCTTCGAGAAGGCCATCCGCCGGGCCATCCTGGTTGCCCGGGATGTGGGGTCCACGTACGTTCAGGTCTTCTGCCCTTGCCCGACCAACTACAAGTTCCGCCCGGACGAAACCCTGAGCATGATCCGCAAACGCGAGAAGGAAGGCGTATTCCAGTACCGGGAGTACATCACCCCGCAGGCTCAGGAATACCTCGCTGCTGTGGAGGGGGAGAAACAATGAACAGGTCATTGATCCGGATGTCAGGCCTGGGCGGCCAGGGGCTGGTGACCGCCGCCCACATCCTGGGCACTGCGGCCACCAAGGACGGACTGGTGAGCACGGTCAACCCGTTCTTCGGAGCGGAGAAGCGCCTGGCCCCGGCCGAAAGCTACGTCCGCATCTCCACCGAACCCATTCACCAGCGGGGCGAAGTCCTGTTCCCGAACATCATCATGATCTTCCACCCCCACGTCATCACCCTGGGCAAGTGCTACACCATGCCCTTCTTTGACGGGCTGCAGCCCGAAGGCATCATCATCGTCAATGCCGAGGGCGATCTGGGGATTGGCCGGGAAGATCTCGACAAGCTGGCCGCGCTCGGCGCCCGCCTGTACTCGATACCCGCGACGGCCGTGGCCGTGGAAGTGGCCGAGACGGAACTGGCCACCAACATGGCGATGCTGGGCGCCTTGATCGGCGTAACCCGCATCGTGACCTTCGCCTCCCTTCGCGAAGCGGTACTGGAGCGCTTCGGCGGGGCCAAATTCGTGGCTTCGGGGACCACTGCCGCCCTCGACAACGTCCTCGCCGCGAAGTTCACCAAGATGGCCCAGCTCGTGGACAAGAACATGGCGGTGATGGAAGCGGCCGCGAAAGCGGTAAAGGAGCACTCGCTCGCCGCGCCGAGAAAGGGTGGTTGCCATGTATGCGGCCGCCAAGGTTGAATTGAGCCGCTGCACCGGATGCAAGCTATGCATACTCGCTTGCCCTGACCCGAACGTGATCTGTTTCCTGGCCGACGACAAGAAAGTGAAAATCGATGTGACCCGCTGCAAGGGATGTGGGTTGTGCGTCGCGGCTTGTCCCAAGGCGGCACTGGTGCTGGAGGCGCTGACCGAGGCGGAGCCGGCGCGGACTTGACCGCAGCCGAGCCGGTAGACCGCTTCTTCCGGGGTCGCCGGGCCGTCCTGTTGAGCAAACACGGCAAGGAACAAGCCATCCGGCCGGTATTCGAGGCTCGGACCGGCTGTGAGCTGGTGGTTCGCGCCGATTTCGATACCGACCGGTTCGGTACCTTCACTCGGGAGGTGGCGCGACCCGGCAGCCAACTGGATGCGGCCCGGATCAAAGCCCGCAAGGGCATGGAGTTGACCGGCCTCGATCTCGGTTTGGCCAGCGAGGGCACCTTCGGGCCGCATCCGGCCATCCCCTTTTTGCCCTGGAACTGCGAAGTCGTGGTGCTGCTGGATGATCGCATCGGGCTTGAGCTGCACGGCGAGTATGCCGGCGAGAACACCAACTACGGCCACGCCCTGGTGGCCGGCTGGGATGAGGCGGCCGAGTTCGCCTGCAGCGCCGGCTTCCCCGCCCACGCCCTGGTAGTGCGGCCGGACCACGACGCCCACCCGGCGATCGAGAAGGCCATTGACAGCTGGGACCGTCTCCGGGAAGCGCTGGCCTCGGCGCTCGCCGCCTCGGAGACCGGCCGGGCGTTCCTTGAGACGGACATGCGCGCCCACGTCAACCCCACCCGCATGGCGAACATCGGGGCGGCCACCGAAGATCTCGTCCGCAAGCTGCTCAGCCCGTGCCCTGCCTGCGGGCAGCCGGGATTCGCCCCGGTCCGGCGGGTGACTGGCTTGCCCTGCGAACTGTGCGGCGAACCGACGCCGCTGGTGGCCTGCGTGGTCTACGCTTGCCGCAAGTGCGGCCATTCCCGGGAAGACCCGGTGACGGAGCGAACCGCTCCGCCCGACACTTGCCCCTGCTGCAACCCGTGACCCGAGTTCGCCGGTCAGTTACGGCATCACAGGCAAGAAACCGCCATGCGCCCTCTTGGGGGCCCACGGGTCCGCGGTCAGGCCAGATCTTTTCGCGCCATCCTGTCCAGTTCAACCTGCCGGTACAGCGTTCTCACCCCGAACCATGCCGGACCTTCCACCAGGAGCAATATGCCTCCAACCAGCATAAACGGATACCAGACGTGGT
>DATIKW010000032.1:0-3456 GCA_035477115.1 Bacillota bacterium | reverse complement strand
CCCCCGCCCCCGATGCGCTCGAGCAGCCGATAACGGTCGCCCAGCACTCTAAGGATCAAGGAGTCGGATTCCCCCTCTCCTGCGGCTGTAAGATGAGGATCGTGATATCATCGTGGCCTCCCCGACTCAGCGCCAGTCCCGTCAAATCGACGACCGCCCGATCCGGGTCGCGGCCGCCGGCGGCCCGCAAGATCTCCGAGGGGCTGACCAGTCCGTGCAGGCCGTCCGTGCACAGCAGGATGGTGTCGCCCGGCACCAACTCGTGGCAGCTCAGGTCGGCGGCCACCAGGCGCTCCATCCCCAGAGCTCTGGTCAGGAGATTGCGCTGGGGGTGGTGCATGGCCTCTTCCTCCGCCAAGTCGCCGTTTCTCACCATGGTGCCGACCACGGTATGATCCTCGGTGAGTTGAAGGATCTTCTCCCCCCGCACCAGATAGACGCGGCTGTCGCCGACGTGTCCTAGATACAGCCGGTTTCTCTGGGTCAAACCAACGGTGAGCGTGGTTCCCATCGCATCCGGACCCGGGTCCGAGCCCGCCGCCTCGAGGATCCGCCGGTTGGCCTCCCCGAACGCCAGGTCGACGATCGCGGGCGCGGACAGCGCTCCCTCGGCCAGTTCTCGCTCCACCACGCGGACCGCGGCCTGCACGGCCAGTTGGCTCGCCACCTCGCCCCGCTGATGGCCGCCCATGCCGTCGGCGACGACCGCCAGCGCACCGTCCGCTGCCGGCCAGAAGTCGCGGAAATGATAGCTATCTTCATTGACCTGGCGCAGCCGCCCGCGTTCCGATCGCCATCCAGCCCGCATGTCAACCATCTCCCGGGTGGCTCTCTCGGGCTTTCCCGCCTGGTTCGGCGGCCGGTCTGCCGGTACCTTCCGGGACCGATCCGGCGGCGGCCCGCAGTTGTCCGCACGCCCCACCTATATCCATGCCGAGCGGGCGCCGGATGGTCACGGCGGTTCCCCGGTCGAGCAGTTGCCGGGCGAAGGCGACTACCGCTTCATCCCGCGGCCTTTTGAAGTCGACGCCGGGTATGGGATTCAATGGTATCAGGTTGATGTGGCCGATGGCGCCCCTGGTCAGGCTGGAGAGCCTGCGTGCATCCTCCGGCCGGTCGTTCACCCCTTGAGCGAGGACGTACTCGGCCGTTACCCGGCGTCCGGTGGCCTGCGCGTAATGCCGGCAGGCAGCGAGGAGCGCCGCCAGCGGGTAGCGCCGGTTGATGGGCACAAGCTGGTCGCGCAACTGATCGGTGGGGGCGTGCAGCGACACGGACAGGGTGACAGGCGGGCCTTCCGACGCCAGGGAAAGGATGCCGGGCACCAGCCCGCAGGTCGACAAGGTCACGCGGCGGGGGGAAATGCCAAAACCGTCGGACCCCACGCTCAGCCGCAGGAAACGAAGGGAGTGAGCCAGGTTGGCCAGCGGTTCCCCTCCTCCCATCACCACGATCCGGTTGACCGGGCGGCCGCCGGCCTGCCGGCGCAGGGCAAGCACCTGGCCCACCATCTCCGCGGCAGTCAGATCGCGGATGAGCCCTATCCGGCCCGACTGGCAGAAGGCACAGCCCATGGTGCAACCCGCCTGGGACGATACACACGCCGTGTAGCCATAGCCATGACGGAGCAGCACGCACTCCACCGCCACGTCGTCGCCGTAGGCCAGCAAAAGCTTGACCGATCCATCGGCTGCTGCGAGCCGCTGGAGCACCGCATCCGGCCGCTGGACCAGCCCGGTCAGGCGGGCCCGAAGCTCCCGAGGGAGGTCGGTCATGGCTGATGGATCTGCCACCCCAGACCGGTACACCCAGCGCATCAGCTGGCGCGCCCGGTAAGGAGGTTCACCCAGGGAGACCAGCCACTCCGCGAGTTCATCCCGTGACCGGCCGCGGATATCCATCATCCGCCTTCCCTCCGCAACCGGGCCAGGAAGAAGCCGTCGGTGCCATGGACGTGGGGCCACAGGTCAAGATAGGTGTCGGACCCGGGGGCCGGCTGCCCCCGGCGGGCGCTCAGCGCTATCCTCGCCTTGTCGGGCAGGACGGCTAGAGGATCTTCCCGCCGGAAGCCGGTTATGCGCTCGAGCAACGCATTCACCACTTGCTCATTCTCCTCGGGTTCTGTCGAGCAGGTTGAGTATACCAGCACCCCGCCCGGTTTGACCCGCGAGGCCGCCGCCGCCAGCAGCGATCCCTGCAACTGGGCCAGCGCCGCGAAATCCCCAGCCTGACGCGTCCAGCGCAGGTCCGACCGGCGGCGCAGAGTTCCCAGTCCGGAACAGGGGGCGTCGACCAGCACCGCATCAGCCGGTCTCGGTACCAGGCGGGCCATATCCCGGGCATCCCCATGGACGGTGCGGATGCTGCGAAGACCCAGCCGGTCCGCCGCTTCCCTCACCAGGCGCAACCGGGCCGAACTCAGGTCGATCGCCACCACCTCGCCCCGATCTCCCATCAACTCGGCGAGATGCGTGGTCTTCCCGCCGGGGGCGGCGCAGGCATCGATTACCAACCATCCCGGCCGGGGGTTCACGACCCGGGCTGCCAGCATGGAACTCTCGTCTTGCACCTGGAATCGACCCTCGGCAAACGCTTTCAGACTCCGAATCGGCGGATGGCCCGCCAACCGCAGTCCTTCGGGGAGCAGGGTGCCCGGCTGCACCGTGGCCCCCTGGGTCTCGAGTTCCCGCTGCAACTCGGCTGGACCAACCCGGAGTTGGTTCACGCGGATCGAGGTGACGGCCGGGCGGTTATTGGCCGCGAGCAAGGCGAGGGCAGCCTCCCGGCCCAATCGATCCAGCCATCGCCGTACCAGCCACGGCGGATGGTGATGCGCGAGGGACAGGTGGCTTACCGGATCGCCTTCGAGGTCGGGCAGACGCGGCAGGCCGGCCTGGGCGAGGCGGCGTAAGACGGCATTTACCAGCCCGGCGGTACCGCGATGGCCGTACCTGCGGGCGAGCTTGACCGACTCGTCGCAAGCCGCCGCCGCGGGAATTCGGTCAAGATACAGGATCTGATAGGCGCCCAGGCGCAATGCGTTGCGGATAGGCGAGGGAAGATCGTCGAGCGGCCGCTGCAGATGAGCCGCCAGCGCCCAATCCAACGTATTGCGGGCGCGGGTGACCCCATGGACGAGTTCAGTGACCAGTCGGCGATCGGCGGGCGTGAGTTGGCCTCTCTCCAGAGCCCGGTCCAACGCAAGCCCCGGATATGCCCTCCCCGCCTCGACAGCCATCAGCAAATGCAGGGCGAGTTTCCGCGCCGGCGTGGACACTAATCCCGACTTCGCCGGAGGAGCAGCATCCTCGCCAGGTTGGCCATCGCGGCTGCCGCGGCTGCCACGTAGGTGAGGGCCGCCGCATCCAGTACCTGGCGGGCGGGGCCCAGTTCCTCAGTCCTGAGATAGCCCCCGTCCTGCAGCACCGCCATCGCCCGCCGGCTGGCGTTGTACTC
>DATIKW010000031.1:0-18232 GCA_035477115.1 Bacillota bacterium | reverse complement strand
GCGGCCCGCCAGCTCGCGCAGGCGGCGGGGCAGCAAGGGATGACCCCCGGCCAACAGCAGGGGACCGATTTCCAGCAAGAGGTCCCGCGACAGACTCCCGGCCGGGGTGAGCTGGAACGGCTCGATGGGCGGGTAGCAGGCGACTCCATCCCCCGGCCCGCCGGGCACCGCCACCAGCAAGTTGTACAGCCGCCGGCCTTCGTCGATCAGGTCTTCGTCCACGACCAGGAAATGCTCATCGACCAGCCAGGCGCGCAAGCGAGCCGCCCGGGTCATGGGCTGGAGGATGAAGCGCGACGCCTTGTCCCGAGCGCCGGCCAGGATCTCGGCCGTCGTGTCCCCGCCCAGCCCGGCGATGACCGCCACATCCGCCTCCCCCGGCGCCACCGGGTCGAGCCCATGGCCCTGGCGGAGTTCGGCCCGACCACCGTAGCGCCGGGCGAGGTGACGCCGCGCCCGTTCTGCCGGGCCCGGAGCATTTTCGATGGCGATGACCCGGGAGCAGCGGCCGGTGTCCAGCAGGTAAGCGGCCAGATGGCCGTGGTCGGTCCCCACATCCGCCGCGACCTCGCCTTGGACCCGGGTTGCCACCGCCTGCAGTCGGGGGGATAGCCGCACGTCATTCCCTCCCCGACCGAGGCTTCTCCAGGCCAGCCGGCATTCCCTACTGCGAGAGTGCGCTGTCGGCACTCTCGCGGCCACCGTAAGGGCGGGTTCGGAACCCGCCCCTACTACTTGGATAGGGAGGAAACCCCTCGTGCGACGGCAAAGTAAAGATGGAGGAGTGATGAACGTGGTGGCGATGCATGGGCAATCCGATCCTTTCGCCGAGGCTCTGCGGCACCGCCTGCAAGCGCGGGGCGAAGCCGCGGTTCGCAGCCTGGTCCGTAACGGTTTCTCCGCCCGGTTCCTGCCTGCCCGGGAAGAAGCGGTATCGGCAGTGCTCGAACTCGTCCCGGCCGGCGCCCAGGTGGGGCTCGGGGGCAGCCTGACCTTGCGCCAGTTGAATCTGCCTGCCATCCTCCAAGAGCGCGGTCACGAGCTGGTCAATCACTGGATAGCCGGGCTCTCGCCTGAAGACAACCTCCGGGTTCGCCGGGAGCAGCTTTCCGCCACTGTCTTCTTGACCAGCACCAATGCCATTACCCTTCAGGGCGAGTTGGTCAACGTGGACGGCATCGGCAACCGGGTGGGGGCGATGATGTTCGGCCCGGGCAAAGTCGTGGTGGTGGCGGGCGCCAACAAGATCGTGCGCGACGTCGCCGCGGCCCGGGAGCGCATTCGCGAGCTGGCGGCTCCCGTCAACGCCCGCCGGCTGGGAGTGCCGACGCCTTGTGCCGAACTCGGCTACTGTGTCGATTGCGACCGGCCGGAACGCATCTGTCGCGTGGTGACCATCCTGGAGCGGCGCCCGGCGCTGACGGCGCTGGAAGTGCTGATCGTGGGGGAAGAACTGGGGCTGTAGCCCTCGGGCAGGGGCGGGTTCGGAACCCGCCCCTGCGGTCATGCGGGCGCGTCAGCCCGCTTTCGCCTTCTTCACCGCCTCGGTCAACGCGGGCAACACCTGAAACAGGTCGCCGACCACCCCATAAGTGCACACCTTGAAGATGGGCGCGTCGGGATCCTTGTTGACGGCCACGATCAGGTCGGACGAACTCATCCCCGCCAGGTGCTGGATGGCGCCGGATATGCCGCAGGCCACGTAGACCTTGGGCGAGACCGTCTTGCCGGTCTGCCCCACCTGGTGCGAGTAAGGTATCCACCCCGAGTCCACCGCCGCTCGCGAAGCGCCCACCGCGGCACCGAAGGCCCGCGCCAGGTCGGCCACATACTGGAAATTCTTGGGGTCGGCCAAGCCCCGGCCGCCGGAGACGATGATGTCCGCGTCCTCGAGGTTGACGGTCTCGATGTCCTCCTTGACGAATTCCACGACCTGCGTGCGAATGGTCATCGCCGATGGGTCAACGGGATGGCGGATCAACTCGCCCGTCCGCCCGGGCTGCGGTTCGGCCTTCTTCATGACCCGCGGCCGCACGCTTGCCATCTGGGGCTTGGTGTGCCGGCAGTGGATGGTCGCCATGATGTTGCCGCCGAAGGCGGGGCGGGTCTGGACGAGCAAGCGTTCATCCTTGAGGATGTCCAGCCCCGTGCAGTCGGCGGTCAGACCGGTGCGAAGACGGGCCGCGATCCGCGGGGCCAGCGAACGTCCGGTGGAGGTGGCGCCGAACAAACATACTTCCGGTTGGTACTTCCGGACCAGTTCCTCGAATACGTGAGTGTACGGGTCGTCGCGGAAGTCCTTCAACACCGGATGATCGGCCAGGTAGACGGTGTCCGCCCCGTAAGCGAAGAGCGGGTCGACTACCAGGCCCTCGCCCATGGCTACCACCGCCAGCGGATCGCCCAGGGCATTGGCGAGCTTGCGCCCCTCGCCAAGCAGTTCGAAGGTGACCGTAGAGAAGACGCCGTCGCGCTGCTCGCCGAAGACCCATACGCCGCGTGCTCCGGCCGTCGCCACAGGCTCCGGTCGGTCCTTCTCCAGGATGATGGCGTTGAAGGCGCACTCGGTCACGCAGGCGCCACAGAGGTTACAGCTATCGAGATCGATTACGGCGATGCCGTCCTCCATGCGGATGCAGCCGAAGGGGCAAGCCGCGACGCAAACTCCGCACCCCACGCACTCTTCCCTGACCACCCGGATGTCTGCCATGGCTTTCCCCTCCTAAAGGACGCCCGCCGTCAGCAGTCTTTGTACCAGGGCTGCCACTTGCTGTTCCAGTTCGCCTTGCAGGATCTCCCCGGTCGCCCGGGTCTCGGGCGTGAACACCCGGACGACTTCCGTCGGCGACCCGGTGAGGCCGATCCGCTGCGGATCGACGTCGAGATCCCGGGAAGTCCAGACGGGAATCTCCTGCCGCCGGGCCCGCATCAGCCCCTTCATCGAGGGCAGGCGCGGTTCGTTGATCTCCTTGACCACGGTGATCAGGCAAGGCAGGCCCGTCTCGATCACCTCATAGCCGCCTTCCACCATCCGCTCGATACGGAGATAGCCTGCCCGCAGCTCGGATAGCTTGCGCACGTAAGTGAGATGCGGGATGTCCAGGTGCTCGGCGACCCCCGGTCCCACCTGGGCGGTGTCGCCGTCGATGGCCTGTTTGCCGCAGATGATGAGGTCAACTCCGCCGAGCTTCTCGATCGCCTTGGCCAGCGTGTAGGATGTGGCCAGCGTGTCCGAACCGGCAAACGCCCGGTCCGATATGAGGACCGCGTCGTCCGCGCCCATGGCCACGGCTTCCTTCAGGGACTCCTTCACCTGAGGGGGTCCCATGCTCAGGATGGTCACCTTGCCGCCGTGGCGTTCGCGGATGCGAATGCCTTCTTCGATAGCGTAGGTATCGAAGGGATTGATGATGCTGGGGACTCCCTCCCGCACCAGGGTCTTGGTCTCCGGGTCGATCTTGACTTCGGTGGTGTCCGGCACCTGTTTCATGCAGACGACGACGTTGAACCCCGACACTATCCCGACCCCCAGTCGATCGCGACCTGACTCGGATTTTCCCCCTTCGCCCTTTTGCCCTTCGGTACTTTCAACGGCAACCCGGCGACTCCTCCCGGGACAGCCTCGTCTAGCAGCGTTTGACTGAAAGGTCGGAATTGACATGCGACATTTGCGGACCTGCCCGGGCGGATCCTCGTGCCCCCCAGGGGACGCCACGGGACATGAAAGCGGCGCGCAGGCGGGAGGCCGCGCTGGGAGACGTATGGGCCTTCGGAGGTAGGGGCGGGTTCGGACTCCGCCCCTACCAGAGCCGGGCGATCTCCCATCTGCCCGCTTGCTGACCGCGGACAAAACAGGATGGCCCCGAACGGTGTCGAATTCCCTCCCTCGTGAAATCCCCTCGGGTGCGCGCGAAGTCCAGGCTGCCGCTCTTGCTCCTGCTGGGCGTGTTGGCAGGGGCGGTGGGTTTCTCGTCCGAGGCCCTGGTCGGTCAATATCGTCCGCCGCACCTGGCCCGCCCGGAAGCGGCGCCGCCCCGCCGGCAGACCGAACTTGGCGGCGAGCCGTCGCTGCCGGAAACGTTTGCGACTTCTTTCCCGCTGCCTTCCCGGCAAGAACACCTGTTCCTGGTCGCAGGGCCCCTTCCCGGCCGCAGCCGCGCGGACCCGGCGGCCATCGCCAAGCGCCTTGCGTTCCTGGCACCCCCGATCGCGGGTAGCAGGCTGACGGCCGTGCCCGATTCCCACCTGCCGGGGGCGCCCCGCGCCTATCGCGGCGGCTGGCATCAGGGCATCGATTACTATGACTCCTGGTGCGGCGTGCCTATCGTCTACGGCGTCACCGAAGTGCGGGCGGCCGGCCCGGGGGTGGTGGCGCGGGTGGACACAGAATTCCTGGAACTGACGCGGGTAGAGCGCGAGGCCCTGCTGGCCGAACTGCTTCATCGTGGCCACGAATCCCCGGTGCTGCTCGACCTGCTCCACGGCCGTCAAGTCTGGATCGCCCATGGGGGCGGCGTGCTTACCCGCTACTCCCATCTGGCGGGCGTCGATCCCGGACTCGTCCCCGGCGCGGGGGTCAAGGCAGGGCAACTGCTCGGCTGGGTGGGGAACTCGGGGACATCGGCTGGCGCCGCGGCAAGGCGCGATGGGGCCCATCTGCACTTCGAGATTCACCTGGACGGAGCCCCCTTCTGGCTGGGGCTGTCCTTGCCGGATATCCGGGCGGTGCTGCAAGAGGTCCTCCGCCCCGACGAGGGAAGGGTGGCGCCGGTGGGCTGTCAGTCGCCCTCAGGTGGTGCCTTCTCGGAGCGGTCCTGACGCGCGTCGGCCGGCTCCAACAGCTTCGCGACCCTTTCCAGGAAGCGTGGGATATCGCGCAAGTCATCCCGCGCGATGTCGTAGACCCGCTCCGCGGTAACGCCCAGGTAGCCGTGCACCAAGCGATTGCGGAAACCGACCATGGCCAGATAGGTGCCAAGATCCTCTTGGGCTATGACGCCCTGCTGTGCCAGGACTACCAAGGCGTCACGGGCATCCGTGGGAGGATGGCGGTACAGCTTGGCACAGATGTGATAGGCGATGTCGACCAGCGCTTCTATGGCCGTCTGAAGCGCGTACTTGAGGCCGCCGAATGTCCAGGGGTCAGAGATGATTCGCTCGGGGGGCGTGGTCCCGAGCAGCGATTCTATTAGCACGACTTGCTCTCTTGCGTAGGCGATCCGCGAAGCGATGCGCTGAGCGTCAATTTCCACCCTGCCTCACCTCATCTACTATCTCGCGGAGGGCGCGCTGGTACCGGGGATAGGCTTCCCGATACCTCTGAGCGACCAGCTCGATGAAGTCCGTCACCCGCGCTTCGTCGCCGATGTAGATCAGGCGACCGCTATGGATGACCTTGAAGGAGAAAATGGGATCGTCGGGATGGAGCACCACCACATCCACCGGGTGCCCTTCCAGACGGCCCACGGCTACGGCTACGCGCGCCTCGAGCCGTTCTCTCGCCAACCCGCCCCCCCCGGAGGTCCCGTCGGCATCAACCACCAGACCGAGGTCAACATCGCTGTCGGGCCGGCATGGCCCTAAGGCGGAGCCAAAGAGGTAGACTCCGGCAATCTCAGGGAAGCGTGGCATGATGCTCCGAATCGTTTCCTCGACTCGCCTCACATCCACGGTGACAAGGGATGCCATCGGGATATCTCCTTAGCTCAAGCACGGCCCCGCCACGCACTGACCGCCGAGGGCGGCAATGGCTTGCTTGACCTTCTCCTCGATCATGTCCCGCAACTCCCGAAACTCCGCCGGCGACAGGTGTTTGGGATCGGGGATGGCCCAGTCCTCGCGCCGCCTGGCGCGCACCGCGGGACAGGCGTCGCCGCAGCCCATGGTGACGACCAGGTCGTACTCCACGTCGGGGACTTCCGCCAGCGACTTCGAGGCGTGGACGCTGAGGTCGTACCCGGCCTCCCGCATCGCCTCCACCGCCCGCGGGTTCACCACCCCCGAAGGCCGGGAGCCTGCGGAATACACCTCGACGTTGGGGCCGCCGTGGATCCTGGCGAAGGCCTCGGCCATCTGGCTGCGACTTGAGTTCTCCACGCACACGAACAAGATCCGTTTCACCACGGAAGTCACCGGAACAGCCAGATGCTCACGAGCATCGCCGTGAAGCCGAACACTGCAGTGAACTGGAGGATTGTGAAGCTCTGGCGAGCACCCCTCACTTCCTCGTCCAAGCGGTCCATGCGGGTCTCCACGTGGTCAAGGCGCCGGTTGATCCCCTGATCTATGGTGTCAAGCCGCCTATCGATCCCCTGCGTCATGGCATCAAGACGCTTGTCGATGCCCTGCGTCATGGCATCAAGACGCTTGTCGGTCTCCTGCGCCATGGTGTCAAAGCGCTTGTCGAGGGCGTCCAGTTTCCAGATCAGGACGTCCCAGGCGCTGAGCGGGCCGAGACCAGGCGTCTCCTGCTGTTTCGCCTCACCGGCCACTGGCAACACCTCGCCTTCCGCTTCAAGCATATCCGACCGAGGAAAACTCCGCAACTGGGGCGCGCCGCCGCCCAGCCGTTTCCGTGCCCGGGGTGCCCCGAGGGGGCGCGAGGCCTACTCGTAGACCTTCTCTTCCATCTGCTCCGCCCCAACCGCATCCATCTCGATATTCCTGCCCCGGGGACCGGTGGCCAGTTGCTCCCGGTAGAACTCGTGTTGGATGATCAAGTCCATGATCTCATTGGTGCCGGTCCAGATCATGATCAACCGGATGTCGCGCAGCATTCGCTCCACCGGGTACACGCTGGTGTAGCCTATGCCGCCCAGCACCTGCATCGCGTGGTTTACGACTTCCCAGGCCGTCTCCGTGGTGAATTTCTTCGCCTCGGAGACGAGCCGGCGCTGCATGGCGGGAGGGACGCCCCGGTCGACCGCGGCCGCCGCCGTGTAGACGAGCGAGCGGGCCGCATCCAGCTTGGTGATGCTGTCGGCGATCTTGAAGCTGACCGCTTGATAGTCTTTGATCTTCCGGCCGAAAGCTTTTCGCTTGCTGCTGTAATCTACCGCCACCTCCAGGGCCGACCGCGCCATCCCGAGAGCCCCGGCTGCGCTGGTCATGCGCTCGGGGATCATCATCTGGTAGAAGATCTCGGCCGCCCCGTTCTCCTTGCCCACCAGGTTGGCGGCAGGCACCCGGGCTTCCCGGAAGAGCACTCTGCCAACCCCGCCGCCTCGCGTGCCCATGAGACCGTACCGGTGCTTTACCTCCACCCCCGGCCCGCGGTCGACCAGGAAGGCGCTTATCGACTCGTGGGACGGCCCCGCCGGGTCAGTCCGGGCATAAACCAGGAAATAGTCCGCGCCTTCGGCGCCGACGATGAAGCGTTTCTGCCCGCTCAAGATGTACTCGTCGCCTTCCCGCCGGGCCACGGTGGTGGCGCCGAAGAAGTCCGACCCGCCCCGCGGCTCGGTCAGCGCTTCCGCGGCGAAAAGCCGCCCGGCCAGCGCCGGCCCAAGGTATTTCTCCTGCTGCCGGGGCGTGCCAAAGCGATAGATGGCCTCGCCGACGATGCTCGGCAGAGAATAGAGACAAGCCAGCGCGGTGCCCAGTACGCCGACCTCTTCCAGAGCCACGACTTCCTCCGCCCAACCCAGCCCCCGGCCGCCGCAACTCTCCGGGAACCGCAAGCCCAACAGCCCCCGTGCCGCCAGGTCGCGGACGTAGTGCGCCGGGTAGGTGACTTTGTCAGCGTCCATGTCGAGGATCAGCTGGCGATCGACGGAGCGCACAAAGGAACGGACCTCCTCCCGCAACTGCAATTGCTCGCCCGTCAGCAGGAAATCGAACATGGTCTCCAGCTCCCATCACCAGGATAACTCCCAGCGTTCCGGCCCGTCGCGGCCACCGCGCGACGGCCCGGTCCCGTGCAACCACCCGCCACGTCGCCGGGCCCGATCTCGCCGGTTGCTTTCGCCCTCGATCCGGAAAACCTCCTCCTTGAGGTGACTCCTGCCATAATACTTGACTTACATGATTGGCTAACTTATACTCAGTGCATGGGAGCATGGGGCTCCTGGCTCCCGGTCTATGGAAGAAACCGTCCCGGAGGTGATCCCGCGGATGCCGGTTGCCACCCGAGACCTGCCCCCGGCCGTCCCGCAGAAGCCAGCCCAAGGGCGCGCGACCGTTCCCCGCAGCCGCAGGACTCTTCGCCGCCTCGCCGTCTTCGCCGTGCTGACCGCGGCGGCCTTGCTCGCGGCGGGATGCGTTCCCCGGCAAGGGGCGCCGGCCCGGCCGGAAACGCCCCGGATAGTCGTCGCTGACGCCCCGACCACTCACCACCTCAATCTGTATGTAGCGCAAGAAAAGGGCTTGTTCGCCAAACACGGCGTACAGGTCGAGATCATCGCCGTCGAGAGCCTGGCGGCGGCCAGAGATTCGGTGATTGCGGGGACGGCGGACGTGTTCTGGAGTTGCCCGACCGTGGCCATCGCCGCCGTCGCCGGCGGAGCCCCCATAAGGACCATAGCGCAGGTCAAGACGCCCTGCACATCGGTCCTGCTGGTCCCATCGGACTCGCCCATTCGCGAGTACCGGGACCTGGCCGGGAGGACCATCGCCGGCATATCACCCGCTTGCGAGGCGGTCATCGCCATCGCCACTGCGGCGCGGCAGGCCGGGGCGGAGTTCAACCTGGTCAAGCTAGCAGGCGGACCGGCACTGGCAGCGCTGAAGGCGGGGCGGATCGACGGCGCCATCCTCGAGGAGCCCCATGCCAGCATCGCCGAATTGGCCGGCTTCCGGGTGATGTTCCGCGAAGCGGCGGAAGCCATAACCTGCCGGACCATCAATGCCCGGACCGGCTTCCTGGAAGCTAACGCCGACGCTCTGCGACGGATGATCCGGGCGGTGGAGGAAGCCAACGCCATCATCAATGCCGACCCGGTGGCCCCAGCCATCGTGGATATCGCCCATGCCTACACCGGTGCTCCGGTGAATGCGATCGTCCACGGCAACCGGCGGCTGCAATTCACCACCCGACTGGACGAAGAGGCACTCTGCAAGCTGGGCGACGAGCTTGTCGCCCTGGGCCACATCCGCGAGTGCCCCGGGCAGGACATGTTCGCACGGGAGTTCCGGGGGATAACCTGGGACTAGGGCGGAGGTGCTACCAGGAAATGCGCCGTCACCTCGCCATCGGCATCTTGGCGCTGACATTGGCCCTGTCGGCGGCGGCAGTCCGGGAAGGGGGCAGCATCGGGAGGGCGGCGATTCAGCTCGGTCATCCCGGCGGGCCGCTACTGGCGCCCCTTTACGTTGCCGTCGACCAGAATCTCTTCGCGAAGGAAGGGCGAAAGGTCGATGCCAGACGGTTCGGTTCCGGCACTGATGTTGGCTATGCCCTCCTGACCGGCAGGATCGATGCGGCCTTCCTCGAGCCGTCCCCGTCGTTCCGGTTGCTCAATGAACACGAGTGGGCGGACATCCGGGTCGCCGGCGTGGTCACCTTCCCCTACGGGGCGACGGTGGTGGTGAGAGAGGATCTCGATCTGCGGTTGCTCGACCTGGAAGGCCGGACGGTGGCAGCCGGTTCGCGGCACTGCCGCCTGCTGCAGCAGTTTCGACACGATGCCGAGCGGCTGGGGGTAGATACCGGAAAGATCAATTTCGTGTACCTCGAGTTCGCGGTCATGTTGCCCGCGCTGGAGGCGGGCCGGGTCGACGCCATCGTGACCCGGTCCTCCCTCGCCTTACTCGCCCAGGAAGCAGGTCACCGGACCCTATATCAGAACTGGGACGTGGAGCCGGGGGATGCCTGCTGTCCCCTGTATCTGGCCCAGGTGGAGTACTTCCTGCTGGTGAGAAGGCTCGGGGACAGGGACGTTTCGAGTTTGGATGCCGCGCTCCGTCGCGCCTCCGACCGCCCGACGGGAGAACTACACAGGGCGACCCTCGAGGCCAGCGGGTTCCCCCTGACCATGGCCTCGACCTCGCCCGTGGCCCGGTATTCGGCGATCAGCCAGGAGCTTGAGCGAGAACTGGGGAGATGGGCTTGGACCGCCGAATGAACTACGCTGCCCGGGGCCTTGACTTGGTGGTCCGAGAGGTTGCGGCGTTCTTCCGAGGAGTGGCCGGGAATAACTTCACCGTCGAATCCCTCACCGTCTTCCTGCCCCTGCTACTCCTGTGGGAACTCCTGCCGCGCCTGGACGTCGTCCCGGCGGCGCTGGTGCCCCCGCCTTCCCGAGTGGCGGCGACCTTCGCCGATCTGGCAGCCAACCATGGTCTGGCCAGCCATCTCGCCGCGAGCATGGTCCGGTTCACGCTGGGATTAGGCATCGCGATAGCAATCGCGGTGCCCATAGGCACATTGATGGGATGGAATCAGTTCCTGCGGCGCCACGCCCTGCCGCTATTTCAAGTGCTCGCGCCCATACCCCCGCCGGCCTGGGTGCCCATGGCCATCATCCTGCTGGGCATCGGCTTGCCCATGCAGGTCTTCCTCGTCTTCCTGGGCGCCTTCTACCCCGTGCTCTTCAACACTTACCAGGGAGTCAAGGACACCGATCCCCGCTATATTGCGTCCGCTCGGGCGTTCGGCGCGAGCGAGTTCACCCTCATCACTCGCGTTCTCCTGCCGCACGCCCTGGGTTTCGTGGTCATGGGGTGGAAGCTGGGGATTGCCCTGGGGCTGGTGATGCTGGTGGTCTCGGAGATGGTAGGCGCCCATAGCGGGCTCGGCTGGCTCCTTATCGAGTCCAAGGACTTCTTCCGCATCGACCGGATGGTGGTCGCCATGCTGGTCCTCGGGTTCATCGGTTGGCTGCTGATCGAGATCATGAAGTATGTCGAAACCAAATTGGCCCTGTGGAAAGTGGGGCGGTAGCCGTGATCGAGGCAAGGAGGATCAGCAAGTTCTTTCCCGTAGTCAATCCGCAGGGAATAGCCGAGGGGAACACCGCCCTGGTGTCCGTATCGCTGAAGGTCGATGCGCGCGAGTTCGTGGCGATCGTCGGCACCAGCGGCAGCGGCAAGTCGACCTTGCTGGAAATCCTGGCCGGGCTGCAGGCCCCGACCGAGGGCGAGGTATATGTGGAAGGGAGACGGGTGCTGGAACCGCTCCCCGGCACCCGGAAGGAAATGGAGGCATACCGGAGGAAGTACCGGTTCCTATCGCCCATCGTCAACAGCACTTTCCGGGACACGCCCAAGTCCGACACGGCGATCGTCTTCCAGGATGGCGGCCTTTTCCCCTGGATGACGGCCCTGGAGAATGTGGTCTTCGCACTGAAGCTGCGCGGGATGCCCCGGGGCGAGCGGCCCGCGTGGGCCAGGCGATACCTGGCTCTGGTCGGCCTGAAAGAAGGGGAGAACAAGTTCCCCTCCCAGCTTTCGGGAGGTATGCGGCAGCGGGTTGCCTTGGCCCGGGCCTTGTCGGTCGAGCCGAAGATAATCTTGATGGATGAGCCGTTCGCGGCGGTCGATGCCGCGTCGCGGCAGCACCTGCAGGAGGACCTGCTACGGCTGTGGGAGGCGATGGGGCAGACGATCGTGTTCGTGACCCATGATGTCGAGGAAGCGCTGCTGCTCGCCGACCGGGTGGTGGTCTTCTCTCCGGCGCCGGGCACGGTGCGGAACACGATCGAGGTGGATCTGCCTCGACCGCGCCGCCTCGTCCGCCGGCAAATCGACGAGTTGAAACACCGGATCATGGAGATCTACCGCTTCGATGCTACAGGGGAGGTCCTGGACTATGCCATCTGAGATCCGGTATGACATCCATCCCGGGATCCAGCCGGACCGGAATTGCTTCCGCGGGCGAATCTACGCCGACATCGCCGAGACCATAGGTCATACGCCGCTGGTGCGGATCAACCGCGTGACCGCGGGCTGCGCCGGCATTGTGGTGGCCAAACTCGAGTCCTTCAACCCGCTCAACAGCGTCAAGGATCGGATAGGCTACGCGATGATCGAGGCGGCGGAACGAGCGGGGAAGCTCGACGCCGACACGGTCATCATCGAACCGACCTCGGGGAACACCGGGATCGGGCTGGCTCTGGTCTGCGCTGCCCGGGGCTATCAGCTGGTCTTGACCATGCCCGAAACGATGTCCATCGAGCGCCGCAAACTCCTGCAGATGCTCGGAGCGGAAGTGGTATTGACCTCCGCCGCCGAAGGCATGGCCGGGGCGGTACGCAAGGCTGAAGAGTTGCACCGCCAGATCGCCCCCAGCTTCCTGCCCCAGCAGTTCGAGAACCCGGCCAACCCGGAGATCCACTCCCGGACCACCGCCGAAGAGATCTGGGCGGACACCGGGGGTCAGGTGGATATACTGGTGTCCGGGGTCGGGACGGGAGGCACGGTGACGGGAGTGTCGCGCGTGCTCAAGAAACGCAAGCCCACCTTCCAGGCGGTCGCGGTGGAGCCGGAAGCCTCGCCCGTGCTGTCGGGCGGACCAGCGGGGCCGCATCGCATCCAGGGGATCGGCGCCGGCTTCGTGCCCGGCGTGCTCGATCGGCGGCTCCTTGATGAAGTGATCCAGGTGACCAACGAAGACGCTTTCACCACCGCCCGCCGGGTCGCCCGGGAAGAAGGCATCCTGTGCGGGATATCCTCGGGAGCGGCCATGTGGGCAGCCTTGCAGGTGGCGGCGAGGCCGGAAAGCGCAGGCAAGCTAATCGTGGTCGTCTTCCCCGATTCCGGCGAGCGGTATCTCAGCACGCCGTTGAGTGACCCCTCGCCCGACGCGAGCCAGGCGCCCGTGGCGATGATCGGACGAGCTGGCCAAAGGTAGGTAGCGGCCCATGCAGCTATCGTCGCGGACCGAGTACGCCGCCCGGGCCCTCATAGCCCTGGCCAGGGAGGGCGCGGGGGAGAGCCCGGTACAGCTGGCCGACCTGGCGGCAGGCCAGGAACTGCCACTCGACTACCTCGCCCAGCTGGTAGGCACGCTCAAGTCCGGCGGGCTCGTCGCCACCCGGCGCGGACCCGGGGGCGGCTTGCTCCTGGCGCGTCCGCCCGGCGACGTGTCGCTGGCCGAAGTTGTCCAGCTGATGGAAGGGAGCTTCTCGCCGGCGGAGTGCGGGGGCGAGGCGGATCGCTGCCGCCGCGCCGACCGCTGCGCCCTGCGGGAAGCATGGGACGACCTCGCCCGGGCGATAGCGGAGGCACTCGGGCGACACTCCCTGGCCAGCCTGGCCCGCCGGCAGGATGAGCTGTGCCGCTCCTCCCCCATGTATCACATATGACGGTCGCCCAGCACCCGCAGTACTAGGTAAGCCACGGCCGCCCCGGTCAGGCTGCTCAGGGCGAACGGCACGACGAAGAACAGGAGGGCCACTTCCCTGCCCATCAACAGCGTGGCCACCGGGTAGGCTAGCAGCGCCCCGCCCAGGCCGGTGCCGAGCACTTCCCCGGCCACCGCCCAGCGGGGGTCCTTCCGCCGCCGATAGCACCACCCGGCGAGCAGGGCCCCCACCATGCCCCCGGGGAAAGCCAGCAGCGTGCCGGTCCCCAGGATGTTGCGGAGCACCCCCACGGCGAAGGCCACGGTCACCGCCGGCCACGGTCCCAGCTTTACCCCGGCCACCACGTTCAGCGCATGCTGGACGGGGAACACCCGGGCGGGGCCCACGGGCATCGCCACCAGGTGGGCGGACAACACGCCGATGGCCGCTAGCATCGCCATCAGCGCCAGCCGTCTGGTCCGATCCGCCGTCTTCATTTCACGGTCTCCTCTCTCGCGTTCGTGCCGCTCGGACCAGCTGCAGCAACTCGCGACAGGCCGCTTCCGGGGCTTCCGCGGTCATCACCGCCGAGGCCACGGCCACCCCCGCCGCTCCGGCAGCCACGGCGGCGGCCACCGTGTCAGCCCCTAGACCCCCGATGGCGATCACGGGTATGCGTACCGCGCGGGCCACCCGGGCCAGCCCCGCCGGTCCGAGCGGCGCCCCTGCGTCCTCCTTGGTGGTCGTGACACGAAAGGGACCTACGCCCAGGTAATCGGCACCCTCGGCTTCGGCAACCGCCGCCTCGCCGGCCTCTCCGGCCGAGTAGCCGATGATGGCTCCGCCGCCGAGCAGTTTTCGGGCCAGGCGTACCGGCAGGTCATCGGGGCCCAGGTGCACCCCGTCCCCCTCAAGGGCCAGCGCCAGATCCACCCGATCGTTCACGATCAGCGGTACGCCCGCCCGGCGGGTGATCAGGCGCAACGCTTCCCCCACAGCGAGGATCTGGCGATCGGTCCCCGTCTTCCACCGGAGCTGGACGGCGGTCGCCCCGCCGGCCAAGGCGGCTTCGACGATCTCCGGCACCGGCCGCCTGGCGATGGCGCAGTCGGCGATCACGTACAAGGAGAGGTCCGGCTCGGAGTACCCTTCCTCGACGTCGCCGTCATTGCCAGGCGACAGCCTCGACCTCATCGGCTCCCATCCTCCCCTTCCATCACCGACCGCGGCGGGGCCGCCCAGTGTCCCGTCGGGGCGCTGCCCCTCCCCAGGTCCAGTCCGTGGCGAATGCAGGCGGTCACATAGCGCTTGGCGGTCTCCACCGCCCGGGGCAGGGGGTCGCCCCGGGCCAGCCCGGCGGCGATCGCCGCGGCCAAGGTGCACCCGGTGCCATGCGTGGCCCGGGTTTGCAGCCGTGGGCTCCGGTACTCGAGGAAGACCTTGCCGTCATGATAGATGTCCACGGCCTCGCCGGGCAGATGCCCGCCCTTGACCACCACGGCACGGGGTCCCAGGGCCAGGAGGCGCCGGGCGGCCTCGCGCGCGCCGTCGAGGTCGCGAGTGGCCAGGCCGGTCAACGCCTCAGCTTCCGCGCGGTTGGGAGTGACGACCGCCGCCAGGGGGAACAGCTCGCGGATGACCGCCTGCCGGCCTCCCTCGTCCAGCAAGGGATGGCCGGACTTGGCATACATGACCGGGTCGACGACCAGTCCGCCTACGCCCCTGTGCCGCAGTGTCCCGGCGACCGCGGCCACGATGCCGGCGTTGCCCAGCATGCCCGTCTTCACCGCGTCGGTGCCGATGTCGTCGAGCACCGCCTCCATCTGGGCGACCACCAGCTCCGGCGGCAAGGCCAGGACTGTCCTCACCCCCAGGGTGTTCTGGGCGGTGATGGCGGTCAGGGCGCTGGTCCCATATACCCCCAGGGCGAAGAAGGTCCGGAGGTCGGCCTGGATGCCCGCCCCGCCTCCGGAGTCGGAACCGGCGACCGTCATGGCTCGAAACACCGTCTCCATGGCGCTCCCCCTTCTGATCACGAAAGCTGGCACGCCCTCGGCATGCCAGCCAGCTGCAAGCAGTACCGTGTGTGGTCCCTACGCTGGCATTATCCAGGTCAGGTCGTGGGGGTCCGGGCCCTTCATCGCGGGCCCGTTCTCAGCCCGAACTCGTTCAAGCTCCCCCGGTTTTGCCTTCCGGCCTTTGTTTCGCCCGCCGCAGCGCCGGCTCCTGCTGGCGGCCGAGCGGAAGGAGGATCTGCCTCCCGGCCGAATTGCATGGGGGAGGGTACGGTTATGCTGACCGGGGAGGACTGTTCATGGTCATGGTGAAGCGTCTGGCGCGAGGGGAAGTCCCCGTCGAGGAAACCTGGAACCTGGATGACCTGTTCCCGTCCGTCAATGCCTGGGAGGCGGAGCTGGCAGCCGTCGAGGCGGCCGTCCCCGGGGTGACGGCGTTCCGGGGCAAGTTGACCGGCGGCCCCGGCGTGTTGCTGGCCTGCCTGGAAGCAGCGGAAGCGCTGGAAGTCAGGCTGATGCGGGTTGCGACGTACGCCCGCCTGCAATTCGCCGAGGATGGCACTTCCCCCGCGAACCAGGCGGCAGCGGGCCGGGTAGGCGCCGTGGCGGCCAAGACGTCGGCGGAACTCTCTTTCGTCAGTTCCGAGATCCTGGAGCTGCCGGAAGGCACGATCGAGCGCTATCTCGCCCAGGAACCGAAACTGGCCTCTTTCCGCCGGATACTGGAGGACTTGCTGGAACTCAAACCTCACCGGCTGACCTCCGAGACGGAAGCGGCCCTCGCCGCGCTGGGTGAAGTGCTGTCGGCTCCCTACAACGTCTACAGCCGATCAAAAAGCGCCGACATGGAGTTCGACCCCTTTGAAGCGGCGGCGGGTGACTCGCTCCCCAACTCTTTTGCGCTGTATGAATCCCAGTACGAGCAGGCAAACGACGCCGGGGTCCGCCGCCGCGCCTTCGCTTCCTTCGTCCGCGGGTTGAAGCGGTATCAGAACACGTTTGCCGCCACCTTCTCCACGGAGATCGGCAAGAACGTCGTGCTCGCCCGGCTGCGGCGTCACGAGACGGCGACGCACCTCCTGCTCCACTCGCAGCAGGTGCCCATCGAGACCTATAGCAGCATACTCGACACCATCCAGGCGGAACTGGCGCCGCACATGCGCCGCCTTGCGAGACTGCGCCAGCGGGTGCTGGGCCTGGATAAGCTGTATTACTGCGATATCAAGGCGCCGCTGACTCCGGAAGACGGAGAGGCGATCGGCTTCGACGCCGCGAGCCGGATGGTCCTGGAATCGCTGGCCGTCCTCGGCCCCGAGTACGGCGAGATCATGCGCGCCGCCTTCGAGAATCGCTGGATCGACCGGTCGGACAACATCGGCAAGTCGACCGGGGCCTTCTGCGCCTCGCCTTACGGCGCCCACTCGTACATCCTGATGACCTGGACGGGCACGATGCGGTGCGTGTTCACGCTGGCCCATGAACTCGGCCACGCCGGCCATTTCACGCTGGCCATGCGCAACCAGCGGGCGGCGAACACGCGTCCGTCCATGTTCTTCGTCGAAGGTCCCTCGACCATGAACGAGGTCATCCTGGGCAATCACATCCTGGCCCGTTCCGACGACCGGCGGGTTCGCCGCCAGGTGATCCTGCAGCTCCTGGGCACCTTCCACCACAACTTCGTGACTCACCTGCTGGAGGGCGAACTGCAGCGGCGCATTTACGCCCTCGCCGAGAAGGGGATTCCCGTGACCGCCAAGCTGCTCAGCGAAACCAAGGGGAAGATTCTCGAGGCATTCTGGGGGAACACGGTGGAAGTCGATGAAGGCGCCCGCCTCACCTGGATGCGACAGCCTCACTACTACATGGGACTATACCCCTACACCTACGCTGCGGGACTCACGGCGGCCGTCGCCGTCAACCAGCGGATGCGCCAGGAAGGACCGCCGGCCGTCGACCGCTGGCTCCAGGCGCTGAAGGCCGGGGGGACGCTGAAACCGATGGCTCTCATGCAGCTTGCGGGCGTGGACATGACCGGCCCCGGTCCCATCAAGGCCGCAGTTGCCTATGTCGGCTCGCTGGTCGATCAGCTGGAAGCCAGCTTCTAGTCGACTGCTCGGGCCTCGACCCTGGTAGGGGCGGGTTCGGAACCCGCCCCTACGGCTTCCATGCCCCGTGCTGCCCCGAAGGGCATGGGGTCTCTTCGCTGATCGACCTGGCCTGGCAACGGCGCCGGGGCAGTTCCCGGAGAGCACCCCGGCCAAAGTCCCCATGAGCGCGCCGAACTCTGACCATTGACTTCAATGAAACGAAAGGTTACTATAATAACAGTTTGCACTAAATGCAGTTGCGGTCAATTTAATCGCAGGAAGGGGTCGCCATGCACAAGTGGATCCAGGGTTTGGAGGACGAAGACTTCCAGTTCATCAAGCGGTTTGTGCTGTCCTCGGGATCGCTGAAGGATCTCGCGGGACAGTACGGCGTCACCTATCCTACCATACGGCTGCGACTGGATCGCCTCATCCAGAAGATCAAGCTATGGGATGGCGCCGCGCCGGAAGACGACCGGTATGTCCTGTTCGTCAAGTCCAAAGTGCTCAATGGCGAGATCGAGACCCGGGTGGCCAAGGCATTGATTCAGGAGTACCGGAAAGAGAAGGGGGAATAGTCATGTGGTTTTCGGAGAGCACCGGCCACATGCTCGGCGCATGGCTCGGAGCAAGCGCGGGCGTACTGATGGGGACCCATGGCGCCTTGACCGGACTACTGCTTCCCAGGGGAAAGGGCAAGCGCGTGGTATTATCCGCGATCCTGGTGTTCCTGGCCGCGGGGACACTATCCCTGGGGACGGGGCTGTATGCGCTCCTGACCGGCCAGCCCTACCACGTCTGGTATCCGTTTATGCTGGTTGGAGGCATATTGCTCCTGGTGGAAGGTCCGGCATGGTTCGGGGTGAGAACGCTGTACCGGCAGGTTGAACTGGACAGGATGGCGCGAAAA
>DATIKW010000030.1:0-104540 GCA_035477115.1 Bacillota bacterium | reverse complement strand
TCCTGAAACCTCGAGCAGTTCCAGTTGCATGGCGTGAACCGGCCAGGTCGCCGATTGCGTCCCTCCCCGACCTCGTACTTGATGGCTCTATCTTGATGGTAGCACGCGGCGCAACCGGCAGCAACATGGCGCGGTCGGTCGGCTGGCAATGTAGTCGGGAGGTAGGGGCGGGTTCCGAACCCGCCCCTACCGCGCCCACGTATGATCCTGGATTCCCCGCAGGTCACGTTCCGCCAGAGCAGTCCCGCACGGTCCCCGCAGGCTCTATGGGCCAGGCTTCTGTCGTGTAGCGCCGAGCGACTCAAGCCCGATCATGGCGCGAGCAGTGGGCGGACATGATAGATCACGGCAAGCGCAAGGAGGGAAAGTGCCTTTGGGCGACTACCTGGCGAGGATGGCCGGACTTGCCCGGCCGAAATTGCGGGAGTTGGATCCCGCCACCCAACAACGCGTCATAGAAGGTGCCTTCGTGAGCAAGTTCATCGGCGAGGTGGGAGTTACCGGCCGTAAGTGCGCGTTCTATGCCGAGAGCGCGACCGATGATGCGGTCAAGAAGCTGTTCGCCGGGGAAGTCAGGAAGTTGGAGGCATTCAAGCGCACGCTGGAGGAATACCGCGAGGGCATGACCAGAGATTGACCTCGCCGGAAAGGATGAGGGTCTCGTGAAGCTGTCGGACATGGACATGCTCCAGGACTACGAGAAGGATACCCGCATGGCAGTATTGGCCTACGCCGCCGTGCAGACGGAGATCCTCGACCCGGCATTGCGGGCAATGATCGGCCGCGCGTCGGTCGAGTCAGCCCGATCGCAGCAACTGGCAGCCCAGCTGATCCTGTCCCGGGGCGAACGCCCCTGACCTCCACTCGGCAGGGGCGGGTTCGGAACCCGCCCCTACAGCGGCCGCGAGCACCGCCGTCACCGCGCGGACGCGCCCACGACCGCGTATAGGACCGTGGCCAGGACCGCGGACGCGGCCGCGACCGCGGGCGTGATCAGGTCCGCAACGGCCTCTTCGCGATACCCGCGTAGTCTATGCGCCGGGCCGGGCCGCCACGTAGGCCGCGTCGGCCGCCCGAGCCCCGGCCCCGGGCGGGCTCTCTCGGCCCTGGCGGCGCAGCGCCTGCTCCATCGCGGCCAGCAGTAGGAGGATGTTCTTCTGCTGGCAAGAGTAGCCCATGGTGCCGATGCGCCAGACTCTCCCCTTCAGCGGGCCGAGACCGCCGCCGATCTCGATGCCGCAGTCCTGGAGCAGTTCCCGCCGCACCCGCAACTCGTCCACGCCCGCCGGGATGGTCACGGTGGTCAGCGACGGCAACCGGAATTCGGGGGCCACGAGGAGTTGCAGTCCCATGGCCTCGAGACCGGCCGCCAGCGCCTGCGAGCCGAGGCGATGGCGCTGGAACCGGCTCTCCAGCCCTTCCTCCAGCACGAGTTGAAGCGCCTCGCGAAGAGCGTATAGCATGGAAACGGGAGCAGTATGGTGGTACACCCGCTCCTGTCCCCAGTAGCTCATCACCATGGTCAGATCGAGGTACCAGCTTTGCACGGGCTGCCGGCGCGCCCTCACGCACTCCTCCGCCCTCGCGTTCAGGGTGATCGGCGCCAGGCCGGGCGGACAGGACAGGCACTTCTGGGTGCCGCTGAAGGCGGCGTCCACCTCCCATGCGTCCACTTCCACCGGGCAACCGCCCAGCGAGGTGACGCAGTCCATCACCAGGAGAGCACCGGCGCGGTGGGCGATGTCCGCCAGCGGGCGGATGGGCTGCAGTACTCCGGTGGAGGTCTCGGCGTGGACCGCCGCCATCAGCTTGACGGGGCCGGGAACCTGCCCCAGCTTGCGCTCCACGGCCGCGGGGTCTACGGCCTCGCCCCAGGGCGCCTCGACCACGTGGGTCTCGGCACCGCAGCGTCGCGCGGCGTCGACCATGCGCTGGCCGAACAGACCCTGGACCACGACCAGCGCCCGGTCGCCCGGCTCGAGCAAGTTGACCAGCAGCGTCTCCATCCCGGCGCTGCCGGTGCCGGATACCGGCAAGGTCAAGCGATTGGCGGTCTGGAACACCCCGCGGAGCGCTTCCATGATGTCATTCATGATGGCCAAGAAAGCCGGGTCGAGGTGGCCGAGCAGCGGCATGCCCAGCGCCCGCAAGACCCGGGGATCGACGTCGCTGGGGCCCGGGCCCATGAGCACCCGGGGAGGGACTTTCAGGTCGGACATTCGCGACGCCTGCACTTGCTCATTACCTCCCTCATCTATGCAAGTGGTTGAAGCCGGGGGTTCGCGGTGCGCCCGGGGATACGCCCGCGCTTGGCCACCGGCCGGCCCCCGACTTCCTTGATGTCCATGGTCATGTCGATGGGGCTCGCCCGGGATATGTAGCTGCCTACGCCGAACGCATCGGCACCGGCCCGCACCAGGGCCGGCATTCGCTCGGGGGTGACTCCTCCCGATACGAAGATACTGACGTGACGGTGGCCGGCGGCGTCCAGGCGCGCCCGGACTTCGGCCACCAGTTCGGGGGTGACTCCTCCCCGCTCCCAGGGGGTATCCAGCCGGATCCCCTGGAGCCGGTCACCAAGCGCGGCTGCGACCCGTAGTGCCTCCTCCGCCTCGTCCTTGAAGGTATCCACCAGCACGATCCGCGGCTGATCGGGGGGCATGATCCGGTCGTAGCAGCGGGCGACCTCCAGCGTGTCGCCGGCTATGAGGATGGCCGCATGCGGCATAGTGCCCTGCGGGCGCCTGCCGGCCAGCCGGGCGCCCAGCGGGCTGCTGGCGCCGCTCGCCCCGCCGGCAATGGCCGCGCGCTCCATGACCGGAGCGACCGCGGGATGCACATGACGGGCGCCGAAACTCAGGAACGGCTTGCCCTGGGAAGCCTCAAGGCACTCCCGGGCCGCCGTCGCCCAGGCGCAGCTATGGGCGAGTATCCCTAGCAGGGCCGTCTCATGAAGGCCGAACGCCGCATAGGGCCCCTCTACCCGTACCAACACCTCCCGTTCGCTGAAGATCTGCCCTTCGGGCAGGGCGGCCACCGTCAGGCCCGGGTCGGCCAGGAGCTGGCGGCACTCCTCCAGGCCGGCCATCAGCCCCGCCCGACTGGGGAATACCTCCGCCGTCACCGGCGTGTCCAGCAAGCCCAGTTCCTCCAGGATTTCGCGGGTCTTGAACAGGTAGATGTCGGTGGTGGCCCCGGCCAGGATATCCTCGTGGGTGGCGGAGTAAAAGTGCCTTCCTCCAACTGGCAAGTCAAGGGCCTGGGCCAGGCTCCGGATCGCGTTCACTCGGTCGCTCCTCCCGCTTCGGCGCCGATCAGGCGCGCTCCCAGCGTCTTCTCCATCTCGCGCAACGCCCACCGGTGGGCATCCTCATCGAACGAGGCGACGGCGTCCGCCATTACATCCACGGCATAACCCTGCATCCGCGCATCGGCCGCCGTATACAGCACGCAGATGTTGGTGCACACGCCGGTCAGTTTGAGCCGGGTGATGGACTCCTCCCGCAAAGTGAGATCGAGATCGGTCCCGGCGAAGCCGCTGAAGCGGCGCTTGGCGATCACCCGGTCGCCGGGCTGCGGTGCCAGTTCCCCACACACCTCGGCACCTCGCGTGCCCTCCACCGCGTGGGGCGGGAACAGCTCGAACTCGTTGTCGTCCGCCCGGTGCCGGTCACACAGGTAGATCACCATCTCGCGGCGGTCGCGGGCGCGCCCGACCTCCTCTTGAATGCGGGGGATGATGGCCCGCGCGGCGGGACCGCAGTACAACCTGCCGCCCTCTTCGACGAAGTCGACCAGCATGTCGACGACCACCAGGGCTGTGTCCGCCATGGGCGAAACCTCCTCTCTTGTCCGAGGGCTTGCCGCCCAGCCCTACCGCTTGCCGCAGCGCCGAGATCTCACCCGGAAGAAGCTCTCGGAAGCATCCCCGGCGGAGGCGACCGAGTTCCAGCGGGCCGAAGCGAACCCGCCGCAGGTCCAGTACCGGATGACCCGCCGCCGCCAACATGCGTCGAACCAGGTGGTGCCTGCCCTCGCCCACTTCCAACTCAAGCCAGGTCGAGCCGTGTTCCTCCCGCAGCTGGGTCGCCCGGGTCGCCTTGGCCGGCCCATCCGCGAGATCCACCCCCCGGCGAAGCCGTTCGAGCGCCTCCTCTCCCACCGCCCCCTCCACCCTGGCCCGGTATACTTTCGCGACTCCGAACCGGGGATGCGTGAGCCGGTAAACGAGTTCGCCGTCATTGGTCAGGAGCAGGAGCCCCTCGCTGTCTCGGTCCAGCCGGCCGACGGGATACACCCGCTCCTCCACGTCCCGCACCAGGTCGAGGACGGTTGGGCGCTGCCGGGGGTCGTGAACCGTCGTCAAGAAGCCTTTCGGCTTGTTCAGCAGCAGGTAGCGATGGAAGGCCGCGCCCGCCGCGACGGCCTGGCCGTCCACCTCCACCCGGTCCCGCAAGGGCTGGACGCGCCGCCCGGGTTCGGCGACCACTTCGCCGTTCACCCGCACCCGCCCGGCGGCGATCAGGCGCTCGCTCGCCCGCCGGGAGGCGAGCCCCGCTCGGGCGAGGAACACCTGCAGGCGCAGGCTGCCATCGCCGCTGCCATCGGCTTCCCTCTTCTGGGTCAGCGTTCCGCCACCTCTACCATGATTTCGATCTCTACCGGCGCCCCCAGCGGCAATTCGGCCACCCCGATGGAAGTGCGGGCGTGGCGTCCCCGTTCCCCGAACAGCTCCATCAGTAACTCGGAAGCTCCGTTGACCACTTTGGGCTGGTCAACAAAACCCGGGGCGCCGGCAACGAAGCCGGTCACCTTCACCACCCGGACCACCCGGCCGAGGTCGCCCACGTGGGCCTTGACGGCGGCCAGCGCATTCAGCGCACAGGTGCGCGCCGCCTGGTATGCCTGCTCCACGGACAGATCCGACCCGACTTTGCCCCGATCGGTCAACTGACCGTCTCGGATCGGCAGTTGCCCCGACACGTACAGGTGAGAGCCGCTCTGCACCACGGGGACGTAAGCGGCCACCGGCCGGGCCACCGGTGGAAGGGTCAGACCCATTGCCTGGAGCTTCTCTTCGGGTTTCACGGCAACGTCTCCTCTCGATCTCCCTATGCTCCCCTACATATACGCCCACTCGGGTATCGGTTTCCTGCGCCTTGATGGAAGGAGTGCTCACTCTTGTGATAGGGGCGGTACAGGCTAGAAGGGTTCCGGTTGGGGCATACTCGATCCGGGTCCGAGGTGCCCGAGCGTGGTCCGGACCGGACATCGAGAGACGTCCGGCCTTGCCGGGGAAGATCGCGGTCGCCGGCGGGCGGTCGCAAGCTTTCCGGCGAGCCTTAATCGGCGGCTACCAGGTCATCTCGGGCCCCATCTTTCCCTCGATCTCCCCTGACTCGCTCCCTCACCTGGCCTGGCCGGCTGAAACCGGTGGAGCTGGGGGTGGCCGGCGATAGACGGCCCTCCGGGCGGAGGGTGCCGGAGGATTCGCCATGGTTCGCTGAGCAACGCTCCCGGCGGCCGTCCCTATCTTATCGAGGAGCAAGGGAGCGAGATCGATCAGGCGGTCGATCACCGCCCGCCCGTCGACGGGCAGGAGCCGGACGGTGCCTTGCCCGACGATCAGGAAGCCTACGGGGTGAATGCTCACGCCCGCCCCGCTGCCGCCGCCGAAGGCCAGGCCGGCAGGTCCGTTCTGGCCGGTGCCGGCTCGCTTGGCCGGCCCTCCCCCGGGCTCAAATTCCGACCCGCCCGCCGCAAACCCGAAGCTGACCCGGGAGATGGGTACAATCACGTTTCCGTCGGGAGTCTCCACCGCGTCACCCACGATGGTATTGACGTCAACCATGTCCTTGATGGCTTCCATGGCTGTCTTCATCAGTCCCTGGATGGGGTGATCGATCACGATCCCACTCCTTCCCCTCGCCTGCGCCTGCCCAGCGCTTTAATATCCTGCAGCCAGGTCCGGCCTATGCGGCGGATTCGCCATCGCAACACCTCGCCGCCGGCGCAGGCGGCCACCAGCAAGGTGCGGCCTAGCGGCACGTCCGCGGCCACCCGGACGTCGAACTCAAGCCAGGGGCGATCGAACTCTGGCTGGAGTCGCAGTCGGGGAGTGGTCCCGCGCAGCAATGGCCGCAGCAGACCGAGGACGGACCAGCACCACCCGATGAGCAGCCCCGTGGCCGCCGCGTCGCCCGTCCCAAGGCGGGCATGAGCGTCGAGCTGGATGATGCGAGCGCCCCGGGCGACCCAGACCAAGCGCCCGAGCAGGCGCCGGCCGGCGGCTTGGCCGATCAGATGTGCCGCAAACCCGCGCGGCAACTCCGCCCTGGCGGCGGATACCGCCGCCCGCTCGAGCCAGGCGGTCCCGTCGCTAGTCTGCGGCAGTCGCCGCCGCCAGCGCAAGCAGGCCAGCTTGCAAGACACGACCAGGGGACCATCCGCGGCGCGACTGAGCCGCAGTCCGAAGGGAACCCGCCCCCACATCACCGCAGCCGCTACGAGCAGCGTGAGGCCGGCTGCTATCGCGTATACGCCCGCCCCTCCTCCTGTACCTAGTCTTCCCTGACCCCCGAGGTCTCATTGACGGAGGGGGAGAGGGGAGGCAGGTCGTCGAGGGAGGCGAGCCCAAAGTGCTCCAGGAAGCGGGCGGCAGGGGCGTACACGATCGGACGGCCCGGAACATCGCGCCGCCCTCGTTCTTCGATCAGTCCGTGCTCCAGTAGGGCCGCCAGGAGTTTCTCGCAGTTCACGCCCCGGACGCGCTCGACCTCCGCTCGGGTGGCTTCCCGGCGATAAGCGAGCACCGCCAACGTCTCGCGGGCGGCGCCGGACAGTCGGATCGGCGTGATCTCGGGCCGCATGGCCAACACCACTGCCGCGAGTTCGGGGAGCGTGACCAGCCGAAAGCCGCCGGCGACCTCCACTACCTGGAATCCCCGGCGGTCCCTGCGGTACTCCTCAGCCAGGCTGCGCAGAGTGCCGGTGACCGCACTCTCCTCCACGCTGAGTACGGCTGCCGCATCGCCGGAGCGCAGCGGCTCGGAACTGGCCAAGAGAAGCGCCTCCACGGCGGAACGCAGGCTGAGTCCCGCCGGCAATCCCGGTGACCTTCCCGCCCCCTCACCGGCCACGGCGGCCCACCAGGATTCGTCCAAAACAGCGCTCTTGCCGGGCATCAGCCCACCCGAGCCGGAGCAACTCCAGCAAGGCCAAAAAGGTCACGATGATCTCCCGCCGTCCCGAACCGGTCCGCACGAGGGTCCAGAAGAGCACGCGCTCGCCGGTCCGGCGGCGCAAGGTGCGGGCTATAAGCCGCATCTTCTCCCCGATCGAGAATCCCTCCCGGGGTATCGTCCGCGGTTGCTCGGGTCGGTTGCGGCGCAGCAGGGCAGCCATGGCTGCTGCCAGATCTGTGACCGGCAGCGGTTCCATGACTCCCGTCTCCGGCCCGTAGAACTCGGGAGCCAAGGGCCGGGAGAAGCGGCGGCCGGCCTCGGCCTCCCTCACGCCCAGTGCCTCCGCAGCCCGGCGCAAGGACCTGTATTCCAGCAGGCGCTCGATCAAATCGCGCCTGGGGTCGGCCTCCCCTACCTCCACCCCGGGGGCGGCAGGGGCGACCGGCAACAACATGCGCGCCTTGATCTCCATCAGCGTGGAGGCCATGAGCAGGAATTCGGCCGCGTCTTCCAGGTCAAGCTGATCGGCTCCCGCAAGGTGGTCCAGGTACTCCCAGGCTATCCGGGCCACGGGGATGGCGTGGATGTCCACCCGATGCTCCTTTATGAGTTGCAGCAGCAGGTCGAGGGGACCCTCGAACGCTTCCAGGCGCACGCGATACGGGTGGGGCAAACCACCAATCCCCCGTCTCCGACTACAACGGCAACAGCCTCCACAGGGTGACCGCCGCTTCCAGCAGGAATCCGGTGACCGCGGTTGAGGCGGCGCGGATGATCCCGTCGGCGACGCCCGTGAGGAGCACGAAGAGGAGCAGGAAGGGCCCCACCCGCTCGAGTCGTTCGATGGCTTCAGCCTGCCGGCCGGGGAGTATCCCCGCCAGCACCTTGGAGCCGTCGAGCGGCGGGATGGGGAGCAGATTGAAGACGGCCAGCACCACGTTCAGCTGAAAGGTCACCTCGATGATCCGTGATAGATGCGGGATGCCCCCGAAAACCCCGGTGAAGAAATCCACGACAAACAGGACGGCAAACACGAAGCCTAGCAGGACGTTGGCTGCCGGGCCGGCAAGGGATGTCCACAGCAGCCCGCGGCGGGCGCCGATCCGATAGAAGTAGGGATTGGTCGGGACCGGTTTGGCCCAACCGAAGCCATAGAGCAGGATCATCAGCGTGCCGATCGGGTCCAGGTGCGCCCAGGGTTCCAGCGTCAATCGGCCCATCCTGCGCGGCGTGGGATCCCCCAGGCGGTCCGCCGCCCAGGCGTGAGCGAACTCGTGGAAACTGAGGGCCACCAAGAGCGCCGGCAAACGCAGGGCCATGGTGGCGAGGTCAAAGGGCATAGTCTCGGGGCCTCCCGGTTCTTTCTATTGACTGCCGGCCATTCGAGCGTGGTCCACCATGGCCTGCGTGGCCTCCCGGGCCAGCGCGATCGCCCGTCGGGCCTCGGCGGGATGATGGAACCCGGTGCTGTTCTCGGCGATGAACCAGTCCAGCAGGAACTGGGCCTCGCGGTGTTTGCGCTGGGCCCGGGCGATCTGCCCCGGGTCGGAGTCGGGCCTGGCTCGCACATCGCGCAGCAGGATGATGCCAGCCTGCAACTCCCGGCCTACGGCATTCGCGGCCGCGCGCAATTCCCCCTGGATCGCCTCCGTCCGGAGGCGCAAGCCGGCGAGGTCGGGCCCGTGGCAGCGCTGGCACGAGGCCTCCATGTGGTTGAGCGGGCTGGTGAGCCAGTGGGAGGAGAATTCCCGTCCGCCCTCGCCCGCGACCCGCGGCAAGTGGCAGTCGGCGCAGGTCAAGCCCAGCCGCTGATGGGGGCTGTCCTGGAACATCTCGAACTCGGGATGCTGCACCTTCAGCAGGCCGGCGCCCGTCCAGGGGTGAACCCAGTCGCTGAAGCCGAGTTGGTCATAACGGGCCAGCACCTCGTCAACCCGGAAACCCTTCTCCCAGGGAAAAGTGACGGCCAGGTCGGTCCCGAAGTAGTATTCCGAGTGGCACTGGGCGCAAGTCAGGCCGCGGAGCGAGTAATCCTCCTGCTTGCGACCGGCGGCGGCCAGCGCCTCCGCCACCCACGGGCGGGTCAAGGTCAGGCCGAAGGCGGGGCTCTCGGCATCATGGCAGTCAATGCAGGTCACGGGATGGGTCGCGCGAGGGGCAGCCTCGCTCCAGAACAGGTTATCGAATTCCTTCCTGCCGTACTGCCTGGTCAGCGCGGGATAATCGGCCGATTTGCACGCCCAGCACACGCCGCCGGCCTTCGGCCGCCCGGTGATCATGGTGTCCTCGTGGGCGAACATGTGGCCCCGGGATTCCCGGAAGTCGAAGAAAAAGCCGAACCCCCGGTACATGTC
The DNA here is from genome assembly GCA_035477115.1 of Bacillota bacterium. GTDB lineage: Bacteria > Bacillota > Sulfobacillia > UBA995 > UBA995 > UBA995. The sequence goes on along the minus strand of DATIKW010000030.1, from coordinate 95,002 downwards.
CCGCAGGAAGGGGTAGGCGGTGAGCTTCTGGTAGGGTACTGCCCCGCCGAACTCCGTGGGCTGCATCTCCAGCGTGCGGAGGTAACCGGCGGTCTGATCGGGGAATCGCGCCCGCCAGAACTCGGCCGCCGCGGGGGACAGAGGAGCCTCCGCTTCGGGCAACTCAGGCCGTATCGCACGTTGGCCGGCCCAGATCAGGACGGTGCTCAGCGCCAGGAACAGGGGCACCCAAATCCAGGTCTTGTCCCGCGCTCCGGCCATCTCCCCGACCTCCCCGACCAAGCTGTTGCCCTTAGTCTCGAAAGCGCGTCGGACAGCGAATCAGGACCTGCCGGGCGACGAATGCTCCATCCCCGGCGGACTGGCCGATGACCACGATCGCCTCCGCCTCGGGCAACCGGGGGGGCATGGGCCCCGCGAGGCGGACCTGGGCCGTGGTCCCCGCGCTGTCGCGAAACTCGAATGAGACCTGGCCTCCGGCTTCGCGCAGCGTCCCCTCCACCACCGTGCCTTTGATCTGCATGGCCCGCCGGCTCCGAGCGGCCTCGGCCAGAGTGGCGTACGGTCGAAACGCCTGGCCGATGGAGACGAAAATCGCCACTGCCAAGATGACGCCAATGACGACCCAGATGAGCAGGTCAGGGAGTCTGGCCCGCCGGTTCACTGGTCCTGGCGGCGCTCAAGCTGTTTGAGCCGGACGTCGATCCGCCACATGTAGACGAGCAACCCGACCCACAAGGTGAGCGTGGCCGCGAGGACGAACTCGAGCCCGTTCAGGGGGCATCCCTCCGTCCACTACGAAAACCTCGTCACCGCCAGAGTCGCGGCCACGGCCAGATCCCCTGTAGGGGCGGGTTCGGAACCCGCCCCTACATCCGGAACTAGGCCGTCCAACCCGCCTGACAGCGCAGTATCCCGATGGGCCGGCCGGCCGGCAAGCGCCTCCAGCCGGAGCCGAATCCCATACATCCAGGCATAGAGGCCCGTGAAGGCCGCCAGCGACGCCGCGAACACGATCCTCGCGGCCGGCCCCAGTCCCCCGCCCGCTCCACCGCCGATGATCGGCGAAGGGTGCAGGGAAGGGAAGGCGCGGGGCACCACGAACATCAGGAAAGGCACGCCGGCGAAGGCAAAGATGGCGTAGGCGGCCGAACTCCTGGCCCTCCGGATGGGGTCGGCGATCGTACCCCTCAGCCCAACGTAGGCGAAGTATATGAGGAGGAGCATCAGCGCCGAGGTCTGGCGGGGGTCCCAGTTCCAGTACACGCCCCACGTGCCCCGCGCCCAGATCGCCCCCGTGACCACCGTGATCGCGCAGAAGACCAGCCCGAGTTCCGCATGAACGCCGGCCTTGCGGTCGGACCGGAGGTCTCCCCGTCGCAAGTACAGCACGGAGTGCAGGAGCGACAAGAGCCAGGCGCTGACCGCCACCCAGGCGGGAGGGACATGGAAGAACAGGATGGTGGTCGTGGCGCCGAGACCGCGAACGGGCGGCACGAACAGGAAAGCGGCGACGATGGTTGCACTCATCCCCACCGCCAGCACCGCCGGCCATCCCATCGCCGTCACCCCGCCGCTCCCGTATTCAAGGTCTCCGGCCGCGTCTCCTGCCGGCCCCGGGCGCTCAACCTTCATCCCATATGTATCGGAACAGCATGAACGATATCAGGCCGCTCACCGCCGTCTGCGCGGCCAGGAGCACCAGGGCAGGCAGCAGGGTCGCGCCGCCTCCTCCCGTCATGGCCGTCGCCGTGGACTGGACGGCAGCCGCCAGCGGCGGCAACTGGAGGGGAATGGCGAGCAACGGCAGCAATAGCCCGCGGGCGCCGGTTCCCGCGGCGATGGCGGCCAGCAAGGTGCCGCTGGCGGCCAGTGCGGCACAGCCGCCCAGCACCGATGCGGCAAGGGCAGCCGGCGCGGCCAGCGGCAAGTTGAATAACAGACCATAGAGGGGAACGATCAGGGCAGCCAGGCCGAGCAGCAACAGGAAATTGAGGCAGAGCTTCGCGGCAAGGACCGGGGCCGGGTCGGCCCACAGTCGAACGGTCCACGCCGTGCCCTGCTCCTGTTCGCGGACGAAAGTCTGCGGCAAGCCCGCCATCGCGACCAGCAGTACGATGATCCAGAGCAAGGCGGCGGCGGTCAGGGGGTCGGGCAGGATGCCGCCGAAGGCGAAACTGGCGGCAATGGTGATGCCGGCCGCCGACGCCGCCAGCAAACCCCAGCCCATCCGGGACCGGAGTTCCACCCGCAGATCTTTGACGAACAGCGCCCCGGCCGCTTCAAGCGGGCGCGAGCGACAAGACGGTATGCGCATCGGTCCATTCTCCACGATCGCACGCGGCGGCGACCACGATCCCCCGGCGCACCTGATCGTCCATGATCGCCCGGGCCATGCCGGCCCCTTCGGGGTCCAGGTTGCTGAACGGTTCGTCCAAAACCAGGATGCGAGGTTGGTGAGCGATGGCCAGCGCGTACTTCAGGCGCTGAGCCATCCCCGTCGAGTATTCGGCCACGGGATCGCGCCGGCGACGGTCCAGCCCCACCTTGCCGAGGACCGTCCGCACTGCCGCCCGGTCGGCGCCGAGACCTCGCGCCTTCAAGGCCAGCTCAAGGTGTTCCTCGGCGGTGAGCTGGGGATATAGCCCCAGGATCGGCGACACCAGCCCCAGTTGTCGCCGGCGTCCGCCGGCGTCGAGGACATGACCGTCAACGCACAGGATCACCCTGCCCTGAGTGCAGGCCACCAGACCGCAAATCGCCGCCAGCAAGGTGGTCTTGCCCGATCCGTTCGGTCCCCACGCGAGGAACGAGGACCGGTCGGGGATAGTCAGCGTGATCCCGCGAAGCACCAGCCGCCGTCCGTAACTGCGGCCGACTCCTTCCAGCACCACCTGCGTCGGCCCCGCCATCAACCGAAGGCGTGGATGCCCGGCAGGAGATAAGCCACGCCTATCCACGTGAACAGCATCACCGCCCAGCCCAGGATCACCAGGTACACCGCATTCCGACCCCGCCAGCCGCGGGTCCGGCGCGCATGCAGATAGATGGCGAACACTGCCCAAGTGACCAGCGACCACATCTCTTTCGGATCCCAGCCCCAGTAGCGGCCCCACGCGGCATCAGCCCAGATCCCGCCGCTGATGATCATCGCGGTGTGCCATAGAAAACCAGAGGTGGCCGCCGCGTGCAGGTAATGTTCCAGAGCCGCGCCATCAGGGATGTAGTCCAGGGCGGCGCCGGCCAGCCGTTCGCGGATCAGCCACAGGAGGGCGACCGCCAGGGCAAGGGAGAAGCCGGCGTAGCCGAGGGCGGAGGTGATGACATGGATGTTCAACCAGAGCGGGTAACGCAATACGGGCGGCAGGGGGCGGTGGGCGCTGCTGACCATCGGGAACAGCGTCACGTAGGCGATGTACGCGGCCAGGCACAGCGACACCGTGGCTCCCACCGCGCGGTAACCAGGGGGCCAGCGCCGCTCGGCGCGGAGGTAGGTCAGGGCCAGTACCCAGATCAAGAAGTTGCCGAACTCGTAATGGCCCACGAGCGGCACGCGGCCGAGGTTCGCCCAGCGGGCGATCAGGAACCCGGCATGCAGGAGCACCGCGCCGCGCAGGGTAGCCGAGGCCGCCGCGCCCCACCCGCGGCGGCCCAGGAGATTCCATCCGTACCCGAACCCGGCCGTGAGGTAGGCGCCCAGCGCGATGTAGAATAGACCGCTCTCCACCCACCGGCCGGCGGGAGTGACTTCAAGCAGGGGCTCCATTGTCCTTCCTGCCCCCCTTTTCCACGCAGAAGCTCAAGTAGAGTCCGGCGAGCATCAGCACTGCTCCCCCGAAGACATAAGGCCGCCCAACATCGCGCGCCACCTGGAGCACCACCGCGTTCTCGAAACCGGCGAGGTCGAGCAGCCGTTCTCCGTCTTGGGTGACTATGGTCTCCGGCCGGTCCATGCCCAGGAGTCCCCGGCCGATCGTCCTCCCGTGACGCGTCAACCGGCCTACCAGGACCGGTCGCGCCGGGTAGTAGCTGAGCGATACCGGTTCTCCGCCGGGAGTAAGGAAGAAATCGGGCAGGAACGCCTCGAAATAGAGCGCCAGGCCCGCCCCATCCAGCGGCAGCGACTCTCCCTCCACCAGCCGCATCGGTGTACTCCGTTCGCCGGTGGCCGGGTCCTCCACCACCAGATGGACCGCCCAGAGGAAAGTCTGGTGGTTGATGCTGAATCCGTCCACCCGCGCCGGGAAGTTGATGGACACTACGTCCTGACCGATCGCTTGCCCATCGCGGCTCACCGCGATCCGGGTCCGGGCGATTGGCCGCAGGCGCCCGTCCGCGAGGTACTCGAGGTCCACGGACTCGATGGCTATGGTCAAGCCCGCCTCAGCAACGGCGAAGCTGTCGCCGGCCATCCCCCCGCCGGTAGCGCGGAAGCCGGTGGCACTGCCCACGGCTGCCCCTGCCAGTAACACCAGCAGGCCGACATGGGTGGCAAGCGAGCCGTATCCGCCGGCGCCGGCGGCCGTCCCGCCCGCCGCACCAGCGCCAGGAGCCGCGCGGCCGAACAAGCCAGCAGGTTGGCTGCCAGCAGGCCGGCGGCACCCAGATACCACCACGAGGTGTATATATCCCGGATTGCCCGTTCCATCGGGTGTAGGGTGGCCAGCGCCGAGGTCATCGCCAGGAAAGCGAGCAGCACGATGCCCATCCGCATCGATCCAAGCCGGCGGAGTACCGGCGCAACCCGCTCGAGAACGCGGTTGCCCGCTGGCCGGTCCGGAGCCGTCGACATGCTGCCCTCAACCTCCCTGCCGGCCGGGAATACGGCTCGGCATAGCCCCGGGGGTTGTTCCACGAGTACCAGGGGATTCCCTCCAGACCGGCGCCGCCCTCAGCTCCCTTGCCGGCCGGAAGGCGGGGAAGCGCGGTCCTTCCCATCCTCCCCGGGAGGTGGCAGTTCCTCAGCGGGAGGGTGGGCCCGGCGGCGCATCCGATCGGGGTCTCCGGGTCGCAGGAAGCGCGGGCGCAGTCGCGCGTGGGGAGCGGGGGTACGAACCAGGATGCTCAGGAGCGATCGGAGATCCAGCGGCCATAGCGGCCACAGGTAAGGCACGCCGAAGGAACGCATGCGGGCCAGGATCACGCCGAGGACGGCCGCCCCTGCGGCCAGTCCCGGCCAGCCCGCCGCGGCCACGAGGATCAGGAGCGCCACCCGCGTCAGCCGGACCGCCATGGCGAACTCCACGCTCGGCGTGGCGAAGGTGCCGATGGCGGCAATGGCCGTGTACAGGATCGTCTCCGGTGCGAACAGCCCGACCTCGATGGCGATCTGGCCCAGGATGACCGCCCCGATCAGGCCCAGGGCGGTTCCAAGTGCCGCCGGGGTGTGAATCAGCGCCAGGCGGACCAGGTCCAGCCCCAGTTCCGCCATGATGAACTGGAGAGGCAGGGCGATGGCCGCCGGCTCACGAGGGCCAAGCCAGGGTGGCAACACCCCATTGCCCGGCTCGAGCATGGTCAAGGCTACCCACAGGGGGGGACCAACCCAGGAGAGGCCGATGCCGAGCCCTCTCACCCAGCGCATGTAGGCGCCCACCATGGGGTCTTCCCGGTAGTCCGCCGCGTGCTGCATGTGGTGGAAGATGGTGATCGGCAGCAAGGCGATGCTGGGCGAGGTGTCGACCACCACCGCCAGGTGGCCCTCAAGGAGATGCACCGCCGCCACATCCGGCCGCTCCGTGTAGCGCACGACGGGGAAAGGATTCCACCAGCTGCTTCGCCCGACCAGGAACTCTTCCAGGGACTTCTCCCCCATGGGCAAACCGTCGACGTCCACCGCCTGGATTCGCTCGCAGAGCAGCCGCACCATATCCGGGCAGGCTATGTCGTTGATGTAAAGGAGAGCCACGTCGGTGCGGGACCGCCTCCCCACGTTGAACAGCCGGACGCGTAGGCCCGGGTCGCGAAGTCGGCGCCGGATCAAGGCGGTGTTGAAGACGATGGTCTCCACGAAACCGTCCCGGGAACCGCGGATTACCCGCTCCAGTTCCGGTTCGGTCATGCCCCGGGTGGGGTACTGGCGCGCGTCGATCACCACCGCCTCGGCCACCCCGTCCAGCAGGAGGACCAAGGGGCCGGCCAACACCTGGTGGATGGCCGCTTCCACCTCCGTGACCGTGGAGGTCTCGATGAAAGGGAGCCACCGCCGGCTCAGCGCCAGCAGGGGGTCCAGCGCCAGATCCCGCCGCTGCAGGGCGGACAGCGTCTTCAGGATGAGGGTCAGGATGTCTTCCTTGACGAAGCCGTCGATGAAGATCAGGGCGGCCCCGCGTCCGGCGATCTCCACGCGGCGGATGAGCACGTCGAAGCTCTCTCCCCAGCCGAGTCGCTCGCCGATCGCGCGGACATTGTCCTCCAGGCGGGAGGTCAGGCTTGCCGGCATGTCATCCCCGGGGGTCGAATAGCAATGCCATCGCCAATCCGGATAGCACCGCGACCGTCAGACCCAACGCCACCATCCTGAGCCCTCCGGTGAGCAAGCCTACCGGACCTTCCCTCCCCACTTCTTCGACTATCCCCTGAACCAGCGCGTGTCCGAAGGCGGGCAGCGGGATGAGGGCACCCGCTCCCCCCAGTTCTACAAAACGCTCATACAAGCCAATCCCACTGGCAACCGCGCCCAGGCTGACGAAGATGACCATTACATGGGCGGGGGTGAGCCGGCTGATATCGAGGACGAGTTGGGCCAAGAGGCACATCGCACCCCCGACCGCGAAGGCGAGTAGTAGTTCCGACAAACGGTGCTCCCCCCCTAACCTGGAGCGTCCTGGGCTTCCAGGGCGACGGCATGGGCGATCCCGGGGATGGTCTCGCCTTGCTGGTAACTGGTGGGACTGAACAGCGCCCCCGTGCCGACCAACAAGATCCGGCGGTATCTACCGGTGAGCAGGCCATTCATCAAGTAGCCGGCGAATACTGCCGCCGAACATCCGCATCCGCTCGCGCCCGCATCGACCCCCTGGTCCGGGTCGTAAATGTTCGATCCGCAGTCAAACAAGCGATCCTCGATGGCGATGCCTTCTCTCTCCAGGAGCACCAGGGCGATCTTCCGCCCGACGTCCGCCAAGTCGCCGGTGACGACCATATCGTAATAGTCGGGCTCGCGCCCGCTGTCCTGGAAGTGCTGCAGGATGGTGTCGGCGGCCGCCGGGGCCATCGCCGCTCCCAGGTTCTGCGGGTCCTTGAGCCCGGAATCGATCACTTTCCCAACGGTCGCCATGGTGAGGGCGGGACCGTCGCCGCGGGCGGCCAGCAATACGGCGCCCGCCCCGGTTACGGTCCACTGAGCGGTCGGCGGCGGTTGGGTGGCGAACTCCGTCGGCATGCGATACTGGCGCTCGGCCGTGCAGTGATGGCTGGACACCGCCACGAGGGCGTTCTGGGCGTAACCGCCGTCAATGGTCATGGCGGCTACCGTCATCCCTTCGGCCAGTGTCGAGCACGCCCCGAAGATTCCCAGGAAAGGGAGATTCAATTCCCTCGCGACGAAACTCGAGCAGGTGATCTGGTTCAAGAGATCGCCGGCGATGAGGAAGTCCACGTGTTCCACACGGGTACCGGCCTTGCGCAGGGTAAGCCGGCAGGCCTCGGCGAGCATACGCGCTTCCGCGCGCTCCCAACTCTTCTCCCCGACCAGTTCATCGTCCTTGACCACATCGAAGTAGTCGCCCAGGGGCCCCTTGCCTTCCCGAGGACCCACGATTGCGGCGGCCGCCACGGTGGCCGGGGCAAGATCGAACCTGACCGTCTGCCTTCCCAGCCGGAGGCCGGGTGCGGCGGCAAGCGTGCCCGCCATCCTCATATCCCCCGGACGCCCGGGTCCGTCATGCCGAGCATCCAGAGGACGATGCCGACCAGCAGGGATGAGGCGAGCGCATAGACGATGACCGGCCCCGCCACCGTGAACAGACGGGCGCCCACGCCAAGCACGAAACCCTCCCGCTTGAACTCCATGGCCGGAGCGGTGACGGCATTGGCGAACCCGGTGATCGGGAGGAAGGCGCCCATGCCACCTTGGCGTCCCAGGCGATCGTACACGCCAAGGCCGGTCAGGACCGACCCGAGGAAGATCATCGTGGCCGCGGCGGCCGATCCGGCTTCTGCCCGGGCGAGCCCGCGGTTTTCGAAGAAGCTGAGTATCACCTGACCTACCACCGATATCGACCCGCCCACGAGGAAGGCCCGCACGGCATTGCCCAGCACCGGCCGGGCGGGGAGGTGCCGGCGGATCAACTCCCTGGTGTCCCCCTCCAAGGCTCCCATCACGCCTCCCGGCGCGAAGGATCGACCACGAATGCCACTTTCACGTTGGCCTTATACCGGACGATCCGGCCCGCATCCACGGCGGCCGTCCAGTTGCACACTTCGATTCCGGTTATGGAGTCAAGAGTACGTGCGGCTTCCGCGACCGCGCTGGTGGCTGCCGCCTGCCAACTCTCCGGAGACTCCCCTACCAGTTCCAGGACCTTCACCACGCTCATCTTCCTGTGTCACCTCCGGCAATCGTATCCGCTTGCCGCCCCACAGGGGCAATCGCTGTCCTTGGACTTCTCCCCGAATGTACAGGGCATGCAACTCGCATCCGAGTTCCGTGCGTACCTCGCAGGCACGGCCCTGTTCGGCCAATCGTGTCAGGCGCAGCAGTTGCGCTTCCCTGGAGTCATCGGTCATCGCTCGCCCTCCGTCTCGATATTGTACCCGAGGACTCCGGGGGTATGCGACGACCTGCCGGCGAGATCAGAACTCGAGATCCCGCTTGAGCGCCAGGAGTGCCTGGCGCTCAAGCCGCGATACCTGGCTCTGAGAGAGGCGCAGCCGCCGGGCGACGGCGGCCTGGGAGCAATCGGAGAAAAAGCGCAGTTCGACGATGAGTCTCAGGCGGGAGGGCAGCTGAGTCAGGGCTTGCCGGAGGGCGATGCTGTCCGCCGGGTCGACGTCTGACTTCATGGCAATCCGATCGAGCCACGGCGCCGCGCCATCTTCATCGCTTGCCGGCGCGGTCAGATTCAGCACGGGCCGGGTCGCTTCCCGGGCCTGGGCCAACTCGGCGGGACTGAGCCCGGCCTCACTCGCGATTTCCTCGAGGCTCGGTTCCCTTCCTTCCCGGGCAATCAGCATCGCGCGAGCCTGCGCCGCCCGCGCCGCCACTTCTTGCAGGCGCCGCCCAACCCGCACGGGTCCCGCATCGCGGAGGAATCGCCGGATCTCGCCCAGCACCATCGGGACGGCGTAAGTGCTGAACTCAGTGCCGTAACTCGGGTCGAAGCGATCGGCGGCCTTCAGGAGGCCGACACACCCGACCTGGAACAGCTCTTCCAGGTCCTCACCGCGGCCTCGGAACCGGTTGACGATCGACCATACCAGCCCGATGTGCTCCTCGACGCCCCGACCTGCAGCCCCGGGGTCGCCGCTCAAGCCATCTCCTCCTCAAGCCGGCCCGTCTCCGTCGCTGGCCGTCTCGCCGTCCTTGCGGGTCGGCCGCTTGCGCATGAGGACGCGCGTCCCCCGACCCGACGGCCCCGGCCGCACCTCGACCTGGTCCATGAACGAGTCCATGAAGGAGAACCCGAGACCCATGCGTTCGGGATCGGTAGTGTAAGTGGCGGCTCGTGCCGCCGCGAGGTCGGGGATGCCGCACCCGTCATCGTCCACCGTCAGCTCCAGCGCACCATCGGCAAACCAAGCCGTCACCCGCACCCAGCCTCGATCTCCCGGGTAGGCGTGGACGACCGCGTTGGTGACCGCCTCGGAGACGGCAAGTCGGATCTCGTCGACTTCATCCAAAGTGAAAGGGATCTGAACCGCAAAAGTCCCGATGGCATTGCGGGCCACGCCGATATTGGCCGGCAGGTTCAGGAACTCAAGTCGGAGTATGTTCTCGCGAGGTTCCCCGCCCACCCTCGACCCGCTCCTTTACCGCGGCCAAGGCGCCGGCCAGTGAGGCGTGCAGGGGGATGATCCCCGTGACCCCTGCCAACTCGAGGAGCGATGCCACCCGGGGGGTGGCCCCGCTCACCGCCATTCGCCCCTGCAACTCGAGGACCCGCCGATAGCGGCCCAGGATGGCGCTGAGACCTGAGCTATCGATGAAATCCACTCGCCGCATGTCCAAAACCAGTGAATGACGCCCGCCGCGTCCGAGGAGATTCTCGCCCGCGCGCCGCAGTTCCTCCGCCAGTTTCAGGTCCAGATCACCCTGAGGTTGCAGGATGACTACGTCCCCCAGGATGTGGTATCCGACCGTGACTCGCCACCCCCGACATCGTGATGGGGTTCGGGGGTCGGCCGGGTCACCCCTGCCTAGGACGCGGGGAAGAGCAGGAGAACGAGTCGCCAGACCATGGACAGCCAACTCAAGGATTCGACGCTAATCGCGGCTATCAGCGGCACGCGACCGAGTTCCTGCCCGTCGAGGAAAAGGGCGATTTCGCCTACCGGGCTCCCGGCCGCCACCGGTGCCGTCAGTCGTTCGGGAAGGAGCACCACTCGCTCCACGCCCCGCTCCTTGCCGCGCAGGACGACCACTCCGAGATCGCCCCCCGCCACGACGTCAATGCGTGCGACTTGACCCCGCATGATCGGCAGCGTGCTCACGACCTCGCCCGCCGCCGCCCCTCGAACCGCGACGAAATTGCTGAACCCATGGCTGAGGAGCGTGCGGGCGTCGGCATCCCGCTCCGTCCGGGACGCGGACCCCATCACTACTGCCAGGAAACGAGTGTCTTCGCGTACGGCGGTAGCGGCGACGCAGTATCCGGCGCGCGTTGTCCACCCGGTCTTGAGCCCGTCTGCTCCGGGATAGAATCGGACCAGGCGGTTCCGGTTGAGGATCTCGGTGCGGCCCCCCGCCCCCAACTCCTGCCGGACATACGCGAGATACTGCGCTGTCAGCTCGAGGACCGCGGGGAATCGGAGTACGAGTTCCCGGGATAGCCGGGCGACGTCGGCCGCCGATGTGTAGTGGTCGGGATGATCCAGGCCATGACTGTTCTGGAAACGGGTTGCCGCCATGCCGAGGTCGCGGGCTCGCTCATTCATCCGCGCCACAAATTCCGCTTCGGATCCGGCCAGATGCTCGGCAAGCGCCGCCGCCGCGTCATTGGCCGAGCCCACGGCAACAGCCCGCAGGACATCGCCCAGCGCCATCCGCTCGCCCGGATGCAGCCAGATCTGAGTGCCGCCAAGGCCGGCAGCCGCCTCGGATGCCACCACCGTGTCGTCCAACCGGGCGGCACCGGCGGCCAGCGCCTCGTAAGCCAGCAACAGGGTCATGAGCTTGGTGATGCTGGCGGGAGCGACGCGGGTATCGGCACCTCTCGCCCACAGCACTTCCCCGCTCCCGACCTCCATGAGCAGCGCCGACGGCGAACGGACGGCGGGACCGGTTGCGGGTCGGGCCGACAACGGTCCCGCGGAAATCACGAGGGCAAGTAGGAAAGCCAGTCCCGACGCTAGATGTCGATACGAAGCGCCCACACCCTACACCTCCGTGGGCGTTAGCCTCCCCGGGCGGGCTCGGCTCGATACGAGAGGTCGAGCCGGCGGGCCGCGGTCAAGGCGGGAGCCGATCCTGCGTCGCGAGCGCGGGCACCAGCTCTCGCAGCAACCGCCCGACGCGAGGGGCGGCGGCGCAGACAGCGGTCAGGACATCCGCGTGGTCAGGCGCAGCGCCGTCGCCTACCCGATTGGCGATGCAGGACAGCGCCAGCACCGACATCCCCGCATGCCGCGCCGCTATGACCTCAGGCACGGTTGACATTCCCACCGCATCCGCGCCCATCTGGCGCAACAGACGACTCTCCGCCAGCGTCTCGTAGCTCGGACCGGCCACGGCCGCATACACCCCTTCGCGCAATTCCACCCCGGCCCGGGCCCCCGCTTCGCGCGCCAGCCTCGCCAACTCGCGGGAATAGGCAGCGGTCATCGCGGGAAAGCGCGGCCCAAGCTCATCGAGATTTGGGCCCCGCAAGGGGTTATCGCCCAGCAGATTCAGGTGGTCGGTCACCAGCATCAGGTCTCCCGGCCCAAGCTCATGGTTCACGGCCCCCGCCGCGTTGGTCAGCACTAAAGTCCGGACACCTAGACGGGCGAGCACTCGGATGGGAAACACCACCGCGGACAGGGGGAGGCCCTCATAGTAATGAAGGCGACCCCGCATCACCAGGAAAGGCACGCCCCTCAGGCGGGCGCGCAGGAGCCGGCCGGCGTGCCCGGCGACCGTCGCCGGCAGGCAGTGAGGGACGGCGGTGAAAGCCAGGTCGTCGTCAACCTCGAAGTCCCCGCCCAGAATATCGAGCCCCGATCCGAGGACGATCGCCAGAGACTGACCGCCCCATCCACGGTCGCGAAGGAATCCGGCTGCTTCTTCCACGTGCTCCATCGCCATCGCCCGCGCCCTCCCTCCGTCAGCCCAGCAGTGCTGCCGCAAAACTGCAGCCGGGACCGGCCCCGGGAATACCCAGCAACTCCGACACCGTCGCCGCCAGGTCGCACATGGTCATCCGGGTACCGAGGTCGACAGCCGGCGCCCGTGGTACCAGCACCGGAACATACTCACGCGTGTGGTCGGTGGATGGCAGGGTGGGATCGCAGCCGTGGTCGGCGGTGATGAACAGCCAATCCTTGGACCCCAGTCGTCCCTGAAAACCGCCCAACCAGCCGTCGAGCTTCTCCAACTCCCGGGCGAACCCGCCGGGGTCGTTACGATGCCCGCAGACCGTGTCCGTCTCGGGGAGGGTGCCCAGCACCAGTCCGGGCCCAGCCTGGCGGACAGCTTCCTCGAGGCCCGCCGCCACTTCACGATTGGTGGACCGCCGGAGCGACCGGCCAATTCCCCGCCCGGTAAACAGGTCCTCTACCTTGCCCACCGCCCACACTTCCTGACCGGCATCAGTGATCCGGTCGAGCAAGGTGGGCGCGGGCGGGGACATCGCCCAGTCCCTCCGTCCGGCCGTGCGGAAGAACTTGCCGGCCTCACCCTGGAAGGGCCGCGCTATTACCCGCCCTACCCGGGACAACCTCCGGGCGATCGCGCATAGCCGATACAGCTCCTCCCGGGGGAGGACTCTCTCATGCGCGGCGAGTTGCAGGACGCTGTCGGCCGACGTGTAGAGGATGGGATAGCCGGTCGCGAGGTGTTCCTCACCGAGTTCCTGGACGATGGTCGTGCCGGATGCCGCCCGGTTGCCGAGGAACCGGGTCGACGTGGCCTTCTCCATCGCCAGGAGCAGTTCCGGGGGAAAGCCTGCCGGGTAAGTGGGGAAAGGCTCCGGGGGAATCACGCCCATCAGCTCCCAGTGGCCGCTGAGCGTGTCCTTGCCGGGAGCCGCCTGGACCATCCGGCCGTACGCTCCTCTCCCCGACCATGCTCCGGCCGGCAAGAGGATGGCGTCGGGTGCGACCCGCGCGACACCGGCCCCCACCAAGTAAGGCAGGGCGATGCCGCCGGCAGCCAGGGATACATTGGCCAGCGTGTCGGCTCCCTGGTCCCCGAAGGCAGCGGCGTCGGGTAGCGCTCCCACTCCCAATCCGTCGACTACCACGACGAAGGCGCGCCGCGGCACCCCATGTCCCCCTTGCCGGAGAGTCGCTTCAGGCGCGGGGATGCGCCCGGGCATACACTTCTTTCAAGCGCCCGCCGGTGACCTGGGCGTATATTTGGGTGGTCGAGATGTCGGCGTGGCCGAGCATCTCCTGCACCGCCCGAAGGTCGGCGCCATTCTCCAGGAGATGCGTGGCGAATGAGTGCCGGATGGTGTGCGGGGTGATGACCTTGGCGATTTTGGCGCCCAGCGCGTACCGTTTGACGATCTTCCAGAAGCCCTGCCGCGTCAAGCGACGGCCGTGATGATTCACGAACAGGGTATCGTCATCGGGCCGGCCGCGTCCCAGCCCTGGACGGGCGCGCAACAGATACTCTCCGACCCAGCGTTTTGCCACCGAGCCCAGGGGGATGACCCGCTCTCTCGCTCCCGGTCCGCCGCAGCCCACGTGGCCGAGTGCCAGGTTGACATCGGATCGGTTCAGGGCCACGAGTTCGCTCACCCTGATTCCCGTTGCATAGAGCAGTTCCAGCATGGCCCGATCGCGCAGCCCTGCCAGATCGTCCAGGCGAGGCTGTTGGAGGAGGCGCTCGATCTCCCCGACGGTGAGCACCCGGGGGAGTCGCTTCTGTAGCTTGGGCGATTCGAGGTGGGCGGCGGGATCGCGGTCAACCACCCCCGTCCGCAGGAGGTAATGATAGAAGGCCTTGAGCGCGGCCAGACGCCGGGCGACGGTGGCCGTGGCCTTGCCCTGCTTCTGCATGTACAGGAGGTAGGCGATGATGGTCGCCCGCGAGGCCTCTGCGGGCGACGAAACCTTACTGCCGGCCAGGAATTCCGCGTACTGGCGCAGGTCGCGCCCGTAGGACTCCAGCGTGTTCAGGGCAAGCTTGCGCTCGGTAGCCAGGTAATCAACGAATTTGCCGATCAGGTCATCCATCATCCCGGTCCCCTTGGCGACAAGACCATCGCCGGTTGCTCTAGCTTGCGCAGGCTATCACCCATGCATCCTGAGCGGCGCCGGGCCTCATCCGCGCTTTCTTCAGCATTCAACATAATTCGCCCGGTCCCTCCCTTTATGGAAACTTCACCCCCAGTCGCCACCCCTCATGAAACGCTCCAGTTGTCGTGTGAACCAGATGATCCATCGCTGCAATGCTTCCCGCGAGGTCACTTCCACGAAGGGACCGGACACCGCCAGCCGATCCCCCAGGCCGGCGAGGAACCGGCCCGCCGCGCCGATCAGGGCGATGCCCGCGAGGATCCGGAGCTGCGATCGGAGTCTCGCCCGCGATATCACCAACATGCGCGCACCTCGCCGGCGGGATGACCGGATTAGATACTTATGATCACCGGCCCGGGAGAATGTGTGAGGGGCGCCGGAGGAGGAGTCTGCCTCGGGGAGTGAAGAATGGGCTACAATAAGGTGGGCCTCGCCCGCCGGGAGCGCGATGGGAGGAGAGTGCGGCATGGAGTGGCTGCTCGACCTGAACCACCGGATCAACGCCGTTCTATGGGGTCCCCTCATGGTCGGCGGCATCATCATCGTCGGCCTGTATCTCACGCTGCTCTCGCGGGGGGCTCAATTCCGCTACTTCCCTCGCATGTTACGCGAGCTTGTGGGCCGGCAGCCGAGACCCGCCGGTCATGAGGGAGACGTATCGGCTTTCAAGGCCCTTGCCTCCGCCATGGGCGGGACGGTAGGAGTCGGCAACATAGTCGGCGTGGCTACCGCCATCTCCCTGGGCGGGCCCGGAGCGCTCCTCTGGATGTGGGTTTCCGGTCTGGTCGGCATGTGCACGAAAATGGTCGAAGTCATCCTCGCCGTCCACTACCGCGAACGGGAACGGCGCGGACCCATGCTCGGGGGGCCAATGCGGTACATCACCGAGGGGATGGGGCGCCGCTGGCGATGGTTGGCCGTGCTGTTCGCCGTCTTCGGTGCCCTGGCGGCTTTTGGCATCGGCAACATGGTGCAAGCCAACTCCGTGGCCCACGGCCTGGAACAGTTCGGAATGCCCCGGATCGCGTCGGGTCTCGGTCTGGTGGCACTCGTGGGCATCGTGACCATCGGCGGCATTCGCCGCCTCGGCGACGTTGCCGGGGTGGTGGTCCCGGGGATGATCGTCCTGTATCTCGGGGGAGTGGCCGTCGTGATCGCCGCCCACCTGCCCTACGTGCCCGCAGCCTTCCGCACCGTCTTCACCCACGCCTTCACGCCCATCGCGGCCGCCGGGGGCTTCGCCGGGGCCACGGTGATGCAGGCGATGCGCTTTGGCATCGCCCGGGGCGTCTTCTCTAACGAAGCGGGACTGGGCAGCGCTCCCATCGTACATGCCGCCGCCGTCACCGACCACCCGGCCCGACAGGGTCTCTGGGGCATCTTCGAGGTGTTCGTCGATACGCTGGTCGTGGCCACGGCCACGGGGCTGGCCATCCTCGTCACCGGCACCTGGACTCTGGGCGATGAGGGGGCGGTCGTGACCATGCGGGCTTTTGATGCCGCCTTCCCCGGGGGGTGGGGATCGGCCGTTGTTGTCCTATGCCTGGGGTTCTTCGCCTACTCCACTATCCTGACCTGGTCATTCTATGGCGAGACCTGCGCGGCCTATCTCCTGGGGGGCAGGATCCGCGCTCTGTACCGCCTATTATGGCTGCCATTCGTGCTCGTTGGAGCCCTGGGGGAACTCACCCCGGTATGGGCGATCGCCGACACGCTGAACGCCTTCATGGCCATACCCAACCTCATCGCCCTGGTCGCCTTGAGCGGGGTGGCGGTCCGCCTGCTGCGGGACTTCGGGGCTCGCGTCCCTCGAGGATGAAACAGCCACAGTAGGGGCGGGTTCGGAACCCGCCCCTACGGCGAAGACGCAGCGCGTTTCAGCTGAGTACGGTTGCCAGGGGGACGTACGGCACGCCGGTGGCGGCGGCCACCGCCTCATAGGTGACCTGGCCTTCGAGCACGTTCGCCCCTTTTGCGAGTGCCGGGTTGGCCCGGAGCGCCTCCCGGAGCCCCTGATCGGCAAGTTGCAGGGCGTAGGGCAAGGTGACGTTGGTGAGGCCGAAGGTGGAGGTGCGGGGCACCGCTCCGGGAATATTGGGCACGGAGTAGTGGACTACGCCGTGGCAAACGTAGGTCGGGTCGGAGTGGCAAGTCACCCGATCGATGGTCTCGATCGAGCCCCCCTGGTCAATCGAAACGTCGACAATCACCGACCCGGGCTTCATGGTCTTGACCATGTCCGCCGTCACCAACCGGGGAGCGCGAGCGCCAGGGATCAGCACCGCCCCGACCAACAAGTCCGCCCGGCGCACCGTGGCCGCCAGGCTGAAGGGATTGGACATCAGCGTGAGCATCCGGCCGCCATACACGTCATCGATGTACCGCATTCGTTCCGCGCTGATGTCCAGGATGGTAACCAGCGCCCCCATGCCCATGGCCATGCGGGCGGCATTCAGCCCGACTATGCCGCCGCCCACAACCACTACCTCCGCGGGCGGAACTCCCGGTACGCCCCCCAGCAGGACGCCCCGCCCGCCCTGGGGCTTCTCCAGCAGACGCGCCCCGATCTGGGTGGCCATACGGCCGGCCACCTCGCTCATGGGGGTGAGCAGCGGCAGGGAACCGTCCGGCAACTGGACGGTCTCGTAAGCGATGGCCGCCACTCGCCGGCGCATCAGGGCGCGGGTGAGTTCCGGTTCGGGCGCAAGGTGAAGATAGGTGAACAAGATCTGGCCTTCCCGGAGCAGGTCGAACTCGGGGGGAAGCGGTTCCTTGACTTTCAAGATCATCTCCGCGCGCGCGAATACCTCTTCCCTGGGGACGATGTGCGCTCCGGCCCCCCGGAACTCGCCATCCTCAAAACCGCTGCCAATGCCCGCTCCCCGTTCGATCAACACCGTATGGCCCCGGCCGGTGAAGGCGGCGGCCCCGCCTGGAGTGATCGCGATGCGGTTCTCGTCACGTTTGATCTCTTTCGGGACCCCGACGATCATCTTGAGTATCCCTCCACGGGATGTGCTGTCGGCGTTACTTTACACCCGAGGCGCAGGAAATCCTCCCGCTGTCCCGGAGGGTCCAGCCCGGGCACGCTCGGCGGTCAAGGCTCACCGGGAGGCATGGCCGGCGACCAATCGCATCAAGCCGGGGGAGAGATACGCTTCGATCAGGCCGGCTCCCAGCAACAGGCCCGCCATGAGCAACACCGCGAAGGTGTAGGCCAGGGTTTCTTCGAGGAGGGGTCGCGGCCGTGACTCGGTCCTGCGTCTCAGCAACCGCAAGGAGTAAGCCAGCGCCGCGACGGCGCTGCCGACTATGGCCGGCAGGGCGAGCAAGTTCTGAGGCAGTACGCCGAGGGCTGCCAGGAGCAGGCCCATCGTCCCCATCTCCTCCACCAGGAAGCCGACGGTGAAGCCGAGCACCAGCCCGCGCAGGAACACGATTGCTCCCACAACGGGAGCGCCGATGCCGGTCAAGCCGAGGAGCCAGATGAAACCCAGCGTCTGGAGGTTTTGCCGGTACGCCGCGCTCAGGGCTTCGGCGGGCTCGGTCCTCAAGCGCCCGTCGACCAGGCCGCGCAGGAACACCTCCAGATAGGCGGCAAGCTCAGCGCGTTCTTCCGTATCCAGGACCGTGGCAGCCGATGACCCGAGGATCACTCCCAGGACGAGGAGGGACAGTACCACTGCACACAAGGGAAGCTGTCCCCGAAGGTGCCCTTCGATGGCGTCCTTTAGCCCTTCCCCGGGGGTCAAAGCTCGCGGCACCGGTTGTCCCCTCCCCGGGGAGCCTATGCGCGGGGAGGGCCGGTTTCGACCGGGCGACGGGGCCCGGTCAGCGCCCGGGCAACCGCCGGGCCGCCAGGAGCAGGCCCGCCACCGTCTTGGCGTCGCGGAGTCGACCGCTATCGATGGCGGTCAACGCCTCCGCAAAGTCGACCAGATGGAGGGTGAGTTCCTCATCCGCGTCGGGGCGGCGGCTGGCAGGGTGGAGGTCGGTGCCCAGGAACACATCCAAGAATTCGGTGGAGTAGCCGGGGCACAGGTAGAAGCCCCCCAGTCGCTCGATGCTCCTCGCCTGGTAGCCGGTCTCCTCCTGAAGTTCCCGGCGGGCGCATTCCTCCGGCGTCTCGCCCGGGTCTATAGTGCCGGCGGGTATCTCGAGGAGCGTGCCCCTTGCTCCCGGGCGGTGTTGCTCCACCAGCAGGACCTGCCGAGAGGTGGTCATCGCTACTATCGCCGCGGCGCCGGGGTGCTCGACGATCTCGCGCAAGGCGACCAGGCCCGTCGCTAACTTGACCTCCTCGGTCTTAACGGTCAGCAGTCTGCCCCGGTACACCACTCTGCCCGCCAGTCCCCTTCCCCCCCTTCCCCGCCAGGCGGGCGGCTGCGGCGCCGGCCGCACCCGCCGCCAGGAAGAACTCCCGGTCCTGAGCGGGAGCCCTTCCCATGGTCCGAACGATCATGCCTTCGCGTTCGAGGCAGGCCAAGGCCGGCTCGCCGGCCTCTTCCACCACTTCGTGCCTGTCGCTCACGCCGGCCGCGGCGAGTTGGCGGTAGAGCACCTCCCCGGCGGAAGGCGGAAGGCGGGGCACGGCCACCACTGCCCGCGTAGCCGCCACTCGACCCAGCGACGTCAAACAATGGTGGCTGACCCCCTGGTGCCGCGGCCGTGGGTCGGCGAAGCTCACCCGCAACGCCGCCACCGGCCGCCCTCCCAGCCGGTTGACCCGATCGACGATTTCCCCCTGTTCTATCGCGGTGAAGCCCCAGCGGGTCCCGGTGCCCACCCCTCCCGGTCCCATCGCCGCTACCACGAAATCCGCCCGGAGGGCGGCTCGCGCCGCCAGCAGCCCGGTGTACTGGTTCACCGCCTCGTAGTCGCCCCCGAAGGCGTGGCCGGCGGTAATCGTGCCCGCCAGCCAGCCGCGTTCCCGCAACTCGCCTGCCAACCGGCTGAAGGCCAGGGGCAGCGCTCCGCCCTCGGTCATCAAGTAGGCGACCCGGGGAGGGGGGTCGAGGGCCGCTCGCAGCCCGGCCAAGATCGGAGGGAGCTGGCTGTGGACGCAACCCGCCACGACCACCATACCTGCCAGGTCGCTGGTAGCGTCGAGGGCATCTCTGGCCGGATGCCCCTCCTCTTCAACGGCATGGCACCGGAACTGAACCGGCGTGTAACGCAACTTCATGATGTGCCCGGGTCCTTCTTCGTCCCGTCGCTCGCGGCCCTCTACCGCCACTACGAAATGGTAGCCCCCGGTCCCCAGACCTAGAGACACGGCGGTCGTGTTCAGGAGGACGCGGTCGCCCGGAGCTATCTGCCCTGTCAGCTCCGGATAAGCGACTGCCTCGCTCCGTCCGGGCGAGCCATCAAGCTCAACGCCGAGCAAACTGACCCCGGGCCACTCGCCGGTCACTTGGAGTACCCTGGCCATCCGCAGTTCTGAGGATCGGAAGCCTTTCCGTTCCATCCATCAGGCCTACCTTGTCGCTAGCATGCCGAGCGGCGAGCCCCGTTCCGCGCGAGTTCCATCCCCCGCCGCAGGGCGTCCTGGTTGAGAGGTATGAGACTGTGACGATGCGGCGGCAAAGCCTTCTTCAACGACTCCACCACCGAGTCCGGCCGCACCAGTCGGGTGATCTCGAGCAGGGCACCCAGTGCTACCATGTTGGCGACCCGGTCGTTGCCAAGCTCCTCGGCGATGGCAGTGGCGGGGATGCTCAGGGCTCGGACATCCGTTCGCCGGACGCTTCGCCCGGCCAGCGTGGCGTTGACCACGAGCAGTCCCTCTTCCCTCACCCGGTCCTCGAACTTGTCCAAGGAGGGCCGGTTCATGGCTACGACAGCGGCCGGGTGTTCCACAACCGGCGAACCGATGGTCCGAGGGGACAGGATTACCGTGCAGTTAGCCGTGCCACCTCGCTGTTCCGGGCCGTATGACGGCATCCATGTCACCTGAAGACCTTCGAGCATGCCGGCGTACGCCAGCAACTGCCCCATGGACATCACGCCCTGGCCCCCAAAGCCAGCCATGATCACCTCGTACTGCTTGTCCATGGCTCACCCCACCCGCTTTCTGCTCGGTCCGCCGCCGGGATCCTCCGGTCCGTTCCGGAACTCGCCGGGCGGGTAGTACGGGACCATCACTTCCTCTACCCAGCGCAGCGCCTCCCGTGGCGTCATGCCCCATCCCGTCGGGCAAGTCGACAGCAGTTCCACGAGGCTGAATCCCTTGCCCTCGAGTTGCGTCTGGAAAGCCCTACGGATGGCATTGCGGGCCCGCCCCACTTCCGCCGGTTTGGTCAACGGGTACCTGGCCAGATACGCTACCCCCCGGACCTGCTCCAGGAGTTCCGCTACCCGCACCGGATATCCCTCGCGCGGCGCCTCGCGGCCGGCCGGAGAAGTGGTCGTGAGCTGTCCAAGGAGCGTGGTCGGCGCCATCTGGCCGCCGGTCATGCCGTAGATGGCGTTGTTGATGAAGATCACGGTGATATTCTCTCCACGCGCCGCAGCGTGAATTATCTCCGCCGTGCCTATGGAAGCCAGGTCGCCGTCGCCCTGATAGGCGAACACGGTGCGGTCGGGCAGGGCTCGCTTCACCCCGGTGGCCACCGCCGGCGCCCGCCCATGGGAAGCCTGGATCACGTCGTAGTCGAAGTAATCGTAGGCCAGGACCGAGCAGCCTACCGGCGCCACCCCAATGGTCCGATCGGCGACGCCAAGCTCGGTGATGACCTCGGCTATCAGCCGATGGGCGATGCCGTGGGTACAGCCTGGGCAATAGTGGGTCGGGCAATCCGTCAGCCCGGCCGGCCGTTCAAAGGCAACCCGCATTGACCGTGCCTCCTTCGCAGACCGCCGTCACGCGCTGGCCGATCTCCTCCGGCGAGGGAACCACTCCGCCGGTCCGACCGTAGAATGCCACCGGCACCCGCCCGCAGACCACGGAACGGACATCCTCCACCATCTGGCCGGCGCTCATCTCCACGACCAGGACCGCGCGAATGCGACCCCGCTGCAATAGCCCCGCCAGCGCCGGACCGGGGAACGGCCACAGGGTGATGGGACGGAACAACCCGACGGCCAGCCCTCGACCGCGCAGTTCCTCCAGGGCGGTACGGCAGATTCGGGCCACCGTGCCGTAAGCCACCACCAGCACTTCGGCGTCGTCCGCCCATGTCTCGTCCCATCGTTGTTCGCCGGTTTCCATCTCCCGGTACTTCGCCTGGAGGCGGCGGTTGTGCTCCTCGCACGCCTCCGCCTCCAGATAGAGCGAGTTGATCACCCTTTTGGGGCCGCCTCGACGGCCGTCAGTCGCCCAAGGTTTCACCGGCAGATCCTCCGGGTGGGACAGGGGAGGCAAGTTCACCGGTTCCATCATCTGGCCGAGCAAGCCGTCGCCCAGGATCAGCACGGGATTCCGGTAGTGGTCGGCCCGATCGAGCGCCAGACCCGTCAGGTCCACCATTTCCTGCACGGTCGACGGCGCGTATACCAGCAGGCGATAGTCGCCGTGGCCGCCCCCCTTCACCGCCTGGAAGTAGTCGGATTGGGCGGGTTGAATGGTGCCAAGTCCCGGTCCGCCTCGCATGATGTTCACGATCAGCGCGGGCAGTTCCGAGCCGGCCAGGTAGGAGATGCCTTCCTGCTTGAGACTGATCCCCGGCGATGAGGATGAGGTCATGACCCGCGCCCCGGCGGCGGCGGCGCCATAAACCATGTTGATGGCTGCCACCTCACTCTCAGCCTGGACGAAGACACCGCTCACTTCCGGCAGGCGGTGCGACATGTACTCCGGTATCTCGTTCTGGGGAGTGATCGGGTATCCAAAAAAGAATCGACAACCGGCCCGGATGGCCGCCTCCCCCACCGCTTCATTCCCCTTCATCAGCACCAGCTCTTCCAAGCTGCATCTCCTCCCGTCAGGCGCCCGCCGCCCGCTTCTCCGAGCGGTAAACGGTGATCGCCAGGTCAGGACACATGCGGGCGCAGAACGTACATCCCGTGCAGCGCTCCTGTTCCGTGACCGTCGCTGGGTGAAATCCCTTGCGGTTCAAATGCTCGGCAAGATGCACGATCCTCTCCGGGCAAACCTCGACGCAAAGCTCACAGCCCTTGCAGCGCTCTTCGTTGAATACCACCCGCTCCTCCATGCGTTTCCCCCCCTGATGTCCCCTCAGTCCCACCTGGCCCACGGGGAGGCCAGGTGCAGGTAATTGTCAATGGCCACTACCGTTCCCGGGACATCCAACCCATCGGCCAGGTCCCGCCGGGCTGCCACGAACGCCACGGGTAATCCGAGTTCCTCGGCCGCCTGGCGAATCAGTCGATCTCCGTCCTGGATGATCTTCCGGGTCGTGCGGTCGCCCAGATGGGTATTGGACACAAGGCCGGTGACGCTGATCCGTGCCGCCGCGGCCAGCCGCCGCACCCCATGTACGATCGACTGCACATCGCCGCTGAACGGCCGGCGGGCGTTGACCACGTACAAAGCCCTGTGCGGCGAGGCCGACAGCTGATCACGCCATGCGCCGAGGACGCGGGTACCGGCGGCGTCCCCGCCCAGATCCACTACGACCGGCTCCCGGTCCGATCCCAGCACCGCCCCGACCTCCGCGGGGATGGCCGGCAGGTCGGCCGCCCCGAACGGCGCCCGCGGCGCGACCAGCCGGACCCCCGCCTTCTCCAGCAGGTCACGCAAGTCCCGGCTGCGGTAAAAGGGGGTGACCGTATCCAGGTCCACCAGCCATGGTCTGGCCCTGGCATCGGCCAGGGCCAGCACATGATTCACCGCTATCTCGGTCTTGCCGCTTCCGAACCTCCCCAGGAATACAGTAACCCGTGATGTCCCCGAGCCCGTAGTCGCCCCTCCTCGGGTTCAGGCTGGCAGATATATGTGGTGCAGCCGTCCGATGGCGCTCATCCGCCCTTCCGCCATCCGGTCGGCCGCTTGATAGGTTGGGATGCCTTCGCTCGCCGCAAGCTCCAGCACCCGGCGGACGTTATCCTGGATGGTGCCCGCCCGCTTCAAGGCCCGGTCCCGATTGTACGCGCCCTCGAGTTCGTCCGCCACATTGATCACGCCGCCTGCGTTGATTATGTAATCCGGCACATAAAGTATACCACGCCGTTCAAGCTCATCGCCGTCGGACTCCGTCGCGAGTTGGTTATTCGCGCCACCGGCCACGATCGCGCACTTGAGAGCGGGAATGGTCCGAGAGCTGAGGGTCGCCCCCAGGGCGTTGGGAGAGAGGATATCGCAACGCACCGCATGGATGGCATCGGGCGCGGCCACCTGAGCGCCAAACTCCCGGGCCACCCTTTCCGCCCGCTCGGCCGCGACATCCGCCACCACCAGTTGGGCGCCCTCGTCCGCCAGATGGCGCGCGAGGGGGTAGCCGACGTGCCCCGCACCCTGGATGGCTATGACCCGGCCCTTCAACGACTCATCGCCCCAGCGCATGGCGGCCGCGGCCTTCATGCCCCGCCAGACTCCCAGCGCGGTCACCGGGGATGGGTCACCGCTCGAGCCGGACGCAGACAGACCGAGCACATAGTCGGTCTCACGGCCGATCACATCCATGTCTTCAACCGAAGTCCCCGAGTCCTCAGCCGTGTAATAGCGCCCGCCCAGCGTCTGGATGAAGCGCCCGAAGGCGCGCAACAACAGCTCATTCTTGTCGCGCCGGGGATCGCCGATGATCACGGCCTTGCCGCCGCCTATATCCAGTCCGGCCGCAGCGTTCTTGTAAGTCATACCTCTTGCCAGCCGCAGGACGTCCATTATGGCATCGTCCTCATCGGCGTAAGGGTACATCCGGCAGCCACCCAGGGCCGGGCCCAGGGTCGTGCTGTGAATGGCGATCAGCGCTCTCAGTCCCGAGACCCGGTCGTGGCAGACCACCAGCTGTTCAAAACCATATCGGGTCATGTGCGCGAAGATTTCCACTGCCCCTCAACCTCCCAGCGCTATCGGGTAGCCGATCCCTTGGGGGACGGCACGTGGATCCGCCCCAGACCGGCCAGCGCGGCCAGTCTTCGCTGGACCGTGAGGTCCGCGGCCCGGTGAGTGGGGATGCCCTCATCGCGGGATATGGCGAAAATGCTCAACAACCGGTCATAGATCGCGGCGGTCCGAGCCAGGGCCCGTTCGCGCCGGAACTCGGGGAACTCCTCGGATACCTGAATGAGACCGCCCGCGTTCACCACGAAGTCGGGAGCATACAGGATCCCCATCTTGTACAGCAGGTCGCCGTGACGGTCCTCTGCCAACTGGTTGTTCGCCCCGCCGCTCACGGCCCGACAGCGCAGGCGGGGGATGGTCTCATCATTCAGGATGCCGCCCAGCGCGCAGGGGGAGAAGACGTCACATGGCACGTCATAGATTGCCTCCGCCTGACACACCTCCACCGTATGCTCGGCGACGACCTTTCGGACCCGTTCAGGGTCGGTGTCGGTTACCGTGACGCGGGCGCCTTCCTGACACAGATAACCGACCAGTTTGGCGCCGACCTTACCCAGGCCCTGGACGGCCACGGTCCTGTCGCCAAGCCCCGGATGGCCGGTCAACTCCTGAATACAGGCCTTGATGCCTTTCCAGACGCCGAACGCGGTCGTGATCGACGAGTCTCCGCTCCCGCCGTGTTCTTCCGGCAAAGCGACGAGGAATCGCGTTTCCCTCGCCGCCCACACGAAGTCCTGAGCAGTGGTGCCAACATCGGTACCGGTAATGAACCGCCCCTGCAAGGATTCAACATGCCTGCCCAGGGCCCGGAACAGCACCTCATCCTTGCCGGTGTCCGGATCACCCCACACGACAGCCTTGCCGCCGCCGAAGTCGCTCCCCGAAGCCGCGCTCTTGCAGGTCATACCGTGCGAAAGCCGCAGTACGTCCTCAATGACCTCGTCTTCCGTTGCGTAGGGGTACATCCGCGTCCCACCTATGGCCGGCCCCATGGTGGTATCGTGAATGCCGATCACCATCCGCAGACCTGATTGGCCTTGACAACAAAAAATGAGCTGCTCGTGGCCGGTTTTCGCCATGCGTTCGAAAATCCGCACTGAGAGCCCTCCCGCCAAGGGGACTATTGGGTTTTTGCGTTCAGCTATTCTTCGGGCGGGCGCGAATTCCTCTCCGCAATCCTCCTCCTCGCCGAGCGAACCAGCATGGTGCGCAGGCCGACCGCCTGTTCAATCAGTCGCGACAGCGATCCGAACTCGCCCGCAACGTGCAGCATGACCAGCAAGGCCAGAGCGATCTCCCGGCCGGGGGGCGAGACGGCCTGTACCGCAAAGAAACCCGCCGCCCCGCCCAGAGCGTTGGCCCCCACGTCACCCAGCATGCCCCGCCCGCCGAAATCCGCCGGAGCAATGGCCAGACTGGCCGCCACCAGGGGGAGGACCGGGAGCACCGCCCCGCGGTCGGCCGCCGCCCCCAGGACGGCCAGGATCGTCAGCCAGAACGCCCCCAGGGCCCGTCCGGGGCGGACATCGAGCAGGTTGACGGCGTTCGCCCCCAGGGCGATCAGGCCCGCGTCCACCAGGAAGCCTGGCGGAGGCGATGATCCTCCCGTCAGGGTCAAGGCCACGGCCGCCGCCCCCAGGGCCTTCAGCCCCCCGGTCGTCAGCCGGCCTTCCCGCAAGAGGATCGCGCCATGGCGGCGCATCCCCCCGTGGCCGCCTTGACCCAACACGTCGTCGGCGAAGCCGAGCAGGCCGAGACAGCCCAGCAGGACAGCCAAGGGAAGTGCCTCCGACCACGGGCTGCCGAGGGCGAGGCCGAAAGCGGCGGTGCCCGTGAGATACGCGGGGATCAGGATCAATCCCAGGCCGCAAGGCAAGGACCTTCCCTGGTAGTTGGGGGTCAGGAGCCCGCAGTCGGCCAGCCAATTCATGGCCGGCAAGACCAGCAGGCGCGCGGTCAGGCCCGCGGCAAGCGTAGCCAGAAGGGCAGCTACGATCACCCGGGACTCCGTCGAGCCCAGATCGCGGACACGACGTCTCGGAGCTGGCGGCCCCGATGAATGAACCCCGACAGATCGCGAAGCGTCGGCCGGTGGAAGATGTTCACGGGTACCTCCTTCACTCGAAGACCCCGCCGGACGGCATCGATCGCCATACCCGCTTCCACCCCGAAACCCCCGGCCAGCGGCAACAAGATGTCCATGCCGCGCCGGGAGACCGCGCGCTGGCCCGAAAGGACGGACACGGGCACTTGACCCACCAGGCGGGTCACGCCCTGCCTCGCTGCGGCCCGGACCAGGCCGAACCCTCCCCCGCCCATGGGCGGCATACGGCCGATCACCAGGTCGGCCTCTCCCCGGAACAGGGGCGGGAGCAGACGGGCGACTTCGCCGGCTCCTCCACCCAGGTCGGCGTCGACGAGCAGCAGGAACTCGGCGCCGGTAGCCCGGAACCCCGCCTCGAGCGCCGCCCCTTTCCCCCGGTTCCGTAGGAGATTTATCACCTGTGCTCCCGCCCTGCGTGCCTCGCACGCGGTGAGGTCCCGTGACCCGTCATCCACCACCAACACCTCCTCGATCAAGGGCTGGTCGAGCAGCGACCTTACCGTCGCCGCGATTGAATCGGCCTCGTTGCGGGCGGGCACGATGGCGGCAACCCGGGTCATGGAATTTGCCCCGGGTCGGAGCCATCCGGCAAGCGGGAGAGCCCGGCCAGCAAGTAGACCGCCCTCACGAGTTCGATCGGGTCCCCCAGTTCGCCAACGCTGGGTAGGGCGGCCCGACGATACCGGTCGATATGCCCCGCGGACGCCGGCCCCGCCCCGGCCCCCACAACCCGAATTCCCGCCCTTGCCAGGACCCTCGCAAGCGCCAGATCAACCGCTTCCGGGTCGTGGGCCTGTTCGGCGGACGGGCCTGCGATCAGAAGTACGGCGGTCGGTGGCGATGGGAAACTCCCATCCACCGTCAACTGAGATGCCCCTTCCAGTCCAGCGACCGCCGCGGGGTGCTCCGGATTGACCAGCGCTGAAGCCAGCGCCAGTACCGCAACGGCGGCGGCGTTAGCGGGCTCGGGCGATAGGGTGGGAGAGGCTCGTACGGCGCCGGCGGCGCCGGGCACGATGATCCGACTCACCGAGAGCACCTCCGCACCGGCTTTCCTCAGCGTCGAGTCGAGGTCCTCCGGCAGACCAGCCTCGCCCACCACGACGACTGCGATCCGTTGACCGGCCAGCCGGCCGCTGACGGCCCAATGCACCAGGTCATCGCTGGTGGCGCGGGCCGCCGCCAACTCTCCTGTCAGCGACTGAACTCGCTGGCGCTGCCGGCGACCCTCTTCCCGAACGCGGGCGAAATCCGCCTCGAGGGCAGTGATCAACGCATCATATCGCCGTATCAGTCCTTCTTCCCCCAGGATTGCCCCTCCCGCCGCCATCCCCAAACCCAGGGCAAGGAACACGGCAACTACCGTGACCATCTGGTAGTGCAGGCCGTCATCGGCGCGCTTCATACCCCTAGTCTGAACCGGAGTTGCAGGAATAGAAGGCGAAGGAGGAGTTGAGCCGGAGCGGAGAGAGCCGTGAGGGTCATGATCGGCACGATGGCTGCCAGCAGCACCGGGGCAACTCGTCCTTGGCGGGGCCGCGGCGGATAAAGGCGGCTGATGCCCTTCGCGTCCACCAGAGAGCCGCCAAGCCGGGAGCGAACCAGCAGGGTGCTGGCCATGCCCGGGCGGCCCTTGTCGAGGAAGTCCAGCATGTGGGAGTGGGTGCCCACGGCAACGATCAGGGACGCCCCATGCGCGTGCGCCAGCAGCATCGCGATGTCCTCGCTGGTACCGGAGGCAGCGAAGGCGGTTGCCCGTAGTCCCAGCCCCTGAAGCCGGTGGAGTCCTGGACTGCGGCCGTCCGGGTAAGCGTGAACAACCAGTTCCGCCCCCGAGCGGAGGGCGCGATCGCTCGCGCTGTCCATATCGCCGACGATCAAGTGGGGGCGATAGCCTTCGTCGAGCAAAGCGTCCGCGCCTCCGTCGACTCCCAGCAGCACCGGCCGATACTGCTCAAGATAGGGGCGGATTGCCCTGAGGTCTTCCCGATGGGCAGGGCCTCGGGCCACTACCAGGACATGCCGGCCCTCCATGGGCGTTCGGCAGACGGGAACGTCCACACTACCGGCGAGGAGATCCTTCTGGAGTCTGGCGTGTTCCAAGGTGTTTTCGAGGAATCGTTCCAGTTGATCGGCGAAGGCAGTCGTGGCCACCTGCAACCGATGCGCGAGTTCCTCGGCGGAAAGCACCACGCCCCTGGCCACCGGCTGGCCTCCGCAGGTTACGAGCCCATCGCCGATCTGCAGGGACTTGCCGTCAAGCGTTCGGGGTTCAAGCCGGCTGCCGTCGGGCGCCGTCAGCCTCTCCAGGATGGGTATGCCGGCTTCAAGCAGCACCCGGGCACCGGTTGCCGGATAGCGGCCGGTCAAGCTCACCCCGAGGTTCAATACCGCCCGCGCCCTGGCCCGGACGATCGCCTGCGCCGCGACCTCATCCAAGTCGGAGTGATCTAAGACGGCCAACTCGCCAGGCCGCAGCTTGCGAACCAGACACTTGGTCCGGGGCTCATAGCGAGCCCGACCGGACGCTAACAACGACGCCACCCCGAGCCTAGTATGCGGCGGCAGCGCCTGAGCTAGTCTTGAGACCCGGACCGTGCTTCGCGGTCAGCTTGCCCTGAGTTCCATCCGCAGCTTGTCGGCAACCATGGCGATGAACTCCGAGTTGGTGGGCTTGCCACGGTCGACCTTCACGGTGTAACCGAACAGCCCGTTGATCACCTCCAGATTCCCTCGTCCCCAGGCAACCTCAATGGCGTGACGGATGGCACGTTCGACGCGGCTGGGCGTGGTCTTGAACTTGACAGCTATCGTCGGGTACAGCTCCTTGGTGACCGCACCGAGCAAGTCGATTCGGTCCACGACCATGAGAATCGCCTCCCGCAAGTACATGTACCCTTTGATATGTGCGGGAATGCCAATCTCGTGGATGATGCTTGTCACTTCCATATCGAGGCTGCGGGCCCGGACCGGGCGTGGGGCCGGCCGTATCGGGGAATTCACGAGCTGCCGGATGCGGTTGCCCAGGACCTCCAGGTTAAACGGTTTGACGACATAGTAGTCGGCGCCCAACTCCACCGTCCGCTGGGTGATGGTTTCCTGCCCGATGGCGGTCAGGACGATGACTTTGGGCCGCCGCGGGAGATTCATCACGGCCAGTCGTTCCAGGACACCGATCCCATCAAGATGAGGCATTATTATGTCCAGGACTATTGCATGGGGGACCTTGCGCTCAAGCAACTCCAGCACGTCGGTGCCGTTATGGCTCACACCCGCGACTTCCATGTCCGCCTGGCGCTCGATGTACGTCCGCAATACCTCGCAGAACTCCCGGTTATCGTCTGCAATGAGCACTCCGATCACCGGCGCACCATCCCCCACCGGCATGACCTCCTCTTCCTGATTCTTCCCGCCATGTCGATTTCTACATTCGCACCCCCATTCCTCTCCTGTCCTCGAGGAGGACGCTAGCACCGTTCAACGGCCTTTTACCGCATCCGACAGCATTGAGCTGCCGTCGACCCGCAGGCCGCGACTCCCACTTCCGGATGGTCCCAGCCTGACTCGTGAGTGTCCCGCAGCAACCCGGCAACCCTGGCCATCCATTCGGCAAAGACCGCATAACCCCGGGTGGGGTCGGTGACGAACACGTGCGTCACCGCTCCTACGAGCCGTCCTCCCTGCACGATAGGACTCCCGCTCATCCCCTGGACGATGCCGCCGCTACGTTCCAGGAGACGGCGATCGGTGACCCGAAGGGTGATTCCTTTGGGCGACGGCTGGCGCTGTCGGGCATCAACCCTCACTATCTCCACTTCGAAACTCTCCACCGTCCGGCCATCGAGTACTGTCAGCATCGACGCGCGGCCGGGATGTACTTGATGGGCGAGAGCCAGGGGCATCGACGGGAACTGGGCGGCGTGTCCTGCCGGCATTCGCTCCAGCTTGCCGACAATGCCGAACGGGGTGTTGCGATCGATGGAACCGAGGGTGGCGCCGGCCTCTGGTCGAAGCTCTCCCACTTTCTCCCCCGGGTGTCCTCGACGCCCTTGCCGGATTCTGGCTACCGTGGCCTCCACGATCCTGCCCTGGCTCGTATCGGCAGGCCGACCGGCATCCGACTCGGTGACAACATGACCGAGAGCGGTGAATACGCGGCTCGGCGGGTGATAGAAGCTGAGGGTGCCCACGCCGGCCGTACCGTCCCGCAGTTTCAGTCCGAGGCCATAGCGCCCGGTCTTGCGATCGTAAGTGGGATCGACGAGCAAGACCAGCATCCGGCCGTCGCGCGTGACTTCCATGCGTACGGGGATCCCCTGGTTAACGGCTTCATCCACCCTG
Organism: Bacillota bacterium; assembly: GCA_035477115.1. Lineage (GTDB taxonomy): Bacteria > Bacillota > Sulfobacillia > UBA995 > UBA995 > UBA995. Next base: position 63,989 of record DATIKW010000030.1, on the reverse strand, counting down.
TTCAGCAAGTCTTGCTCACAAGCGACGGGACGGCCGTTCATGCCCACGATGAGGTCGCCGGGCACTATCCCCGCATCGCGCCCAGGCTCCGCCCGCCGACCGCCGGGCGTCTCCAGCGGCCGATGACCCAGGACCAAGACCCCCGATGGGCGCAACAAGATCCCGATGGACTGGCCTCCCGGGATGACTTCGAGTCCGGGTATGACTTCCAGCACCATCTCCCGGACCGGCAGGAGCCCCAGCAGAGAGAAGCGAAGGCGATAGCTGCCCGCCCGGGCGGCTGCCAACCGAAAACCCTGCCGGCCGTCGATCGCGCCCAGGCTCAGGCCCGCCATCACCCCGTTGACCTTGACCCCGGGGCGGTCCACCAGCACGTGGAGCCGCAGCGGCAGGCCGAAAAGGACCTCCTCGACCTCTCCTTCGAACACCCGCAGGTGTCGAGGGAAGGCCGCGAAGGTCCTCCATCCCGCACTCAGGAAGAGACTGAGCAGGAGGACACACAACAGGACGCCGATGTCGCCGCGCCGCCGGCTATACGATCCCGCCCCGGTCATTGACCGACCCCCCGCATGGGAAGTGCACTAAAAACCGCAGGTACAGCGGCGTTATCGTGTCCTGGTCGACCGGCCTTTATGCCAGAACGACCTCCAAACGGGTCGAGGTCGATCTGGTATGAGCAGGAGCGCGACCCAGTTAGCGCGAAACTGCCGACATGCAAATCGCGGGGAGGTAGCAGGTCGTGCTCGATTCATTCCGAGGCAAGGAACCTCAGGTCCATCCCACTGCCTTCATTGCGCCGACCGCCGTCCTCATAGGCGACGTCCTCATCGAGGAAGGCGCGAGCGTGTGGTATGGGGCCATCCTCCGTGGCGACATGGGAGCCATACGGGTGGGACGAGCCGCCAACGTTCAAGATAACTGCGTGGTCCACTCGCAACCCGGGAAGGACGTCGCCATCGGCGAGCGGGCAACAATCGGTCACGCCGCAATCTTGCACGGCTGCACGGTTAAACGGGGATCGCTGGTGGGAATGGGTGCAGTGGTCCTCGAAGGCGCGGTCGTCGGCGAGCAATCGGTCGTCGCAGCAGGTTCGGTGGTCGCCGAGTCCATGATCGTGCCCGACCGGCACCTCGTCGCCGGCAGCCCGGCTGCCATCAAGAAGGAACTCAGTCCGGCCGTCTGCCAGGCGCTGGAGCAAGGAGTGGAGGAGTATCTGGCCCTAACTCGGACTTACCTCCACGCGCGATAGCGCGCCAGCCTGCGGCATCCGCCAGCATCGCCTCGGCGTGGCGCCTCGTGATCGGGGATTGCTGAGTTCCGGCCAGCATGCGTGCGATTTCGTCCACCCGTCCACCGGCGTCCAACCGCTCGACCAGGGTGACGGTGCGTCCTTCCCGCACTTCTTTGAAGATACGGAGGTGCGTGTCCGCGAAGCAGGCGATAGGTGCGAGATGGGTCACGCACATTACCTGGCGACTGGCCGCTACGAGCGCAAGTTTGCGGCCGACCGCCAGGGCGGCGGAACCGCCGACACCCACGTCGATCTCATCGAAAATCACGGTGGGCACGGCGTCCGCCTCGGCGACCAGGGCTTTCAATGCCAACATGATTCGCGACAACTCGCCTCCCGAGGCGATGCGGGCCAGGGGCCGGGCCGGCTCTCCCGGGTTAGGGGAGATGAGGAACTCCACCCGGTCGACTCCCCGCGCGGAGTAAGCCAAGCGGGTGCCTCCTACCGGCACTCCCGCCGCATCCTCCTCCTGTTCAATGCTCACTCGGAAGACCACGGCATCCATCGCCAGGTCCCGGAGCTGCTCTTCCATGCGCCGCTCCAGGTCCCGCGAAACCCCGACCCGCAGGCTCGACAACGACCCGGCGAGGTCGCCCAGTTCCCCGCAGATCTGCTCCCGCTCGCCCTGCAACCGCCGAACGGTTGATTCGCCGGCCACGATGCGGTCGAGTTCCCGGGAGGCTCGCTCGCGAAACGCCAGGACGTCCTCGGTAGTAGGGCCATACTTACGCCTCAGATTCGCCAGGAGGTCCAGTCGCCGCTCCAGTTCCTCGAGTCGGGCCGGGTCGGGTTGGAGTCGTTCGAGATACTGCCGCAGGTCGCGAGTTGAATCTTGAATCTGGTAACTCACGTCGACCAGGGCCCGGTTGAGTTGCTCGAGCCCCGGATCGATCCTGGCCGCCTCGCCGACCGCCGCCGCGACCTGACCGGCCAGTTCGCCCAGCGACGGACCTTCTCCAGGCTCGGTCATACAGGAGTACGCCTCGCCCAGCAAGCCCCGCAGGCGCTCAATGCTCCCCAAGATTCGGCGCTCTTCCTCGATCGCCGCCTCTTCCCCTGGGCGAAGGGCGGCACGATCGATCTCCTCCACCTGGAAACGCAGCAGATCCACTTGCCTTTCCCGCTGCCCGGCGTCGCCGGCCAGCGCCTCCATCTCCGCCTTGATGCGCTGGAGGTGGGCGTGCGCGGCCTGCACCCGCCGGCGCTGGGTCTGGACGGGCCCGCCGCCGAAGCTGTCCAAGAAGTCCAGGTGACGCTCTTGCCGGAGCAGCGACTGGTGCTCGTGCTGGCCGTGGAGGTCCACTACGTGCTGCGTCACTTCCCGGATCGACCCCGCGCTGGCCACCCGCCCGTTGATCCGCCCGGTGCTGCGTCCGGCCGCGGTTATCTCGCGGCTCAAGGTCAGCAACTGATCGACTCGGCTGACGGCCCCCATCGCGTCAAGGCATTGTGACGCCGCCGGGATCGCGAGGAGATCGAAGGTGGCCTCGACCGCCGCCTGCTCCGAGCCCGAACGGACATAATCGGAGGAGGCCCGGCCGCCCAGCGCAACCTCCACGGCATCGATGAGGATGGACTTGCCGGCCCCCGTCTCGCCGGTCAGCACGTTGAAGCCGGGTTCGACGTCAATCTCCACCCGCTCGATGATGGCGAAGTTGTTGATGGCCAGCCGGCGGAGCATCGTCAGTATCCGAACTCGCGGAGCCGGTGAGCGATCTCCTGGGTCAGTTCCCGTGACCGCACCACCACCAGGATGGTGTCGTCGCCGGCGATCGTACCAAGGACTTCCGGCCATCCAAGCCGGTCAATGCCGACTGCCACCGTGTTGGCCGTGCCCGGGAGGGTTCGGAGCACGATTATGTTCTCGGCGAAGTCGACTCCCACCAGCAGGTCGTGCAGGTGCCGGCGGAGGCGCTCGACGCGGCCGTTGCCCGAAGGATCATCGGGGAGGGCGTACCGGTAGTGCCCGTCGTCTCCGGGCACCTTGACCAGCCGCAAGTCGCGGATGTCCCTCGATATCGTCGCCTGGGTCACAGCAATGCCCTCCGAACACAGGATGCCGGTTAACTGGTCCTGGGTGCTGATGGGCCGTTCACGGATCAACTCGAGGATTCTCATGTGCCGCCTTGGCTTCACGTCAAGCCTCCCTATCCACGCTAGCCGCCATCGCGCAAGCCTCCCTCGGGCAGCTTCGCGCTCAGCACCCGGTAGAAGCTCCATCCCGGCCTGCGGAGAAGCCTGACCCGTTCGGCGGCCAGCGTGGCCGCCACCTCGTCATCGCGTTCGAGGGGGACGCCTTCATGGCCGTCGATCGTGAGGACGGTCCCCGTCGCGTCGCCGGCGAGGCGAACGGTTATGGGTTCCGAAGAAGGGACCGCCAGCGTCCGGGCATACAAAGTGTGAGCGCAGATGGGGGTGATCAGCAAGGCGTCGACCCCGGGATGGACGATCGGGCCCCCGGCCGACAAGCTGTAAGCGGTCGAACCGGTCGGCGTGGCCACGATCACCCCGTCCCCCCCATACGCTGCCACCGGTTGACCTCCTGCTCGTACTTGCACTCCTACCGTCCGAGCGAATGGCCCTTTGCTGACCACCGCTTCGTTCAACGCGAGTCTCTCCCATACCGCCATCCCGGCCCGCCGGACCTGAACCCGAAGCATGGCCCGCTCCTCAATCTCTCCCTCCCCTCTCAGGAAGAGGGGGAGGGCGGAGAACAGGTCCGGTCCCTCTACCTCGGTAAGGAAACCAAGTCGCCCGAGGTTCACGCCCAAAAGGGGCAGGCCCCGGGCGGCTACCAGGCGCGCTGCCCCGAGCAAGGAACCGTCGCCGCCAAGGACGATCAGGAAGTCGAGCCCGTCAGTGCCGTCAGGGAGGGAAACCCTCAGGTCGGCACGTCCCACGGCCCCCGCCGTCTCCGGGGTGAGGCGGACGCACGTTCCCCGGTCCTCCAGCCACGCCACCAACCGGCGGGCGATCGCTACGGCGTCGGCCTTATCGAGATTGGCATGGAGCGCCACTCCGCGGCCCGACCGCTTGTACGGGTCAGTGCCCGCCGTGTTCACGGGAGGATACACCGCCCTTTCGAGCAATTGCCCGTATTCGCCTAGCCCCGCCGCGTATCCTCCCCGGGCGTAAGGTGCAAGTCGCGCAGGAGAGACCGCATTTCCCCCCGACACGCCGGGTCGAGCGGCTGAAGGGGGGCCCGTGGCGAGCCTCCATAGTAGCCTGCGAGATCCATGGCCGCTTTCAGGCCCGGCACTCCCCAGCGCGCAGTCACCGCGTTGTTCAGCGGGATCAGCGCGCCCTGCAGCAGGCGAGCGTCGTCCCACCGTCCATCCTCGAAGGCGTCGAGGATGTCGCAGCAATGCCGGGGAGCAACGTTGGCCACTGCCATGATCCCGCCCGCTGCCCCGAGCGCGAGGGCGGCCAGAAAGAACCCGCCCGAGCCGGCGAAGACGGCGAAGCCCTCCATATCCCGGGTCAAGTGGATCATCTCCGCGAGCTGGGTGATGTTGCCCGAGCTATCCTTGATCCCGGCAATATTGGGGTGGCACGCCAGATCGGCTACCAGGGAAGGCCGCAGGTTCATACCGGTGTACTGGGGCACGTTGTACAGGTAGACGGGCACGGGCGATGCCTCAGCCACATCGCGGTAGAAGCAGCCGAGGGCCCGTTCGTCCAGCGAGCCCTTGTAGTACGATGGATGGAGCACCAGCGCACCGCACACGCCGGTTCGGGCGACAGCCAGGGTGAGTTCGATCGTCTCCCGGGTGGACTCACAGCCCGTACCCGCCAGTACCGGCCGCCCCGCACCCCCCTCTACCACCGTACGGCAAACAGCTACTTTCTCGTCGAAACACAAGAGCGGGAACTCGCCGTTTGAACCGAGTGCCACGTAGCCGCCCAGGGGCAACCGGTTGTAAGCAGCCAGGTTCTCCCGAAAACGCTCGTGAGCCACCTCTCCCCCCTCAAAAGGGGTGGCCAGCGGAGGGAACACGCCGCCCACACGCATGGGCTCCGACCTCCCATCAACTGAGGAATTCACTCCGGCGAGCGCCCGCTCGACATGCCCGAGCCCAGGACCGCGGCCTCGCCGGCCCTGGCAACGGGGGACCGTACTTTCGAGGTAGGGGCGGGTTCGGAACCCGCCCCTACAAGAGCAGTGGCAGCCTCGAGGCACCGACAGGCGGCGGCAATCCCTTCGGGAGTCAGTCCCGCGTCTTGCCGGAGCCGGTCGGCAGGTCCGTGAGGTAGCGGTCGATCCGGCAGGGCCAGGCACTGCATGCTGACCCGCCGGGACATCCCCGCATTCACCAGGTACTCGTTCACCGCGCTGCCGAACCCGCCCGCCAGGACGTGTTCCTCTACGGTGAGGATGCTCCCGTGTCTCAGGGCCAGTGCCTCGATAGCCGCCCCATCCAGGGGTTTCACGAACCGAGCGTCCAGCACCGAGGGATCCAGCCCCTCTCGCTCGAGGAGCCGCGCCGCTTCCACCGCCGGCTGTACCATGTTGCCGACGGCCAAGATTCCCGGTCCGGAAGTACCGCGGCGCACCCAGTCCGCCTTTCCCGGCGGGACCTCCCGGAGTTCCCGGTCCAGCCCGGCCCGGCCCACCCTGCCCCGGGGGAAACGAATCGCGCAAGGCCCCGGCTGCCGCAAGGCGCTGTACAACATATGTTGCAGGTCATTGCCGTCGCGGGGCGCCATGATCGCGAGCCCGGGGACGCCGCGGAGGAAGCCGAAGTCGTATATCCCATGATGGGTGGGTCCATCCTCGCCGACAATGCCTCCCCGGTCCATAACCAGTACTACGGGGAGTCCCTGCAGCCCCACATCGTGCAAGATCTGATCGTACGCCCGCTGCATGAAGCTCGAGTAGACGGCGACCACCGGCCGCATGCCGCGTGTCGCCAGCCCTGCGGCGAAACAGACGGCATGGCCCTCGGCGATCCCCACATCGAAGCATCGCTCGGGAAACGCGGCCGCGAACGGCCCCAGACCGGTGCTGTCTCGCATGGCGGCCGTCACCGCCACAATCCGCGGGTCGACCTGAGCCAGGCGCAGCAGCGTCCGGCCGAAGACTTCTGTGTAGGTGGGATCCTCCCCGTGGTTCGCCGGCTCGCCGGTGGCTGGGTCGAAGGGGCCGATGCCGTGGTAACGATCGGGATTGGCCTCCGCGGGGCGATATCCCTTCCCCTTACGGGTGACGACATGCAGCAGGGTCGGGCCTGCCATATCCCGTACCTGTCGCAACGTGTCCTCGAGTCCGGGGAGATGGTGACCGTCGATCGGGCCGAAGTAGCGGAAACCCAACTCCTCAAACAGGACGCCCGGGACCAGGAGGTACTTCACGCTGCCCTTGAGTCGTTCCGCCAGCTTGGCCAGGCTCTCCCCTGACGGGAAGCGCCGTACGAAATCCAGCGTGCGCTTTCTCACTCGCGCATAGGTCGGATGGGCGCGTGCCCGCGTGAGGTGAGCGGCAAGTCCTCCCACGGTAGGTCCGTAGGACAGCTCGTTGTCGTTGAGCACTACCAGCAGGCGGGTTCCGGCATGTCCGGCATGATTGAGCGCCTCCAGGGCGAGACCTCCCGTGAGCGCTCCGTCCCCGATCACCGCGATCACCCGGTAGTCTTCGCCCCTCAGGTCCCTCGCCTTGGCGATGCCCAAAGCAGAGGAGATGGAAGTGCTGGCGTGGCCCGTCTCGAACACATCATGCGGTGACTCCGCGGACCGGGGGAAGCCGGCCAGCCCACCGTACGTGCGCAGGGTGCAGAACTGCTCCCGCCGGCCGGTGACCAGCTTGTGAACGTAAGTCTGGTGGCCGACGTCGAAGATGATGCGGTCGCGAGGGCTATCGAAAACCCGGTGCAGCGCGAGGGTGAGTTCCACCACGCCGAGATTGGGGGCGAGGTGGCCACCGTTCCGGGCAACGGTCGCGACTATCGTCTCCCGGATCTCCGCGGCCAACGCCTCCAGTTCTTGCGGCGTCAACCCCCGCAAGTCGGCCGGACTGTTAACCCGACTCAGGACCGCGCTCAACTCGGACTCCGTTTCTCCCGGCCACGCTGTCCCTGAGCTGCCCGGCGCGGGTGGAGCAGCCGCTCGCCCCAGTACATGGCGAGGCCCAGGTGACGGATCACGGTATTGGCTTCGCGGATGGCGAAGCGCTTGCCCCAGGCTTTGGCAGTTACGGTCAGCGCGGCGACGCCGGCCACGACCATGAACCCGGCCAGGCCGTCGCCTGCCGTCTCTCCGCCGGTGATGAGGAAGAGCATGGCGATCGCAGCCGCACCGCTCACCGTGCTCGCGATATCGCCAATCACATCCGAACCGAGACTCGCCACCCGGTCAGCATTGCGCAGCAGGTAGAGCGAATGCCGAGCCCCCGGTAGCCGCCGCGCCGCCATCGCCCGGAAGGGTGGCTCGTGGGCCCGCGTGACCGCAACCCCGATGCCGTCGCCGACCACCCCCAGGGCAACGATGACGGCCATGACGGCAAGCGCCGGCAGCACAGGCAGTTCGGCGATGACTTGCCGGGCCAACAGGCCCGTCAGCAAAGCCGACCCGAAGGTTATCACAAACAACAGGGCGAGGCGGCGACCATGCCGCTCCGCCTCGCCTTTACCGGTCGTCCTTCCCAACGCTCGCCCCATCTCCCTCGGACGTGAGGAAAACCAGGGTGAGTGGCAGCAGGCCGGGTAAACATTGTGGCTTGAGGTCCAGCAGGCTTTCCCTGACGATCACCGTCCCGTTGCCGGGCCGGCGGTTTCCCTTTACGATCGCCCCGCGGCCGTCGCCGAACGCGGTGCTGGATTGCCACTTAGCCCACACTATAATCCCCGGCCTGCCCGGGTACGATGTTGCCCGACAGCCTAGGAGTTTTCCTCGACAGCCCCGGCCATCCCCTAGCCCCTATTGCCGGCTGAGTTTGTCGCTTCCGCCTCCACTCAGCCCACGCAGGGCAGGCTACACTGCATTCGGTGCCTCCGGATGCAGGTTCAACCCCGGACCCCGGCGGCTGGAAACCCGCCGCCCCGGGGCTCTCCGCGGAGGAAGGGTCCACGCCTACATGCCATTGTAGATCGCCCCCCCTCCTTAACTCCCAGCGCCGGCTTCCGACTGGGCGTCGGCAAGCGGCACCAGGAACTTCATCGATGTGCCCTCGACGGATTTTTAGCCCCGCCTTCAGGGATGGTGAGACCGACTCAGGATACTGCGCCACCCACCTCAGGACATTCTTGATGCTGCGGGCCGGCTGTGAGCCGGCCGCCGCACGATTCATGATAGCATAAGGTTCCGCGGGCGACAAGCCGACCGGCGTGCGGTGATGATTGTTGGGGCGGGTTCGGAACCCCCCCCCAACATCCGTTTCGTACGCTGTTGGCCCCTGCTCAACCGCCCGGGGCGCCCCGGCCCAGCAGCCAGCCGGTCCACGCCAGCAGCCCGCCGAGCCCGATGCCGGCCAGGACTTCGACCGGAGTGTGGCCGAGCAACTCGCGGAGGCGTTCCGGCCGGAACTCGTGGTCGATGTACAGATCGCGGAGCATTTGATTGAGGACTTCCGCCTGTTCCCCGGCGGCCCTCCGGACGCCGGCCGCGTCGTAGAACACGATCATCGAGAACACGAAGGCGACGGCGAATACAGGGCTGCCCGTGCCCTCCGCCAGCCCCACGCCGACCGTCAAAGACGCCACAAGGGCCGAGTGGGCGCTGGGCATGCCGCCGGTGGTGGTCAGCAGTCTGAGTTCCACCGTGCGAGTGCGGATCCACGCGACCACCACCTTGCCGACCTGGGCGATCAACCAGGCGGCTACGGACGTGAGCAGGATGGGGTTCATCCAGGCGGTTCCTCCCCGATGTCGAGGCGGTCCAGGATATCCGTCAGATAGCCTGCCCGGGTGCCAAGGCGGCCCGCAGCTTGCCTCGCCGCCGTCACGTACCCCAGCAGGCACTTGCGGACCGCGGCCTCATCCTGTTCGACCAGGGGATTGCCACAGCCTGCAGCCAGATCTTCCTCGCGATCCTGAAGATCGTCCAGGAGCTGGTACGCCATGCCAAATGCGTCGCCGTAGTCGTGTAGGGCATGGAGTTGGGTGACGTCGGCGCCGGCCATGATCCCGCCGCAGCGAGCCGCCGCCGCGAAGAGCGAGGCGGTCTTGAGCCGGTCGATCTCGCTCCGGGCAGGCCCATGCTCGCCGGAGGTGGTGTCATGGTACTGTCCCCCCACCATCCCCCGGGAACCCGCCGCCCGAGCCAGTTCGGCCACACACCGCAAGGCACGCTCGCCGGCCGGTGGTCGAACGAGCACCTCAAAGGCAAGGGTGAGCAACGCGTCACCGGCCAGTATGGCGGTGCAGTCATCAAAGGCGATGTGCAGGCTGGGCTGCCCCCGTCTCCAGGCAGAGTCGTCCATCGCGGGAAGGTCATCGTGGACGAGGGAGTAGCCGTGGACGAGCTCAATCGCCAGCGCAGCCGGCAGGCCGGCGCGGAGGTCTCCGGCGGCGGCGAAACTTGAGGCCAACGCAATGCAGCCGCGGAGCCGTTTCCCATTTCCCAGCATGGCATAGCGCATCCCCGCATGCAGCTGCGCGGGAGACTCGGTTGCCGGGGGGAGGATCCGGTCCAATTCATCCTCCAGGAAGGACGCCCACTTGGGGAGCCTGCTCATCCCTCACTCCTCACCGGTGGGTTCAAGGGGGCGGAGGGTGACCCCGTCGGCTCCCTCGCTCAGGACTTCAATTCGGCGATCGACCACATCCAGGATGGCCGCGCACTCGCGGGCAAGCAGGACGCCTTCCTCGTACAGCGCCAGCCCCCGTTCCAGCACGAGGTCGCCTTCTTCCAGTTCCCGTACGATCTGCTCGAGTCGAGCCAGAGCGGGTTCAAAGCGCGCCAGATCCGGCACTTCTCTCAGCCTCCCTCACGAGCGCGCACTCGATCCACCAGGCACTCGGCCGCGCCATCTACGAACTCAAGTGCAATCCGGTCGCCGCCCGTCAGGACGCGGGCCGACCGGATCAGCTTCCCCGAGGGCAGGTCGCGGCAGATCGCATAGCCCCTCGCCAGCGTCGCCAGGGGCGAGAGCCCGTGCATTCGCCCTATCAGCGACTGAACGCGATCGCCGGCCCGTTCGCGCCGGTGAGTTGCCGTGGACGCGAGTTGCCGGGAAAGCTGGTCAATTCGCTGCCGCATGCCGGACAGCCGGTCGGGCGCGCGCACCAAGCCCACGCTCCCCATCGCCCGGCGCAAGCGTTCGCGCTGCGCCGCCACCGTCTCGGCGAGGGCGGCCAGGCCCCTGCGGGTCAACGAAGACAGATGCTGCTTGAGTTCTCCCCGGGAGGGGACGCTGATTTCCGCGCCCGCCGATGGGGTGGGCGCCCGCACATCCGCCACCAGGTCGGCTATGGTGAAGTCGGTCTCATGCCCCACCGCCGATACCACGGGGATCGGCGAGGCGTGGATGGCCCGCGCCACCAACTCCGAGTTGAAGGCGGAGAGTTCCTCGAGCGAGCCGCCGCCCCGGGCGACGATGACCACATCGACCTCCGCGACCTGGGATACGAGAGCAATGCCCCGGGCGACCTCAGCGGCAGCGCTCTCGCCCTGGACCGCCGCGGGAGCCAGTATCAGGCGCACGCCGGGATATCTCCGGCGGCTCACGGTGAGGATGTCGCGGAGGGCGGCTCCGGAAGGCGAGGTAACCACGCCTACGGCCCGAGGAAAACGCGGCAACCGGCGCTTGCGTCCTGCAGCGAACAGCCCCTCCTTGTCCAGGCGGGCCTTCAACTGCTCGAAGGCCAGGAATGCCGACCCGACCCCATCCGGCATCACCTGCTCGACGTAAAGCTGGTAAGCGCCGTCGCGGTCGTATACGCCTATCCTGCCTTGAACGATAGCCGCCAGCCCATTGGCTAGCTGAAAGGGCAGCTCGACGGCGCGACCGCGAAACATCACGCAGCGCAAGCTGGCCTGACTGTCCTTCAGGGTGAAGTACGCGTGCCCCGAGACGTGAGGCCGATAGTTCGATATCTCACCCCTGATCCACACTTGAGCCAGAGAGGGGTCGCCCTCCAGCCGAAGGCGAATTCTGCGGGTGACCTCCGCAACCGACAGTACGTTCGTTCGCGGCGGAACAGACATCGACCTCCATCACCCCAGGGTCCGCTCTGCCGCCTCGATCGAGTTCTTGATCAGCATGGTGATGGTCATGGGGCCGACCCCGCCCGGCACCGGCGTGATGAAACCCGCAACCGGGGAGGCGGAGGCGAAGTCGACGTCGCCTACCAGACGATCTCCCAGGCGGTTCACGCCGACGTCGATGACCACCGCCCCTGGCTTGATCCAATCGCCCTTGATCAGCTCCGCCTTACCCACCGCTGCGACGAGCACGTCGGCGGTCCGGGTGACCGCCGGCAGGTCCCGGGTCCGGGAGTGACACATGGTCACCGTGGAGTGGCGGGACAGGAGCAACATGGCCACGGGCTTGCCCACGATATTGCTGCGGCCGACGACCACCGCATGGGTGCCCTTCAGCTCGAAGCCGGAGCGATCGATCAACTCCATGACCCCGGCGGGGGTGCACGGGACGAAGCAGCGCGATCCGATGTGCAGGTTGCCGACATTGACGGGATGGAACCCATCCACGTCCTTCTCCGGGCGGATGGCGAGGATGACCGCCTGCTCATCGATCTGGTCGGGCAACGGAAGCTGGACGAGTATCCCATGGATGGCTGGATCGCCGTTGAACGCCTCGACCTGCGCGATCACTTCTTGCTGGCCGGCACCGGCTGGCATCCGCCGGACCACCGAGTGCAAGGTCAGCTCGTGGCAAGCTTTCTCCTTGCTCTTAACGTAGGAGTGCGATGCGGGATCGTCGCCCACGAGGATCACGCCGAGGCCGGGTACGACTCCCCGGGCGCGCAAAGCTTCGACCCTGCCCGAAAGCGCCTGGCGAATCTCAGCCGCGACTTGCTTCCCACTGATGACTCGGGCCGGCATCACTACATCCCTCCGTCTAGAGGTTCTCAAGCTGGCGGTGAATCGATGTCGCCGCACGTTTGCCCGCACCCATGGCCAGAATGACCGTTGCGGCGCCGGTCACGGCGTCGCCGCCGGCATACACGCCCGGACGGCTGGTCAGTCCCGTCGCCTCATCGGCCACAATGCAGCCCCACCGGTTGGTGGAAAGCCCCGGGGTGGTCTGGTGGATGATGGGGTTCGGGCTCGTCCCCAGGGCCATCACCACCGTGTCCACTTCCAGGCTGAATTCGGACCCGGGCACGGGAATGGGCCGGCGGCGACCCGACGCATCCGGTTCGCCCAACTCCATACGCACGCATTCCAGCGACTTCACCCATCCCCCCTGGCCGCCCAGGATGCGCACGGGGTTGGTCAGCGTACGGAAGATGACCCCTTCGTCGGCCGCGTGATGGATCTCTTCCTTACGCGCGGGCATTTCCGTCTCCGAACGGCGATATACGATGATGCCTTCCTCGGCCCCCAGGCGGATGGCACAGCGGACGGCGTCCATAGCCACGTTCCCACCGCCCACGACCGCTACCCGGCGTCCCACCCTGATCGGGGTGTCGTGCTGGGGAAAGAGGTAAGCTTTCATCAAGTTGGTACGGGTGAGGAACTCGTTGGCCGAATACACCCCATTCAGCGTCTCGCCGGGGATGTTCATGAAAGAAGGCAGTCCTGCCCCGGTGCCCAAGAACACCGCCTGGTACCCGTCGCCCATGAGTTCGTCCACGGTGATGGTCCGCCCGACCACGACATCGAGTTCGAGCCTGACTCCCATCGCCCTGAGCAGGTCCACTTCCGCGTGCACCGTCGCTTTGGGCAGACGGAATTCGGGAATGCCATACATGAGCACGCCGCCCGGCGCATGCAGGGCTTCGAAGATGGTCACCTGGTAGCCAAGCTTTATCAAGTCGCCTGCGGCCGTCAGGCCGGCCGGACCCGACCCGACGATGGCCACCCGGCCCGGCCGGGGGCTGGGCTGGGGGAGTTCAGTGGCGCCACGCTCCAGAGCATAATCGGCGACGAAGCGCTCAAGCCGTCCGATGGCCACCGGTTCACCCTTGCGTCCCAGGACGCACTTGATCTCGCACTGCTCCTCCTGGGGACATACCCGGCCGCAAACCGCCGGCAGGCTGTTGGTTTCCCTGACCACCCTATAGGCTTCGAGGAACTTCCCCTCCGCCACCAGGCGGACCATCAGCGGGATATCCACCTCTACCGGGCAACCGGCCACGCATTCCCGGTTCTTGCAGGCGAGACATCGCTCAGCCTCTTCGATGGCCATCTGGGGCGTATAGCCGGATGGGACCTCTCGGAAGTTGCGGACGCGTTCGCGGGGGTCCTGCTCCGGCATGGATACCCGGGGGCGCTTGACTGGTTTTCTAACCGGCTCAGACTTCGTCACCGACAGCCACCTCCGCACCGCCACGCGTCGAGGGCCACGCGTTCTTCATCGGCGTACATCTTCCCCCGCTGTAATTGCTCGGCGAAATCCACCTGGTGTCCATCGAACAGCGGGCCGTCGACACACCCGAACTTGACCTGACCGTTCACCGTCAACCGGCAAGCACCGCACATCCCCGTCCCATCGACCATCACCGGGTCGACGCTGACCAGGGTGGGCAGGCCCACTTTTCGCGTCAGGTCGACGACCGCCCGCATCATGGCCATGGGGCCGATGGCGATCACCTGGTCAATCTCATCCCCTTCGTCGATCAGTCGCTGCAAGACGTGGGTGACGAACCCCCGGGTACCCCGGGACCCGTCGTCCGTGGCGATCAAGACTTCATCGGACACCGCGGCCAGTTCCTCCTCCAAGATCAGGAGGTCGCTGGTCCGTGCTCCCATGATCGACGTGACGTGAACCCCCCGTTCGCGGAGGAGTCCGGCTATGGGCAGGACAGGGGCGACGCCGAAGCCGCCTGCCACCATCACTACCCGCCCCGTCTTGGCCAGCAGCGGCTCGGCCGGGCGCCCCAGGGGACCCACGAAGTCCCGAAAGCCTTCACCCGGGCGAAGGCGACCGATCTGACCGCTGGTCTTGCCCACTTCCTGAACGACGATCGTCACTGTGCCCGCGGTCTGGTCCACTCCCGCCACGGTCAGGGGAATGCGTTCGCCGGTCTCATCAACCCTGACTATGACGAACTGCCCCGGCTGGGCCTTCCCGGCGACCAGCGGGGCTTCGACCTGGAACAGCTTGGTAACCGGCGTCAGGTCCCGGCGCTCCCTGATCTTGAACATGCCCGACTCTCCCATCGCTATTGGATCTCCCCCGGTCGTGGAACGAGGCGGGCGCCGGAGTAGCGCCCTGCGCTCACAGCATACCGCAAAAATGAGCCGTAACCGTCGGATTCGAGCGATTACGAATCTTCGCCAGGCGAGCCGGGTCGAAGGGCCTCGGCCAACTGGCCCAGGATGCCGTTGATGAACCTCGCCGCCTCTTCACTGCTGAATATTTTGGCTAATTCCACGGACTCATTGATAGCCACGGCAACCGGCACATCCGGGCAATGGGCCAACTCGAAAGTTGACAACCGCAGCAGATTACGGTCGACGGCGCTCATCCGCTCCGTGCTCCACTCTCGCGCATGCCGGCCGATGAGCGAGTCCAGTTCACCCACGGTCGCCAGGACGCCTCTTACCAGGCGACCTGCAAACTCGGTCGACGCCGGAGGCAGCTTGGCCTCAGTGCCTTCCCGTGCCAATGCTTCGCCGGGGTCGGCCCCGCCGACGTCCACCTGGAACAGGACCTTGAATGCGACTTCCCGCGCCTTACGTCGCATGCGTCTTCAGGAGTGTCCTGGCGGCAAGAGTCTGTCCAACACGTCCATGAGGTCCTCCTTGCCCTCGTCCAGCCGGCGGCCCACGAAGTACCCCGCGGCGATGCACAGCACCAAGAAGATAGTCCACAGGAGACCGACGGTCATCACCAGGATGCCGAACCCGAGTCCGGCCAGCGAACCCAGGATCCTGCCTCGGCTCTGCGAGAACGCCCTCTCCCAAAGATCGAGGGGTGGCTTCTTCACTCCGCCTTCGCTCCCCCCACTACTCCAGCCGCCCCCGTCGCGGTTCGCTGCTGATGTTGTTCACGAAGACGCGTACTTGGGCAACGTCGACCCCCACTATGGTCCGGACCTGGTTGCGGACTGTCCGCTGCACCTCTTCACTCCACTCGGGCACGCACACGTCCGAGCCGACCACAGCTCGAATGAACACGTGGACATTGCCGTCCAGGAGGTTGACCCGCGGTCGGATCTCCCGCACCCCGCGCACCTGCCGGACCACCTTCGCGACCAGGCTCTCCACTGCTCCAAGCGATATCGTCGTCTCGCCCAACGGCCCTTCGTGGACGAGGGACCGCCGCTGCCCCGGCCGCCGCATGCCATAGTAAAGAAACCGGCTGCTGACCGCCAGCATGATGGCAGCCAGGCTGCCGAGAAGCCATTGACCGCGAGGTTCCTGGAGGTAGGACTGCACGTACGCGAGCGGTGCGGTCCAGCCGAGGAGCACTGCCAACAGGAGCGCGGATAGCAGGGCATTACTGAGGGCGAAGATTGTCAGCACCACGCGGTCGAATACGCCCATCAGCGAACCCTCACCTCTTCTTCCTTGCCTTCCCGGTGGAAGACAACTCCCTGAACATGAACATTGACCTGGACCACGTCGAGCCCGGTCATGCTCTCCACCGCACGTTTGACATTCTCCTGCACCCGCTGCGCCACTTCGGGGATCCGCACTCCATACTCGACGACGACGTAGAGGTCCATCGCCGTCTCCTTCTCGCCCACCTCGACCCGCGCCCCTCGGGCGAAGGTCTTCTTGCCGAGCATCTCGCTGATCCCACTCACCAGACCGGCGCTCATACCGGCGATGCCGTCGACTTCGGTGGCGGCGATGCCGGCGATGGTCGCTACCACTTCATCGGAGATCCTCAAGCTCGATACCGCATCCGCGTTCACGTTCGCGTCGGACTCGAATTGCGTGGGCGCCATGAGCGGCGATTCACCCCCTGTCCCATGTTATTTGCCGCAGCACGGCGGTTATTACGCCCGTGGTACCGGGCAGGTGCCGTTCAGTATTCGTCCAGGGGGGGGCAATTCCTGCCTCCTCAAGGTCTTGCCTGGACGGAGATGTTCTCGGGCCGCACGCCGGCGGTCCGGATGACGATGTCAGCAATACGGGCGACTTCCAAGGGGGTCAGTTGGTTGGCGCGGACGATAACCGTGGCAGCGTCATCTTTCAACACCACCAGGGCATCGGCGAACCCTCGGGCGCGGATGAGGTTTTCCGCATCCACTTCCTGGCCCATGCGCTCGGTGAGCGTCAGCCATCCGACCGCCGCCTCGCGACGGGTAGTGTCGTCTATTTTCGCGTTTTCCATGAGTTCCCTGAGATGTTCTGCCTGCTGACTTCGCACTCGTTCCCGCTCGAAGCGGAACTCCACGAAGAAGTCGGGCGGCGGGTCGGGAGCGGGAGGCGGGTCGGGAGCGGGGACCACGGGCACCGCCACCTGCTCGGTCCTTCCCCAGTCGCCCTCGCCGCCGAGGTAACGGCGGAGGAACGGTCCATGATGGCCGCTCACGTACCAGATCAAGAGCGCCACGACGGCCAGGAAAATCGTGAGTCGCACGAGGCTGTCCCGACCGATTACCACAGGCTCACCTCCTCATCGTCAGGATCTGAATCTTGTGCGGGGCCAGTCCCAGCAGAGCCTGTAAAGCCCTGCTCATCTCCGCTCGTACTCGGGGGTCGGCGCCGCCTTCCACCACCACCACGGCGCCGGTAACCCGGGGCCGCAGCAGGGTGACCACGACCGCCTGATCCTCGCCGCCCTGGCGAGCGAGGACCATCTCTTCCGTCCGGCTGATCAGCTCAACCGTCCTGGTACCGCCGTCGGCATCCCTCTCTTCAGTGCGTTCGACATCCTCACTCACGTTCTTCCCGAACCGTCGCTCGCTCGTCGCTTCAAGGACGATGCTCACTCTCACCCTGCCCGCTCCCCGGACCATGCTGAGCACCGACTCCAGTTCACCTTCCAGGGTGCGCTCCTCGTCCCGCCAGCCCGCGCCCGCGGTGTGGTCGGCCCTATCTGAGCCGGCAGCCGGCGGTGCCGCGGCGTCCGGGAGCCTCGCCGGCCCCGCACCCGGGAATCGGAGCAGCGCCAGTCCCAGCAAACCCAAGAGCGTGAGACGCACGAGCACCTCGATCTGATTCTCCTTGAGGCCCATCCGTAACAGGCGTTCGCGTACCGGTAGGGGCAGAATCCTCAGCCAGAAGCCCGACTCCTTCATGATTGCCCAACCCCCTGGTTCAGCGGCGGGTTGCGATCTTCACGTCGTCCCCGGACAGCTGGAAGTGGGCGGCCAAAGCGCTTCGAACGTGCTCAGCCGCCTCCGAACCGCCCTCCATCTGAACCGTGATCCGGCTTACCTGCCCGAAATCCGCGGCACGAGGATCCGACTCAATCACCAGGCGCACCGTCGATGCTCCGCTCCCCGGGACGTCGGCGAGGACCCGATCCGCCTCCGCCTGCAGCGCCTGCCGGTATAGCTCGACGGCCCTGCGGCGCTGCCCCTCTTCCAGGGCGGCAGCATCGGGAAGCTGGAGGACGCGAACCCGAAGCGATCCTTCCCACCAACCGTCTTCCCAGCCTGGGCCGGCGGCAAGGGGCAGCAAGGGACGGGCGACGGCGACCACCAGCAACAATCCTGTGGCCAACCGCACGTAGCCCCGGGTGACCCGCAGCGGCACCAGGTTCTCGATCACCGTCACCAGGAACAGCAGGACGATGATCTCTCGAAGCCAGGCGGCAAGCGCCTCCATATCGATCACCTCACCGTAGCATCACCACGGCGTTGCCGGCTCCCAGGAGCGCGGCGAGCGACACCAGAAACACCAGGCACACGACGGCGGCGGCCACGCCGATCAGGGTCAGTCCGTTCGCCACCCCGGCGAGCGTGTCTGCGATGACCTGGACATCAAAGGGTCCCGCCAGGACTGATGCCAGGCGATAGCTGACGGCCAACGCGGCCAACTTGGCCAGCGGAAAGACGGTGAAGGCGACGAGCGCCATCATGCCCAGCACGCCCACCGCCATCTTCAGTATCTGGGTCGAGCCGAATACCAGTTCCACCGCATCGGCGAATAACCCCCCGACCACGGGGATGAAAGCGCCGGCCAAGAACTTCGTCGTACGTAAGGCGACCCCGTCCGCCACGGCCCCTGCGGCTCCCTGAACGGCCACTATCCCCAGAAACCCGGTAAACAGGATTCCCAGCATTACGATGGCCGCTTGCCGTAACAGGATCGCGAGCCCCCGCAGCCGCTGCTCGGGGAGCGCCGATGACGCGAGATCGCAAGCCGCGGAGAACAGGATCATCGGCAATACCACGTCGGCAACCACCACTGCCACGATCTGGGTCCCGGCAAGCAAGAGGGGGTGAAGCAGGCCGGCGGTCGTCAAGGCGCCCATGCCCAACAGCAGGGTAATCATGACCGGCAGCACGGCCTGCATGAAGCCGACGAGATCGCGCACGACCCCCTGGGCGAGGTCCACGGCCATCAGGAAGCCGGCGGCGGCCATGTGAACCAGGACCAGGTAACATGCGAAATAGGCGATGCGGGTGACTTCGTCGCCGGCGAAGGCCGACTGCAAGTTCCGCAACACCCCACACAAGACGATCAACACCAGGAGGCTGCCCAGGACGGTCAAGCTCCCCAGAAACTCATCCGCCAGTCTCCGGGCGACGCCCCAGGCCAGCGCCCCGAAGTCATAGCCGCGCCCGCTCTCGAACAGGCCCAGCACTTCGCGCAAGGTGATGGGGGCGGCATGCTGGTCCAGGTCACGTTCCAGGCGCTTGAGGAATTCGTCAATCCCCCCGAGATCGAGCGCTTCCGCCAGATAGCCGGCCTCGCCGACCGGCTGGACCGGGGCCGCCGAGGACGCCCGCACCGGTGACGATACCATCCCCACGATGCCCAGCACCAGCACGGCCCAGGCCGCCCCTCGCATCAGCCGACCTCCTCGATCAAGGCAGGAGCCGCAATACCGCGTCCAAGACCGCCAGGATGATGGGAAAGGCCAGGGCGAGGATCAACACCTTGCCCGCCATCTCCACTTTCCCCGCCACCGCGCCCTCACCGGCATCGCGGCACACCTGGCCGGCGAACTCCGCCACGTAGGCCACGCCGATGATCCGGAATACGGTGGCCAGGTGATGCCGATCCACGCCGGCCTTCCCAGCAAGGGCCTGGATGCCGTCAACGATGCCGGAAAGTTCGCCGATGACCAGGCCGAACACCAGCGCTCCCAGGGCCAGCCCCAGTTGCACCGCCAACTCCGGCCGATCCTGCCTGATGATCAACAACATGGCGACGGTAACTAGAGCCAATCCGGCTACCTGCAGGATTTGCACCGTCCAACGCCCCTAGTACAGCCTGAACATGGTCCTCACTGTCTGGAACAGGTCATTGATCAGCTGAATCACCATCATCAGCACGATCACCACGCCGGCCAGCGTCAGCATCTGGGCTTGCTCGTCCTTTTGGGCCTGCTTGAGGACCATGTTCAGGACGGAGATGAGGATGCCGATCCCCGCGATCTTGAATATCAACCCCACGTCCAAGTGCTCCACCTCCCGTCAAGCGAAGACCAGTATCACGGCGGCCGCCGACAGGACCCCTACGTAGGACCACAGGCGTTCGTACCTCTGTCGTGCCACCATGGCCCGGGCTTCTTGGCCTGCCAGCCGTTCGCGGAGGAGCTGGAGGTGCCGGCGCTGGTCCTCCCGGTCCGACCGGCCCAGTAGCGGTCCCAGGGACAGCAGGATCGCCCGGTCATCCTCGTCGCAGGCGCTGTCCGGATAGAACCTGTCCACCGCGCGACTCCAGGCCTCGGCGGCACCCAGGCCCGGAGCGAGCAGGCGGGCCGTTTCCGCGAAGAGCACCGCGGCCGGGTCGGCCACAGCACGGGCAGCACGACTCATGGCGTCGGGAAGCATGCTGCATCCGTGCCATATCTCCGTATCCAGCACGGCGATGGCCATCTGCAGATCGCGCAGTTGCCCGGGGCGCCGCGCGAACGGCCCGGCCAGCACCTTCCCTATCCCATACCCGGTCGCCAGCACCAGCGCGGCGCCGGCCATCTCCCGCATCACCCCTTCCCCCCCCGACGGACCCTCAGGCCGGGATGGGGGCCGATGGAGAGGACCTCCTCCAGCGTCGCCGGACCCAAACGCCGGCTCAATACCCCGACCCGCTCGAACACCCCTTGGCGCAGGGTAATGCCGAGGGCGGGACGGGCCATCGCATCGTCCAGACCAGACGCGTGAGCGGTAGCCATGACCCGAACCCCTGCCCGCGCGGCGTCGGCGAGCGCCGCCGCCTCATCCTCGTCCCCGATCTCATCGCAGGCGATGACCTGGGACCCCATAGCCCGGAGCAAGATGTAGATGCCTTCCGCCTTGGGACACGCGTCGAGGACATCAGTACGAATGCCCACCTCCAGTTGAGGCAGCCCGTTCACTGAGCCGGCAAGTTCCGAGCGTTCGTCCACCAGGCCCACGCGATAACCGCGATCGCTGACCTGGCGCACGAGGTCGCGCAGGACGGTAGTCTTGCCGCCCCGCGGCGGCGACAGGAGGAGCAGGCTCCTGGGCACGCGATCTTCCAGCACGACTGCCACCAGCGCATCGGCGGCACCGCGGACTTCGCGGGCCAGTCGGATGTTCAGGCCTGCTACGTCCCGCAGCGTTCGCACGCGGCCGCCTTCGAGGACGGCTCGACCTACCATGCCCACCCGGTGCCCCCCGGGCAGACTCAAGTACCCGCGGCGGAACTCCTCTTCCAGGGCATATGCGGAGCTGCGGGTCATGAGCTGCAGAGCGTCCTGAACGAGTTCCCAGGTCACCGCCAAGGCTCCGTCCTGGCGGCAGGTCGGTTCCCCCTCGGCGGTGACGAAGATATCGCCGCCGCGGCCCACCACGATGAGGGGACGCCCGGCGCTCAGCCGGATCTCCTCCACGTCTTCCAGCCGCATACGTACAAGACAGCGCCGCAGCTGGGCGGGCAAGCGTTCCAAGACCACGGGAGGAACCCAGGCCGGGCTCACCGGACATCACCCCGCTCACCAGATATATGGGAAGCCACGGTCGCCTATGCCGGAACAGGAACACTTTGCCAGTGGACGCCGGGGCAGGGAATGGCGAGGGACCCGGCTCCCACCGGGTCCCTGCAGGGACTGCGCGATTTGCCGCGACCTCAGTCGGCCGGGGGTTGCCAGGTCGCCCCCTTCTGGAAGTCGAGCAGCAGCTTGACGGCGATGCCCATCAGCGCCAACAAGGCGATGAGGTTGGGTATGGCCATCAGCCCGTTCAGGGTATCGGCTATGTCCCACACGGCCGGCAGCCGGCCCATGGCACCGACGAGCAGGAAGGGCAGGAATACCACCCGATAGGGCATACGGGACCGCGGACCGCCAAGGTAGGATACGCAGGTCTCCCCATAGTAGCACCAGGCGAGCGCCGTGTCATACGCCGTCAGCGCCATGGCGATGACGACCACGACGCCTCCCACCACGCCGAAGATGCTCTTGAATGCCTCCATGGTCAGCGCCGCACCCGTGGCGCCGCCCGTCCACACGCCGGTCAGCACGATGGCCAGACCGGTCGCGCTGCAGATCACGATGGTGTCCACGAACACCTCGAAGACTCCCCACAGCCCCTGGCGGGCCGGGTGGTCGGTCTGAGCGGTGGCGTGGGCCATGGGGGCGCTGCCCAGCCCCGCCTCGTTGGAGAATACGCCGCGGGCGATGCCATAGCGCATCGCCATCAGCACCGATGCGCCGGCGAAACCGCCGATAGGGGCGGCGGGAGTGAAAGCATGGCGGAAGATCAGCGCCAGGGCTTCCGGCAACTGACCCAGGCGCGTCACCAGGATGCCGAGGGAACCTATAAGATAGAGGGCAATCATGAAGGGCACGATGACCGAGGCGACCAACGCGATGCGGCGGATGCCGCCGATGGTTACCAGCCCGACCAGCACGATCAATGCGACACCCGTGACCCACAGAGGCACGCCGTACCTGGCCAGCCCGGCGGCAACCGAGTTCGCCTGGACCATGTTGCCGATGCCGAAAGCGGAGAATGCCCCGAAGACGCAGAACACGGCGGCCATCCACTTCCAGGATGGTCCCAGACCCCGGGTGATGTACTGCATGGGGCCGCCGATGATCTGTCCCTCGGCGTCCCGTGCCCGATAGTGGACGCCCAGAATGACCTCGAACATCTTCGTGGCCATGCCCAGCACACCCGACACCCACATCCAGAACAGCGCTCCGGGACCGCCGAGGGCGATCGCCGTGGCGACGCCGGCGATGTTGCCCACGCCGACCGTCCCGGCCATCGCCACCGACATCGCCTTGAACGGGGCTAGATCTCCCTGACCTTCGGCCGCCCGCCGCCAGCCGGCCACCTCCCGGAAGGCTTGCCCCAACCGGGCGAACTGCACGAAGCGGGCAACCACGGTGAAGATGATGCCGGCGCCAACGATGAGCGCCAACATCGGCGGACCCCACACCAGCGAATTCAGCCTAGCGTTGAAATCCAGCAGGGTCTCGAGCATAATTGCACCGCCTTTCCCCCCGCCGGGCGGCCGTGGCAGGTCGCTCTGGCGGAATAATGAGACTGCGAATGGGGTATTCGCCCTTAACCCGGATGATTCCTCCCCGCCCCGCCGTGTCCTTCAGTCAGTAGGTCCCCATGCCCCTCGGGCCACCACGGGCGCATCAAGCGGCAATTTCGCAGTGGTTGACCGCGAGGACGGTGGGGCAGCACTCTCGTAGTCGGCGCCGGCTTGACGGACGTTCACGTGCGGCCGGGGCACAAGCCGCCCCGGTCGTCGCTCTGGTCACCGCCTCAAGTACTGGCTGCCGTACAGGCCCGTGGGGCGGATGAGGAATACCAGCAACATGATGACAAACGGCGCCATCTCGGCGGCCGGCGCCCATATTGTGAACCCGAAAGCCATCACCTGGCCGATGAGCAGGGAGGAGACCACGGTGCCCTTGATGCTGCCCAGCCCGCCGATGATCACGATCATGAAGGCGGTGGCGATGATCTTCAGCCCCATGTGCGGATCGACCATGATCATGGGCGCGTGGATGCCTCCGGCCAAGGCGGACAGACCTGCCGTGATCAGGAATACCAGCGTGAATATCTTGTAGACGTCGATGCCCAGGCCTTCGGTCTTGTCCACGTCCTCGATCCCCGCTCGGATCGCCTTGCCGACGATCGTGCGCTCGAGGAACAGCCGCAATGCGAAGTAGACTGCGACGGCCAGGCCGATTACGACAAACCGGTACGTCGGCAGAGTGGTGCCCAGGAGGCTGACATGTCCGACGATCGGCGTCATGACGGGACGGGGTACCAGCCCCCATATGTACTTGATGGCGCCGATGCCGACGAGGAGCACCCCATAGGAGGTGATCATGCTGAACATGACGCCCTTCTCGTAGATCCGCCGGAAGAGGCTCTTCTCAACCATCCAGGCGAGGGCGCAACTCGTCACCACGCCTACCAGCAGTCCGGCCCAGAAGTTCCCGGTGCCCGACGCGACGACGTAGGTCATGTACGCCCCGATCGAGTAGTACAGGAACTGATCGAGGCTCACGATCCGCATCAACCCATAGCTCAGAGAAAGCCCTACTGACAACAAGAAGAATATGGCGGACATGGCCAGGCCGATCACTACGGTGCCTACCAGGTCGGGAACCGACATGCCGCATCACTCCATCTCGCTTTGCCGGCGCTCGGCCGCCCCCGGGGCTCAGCCCGCCTGCCGCCCTACAGGTCCTTCTCGAAGGCCAGGCTCTCGATATCGGCTCGATCGGTAAGATGGGCGACGACTTTTCCCTCTTTCATGAGGTAAAGCTGGTCGGCGAGTTCCCGCGCCACCGCGAGATTCTGTTCGACCAGCACCAATGTACAATCGCCCGCCAGTTGCTTGAAGGTTGCGGTGAGATCTTGGACGATGGTGGGAGCCAAGCCCTCGGTCGGTTCGTCCACGAGCAGCACGTCGGTCTTGCCCAGGATGGCGCGTCCGATCATCAACATCTGGCGCTCTCCGCCGCTGAGGTAGGCGCCCTTGCGGTGCATCAACTCCCGGAGCTTGGGGAAGTAGCGGAGTACCCTGGTCCAATCATGGTCTTTCATCGCGTAGCTGGCAAGTTCCAGGTTTTCCTTGACCGTGAGGTCGGAGAAGACCTCCTTGTCTTGCGGGATGTACTTGACTCCCTTCCTGACGACCTGATAGGGTCGGAGGCCGCAGATCTCGTCCCCCTGAAAGACCACCGACCCGGAACTCGGTCTCAGGAACCCGGCAATGGCCTTCAGTAGCGTCGTCTTGCCCGCCCCATTGCGCCCGACGATCACGCTGACCGCGTTGGCCGGGAAGGTCAGGTTGGCGTCGAAAAGGGCTCTTGACTTGCCGTACGAGACATTCAGGCTGCTAACCTGCAGGGCCGCTCCTGTGGCCATTGGTTTCTCCCGCCTCACGGTCATTGTCGGTACCCTATCCGACCCGCCAGTAGCTCTTCCGGGTTGCCGGGCTGTCCAGCACCGCCTGGTAGTCCCCGTCGGCTATGATCTCTCCGTTCACGAGCACGCTGACCCGATCGACCAGATCCTTGAGCCAGGTGATCTTGTGCTCGATGATCAGGACGGCCATCCGCTTAGCGCAGCGAGCGCGGAGCATGTGCACTATCTGATCGATCTCCATCTCGCTTAGCCCCGCGAACGGTTCGTCGAGCAACAGGACCCGGGGCTCCCCGATGAGGGCCATGGCCAATTCCAGTTTCCGCTTGCTGCCCAGCGACAGGTTCGCCACCAGCATGTGGGCGGCTTTGGCCAATCCGAGTTGCTCGAGGTAATCGTCGATACCCTCGTCGCGGACCCCGCTCAGGTGCGCAGCGCACATCCCTCCGAGGGAGCATTTGCCCTGCCGTTGTTTCTGATAGTGAGCCAGGCGCAGGTTGTCGATCACCCGCAAGTTATCGAAAGTCGAGGCGAGTTGGAAAGTCCGGCGGATGCCGAGCTGAACCCGTTGCCGAGCAGATAGTCTCGCGATCCGCCGGCCGTCGAAGAACACCGAGCCCTGGTCGGGAAGGTAGACTCCCGTCAGGAGGTTGAACAGCGTGGTCTTCCCCGCGCCATTGGGACCGATGATGCCGGCCATCTCCTTCGGACCCAGGGCGTAGCTGATGGCATTGGCCGCGCACATGGCCCCGAACCGCTTGGTCAGTCCTTGCGCCTCGAGGATCGCTCCGGCGCCGCTCATGGTCTTGTCAACTCCTACTGCGAAAATGGACTCCCGACCAGGCGATCGGGTCGTGGTCGCGGCCACGGTGATGGTCGTCGTTGCGGCCCTAACCCCGATGGTGCGCACGGTCCCTGCAGAGGCGGGTTCGGAACCCGCCTCTACATCCGCATGCGTAGCCGCCCGCATGCGTATCCGCTGCCCGACCCGGAAAACACGGTCTCTCGCCACCCCGCCGCCTTCATGCCTCGGGGTGCCCCGAGGGGAATGATGGTCTGCGCCCGTCATGTCGCTTTCTCATGCGTGCCAACAGGGGATACTCGAGGAGTGAGGCGATGCCCTTTTCGCCGGCCATCATGACCAGGATCAGCAGCATCCCCACAACCAGTTCCCAGTAGACGAATATCGCGCTTACCAGGTCCTGCATGGCAACATAGACGAAAGTCCCAATCAGTGGTCCATAAAGCGTACCCACTCCGCCCAAGAGACCCACGACCACCACTTCCGGTGCCCGCAGGACGTCCATGATGGCCGGCGAGACGAATCCGAAATAGACTGCGTAAAGCGTCCCGGCGACGGCAGCTATCGAGTTGGCGATGACGAAGCCAAGCCATTTGATTCGATAGGTGTCATAGCCTAGAAACTGCAGCTTGCGCTCGTTGGCCTTCACCGCCAGGCAGGTCGCCCCAAATACCGAGCGGTCCAGATGCTGCATGAAGACCCAGATGGCGGCAGCGATGATCAGGGCGAAGGCGAGGATGTGGTCGGGATTCCGGAAATTCAGCAACAACCCCGGGCTCATCCGGCCGAGGTACCATAGACCGGTATCCCCGCGGGTGATGTGCACCAGCGCTCGCTGAAAGACGAAGAAGCCAATCGCGCAGAGGGCGAGGTTGGCGAGCGTGAAATAGCTGCTGCTCAGCCTGACAAACAGGGCGCCGATCACAGCGGCGAAGGCGATGCCCACAATGATCCCCACCAGCATCCCGAGGAAGGGATTCGTCCCAAGATAGTGCAGATAGAGCCCCGTCCCATAGGCGGCAATCCCCATGTACACCGGCTGGCCGAAGGAGACCAGACCCAGCCGGCCCATGAGAAAGCTGAACGCCATCGTATAGATCGAGAAGATGACCACATGAATCAGGAATGCCGCGGGGAACACCAGGCGAAGCAGACCCACGATCGCGAATGCCAGGAATATGCCGCCATAGGTCTTGGTCAGTCTCATCATGCTACCCCGTCTCCTTCGCCCGGCGGTTGTCGTCTCCACTACCGGCGGGATGCGACCGCGGATTGCGGGCGCATCCCGCCGGCCCAATCTCCTCCTGCTACATCACGACGGAAACGTCGCTGCTCCGTTTCTCAGAGTCCAGGCTCACTCGTATCCCAGCATCGACAGGGGAGGCAGCACCGCCTCTCCTCCCTGGTAACCCAGGATGTGGAACAGATCCCAGTCGCCGGTCCGCTCGTTGGGGCTCTTTCCCTTCACGAGGAACGCCGCATAGCGATAGATGGGCGCCTGGTCCACCCGCCAGGTGGCAGGGCCCTTGACCGTGTCGAACTCCGGGTTCGCGCGCATCCAGTCGCTGACCGCGATGGGATCGAAGGTGCCGGCGGCCTGGATGGCCGCAAACAGCTGCTGGGTGGCGATGTAGGCGATGGAGGCATAGGCATCGGGCGGATGTCCGAACTGCGCCTGGAACTGCTCGACGTATTCCGCGGTGGTTTGGACCACTTCCGCATCAGGGAAGCCGGTCATGTCCCAGTAGTGGAAGTGCATCGCATGCAGCCCTTCCAGCGCCCCCGGCGCCAGGCCGCGCGCGATAACGTTGGTGATGAAGGCATTGAACATGGTCATCTCACCGTACAGCCCCTGGTCGAAGGCTTGCTTGTACAGGGCGATGGCGTCCGCTCCGAACTGGGCCGCGATGAAGACGTCCGGCTTTGCCTCCCTCACCCGCCGCAGCACCGGTAGGAAGTCGGTGGTCCCCAGGGGAACCTCGTCCGTCCCGACGATCGTGGCTCCGTACTTCGCCGCCGCTGCCTCCACTCCGGCCTTGATATCCCATCCCCACGCATCGGACCGTCCCAGGAAGAATATCTGTCGCTTGCCGAGTTCCCGGATCGCCGCCGACCCCGCCATGTAGCCGACGGTCCAAGGGCTGTACGCCGTGACCCAGGTGGTGGGCGACAGCGTGCCCTTCTTCAGCGCGGCAACCGGCGTCACGCACACCGGAAAGTACAGGAACGGGCGGTCGCGGGTGACCTCGTTGATGGCCAAGGCGAGGGGAGCCCACGTCTGCCCGACCACCGCGTTCGCTCCGGCCTCTCGCAGATGCTCGAAGCGGCGAACCCCGGTATCCAGGCTTGCCATGTCATCCATGACCAGCGGGACTATCGGCACCTTCCCCCAGGGCATGGACAGTCCACCCGCCGCGTTGATCGCTTCCACGGCGGCGAGCGCCCCATGCTCCTGGGTCCGAGCAACCGCAGCGAAGGGACCGGTGAGCGGCAGCAGGATGCCGAGCGTGAACTTGTCCGGGTGGACCACTTCTTCCTCCCGCGCGGGACACCCGGCGGCGGCCACGCTCATCAAGAGCAGGCCTGCTACCATCAGCGCGGCAACGAGTCGCTTGTTCCTCACAGCCATACCTCCTCGAAGCTGTCTCATCGGGACTGTTCCCCCACCGCGCCTGCGGCGGTCTCGTCTATCTCGATTACCGCTCTCAGACCTTCGGGTTTCACCTTTCGCAGGTGCATGACCGATGGCAAATCGGCGAGTCGGTGCCGGTGAGTGGTGAGGAAGGAGATGTCAACGGCGCCTGTCTTGGCGGCCTTGATGGCGAGTTCCATGTCGTGGGGTGTTTGCGCCCTCGAACCTAGCAGGGTCAACTCGGAGTCATACAGGGTGAAGCTGGATAGCGTCGACATGGGAGTTGGGTCCACACCGAAAGAAAGCAGGGTTCCGCCCCGGCCCACCAGCGCTAGCCCCAGACGCCCCGTCTCGGCGATGCCGACGGCATCGATCACCAGGTCCGGGCCGCCATCGGTCAACTCCTGAACGGCCTTCTTCCCCTCGGCCGCTTGCGGCGTCATCACCTGATCGGCGCCGAGTTTGCGTGCCAACTCGAGCTTCCAGGGCACCGTCTCGATGCCCACCACCGGGAATGCCCCGGCCGCCTTTGCCAACTGGACATGCAGCAGCCCCGAGACGCCCAGACCGATGACCGCTACCGACATGCCCTGTTGCAGCCGCGCTCGCCGCTGCGACCGCACGACGGTGGCGAGGACGGCCAAGTTGGTCGCATCAACCCAGCCCATCTCATCCGGAAGAGAGTGGCACTGCTTCTGGTCAACCGCCACGAACTCCGCGAAAGTGCCCGGATACTCCCGCCCCAGCAAGCCGCCGTTGATGCAGCAGGACGTATCGCCCCTGCGGCACCACCGGCACCGCCCGCAGAATACGAGCGAGTTGAGCATTACGCGGTCGCCTCGAGCCAGCCCGGCAACTCCGTCCCCAACTTCCGCCACCCAGCCGGATGACTCATGTCCCTGGATCAGCGGATACGTCACCGGATACTTGCCCGCGTATACGGCAACATCCGTGCCGCAGATGCCCGTCGCCATTATCCTGACCAGGACCTGTCCCGGTTCTAGTCTGGGTTGCGGCACTTCCTCGATCGTCAGTTCACCGGGTGCACGAAGCAGAGCTGCTCGCACTCGAATCGCCTCCTGATCGCCATGTCAGCCACGTCGCCCCCCGCCCCGATCCACGCCCGCCGTTTGCGGACAAGAACCTCTCCGGCCGGGGGCGCCTGATGCATTGGGCATACCTCCCATCACGTCGGGCGGTCAGACCACCAGACAGTCTGCGTTTGGGAGGAGTGTTCGGCATCCTTCGCGCAACTCCTGCCGCCGGTGCGGGTAATGTTGCAGGGCCACACGGTTGACCCGCGGGCCGGGCAATCTGCCGGCAGGGTGCGGCGGGCGCACTCTCGCAGGGCGCGCGGGAGCGACCGGATGGCCGCGGGAGATCCGGGACCGCCGGGGGACCCGGGGGATCTGCGGCAACGGGCTCCTGCCGTACGCGCCGAAGTGCAGTGCATAAATAGAGGTTGACGGGCTCAGCGCATGGTCACGGCCGGAGATGCGAGGCGGCGCCCGGGGCGGCCGAGTGCGTCTACTTATCCTGCAAGGCGGCAAGGATCTTGCCAGGGGTGGCCGGCAGTTCCCGGATCCGGACTCCGACCGCATCGTATATGGCATTGAGGACGGCCGGAGCTGTCGGCAGCAGCGACGGTTCCCCTATCCCCTTGGCTCCGTATGGCCCCGTGGGCTCCGGCTCCTCGACGATCGCCAACCGGATCTCCGGCATGTCGGACACGGTGGGGATGACGTAGTCGACCAGTTGATCGTTCTTGACCTTGCCTTCCTCTAGTATCATCTCCTCCATCAGACCATATCCCAATCCTTGAGCGATGCCTCCCTCGATCTGGCCTTCGACCAGCAGGGGATTGACGGCCCGGCCGCAGTCGTGAGCTGCGGCGATACTGAGCACCACGACTTCGCCGGTCTCGGTATCCACCTCCACCTCGGCAACCTGGGTGGCGAACACATAACACGGATAGGGTTTGCCGTGTCCGGTCTCGGGGTCGAGGAAGGTGGTCGCGGCGTTGAAAGTGCCGGCGCCCAGAGGAGGCCGGCCGAGGAGGGCGTAGGCTCGGGCCGCCGCCTCGGCGACGGACATGCGCCGTTCGGGGAAGCCTGTCGCATACACCCAGCCCGCGGCTGAGTCCAGCCCGCTCGCGTCCATTTTGAGGACTTCGGCGGCTGCACCGAGCACCACCTGCTTGGCCTGATGGGAGGCCTGGCGCACCGCATTGCCCACGACGTAGGTGACGCGACTGGCAACCGAACCGAAATCGTAAGGAGTGCGCTCGGTATCGGCGGTGATCATGGTGATCGCAGCAAACTCGACTCCCAGTTCCTCGGCGGCGATCTGGGCGAGGACCGTTGTCGAGCCCTGGCCGACATCGGTTGCCCCGGTGAAGACCACCGCCGTGCCATCGGGGTTCACCTTGACGAAGGCAGCCCCGGGGTTCGGATAGGAGGTCGCCCCCACGGGATACAACATGCAGGCGATGCCGCGGCCTCGCTTCTTCACGCAGCCCCATCCTCCCTCGGTCCGGCCAGCTCCAGTGCCCGGGCGACCGTCCGCTGCAATGTGACCTTGTCGAGCACTTGGCCCGTGGGCAGCACACACCCGTCTCGCATCAAGTTCTTCAGGCGGAATTCCACGGGGTCCAGACCGACCGCCTCCGCCAGGGTGTCGGTGTGAGACTCGTAGGCGAAGGCGACCTGCGGCACGCCGAACCCGCGCATGGCCCCACCCACGCAGTTGTTGGTGTAAACCAGCATCCCCTCGGTCTTGACATGAGGGATGTTGTATGGTCCGGCGGCATGGATGGATGCCTTGCTCAGCGTCCATGCCCCCCATGAGACGTAGGCGCCGGTGTCGCTGACGATATTCACCTGGCGCGCCACCAGTGTCCCGTCCCTCTTCAGCCCGGTGCGGTAGGTGACGATGTAAGGATGGCGTACGGTGGTGGCCTGAAACTCCTCCTCGCGGGCGTAAACGGCCTTCACCGGCTTGCCGGTCCTGAGTGCGAGGAGGCAGACTACGGGTTCCATGGTTATCTCGTTCTTGCCGCCGAATCCCCCGCCAACCGCCGTGGCGACGACCCTGATCCGGTTCATGGGCAGCCGCAGGATCTTGCTCAAATCGGCCGCTATGAGGAACGGCCTCTGCACGGAAGCATGTACGGTGAGCACCCCTCGCGAGTCGAGTTCGGCCAGGGCGGCGTGCGGTTCCAGGTGACAGTGTTCGACCATCTGGGTGCGGAAGGTCTCTTCGATGATCGCGTGGCTTTCCTTCCAGCCGCGCTCTATGTCACCGTACTTGATGCTTACTCTGGCGGCCACATTGGTGTCCCCATGCAGCCTGGGCGCCTCAGGTTTCAACGCCTCGAGGGGATCGAAGACGCCGGGGATGGGTTCATAGTCCACCCGGATCGCCCGCAAGGCTTCTTCGGCTTGCTCAGGAGTCGCGGCGGCAACGGCCGCAACGGCATCGCCCCGGTGGCGAACCCGGTCGTCGGCCAGCACCGGCTGATCGAGATGGGTGAAGCCGTAACGGTTGCAGGGAACATCCGCGGCCGTTATGGCTGCAACGCCCGGGAGGCGCGAAGCGGGGGATACATCTACGGCCGCGACCCGAGCATGCGGATGCGAGCTTCGCAGGATCCGGGCGTGCAGCATCCCGGGGCGCACGATGTCAACCCCGTATACAGTCCTCCCCGTAACCTGAGCAACCGCATCATGACGCGGGATCCGCTTGCCGATCACGGAGAACTCCATACTCCTCAACTCCCCCGCCGCGCGCCGGGGAACGCCGTCCGGCTCGACCGGGCGAGTTCGTCAGCGGCCGCCCGGATTGCCTGCACGATCTTCACGTAACCCGTGCAGCGGCACAGGTTGCCGGCCATGCCCTCGCGGATCTCCACGTCGCTCGGCGCCGGACACGCATCGAGGAGAGCCTTGGCCGACAGGATCATACCCGGCGTGCAATATCCGCATTGCACCGCTCCGCAGTCCATGAAGGCTCTCTGCAGCGGGTGCAATTCCCCGTCCGCCGCCACTCCCTCGATCGTCACCACCCGGCACCCGCCCACGCGCACTGCCAGGACGAGGCATGAGTTCACCGGCCGGCCGTCGAGCAGCACGGTACAGGCGCCACACTCTCCCGTGCCGCATCCCACCTTCGTTCCCGTCTGTCCCAGACGATCCCTTAGCACGTCGACCAGAAAGGCATGGGGTGCGATCTGCACTTCCACCGGCTGGCCATTCAACACGAATGCGACATCAGGCATCCCGCTACCTCCCCGGACCCGCCGCCCGCTCCCAGGCCTTCATGATGGCGCGCTTGACCAGGACCTTTGACAAATCGTATCGATATCGGGCGGTCGCGCGCAAGTCGCTGATGGGAGCGGTAGCCTTGGCCGCCTCCATTGCCGCCTCCTCGGCCAGATCCGCCGTGAAAACTCGCCCCTGAAGCAGTTGTTCGGCGGAGTACGCCCGAAGCGGCGTGGGGGCAACCGCACCGAGAGCTATGCGGACGCCGTCGGCGGTCCGGTTGTCCGCCGCCGCCCGCATGCTCACGGCCACGTTTACGACCGCCAGCGACATTGCCTTGCGTCTTCCCGCTTTCAGGAAAGCAGTCCCCGTGCCGGGGGCCGGCAATGGCACGCGGACCTCGGTGACCAGCTCCCCGGGCCCCAAGACCGTCCGCCTCGGACCCACGAAGAACTCCTCGAGCCGCCATCGCCTGCTTCCCGCCGGCCCGATGACCTCGATTTCAGCCCCCAGCGCGAGCAACGGGGGTACGGAATCCGCCGAAGGAACGGCATAGCAGATGTTGCCGCCGATGGTCGCGAGGTTGCGAACCTGGGGGGACCCGATGCCGGTCAACGCCTCCATCAGGGCGGGAAATCTGGAGCGGACGGTGTCGGACGCCAGGATTCGGGCGTGGGTACTCGCCGCCCCCAGGCACAGGGCACCGTCGGCCTCTTCGATCCGGTCGAGACCTATGCCGGTTATGTCCACCATCCACTCCGGAGCGGGAGCCCCCCGCTTGATCGCCACCAGCAAGTCGGTGCCGCCTGCCAAGGGCACTGCGCTTTCCCGGCCGAGCAAGCCTACCGCTTCTTCAATCGATCGCGGCGCCATATAGCCGAAAGCCTTCATGCATGCCCCCCCTGCTCCACCACCTGAAGGTCTTATATCCTGATTGGCAGCTATGCATGTGGACAGTCCATTCTTCAAGCGAACTCCCATTCCTGCTGATTCAGAACTGGCGGCGCCGGTTCAGGAGGGCCTCATAATCCTGCGGCGCATCAAGGTCCACGAGCACCTCTTCTCCCGCCGTCAGTTCTACCACGTGGTTCGGATTCAGCCGCAGGATACCTCGGAGACCTCCTTCCGGCGGCGCCAGTCGCAGCACGGGAAACCATCCGGAACCCACGAGCACGGGGTGTCCGCGGCGGCCGCCGCAGCTAAAAGCCACGATCAGGCGGTCGCCCGCCGACCCCCGCAGGGCGTCGAACGCGGTAACCAGGCGGTCGATGTGCTGACGCCGGATCAAAGGCATGTCCACCAGCAGGATCACCACTGCTTCCCCATCGGCAGGCATGGCGACCAGTGCCGCCTGCATCGACGACCACTGTCCGCCGTGTCGGTACCCGGGGTTCCCGACGACCCGCAGGCGTTCGCCCGCCGCGGCGACGGCGGGGTCGAGGATGGGCTGCAATTCCTCCCGCCGGTGGCCGAGCACCACCACGACGGGATCGACCCGCGCGGCCAGCGCCTGCGCGGTCACCCGTAACAGGAGGGGTTGGCCTTCCCAGAGCAGTTGCTGTTTGGGGGTACCCATGCGGGACGATGCGCCCGCTGCCAGGATCATGGCCCCCACCCTGCCGATTGGCGATCAGCTCCTATTGCGGCTGGTGCCGCCGGCCGGCCCGCCCCAGGGGCGCACCCGGCCGAACCACACGGCGCCGGCGGCCAGCACCAGCATGATTCCGACCAACAACGAAGCGGTCCCGAGGTCTCCGGTCTCGGCCGCCACCCATATCGCCAAAGGTATCGTCTGCGTTCGGCCTGGCATGTTGCCTGCCACCATCAAGGTTGCTCCGAACTCTCCCAGGGCTCGAACGAAGGTCAAGAGCAGGCCCGCCGTGATCCCGGGACGAGCCAGTGGAAGGGTGACGGTCAGGAAGACGCGCGGCGCCGACTGGCCGAGCGTGCGCGCCGCTCCTTCCAGGGCTTCGTCCACCGACTGGAAGCCGGTCTTGGCGCCGACATACATCAAGGGGAAGGCTACGGTTGCGGAAGCCAATACGGCCGCCCACCAGGTGAACAGGATGGGTGTTCCCGCTGCGGCGAGGAGGCTGCCGAGAGGCCCCTCCCGGCCGAGCAGGATCAGCAGGAGATAACCGGTTACCGTCGGCGGCAAGACCAGGGGCAGGATGAGGATGGCGTCCATCAGTGCCTTGCCTCTCCAGGTCCGCTTCACCGCCAGCCACGCCAGGCCCGTCCCGGCGCAGAAGACGACGGCAGTGGCCACGGTTGCCACTCTTACCGACAGCAGCACTGCCGAGAGCCAGTCTATCCCCATCTCACCGCCCTCCCGCAGTCTCGAATCCACTCGCGCGGAAGATCGCTTCCGCCTCTTCCTCGAACAGGAACTCCAGGAAAACCCGGGCCCACTCCGGGTCGTGCGACGAACTCACCGCCGCGGCAGGGTATACCACCGGCTGGTGACTCCCGGGCGGCGCTTCAGCCACCACTCGGATCTCGGGATGGCGCGCGCTGGTCGAGTACAGGATAGCAGCATCCACATTGCCCGTCCTCACCAGGGAGACAACATGCAGGGCATCCCGGGCCAGGACTACCCGCTCCATGAGCGGACCCCAGAGGTTCAGGTGCTGCAATACCTCCCGGGAATATTGCCCGAGCGGTGCGACCTCCGGTGAGGCAATCGCCAGGCGGTTCACGCCGGCGAGGTCTTCCCACCCGGCGATGGTGGCAGCCGATCGGGCCGGCACCACGAGGATCAGGCGGTTGGCCAGCAGGTCGCGCCGGGACCTGGCGTCGATCAGCCCCTGGCGTTCGAGGACGTCCATTTCCCGCCGCGAGGCGAAGATGACCACGTCGACGGGAGCGCCTCTTTCCACCTGGCGAGCCAGGCTGCCCGAACCGCCGAAATTCAAGACCACCTTCACTTCCGGATGGCGCTGGCGAAAGGCGGCGCTGACTTGCCGTAGCGGTTCGTCAAGACTCGCCGCCGCCGACACGACCAACTCGGCTCCGGCGTGCCCGCCGGAGCAGGAGGACAGGAGCAAACATGTCGCCAGGAGCAGACCTCCATGCCCCGCGGGGCACCCCGAGGGCGTGAAAGCGGCGAGGCTGCGGCAGATCCCCCGCCCGAGGTAACGGCGCGCGCCCACTACCTGGCTGAGGACCCCATCAGCACGGGGTCCCCTTGCCGAACGGGCAGGCGGGGTAGACGCAGGCTTCACATCCCCAGCACAAGCCGCCATGTCCGTATGCCGCCAGAGCACGGGCAGACAACACCTCCCCCGTCAGCACCCGGGGAAGGAGGAGGTCGAACAGGCCACGAGGTCGCGCAATCGCGCAGGCCGGTACCCCCATCACCGCTGTGGAGCCCGCGTACCCCAGCAGAGTCATCGCTCCGGGGGACACGGGTACGCCGTGGCCCACGACATCTACGCCGGCCCGGCGGATAGCCTCGGCGGTAGAGTCGTCCGGCGACATGCCCCCAGTGACCAGGAGCAGGTCGACGCCGCGCTGCAACATGTCGCGGATGGCTTCCGCCAGCTCGCCGACATCGTCGGCGACTACCCGGGAATGAGCGACCTGACTGCCGTAGTCCGCCAGCCGGCGCTCCAGGAGGGGCGAGAACGCATCTTCCACGAGGCCCCGCCGTACTTCGCGCCCGGTGATCAGCAGGCCGGCTCGCATGGTACGATAGGCTACAATGGCGAGTATCGGACCATCGGCTGCGATGCGAGCGGCAGCGACCAGGCGGCTCTCCTCGACTGCCAGTCCCAACACCTTCGCTCTGGCCACGGTGTCGCCCCTGCGGACCGGCGACTTGTCGTGTCGAGAAGCGATCAACAATTCTCCCAGGCGGTTGACTTCCAGTAACCGTTCGGAGTCGACCCTCAACAGCCCCCGATGCCGCGCTCGCAGGTCCGCCCAGGCCTCACCGGCAAGCGATACCTCGATTCCCGGCCCGGCCAGCATGGCGGCCAAGGCGAGGGCCGCCTCATCCTCGTGGATCTCGCCGGGTTCGAGTTCCAGGATTCGGATGCTGTCTTTGCCGATCCGGGCAAGCAGGTCAAGGTCCTCCGGCCTCAGGACGTGACCGCGGCGTAACACCGCCCCCTTGCTCATCCCCGGGGCTATCCCGGTCAGGTCATAACCCAGGGTCAGCCCCACGGCATCCCGGACGGCCACCTCCCGCCACTTCACGCGCGCACGGCCCCCATCCCATGGGCCCGCAGTTTCAGGGAGCGGCCGGTGCCCCCGCGTCTGGCCATGATCATTTCGGCCATGATCGCCACGGCGATCTCCTCCGGAGTCTCCGCGCCGATGTCGAGGCCGACGGGGGCGTGAAGCTTGCCTAGCAGGCTTACGCCGAAACCTTCCTCCACCAGCAGTTTCCTCACGCCGGCCACGCGCCGGCGACTGCCGATCATGCCCAGATAGCCGGGCCGCCGACCCAGCAAGCTGCGAACGCATTCGAGGTCGTCCCGATGCCCGCGGGTGACAACTGCCGCGCAGGTGTTGGCATCTACCGCCAGCCCCTCAAGGGCGGGACGAAACGGGCCGCATATCACCTGGTCGGCCTCGGGAAAGCGCGCATGATTGGCGAACATCTGCCGGTCATCCAGGATGACGACCTCCCAGTCGAGGAGTCTGCCCAGGCGGCTCAAGGGGACGGCAATGTGTCCGCCGCCGCACACCAGCAATCGCGGTCGCACGCCGATCTCCTCGCACAGGACCGACCAGGACTCCCCGGCCACCGGCATCTCAAGGAGCCGCGCCCGCGGGCCGTGGGCAGGAGCCGACACCGGGAAGTCGTCGGCCGCAGCCGTCAACGCCGCCCACAACTGCTCGGTTTCCCGATCGGCCAGCCCCACTCCCGCCAGAGGGGTATCCGAACCCGCCAGCATTGCTCCCAGGATTCGTGCCGGCGCGAGACAGGTGACCAGCCTCATGCCGCTTCGTTCCGACCCCGAGTTTTCCAGGACCCGGAACAGCGGCAGCAAGTCCCACCCTCCGGGGACCACCACTACTTCCATCGCGCCGCCGCACGCGCCATCGGAGTCCTCGGTGACGGCATCAGTCAGGTCGACCCGCACCAGCCGGGCCTTCCCGTCGTCCAATGCCATCAGCCCGGCGGCCACGACCTGGGCTTCTCCGCACCCGCCGCCGACGGTGCCGAGGTGACGCCCATCCCGGCGTATGACCATCCGGGCGCCAGGGCCACGGGGCGTGGAGCCGGTAGTCTTCACGACCGTGGCCAGCGCCACCGGTGTGCCGGAAGCCAACCCTGTTGCCAGGTTCGCGGCGAACTCCCGCACGACCGCACTTCCCTTTCATCCCTCGGGCGGTGGCGGACGGCCTCAGGTGACCTGGGAGACGTACTGCTCCATGCTGGTCAGATGGCGCTCCACCGCTTCGCCGGCACGCCGGGCGTCTTGAGCCGATATGGCCTCGACGATGCGGCGGTGGTCCTCGCGCGCCACGTCGAGCGCCTGCATCACCAGTTCCCCCTGCCCCGAGTCGTAACCCGCCTCGTATATCCGGTGAGAACGGAAGATCATGTCCCGCGCGGCCACATAGAGTTCATACAAGACGACGTTCCCCGCCGCCGCCGCAACCGCTGTGTGAAACACTGCGTCTGCCTTGATGAATGCGTTCAACTCGGCGCGACCGTCGTTCGCCCGGCCCGGGCGAGCGCCCTCGAGTTGCAGTGCGGCTTCGAGTTCCTCGATGTCTTCTTCCGAGGCCCTTTCCGCCGCAAGCTGCGCCACCCGAACCTCGATCATCCGGCGAGCTTCGAACAGGTCGCGAAGGCTCGCCCGCTTCGCCAGCAGCTGCCAGGCAGCCGAGTTGGCGGTCGGCCGGGGCGTCGAAACCACGGTGCCTTTCCGGTCCCGCTGGACGAGCCCCATCGCGCACAGAGCTTTGATCGCCTCGCGTATGGAAGTCCGCCCCACGCCAAAGAGCGTGGCGAGTTCGCGTTCGGCGGGAAGTCGATCCCCTTCCTTGAGCTTGCCTTCCACTATCTGCTGGCGCAGTTGCTCGACTATCGCGTCTGACACCCAACTGCGGGCCACTCGCTCCACCTCTAGCGAGGTCAGCAAAGCCACCTCCGTCGCGCATCATGCCTCCGGGACGCCGCCAGGAGTCCTGAGAAATACTATCCCATACCGGGCCGCGCGCGTCAACAAAACGGGACGGACGCCGCCCGGCGGGCGAACGACTGCGGCCCGGCTCACCGGGCGGCCCAGACGCAGGTCAGCTTTCGACTACCCAGCGGGCGAGGGTAACGAACTCCTCCCTGGTCAAGAGGCCCTTCTTCGCGAGCGAGAGGTCCTTGACCATGCCGATCAGGCGCGTGACTTGTTCCGGGGTGGCCGGGAATCCCGCTTGCTCCAGCCAGTCTCGTACCGATTCCTCGCCGCTGCCCTTGCCCATAACGATCTCCGGGTCGGGTTGCCCCATCAACCGCGGATGCATGGGGAATACCTCGGTCAGCAGCGGTCCCCGGCAACGGCGCAGCCAGGTGGCGGGAATGCCCGACTCGACGTGAAACAGGACCTCCCCCGCCGCGGACTTGTTGGCGGGAATCCGATGGCCGGTACGTTCGAGTACCGTGCGGCACAACCCGTACAGCCGCTCGGGACGCACCGACGTATCCACCCCGTATAAGGTCTTCAAGGCCAGCACGACGTCCTCGAGGGCGGCTCCGCCGGCCCGCTCGCCGATTCCCAGGGCGGACACGTGGGCGACCTGCGCGCCGGCCGCGAGCGCCTCGAGGGTGTTGGCCGTGGCCAGCCCATAGTCATCGTGAAAGTGGGCCTCGAGCTGGGTATCAGGGAAAGCTCGCCGCACCTCGCGGACGAAGTAGCGGATGGTCCCGGGCGAGCAGCACCCCATGGTGTCGACCAGCGCTATGGCATCCATGTGCCCTTCCGACGCCACTTGACCCAGCAGCTTGAGCAGCCAGCGAAGGTCGGCCCGGGACGCGTCAATGGTGAAGAAGACTGTGAAGAGACCCGCTTCTTTCGCAGCCTGCGTGGCCTTGATCGACAGATCGATCGCCCGTTCCATGGGCCACCCGTAAGCGTGCTGGATGATGTGTTCGCTGCTCGGGATCTCGATGACGATGCCGTCGACCCCGCAGTCCTGGGCTCGTTTCACGTCGTCCACCAGGCAGCGGGCGAACGCAAAGACTTGCGGGCCGAGTTTGCGGCGGACGATTTCCCTGATGGCCCGTTCGTCGTCCCGGGAGACCGCGGGCATGCCGGCTTCGATCCGGTCCACCCCCGCCTCGGCCAGTTGCTCGGCGATCGCGATCTTGTCTTCCGCTCGGAGTACGATCCCCGCTTGTTGCTCGCCGTCCCGGAGCGTGATGTCGTGCAATTGCACCCGGGGGGCGAACTCCTGCTCACGCGTTACCGCTGGTTCGAAGTTCCAGGGACTGGTGAACCACAGGTCCGTCTTCCACGGATCCGGCATCAGTAGATCCTCCTCATGTCGCCGAAATCTAGCGGCGGTCTTGGTCATCCTCGCCGCCACCGCCATGGCGCCCTTGTAGGGGCGGGTTCCGAACCCGCCCCTACCCGAAGAAGTCAACCGTCGGGCCACGGCAGGACCACCGCGCGCCCGGCGATACGGTTCGCAGCCAGCTCGGCCATCGCCTCGTTCACCGCTTCCAGCGGGAAACGGCGGGTGACCACCGGCCGCACCAGTCCCCGCCTCACCAGCCGGATCACGGCTCGCACGTCCTCGCGAGTGCAAGCCCGCGAACCGACGATCGACAGCTCATCGAGCACCACCCGCGTTGGGTCCAGTCGGAAGAACTCGCCGGGATGGTAGCCGACGGCAACCAGACACCCTCCTGGTCGCACGATGCGCGCTGCCGTTTCCATCACTTCGGTCTTGCCGACGGTATCGAGGACTACATGCGCCCCCTGATCTCCCAGGAGTTCCTTCAACTCTTCCTCGAGCCGGTCGCTGAACAAAAGTCCCGCGTCAGCCCCACAATTGATGGCCATCGCCAACCGATCGGACGCCACATCCACGGCAACCGTGCGCGCGCCGATCGCCCTGGCCACCTGTACGGCGTGGACTCCCACGCCGCCGACGCCCACGACCACCGCCGTATCCCCCGGCGCCAGCCGTGCCCGGCGGTACAGGGCGCGAAACGCCGTCCCTACCGCATCTCCCAGCAGGGCTCCTTCCGCGAAGTCCACCGACTCCCCCAGTTGAAGGAGACACTCGCCGGGGAGGCGGAGGTACTCCGCGAAGCCGCCGTCTACCTGGAATCCCAGCCGTCCTGTCAGGTGCACGCACAGCGTTTCCCTGCCCGAACGGCAGTACTCGCACTGGCCGCAGGTGAGGTAAAGATGAGCGACGACGCGGTCGCCCGCCCGCAGACCCCGGACGCCCGGCCCGACGGCGACCACCTCTCCCGCGGGTTCGTGGCCCATGACCACGGGGACCCGGGCATCCGGGATCCGGCCGGCGGCGATCTTGAGGTCGGTCGCACACAGCCCGCAGGCGCGGACCCGGATCACGGCTTCGCCCGGTCCAGGCTGGGGCACCGGCCGGTCCTCCATCACCAGGGGAGCACCATACTCCCGCAAGACCATCGCCCGCACTGCGAATTCCTCCTACGCGAGGAAGTCCTCCTCAAACGGGCATCGGGTCAGGAGTTCCACGCCTTTGTCGGTGACGACCAGATTCTCCTCGAGCCGCACGGTCTGCTCGAGTTCGGGATGACCGGCGAAGGTTTCCACCGCGAAGCACATGTTCTGCTTGATCTCCGCCGGGTACTTCATGGAGTACGCGCGGGAAATCCACATACCTTCGTACAGCGACAGTCCTATGCTGTGCGCGAACTGCTGGAGGCTCACGCTGCCGTACTTGTCGTCGTCGTATACCGGGAACTTGGCCGCAACCTTGTCAGCAGTCACGCCCGGACGGAACTCGGCGATGGCCGCCTGCAAGGAGCCATAACACTCCTTGTACAGCTCCTTTTCCTTGGGCGTGGGCTTGCCGCGCACTTTGAAGCAGCGTACGAAGTCGACGTAGTACCCGCCCGGGCCGATGGCATTGATGTCCACGATGACCAGATCGCCCTGGCGCAAGATCTTGTCGGTGTGCCAGCGGCGGTAAGGGGAGGTGTTCCCTCCGGAAGCGACGATGATGTCATAGACGAAGTCGAAGCCCTCCTGGTAGAGGTACTCATTGACCTTGGCGCAGACATACGACTCCTTCACGCCGGGTTTGGCCCATTCGTGAATCGCCTGCCACATCGCGCCGTCGCCGAACGCGGACGATATCTTCAGGCACTCGATCTCGTCCGGCGTCTTGACCACCCGCGCCTCGGACATGGCCGGCCAGCAGTTCACCACGTTCAGACCAAGACCGGTGAGGGCGTGGTAAGCGCGCATGTCCATGACGTCGATGCCGATGCGCTCGCGCTCGACACCGCTTTCCTTCAGCGCGTCCATGATGCTCTGGGCCATGCGTCCGGCCATGAACTCCTCAGCCGCTTCCGCCCACTTCCAGGTGATGGCGGGGCGCACCCGGCCTTCCATCCACGGCGCATCCATCCGCGCCACGTGCAAGTCCGACCCGACCGTCTCGAAGAGGATGGGATCGCCGCCGCGCGGCAGCACGCAGTAGCGGATGAAGATGTTGTTCTTCCAATTGCCCTGGTACACGCCGGTCACGTAGCGCACGTTCTCGCCGGCGAACAGGATTACCGCGCCGAGGTCATGTTTCTCCAGCATGGCCTTGGCCCGCAGCAACCGCTGGCGCCGCAACCGGTCGAAATTGACCCGCTCCTGCCAGTCGGTGGCCGTGGTGCTGTATACCCTCCGGGCCATATACTCGTGGGGGCGCCCTATGAAGCTGGTGTCCATCCTCCGGCTCATGTCAAGCTCGATGCACACGTGGCTCAACCTCCAGTTGTCTTGGGTTCGACTGTTGCGAGCACTTCCGGGTTCAC
This sequence comes from Bacillota bacterium, assembly GCA_035477115.1. Lineage (GTDB taxonomy): Bacteria > Bacillota > Sulfobacillia > UBA995 > UBA995 > UBA995. Next base: position 21,471 of record DATIKW010000030.1, on the reverse strand, counting down.
CGGGTTCAGCGGCAATCCGCCGGTCAGGACCCGGACGACGTCACTCACCGCCCGCGTCTGTAACTCCTCCGTGGCTTCCTCGGAGAAAAAGGCGGCGTGGGGACTGACCAGTACGCCGGGGAAGGCGAGCAAGGGATGATCCGCTCTCGGATTGACGATCACGTCGAGGCCGGCAGCCGTCAACCGACCGGAGGCCAGCGCTTCGGCCAAAGCTTCTTCATCGACGATCTCGGCCCGGGCCGTGTTGACCAACACCGCCCCCTGCTTCATCATGGCGAACTCTGCTTCCCCTAACAGCCCTCTCGTCTCCGGGCCCAGCGGTACGTGGACCGACACGAAGTCCGATTCCCGCAGGAGTTCCTCCAGCGACCGCATCGGCACCACGCCCTGACTGCGGACGATGTCCGGCGCGATGTACGGATCGAAGGCGGCCACCTGCATGCTCAATCCCTGGCACTTGCGGGCCATCGCCCGCGCGATCTTGCCGAACCCGACCAGGCCGATGACCTTGCCTCTTATACGCGGTATGGGGCGATATGGCCGGAAGTCCCATTGCCCGGCGCGCACCGACTGATCGAGTTGCCTCAGCCGCCGAACACACCCCAGCAACAGCGCCAGCGCGTGGTCCGAGACCTCGTCCACGCAGTAGTCGGGTACATTGGTCACCACGATACCCCGGGCTGTTGCCGCCGCTACATCCACATTGTCAAGGCCGATACCCATCCGCGCAACGATCTTGCAGCGGGCGAGCGCCTCGACGACCTCTCGCGTGACGGGAGCATAGGTCACGAGCACCCCGTCGGCGTCCCTCGCCAGGTCGATCACTTCGGTCACTTCCCGGCACCGGCCCACTACCAGTTGCGCCCCGATCGCCGCCAGCGCTTCACGCTCGATATCCGCCGAGGGAAACGGGTGATCGGTGATCACAACCCTCAATGACCTGCACCTCCCGGCTAGAATCCGAACCGCCGATACGATAACCGTCCGCTGCACATCACCCCAAGACCGCCTGCCAGGCAACTTGGTCTGACCACCAGACACGCTGGTTTTCACTCCATCCGTTCGACACCTGATCCGGCAACTCCTCCTCGCTTTGCGGGAGCGAATCCGCCTCTCTGACAGAAATGGCTTGCTGATGCGCATCACCTGTTGTATGCTCGCGCTGGAGGGGGCGCGGATCTTTGAATCGTACCATCACCGCCGTTCCCGGTATCCGAGCCGGGCATTTCACCGACGCCCGGGGCATGACCGGATGCACGGTCGTGCTCGCGGCGGGTGGGGCCACGGCGGGAGTGGATGTGCGCGGGTCGGCGCCGGGCACCCGGGAGACCGACCTGCTGCGGCCGGTCAACCTGGTGGAGGAAGCCCACGCCGTGCTGATCACCGGCGGCAGCGCCTTCGGTCTGGCGGCGGCGGATGGAGTCATGGCCTACCTCGAGGGACAGGGAGAGGGTTTCCCCACCGGGGTGGCCCGGGTGCCGATCGTGGCCGCCGCAGTGTTATTCGATCTGGCGCTCGGCGACCCGGCGGCCCGGCCCCGATCCGCCGATGGGTTCGCGGCCTGCACTGCGGCCGATGACGAGCCGCTGGCCGAGGGCAACGTGGGAGCCGGCACCGGTTGCGCCGTCGGCAAGGTGCTGGGCATGGCCCGGGCGATGCGCGGAGGGCTGGCCGGCTCGGCCTGTGAGACCACGACCGGGTTCAAGGTCGGCGCTCTGGTTGCCGTCAACTGTTTCGGCGAGGTCGTGTGCCCGGATACCGGTCGCATTCTGGCCGGTCCGCGCGATCCGGCCACCGGCCGGCCGGTCGCCACGACTGTCCTTCTCGGCGGCCCGCTCGATTTCGCGATCAAGGGCAATACCACGCTCGCCGTGGTGGCCACCGACGCCGCCCTCACCAAGGAAGAGGCCAACAAGGTGGCGCAGATGGCCCAGGACGGCCTGGCGCGGGTCATCCGCCCTTGCCATACCATGTACGATGGCGATACCGTCTTCGCGCTGGCGACCGGGCGGGTGCGGGGCGACGTGAACCTGGTCGGCGCGTTGGCGGCGGACATGGTCGCGGCGGCGGTGGTCAGAGCCATCCGGATCGCGACGGCATGGGAAGATGTCGCGGCCTGGCAGGACTTCGACCGAGGGAGGTGATAGCTGACAGTCATCCTGCATCCGCTGCCGGGAGCCCTTGGGGGCCCCGGACTCAGCAGTCGATTGGCCGGTCCGGTAACGATTTCGTCCGGTATCCTCGCGGAACCGGAACGGAGGTGTCCCGATGCGCTTGACCGTCCGACGCATCGCCATCGTGGGTATGCTCGGAAGTTTGACCGTCGCCCTCGGCCTCGCTCCCGTCGGTGGGTTCATACCCGTACCGACCCCTGCCGGTAGCGCCACCACCATGCACTTGCCGGCCATCCTGGCCGGAATCCTGGAAGGGCCGCTCGCCGGCGCCGGGGTGGGGTTCATCTTCGGCGCCTTCAGTTTCTGGCGCGCTCAGTTTTCGGCCAACCCGGTTGCCCGCCTGATGTTCACCGACCCGCTGGTGGCTTTCGTCCCCCGGATCTTGATCGGCGTTGCCGCGGCCTACGCCTTCCGTATGGCCGGTGCCCGTTGGACCCGTCCGGTGCTCGCCGTGGTGGTGGCGGGAATCGTCGCCCACAGCACTTACGTCAGCCTGGCCGCCCATCCCGCCCTGGTGGCAGCCGTGGCGGCTGCGGCCGGGGCCGCCGCCGGGTACGCGACCCACCGGGTGGCGCGGCACCAGTACGCTGCGCCCATGCTGGCGGCCATGGCAGGCACCTTGACCAACACCGTGGGGGTGCTCGGCCTGGTCACGTGGCGCGGTTACCTCCCCCCGCAGGTGGCGGTCGGGATTGGCATACTGCATGGCCTGCCCGAGATCTTGGTCGCCATGATCCTGGTCGCCGCCGTGCACCGCGCGGTAGCCCGGAGCCTGGCGCGGCAATCATCGCACCCAGCACTTGAGGTGAGACGCCCTTGATCCTGGCCCTGGACATCGGCAACACCAATATCGTCGTGGGCGCCTTTCAGGGCCCCCGACTGGAAGCATGCTGGCGGCTGAGCACGACTCAGCCGCGAACCGCCGATGAACTCGGCATCGTGCTCCACCAACTGTTCGGTCACCTGCAGCTGGACCCCCGCCAGGTGGATGCCGCGGTCGTCGCGTCCGTCGTCCCGCCGCTCACGTCGACGGTGGAACACACGCTGGAGAAGTACTTCGATGTCCGCCCGCTGGTGGTGGGGCCCGGCATCCGTACGGGCATCGATGTCCGCTACGACCATCCGCGCGAGGTGGGAGCGGACCGGATCGTCAACGCGGTCGCCGCCTTCCAGCACTACGGCGGCCCGTGCATCGTCGTGGACTTCGGCACGGCCACGACCTTCGACGCCATCGCGGCCGACGGTGCCTACCTGGGGGGAGCGATCGCCCCCGGCATAGGCATTTCCACCGAGGCTCTATTCCAGAAGGCGGCCAAGCTGCCCCGGGTGGAACTCGTTCGACCTCCCCGGGCCATCGGCAAGAACACGGTGGCCAGCATGCAGGCGGGGATCGTCTTCGGCTTCGCGGGACAGGTGGATGAACTGGTACGGCGGATAACGGCGGAACTTGGCGGCAGGCCCACGGTCATCGCGACCGGCGGCTTGGCGTCCCTGATCGCGCGCGAGACCACCACCATCGACCACGTCGATGACCTGCTGACGCTGAAAGGACTCCTGATCCTCCACGAACGCAACCAGGAGGTAGGGGCGGGTTCCGAACCCGCCCCTACCGAGAACCAGCAGAACAAGCCGGCGGAACCGGGTTAGCGCGTAGGGGCGGGTTCTGAACCCGCCCCTACGGTCCCCAGCAACGCTCGCACTCGATCCCACACGGCGTGGGCCACCGCTCGCTTGTCCTGAAGCGGCACCTCCACCACGCCGCCCATCCGGTCGATCAGGGTGAGGGCGTTGGTGTCGGTGCCGAATCCATGACCCGCCCGATCCACCCAGTTGGCACAGACCAGATCGAGGTTCTTGGCTGCAAGTTTCGCCCGAGCATTTGCCACCAGGTCGTCGGTCTCCGCCGCAAACCCGACGAGCAACCGGTTCCCCTTGTCCCGTCCCAGTTCGCCGATGATGTCCGGGTTGGGCACCAGGCGGATGACCAGGTCGGAGGAACTCCGTTTCACCTTGGAGGGTGCTCGCTCGGCGGGGCGGTAGTCGGCGACGGCCGCCGCCATCACCACCACCTGCACTCCCGCCGCCCGCCGCCATACCTCGTCGGCCATTTCCGCCGCGCTCTCCACCAGCACGAAGTCCACACCGGGCGGCTCCGGCAGATCGACGGGGCCGGACACGAGCGTCACCCGAGCGCCCCGCTCAACCGCTGCCGCTGCCAGGCTGTAGCCCATCTTGCCGGAGGAGAAATTGGACAGGTAACGCACCGGATCGATCCGCTCCCGCGTCGGCCCGGCGGTGATGAGTACCGGCAGGCCCGCCAGATCGGGCCGTCGCGAGAGCGCCTGGACCACCGCGTCCACTATGATCTGGGGCTCCGGCAGCCGGCCTTGCCCCAGCGATCCGGAGGCCAGGCGCCCGTATTCCGGCTCGATGATCGCGAAACCCGCGCGCCGAAGGCGATCCGCGTTTGCCTGGACGATGGGATTCCGCCACATCTTATCGTGCATGGCGGGCGCAAGGATGACCGGTGCCGCCGTCGCCAGCACCGTCGTGCTGAGGAAGTCATCGGCGATCCCGGCGGCCAGTTTGCCCATGATGTTCGCGGTCGCCGGCGCGATCAGCATCAACTCGGCCCGATCCGCCAGGGCGACGTGCTCGATGCTCCAGCGCCGCGGCTCGGCGAAGAGGTCGGTCGCGACGGGATTGCCGGATATTGCCTGGAAGGTCATCGGGCTGACCAGACGGGTTGCCGACGCGGTCATGATGACGTGAACATCCGCGCCGAGCCGGGTCAACCGGCTGACGATCTCCGCTGCCTTGTAAGCGGCGATGCCACCCGCGACCCCCACAAGGACCGTCCTGTCTTGGAGCATGATCCTCGATCACCGCCCCGTCCCCGTCGCATCACGGCACGGCAAGTTTCTGCGCCCAGCGGACCTTCTCCTCCAGGGGGCTTCCGGGCGGCACGGGGAGCTTCATGCCTGGAGCATCTTGGCCAGCGCATGACCGGATGCGCCGGTCACCCCAGGGCCCGGGTGGGTGGAGGCGCCGTTCAGGTAGAGGCGGCGTATGGGCGTGCGGTAGCGAGACCAGCCGGCCAGCGGCCGGAAGATGAAGGCCTGGTCGGGCTCGAAACTGCCGGCGGCCGGATCCCCCCGCACCAGATTCGGGTTCAGGCGTTCGAGGTCCGCCGGCGACAGGACGTGGCGTGCCTCGATCAGGCCCTCCAGCCCTGGACAGTACGGGCGGAGGAGGCTGATGACCCGATCGGCGTAAGCCTCCTTGACCTGGTCCCAGGATTGACCGGCTATCACCCCGGCAGCGTCCCCGCGGATGACATACGGCGCCGGGTTGGCCGTGACCCACAGGATGTGCTTGCCGGGAGGCGCCCGCCGTGGATCCAGCACGGTTGGCTGGCCGACGGCCACCGCCGGGGCGGCCGGCAAGTGGTCATGAGTCGCTTCATGGTGCGCGCGGGCCAAGTCGGCGATGGAAGGTGCGATGTGTAGCAGGGCAGCGGACTGGCAGTTATCGTCGCCTGACCACCGCGGCCGTGCGGACAAGGCCAGCTCGATCCGGAAAATCGACCGCCCGTAGCGGTAACGGGATACGAGGGTGACGAATTCCCGGGGGAGGTGTTCGACGCCCACCAGTTGCAGGAAGAGGCGGGTCGGTGAGAGCCCCGCGATCACCGCCCGCCGGGCCTCGACGCTCGTCCCGTCCGCAAGCTGGACGGCGACGGCAGTGCGGCGGCGCACGACCACCCGGGCCACGTCGCGTCCGAGGTGGATCTCTCCCCCCAGTGCCTGGAGATGACCCGACATGGCCCCGGCCAGGGCGGCCATCCCGCCTTCAGGGACGGCGATGCCCGCCGCCGAGTCCATCGCCATTCCCAGGTAGAGCCAGGCCGCCAGGGCGCTGCCCGGGGTATCGGGCCCCGCGCCCCCCAGGCGCGCCGCCAGGTGGATCAACCAGGCTTGCACGCGGGGGTGCTCGAAGCATTCTCCGGCCAGGTGGCGCGGTGACAAGAGCGCGAGGCGCAGGAACTGGGCGGCGCCGCGGGGGCCGAGGAGCGCGCGGATCCGCAGGGCGCGCCATGCGGTCGCGGCCGACGGCGGCGGCGCCCCCATGATGCCGGCGAGTTGCCCCCGCACCTGCCGGTAAGTCAGGTAGAGCCGGCGGCAGCTCTCCGCATCGGCCTTGGAGTGCCTGCCGATGCTGGCCAAAGTCGCCGGGAGGCGGTCGCACAGCAACACCCCGTCGCCGTCGGGGAACAGGCTCGCCGCGGGTACGGCAGCCCGGCGGAAGGCAAGCCCGTGCCGTTCCCAGTCCCCTTTGAACTCGCGGTAGGCGGGGGATAGGAACAGGAGGTGGACGAAACATGGCATCAGGTCATGCTGGAAACCAGGCAGCGTCACCGGGGCCGTCAAGAGACAGCCGCCGGCATGTTGTTCCCGCTCAAAAATGGCGACTTTCCACCCGGCCCGGGCAAGATAGCTGGCGGCTACCAGGTTATGGTGCCCGGCTCCAATCAGGATGGCGTCGTACAACGCGGCAACCCTTCGGGCGGGAGGTCCGAGCCGGTCATCTCCTCGGGCTCATCAACCGGTTCGAAGTCGTCCCGGTGCTCGTATACGGGGATGCCGCAGCTCGGGCAGGTTATGTCCGGATGGCCCTCTTCGTCCTCGGGCGGGACCTCAAGCGGCTGCCCGCACTCACTGCAACTGAGTAAGACGCCGGTCCGCACCAGCCCTTCCTCTACTTGCGCCAGATCGGCATCGACCATCTCAACGTAACCCTGCAGGTTGGCATGGGACTCGGTCATCTCGTCCAGTCGGGTGGCCATAGCGTCGAGGATCTCCAGCATGCCCCCGAGCACCCGCGAACCGGCCGACCCGTCATCCGGTTTCAGGCCGGCGCTCAGCCCTTCAAGATACCGGACCCGTTCCTTGAGATTCACGCGGCACCCTCCCCGGGGATGTCCCCCGCTATTATGCGTCCCCGGGGGTCGCTCCAACCGCGGCCGGTTCAGGCCCGTTCGACGTACATCCCCGTCCGCGTGTCGACGCGGAGCACATCGCCCACCTCGATGAAGAACGGGACCTGCACCACCAGGCCCGTTTCCAGGCGGGCAGGCTTCCCTCCGCCCGCCGCGGTATCGCCGCGCACGCCGGGATCGGTCTCCGCGACCGCCAGTTCGACGACGTTGGGCAGCTCAACCCCCAGGGACGTGCCCTCATGGAATACTATGTGGAGGGTCAAGTTCTCCTTCAGGTAGCGCAAGGCATCTCCGAGCTGAGCGCGAGTCAGGACGGACTGCTCGTAAGTCTCGGTGTCCATGAAGGTGAACTCGTCGCCCAGCCCGTAAAGGTACTGCACTTCCCGCCGGTCGAGCCGCGCGCGCGGCAGCTTCTCACCGGCCCGGAAGGTTTTCTCCATCACCTGTCCCGTCCGCACGTTCTTCAGACGCGTGCGGACGAAGGCAGAGCCCTTGCCGGGCTTGACGTGCTGGAAGTCAACTACCGACCATACGGCGCCCTCCAACTCGATGGTGACGCCGGTGCGCAAGTCGTTGGTCGAGATCATCGCCGGAACCTCCCGCAGAGCGGCAGAGTCACAGGATCTTCAGTTCCCGCGGAAAGCTGGACAGCCGCTCCGCGCCATCCGACCGCAGCACAACCAGGTCTTCGATGCGCACGCCCCCCCAGCCGGGCAGGTAGACGCCAGGCTCCAGAGTGACCACGCAGCCTTCGGGCAGGGGCAAGTCCCCGGTCAGCGACAGCCTCGGGCCCTCGTGGACCGCCAGCCCCACGCCGTGCCCCAGGCCGTGACCGAAATGCTCGCCATAACCCCGCGTTTCAATGACCGACCTCGCCAGCCCATCCGCGTCCTTGCCGGTCATACCCGGCCGGAGACCCTCGAGCGCCGCCGTCTGGGCCGCCAGTACCACCTCATATACTTCCCGTTGCCGCGCGTCCGCGCGCCCGATGGCGAAGGTGCGGGTGAGGTCGCTGCAATATCCATGGTACTGGACTCCCAGGTCCACAGTCACCAGATCGCCCGCCTCCATGACCCGCAGCGATGGCCGGCCATGGGGGAGAGAGGAACGCGGGCCGGACACGACGATGATCTCGAAGGCCGCGCCGGCCCCCCGACGCTTCATGGCGAACTCCAGGGCTATCGCCACTTCGCGCTCCGTGACGCCCGGACGGAGCAGGTGCAGGTTATCAGCCAGTACCTCGTCAGCCATGGCGGCGGCTTGCCGGATCAGGTCCAGTTCTTCCCGTTCCTTGATGATCCGGACCCCTTCCACCAGGCCTTCGGTCGGGACGAGCGTGACCCCTTCGAGGGCCGATTGCAGGCGCTGGTGCATGCCGACGGTCACGTTCTCTTTCTCGAACCCGATCCGGGCGGCACCCATGGCCTGGACGACTTCTTTCACCGCCGGCAACGGATCGGTCCCGTGGCGCACGATACGACAGCCGGGAGCTTCCGCGGCAGCCTGCTCCACATACCGTCCGTCGGTGATCAGTACCGGCTCCGCGGCCGTCAACACCGCCATGCCCCACGAACCGGTGAACCCGGTCAGATAACGCCGATTCTCGGGGGTGGTGACTACCAGCGCCTCCACCTCCGGCCGGTGGGCCAAGACCTTTTCGAACACGCGGGACCGCCGTCCCGCTGAAGGGTCAGTCATGTCCCCGACCTCCTTTCCCAGCCACGGCAAGCTGCTTTCGGGGCGGCACCGGCGATTTCCTCCCCGCCTCAACTCCGCCTGGCCACGTGGATCGCTTCGCCGGACAGGCCGTGCGCGGCTTCCAGGATCGCTTCCGAGAAGGTGGGATGGGCGAACCCCGTATCCGCCAAGTCCTCGGCGCGCGCCCCCAGTTGCAGGGCGATGGCGGCCTCGTGGATGAGGTCCGTGGCATGGGGACCGAGGATGTGGCACCCGAGCAACTTGCCGCTGCCCGCGTCGGCCAAGAGCTTGACCATCCCGTCCGTCTCGCCCGAGGCCACGGCGCGGCCGTTGGCGGCAAAGGCGAAGCGCGAGACCTTGATCTCGCCTTGAGCGCGGGCCTCGGCCTCGGACAGACCGACGCTGGCGGCTTCGGGGATGGAGAAGACGGCGGCAGGCACGACCCGGTAGTTCATGTCCCGGGGCCGTCCGAAAACGTTGTCCATCGCCACCAGTCCCTGAGCGGAGGCGACCGAGGCCAGGAAGTAGCGGCCGGTAACGTCGCCGATCGCCCAGATGCCCGGCGCCGAGGTCTGCATCCGCGCGTTCACCTCGATCCCGCCGGCGGCATGCTTCACTCCCAGGGAGTCGAGGTCGATGCCCCCGAAATCGGGAACCCGGCCCATGGCCACCAACACCTCATCCGCCGCGAACTCCGCCGGGCCGCCCTCGCCGTCCGCTTGCACCAGTCTGCCCCCGCCGCTCGACTCGCGGATGTCCTTGATGAATACTCCGGTGGTCACGGTGATACCCTTCCGCTTGAGGATGGGCAGAAGGCGTTTGCCAAGCTCCTCATCCACCGGCGGCAGGATCTTGGGCGTGCGCTTGATCATCTGCACCTGGCTGCCAAACTCGCTGTAGATGCAGGCAAACTCCACGCCCAGCACGCCGCCGCCGATGATCAGCAGGCGTTCGGGAATCCGCCGGGGAGCGAGCGCGTCATCGCTGGAGATGGTGAGCGAGAGGGCCGCCGGCGGGACCGGCGGCATCTGCGGTCGCGAGCCCGTCGCGAGCACGACATTGCGCGCGGCCAGCGCCTCCCGGCCGCCACCGTTCAGTTCCACCTCCACTTTGAGGCCCGGCAATACCCGGGCCCGACCGGCGAACACCTCCACCCCATTAGCCTTGAGCAAGGTGTTGACGCCGCCGGTGAGTTGGCGTACCGCCGCCTCCTTGTGGGCCAGTACGAGCGGCAAGTCTAGTTCGGATGCGGGGATGCGCACGCCGAACGCGCCGGCCCGGCGGCTCTGCCCGTAGACTTCGGCGCTCTTCACCAGCGCCTTGGTGGGGATGCAGCCCCGGTTCAAGCAACAGCCGCCGAGCCTATCCGACTCCACCAGGGCGATCTTCCCGCCTCGCTGCGCTCCGCGAATGGCCGCCACATAACCGCCCGGGCCACCGCCGATCACGATCACGTCGTACAACGCCTACCACCCCTCCGTCAGTGTGAATGCCCGTGGCCGCCAGCAGGCACGGGCGTATCTCCGACTGCCTCCACCCGGTAGTCCTCAACCAGTTCTCCGGCTAGTCGGAGTTCCTCCGGGGTCAAGCTACCCTCAACCAGGGTAATGTCAAGTCCCCTTGCGAATCCGGCGGCGAAGGCCCGCGCAGCCTCCTCCCAAGTCACCCGGCGCCCGGCTGCGTCGCCGATCCCGGTTGCCCGCCGCCGCAGCCGGGCGAGATCGGCCCGAGCGAGGAACCGGGCATGACGTTCCGGGGAGAAACCTAGCAGCATCGAACCGTGCTGGAGGAGCACCCCTCCCCGCCTGACCTGAGCGCTGCCGACGACCTTCCGCCCCTCAAGCAGGAGTTCATGCGCGGCCGGGGTCTCGAAACAGGCAGAAGACCCTGGCGGAAGGCCGATGGCACCCGCGACGACTTCGGGCTCCAGGCCGAGTTCGCGCATCGCCTCCCGCAGTCCGCGCGCCAGCACCTCGTAAGTGCTGGCCACGCTCCCCGGCAAGGACGAGGCGCGGAGGACCAAGGAGTAAGTCAACTCGTCATCGTGCAGGACCGCCCCGCCCCCGGTCAGCCGCTTGACCCACTCCACCCCTTCCCGGCGGCAGGCCTCCAGATTCGCCTCCTCGGCTGGGGACTGGCTACGCCCCACGGACACCGCCGGCGGCTGCCACGCATACAGGCGCAGGCTGGGCGGAGTCAGTCCGCGGGAGTGTACCCTGGCCATCGCATCGTCGACGGCCATATTCCAGGCGGCCGTCCCCGGCGCCGACCGCACCAGCCTCCAGGCCGGCCGCGATCCCCCTGGTGCCGCCCGGGGAAAGAGGTCGCTCGCGACCGCATCGATCTCGCGCCGGGCTTCATCGGCGGTGAGCGGCCGCGGGTAGTTGTACAACTCCTGTCCTGGCCGCTCATTGTAGTAAGGCCGGTTGCAGTCGGGGCAGCCGCTGGTCCGGAACGCCTCGCCGCCGGCGAGGACCGTCCTCAACTCGGCTTCGCCAACCCCCGGGTCGACCAGCTGCCCGAAGTGGAACCGGAGGTCCTTCCCTTGGACGCTCCCTGTCCGGAGGAGGAAGAACCCTGTCTGCACCCGGCGATACGACGCCAGGCTGGGCCGAGGGCGATCGGCCAGTCGCGTGCCGCGGATGGGCGTGAAGGCGAACAACCCCACCGCCACCCCTTCCTGGATCAGGGAAGCGGTCGTCATCAGCAACTCCCGCTCCGTCTCGCCCAACCCGGCAACCAGGTGGGTGCCGACCCGTCCGGGAACCTGAGCCGCAAGTCGGCTGAGTTCATCCCGCAGTTGGGCCCATCCCGGCCCCCCCTTGACTTCGGCATGAATCTCCGGCGTCGCCGCGTCCAGCGGCAGGACCACCCGGTCGGCACCGGCGTCCAGCAGGCGGACGGCGGACTCCGTATCGAGTCCCGCGGCCGAGATGCACACCGGCACGGCCAGCGGTCGAGCCAGCAAACGCATAGCGGCGGTCCAGGCCTCGGGGCTGTCGGTGAGCTGCACGCATACTCTCCGAACCGGGGACCCGGCGACGGCCGCGCAGGCCGCATCCCCGTCCGCTTCCGGCCAGGTAATGCGCGACAGCAAGTCGCTCCGGGCCGCGCTGGAGTGCGACTGGGGACAGAACCCGCAATCCCTCCGGCAGCGCCCGCCCACGAGGAAGTACGCGGTAGTCGGCGGTACGTCTCCGGCCGGCAGGTCTTTCAGGCGGAGCACGGCCGCCGTCCCCGCCGAGGCTCGCAGGCGGAAGTCGTCAGCGGAGGACACAGCACTCTTCTCCCCGGACCACGGTCAGACCGCAGTCCGCGGCCGCCCGCTCCGCGGCGGGCGTCGGGACCGCCACCCCGTTGATGCCGATGCGAACCGCCATATCATCCAGTTGCGCGCGGTACGCACCCCGCGGCCGCATGCAGCCGAGGGTTAGCGGCGTGGCCGGAAACTGCTGTCGCGACCAGGCCAGCAAGTCGATTACCTCCGCGATAGGAGGCGGGGTCCGGTCCTGGTAGCTCGTGCCGGGTGTGGGGGAAAACACGAGGAACACTACTTCCTCCGGCCTTTCCTCCCGCAAAGCCTCCAGGACCGCCCGTTCCCCTCGCAACTCCCCCCCGTGCAAGCCCAGGCACAGGTGGGGGATGACCCGCGCATGTCGGGATAGCAGGCGATAGCTTTGGAGGTAGTCATCGAGGCCCACATCCAGACCCATGACCTCCCGGGCCGTCTGCCGGTCCCCCACCATGTCCAGCGCGACCACGCTCGCATGCCGGCCTACTTCCTCCGCCGCACCCTCACCATCGACCAGGCCGACATGCAGGACCAGACGAGCGGTCCTCCCGAGTTCCCTCAGCAGGTCGGAACGGCCGGCCAGCGGGACCTGGCCTCGCCGGTCACAACCCCCGCTCACCAGCCAACTTGACGGGCGATCCGGGCCGGTAGCCCGCGCCAACGCTTGCGACGGCGCCAGCATGCCCTGCAGGTAGTGCCCTCCGCAATGAGCGCAGTCCAGGGCGCAGTCGCCGCCGGTCACGCTGACTACCGACGTCCGGTCGGGATAGGCGAAGCAGATCACCGGCGGGAAGTTGGCCATCCTGATCGACCAGGCCAACTCCCAGTGCGGGCGTCCAGCGGCGGTGAGGGTCACCGGCAACCCACCTCCTTCGCCCCCGGCCCCATCGCTCATAGTCCTCTCTGCCAACGCACGATCGGTTTGCGAGAAGCGAGTGCCTCGTCCAAGCGCTTCACCGGGGTAGTGTGGGGCGCCGTGCGTACCACCTCCGGGTCGGCGGCCGCTTCGTCCGCGATGTCTGCCATGGCCTGGGCGAAGGCGTCCAGGGTCTGTAGGCTTTCCGTCTCCGTTGGTTCGACCATCAGGCACTCGGGCACGATCAGCGGGAAGTACACCGTCGGAGGATGGAATCCATAGTCCAGCAAGCGCTTGGCGATGTCGAAAGTCCGGACGTTATGCCGTTCTTTCTGCCAGCTGCCACTGGCCACGAATTCGTGTTTGCACAGCCGGTCGTACGGCACGTGGAAGTGCTCGGCGAGTTTGCGCATCAGGTAGTTCGCCGACAACACCGCATCCTCGCTCACCCGCACCAGCCCTTCTCCGCCCATCGTGCGGATGTACGCGTAAGCCTTCACGACCACCAGGAAGTTGCCGTAGAACGCCTTGACCCTGCCGATGGACTGAGGGCGATCCCAGACCAGCCGGTAGCGCCGGCCGTCGAAGTCGGCGAGCGGAGTGGGCAAGTAGGGTGCCAGCTTCTCGACCGCACCGATCGGTCCGGATCCCGGCCCGCCTCCCCCGTGCGGGGTAGCAAAGGTCTTGTGCAGGTTGAAATGGACGACGTCGAATCCCGTGTCGCCGGGACGGGCGATGCCCATGGTGGCGTTGGCGTTGGCCCCATCGTAGTAGAGCAGTCCGCCGGCTTCGTGGACGATCGCGGCGATACGGTGCATGTTCTCGTCGAATAACCCGAGTGTGTTGGGGTTGGTGAGCATGAGGCCGGCCACATCCGGACCCATGGCCCCGCGCAGAGCCTCGATGTCCACCCCGCCGCGGGAATCGGACGGGACCTCCACCGTCTCATAGCCGCACACCACCGCGCTGGCCGGGTTGGTCCCGTGAGCCGAGTCGGGGATGAGGATCCGGGTACGATGTTCGCCCCGGTCCTCGTGGTAAGCGCGAAACATCAGCAAGCCCGCCATTTCGCCATGGGCACCGGCGGCAGGCTGCAGGGAGACCCGGCTGACCCCCCCGATCTCGCACAGGTAGCGCTCCATGTGGTACAGGATGGCCAGGGCGCCCTGCACTATCTCCTCGGGGAAGTAAGGATGTACGCCGGCCAGGCCGGGGAGGGAGGCGGCTTCTTCATTCACCTTCGGGTTATACTTCATGGTGCATGAACCGAGCGGGTAGAAACCAACGTCTACCCCATGTTGAACGCGGGATAGACGGGTGAAGTGCCGGATCACGTCCAGTTCACTCACTTCCGGCAACGCGGGCGGAACACTGCGGAGCGAAGCCGCCGGGAGACACTCCGCCAACTCGCAGTCCGGCACGTCCAGCGGGGGCAGGGAGTAGCCCACCCGACCCGGCGCGCTGAGTTCGAAGATGAAGGGCTCCGGCTGAAGGCCGATTTTCCGATCCCCGGTCAACGTGATCCCTCCATTCGGCTGATCAGCCGGTCGATGTCCTGCCGGGTACGCTTCTCCGTCACCGCTATCAGGAGAGAGTCGGCCAACTCCGGATACCATCGGCCGAGTTCCGCGCCACCCACGATCTTGTCGGCGAGCAGACTCTGGTTGACCCGTTCAACGGCCACCGGCGACCGGACAGCGAACTCCTTGAAGAAGGGGGCGGCGAACCGGGGACGGTAGCCTGCCTCAGCCAGTCCGCGCTGGGCATAATGTGCTTTCTTCAGCGAGTGCTCCGCCACTTCCCTTATCCCCTGCTTGCCCAGGATGCACAGGTGAACGGTGGCTGCCAGCGCGCACAGCGCCTCGTTAGAACAGATGTTAGAGGTGGCTTTCTCCCGGCGGATATGCTGCTCCCGAGTCTGCAAGGTCAGCACGAAACCCCGTGTGCCTTCGGCATCGACCGTCACCCCGGCGATACGCCCCGGCATCCTCCGGATGAGCCGGGAGGTAGCGGCAAAGAACCCGAGATAAGGGCCGCCGAATCCCAGCGGGACGCCGAGACCCTGCCCCTCGCCGACTACGAAGTCCGCTCCATACTCGCCGGGAGGCTTCATGATGCCCAGGGACACCGGATCCACGCACGCCACGAAGTGCGCGCCGGCCGCGCGGGCGACTTCCCCCAGGGCAGCCATGTCCTCGATACACCCGAAGAAATTCGGTTGCTGCACTATGACGCAGGCTGTTTCCTCGTCCACCATCCGCTGCAACCGATCGACCGGCGTGACCCCCTCCTCGTAAGGCACCTCCACCACTTCCAGCTTCGGGCCCCGGGCGTAAGTCCGCAGCGTCTCCCGGTACTCCGGATGCAGGGCGGAGGACACTACCACCCGCCGGCGGCCAGACAAGGCGTAGGAACTGATGATCGCCGCCTCAGCCGCCGCCGTAGCCCCGTCGTACATCGAGGCGTTCGCGACATCCATGCCGGTGAGTTCGCAGATCAGCGTCTGGTATTCGAATATCGACTGCAGGACCGCCTGGCTGACCTCGGGCTGATACGGCGTATAAGCGGTGTAGAACTCCGCCCGCCCGGTAATGTGTTTCACCGCGCTAGGGATGAAATGGTCGTAAGCTCCCGCGCCCCGGAAACACGTGTACTCATCGACATTGCCGTTGCCGCGGGTCAAACCCGCCAGATGGCGCATCAACTCGAGTTCGGACATGGCGGGCGGGATGTCCAGCTTGCCCCGGAACCGGACGGCGTCAGGGACATCGGCGAACAACTCCCCGACCGACCGCAGCCCCAGTGCCTCGAGCATGACCTGCCGGTCCTCGTCAGTATGCGGGAGGTAACGGTGCTGGAAACCCATCAGCCCTTCGCCCCCTCTTCGGCTTCCGCAGCAAAGCGGGCGTAAGCGGCCACATCCATCAGCGACGCCAGTTCGGCCGGGTTCGACAGCTCGAGTTCGAAGATCCACCCTTCACCGTGTGGATCGCGGTTGATCAAGTCCGGCTCGCTCTCAAGGCGGCCGTTGACGGCCTTCACCCGCCCGCTGACCGGCGTGTATGAGTCGGAGGCTGCCTTGACCGATTCCACCACCCCGAAGATCTGGCCCTGCTTGAGTTGCTTGCCCACCTGCGGCAACTCGACGAACGTGATGTCTCCAAGCTGAGTCTGGGCGTAATTGGTCAGACCGACTTTCCCTGACTTCCCCTCCACGGCCACCCACTCGTGAGTCTTGGTATAACGGTATCCCGCCGGGTAGGTCACTTCCCGTCCTCCTCTCGACAATAGAATGGCAGCCTCACAAGCTTGGCTGCGGCGATCCGGTCCCGGATCTTCACTTCCATGGCGGTTCCCGGAGCAGCCAGCCCGGGCGGCACGTACCCCATCCCGATATGCCGGTCCAGGCTGGGCGCGTAAGTCCCGCTGGTCACATAGCCGATTTCTTCCCCCTCCCGGAGTATGGGGTATCCGGTTCGCGGCACGCCCCGGTCGACCATCTCCAGGCCGACCAAGGCGAGCGCTCGCCCACCCTCCCGTTGGCGAAGCAGGGCTTCCCGCCCGACAAACGGCCCCTTGCCGAGGGCGACGAAACGGTCAAGACCCGCCTCGATGGGGGTGCGCCGGTCGTCGAGTTCCTGACCGTAGAGCGGCATTCCCGCCTCCAAGCGCAAGGTGTCCCGGGACCCCAGCCCCGCGGGCACCAGGCCATGAACACGGCCCGCCTCTAGCAGCGCTTCCCATAGCGACGGCGCGTCGCCTGGTTCGCAGTAGAACTCGAAGCCGTCCTCCCCGGTGTATCCGGTCCTGGATAGGACCGAGCAACGGATTCCGGCGACGTCGACCTGCTCCACCGCCCGGTAGTAACCCATCGCCCCCACATCCGTCCCGGTGAGGGGCTGAAGGATGGCTACCGACCGGGGACCTTGCAGGGCGAGTTGGGCAAACTCATCCGAGCGATTGCGCACCCGGGCCCGGGGCCACTGGCGGGCCAGTCCCTCGAGCCACCGGAAGTCCTTCTCGATGTTCGCGGCATTGACCACCGCAATATACCGCCCGCCCGACAGGGCGTAGATCAGGATGTCGTCGACGACCCCTCCTTCGTGGTTGCACATGGGGGAGTATGCCACGCGGCCGGGGCGAACCCGAGCCAAATCGGCGGTTACAGCGTGCTGGAGCAGTTCCAATGCCTGATCGCCCGTGACCTCCAGTTCGCCCATGTCGCTGACGTCGAACAGGCCCGCCCCCGAACGCACCGCTCGGTGTTCCTGTATGATGCTGGTGAACTGGACGGGGAGAGCCCAACCGGCAAAATCGATGATCCTCCCTCCGTACTTCAGGTGGCACGGATACAGCGCGGTCCTCTTCAAGTTCGGGCCGGTAGTCACCGCCAATCATCCCCTTTGCTTGCGGATAGGCGAAACTCAAGTAGCAGGGGGACAGCACAGCTAAAAGCCTGCGCTGTCCCCCTGTCCTTTACACCTGAGAGATTTGCAGTTACCTGCAGCTTCCCCGTCGGTGACCCTCATCTGCCCCTGAGGCAGGAGGTCTCTCCAGAGGATCGTCCGGGCGCGGTTCCCCTGGCCTGAGAGTTTCGGCGAGGTTCAGCGCTCCTCAACCTTGCTCCTTCGGCGCCCATCCCGGCGATGGGTCTCTCCCGCGACCATCATCCGCAGTATTCAGTTGCCCTCATCATACACCAGTTGGGCGGCCTTGTCAGCAACCGGATGCAGGCGCGGGTTCGGAATCCGCCCCTGCCGTGACCAGGACGCGTATCGTCCCGCAGCCCGGTCACGGCGCCACTCAAGAGGGCTGCTCACTCAGGCTCTGGTACACCGCCACCCGGTTCCTGCCGCGTCGCTTGCTCCCCACGTAAAGTGCCTCATCGGCCCGGAAGATGAGGTCGTCCACCATCCCCGCATCATGCGGGTAGGTCGCAATACCTGCACTCACGGTCGTCCGGATGGGAGCGTCCTCCGCAGTCTTCCCGAACGGTGTCCGCTCCACCGCGACGCGGATCCGCTCGGCCACGGCCAAGGCCTCGGCGGGCTCGGCACCGGGCAAAGCGATCACGAATTCCTCACCGCCGTATCTGGCGGCCACGTCGGTGGCACGGATGCTCTGACCGATGACCCGCACTACTTCCTCGATGGCGGCATCGCCCATGGCATGGCCGTAACGGTCGTTGATCTCCTTGAGGAAGTCGATATCGATGAAGATGAGCGAGACGGAAGTCCCCAGGTCGTCCGCTTTGGCCATCTCGTCCCGGAGGCGCTCGTAGAAGTAGCGGTAATTGAAGATGCCCGTCTTCGAGTCGGTGATCGCCAGGCGACTAGCCTCCTGATACCGTGAAGCGCGGTCGGCCGCCGTGGCAAGCTGCCCGGCGAGGATGCCCATCACCCGTAGATGTCCCTTCTTCAAGGTGCCGGGGACCGACTGACTGACCGCCAGCACCCCCACGAGCCGGCCGTCGGCCACCAGCGGTACGGCCAGTGCGGATCCGCGGATCGGGTCGTCGGACGGGATCAGGCGCATCCCCGGCTGGCTTCGACCATCAATGATCACCTTGCCCTCCTGGGTCAGTGCCACCTCACCGACCAGCGCCTCTCCCGGCCGAATCCGGGCGCCTCGGAGGTCGTCGGCCTGCGGGTGGATCAGTCTGGCTACCACCAACTGTTCGATCGTCCGATCCCAGCGCAGGAACACGGCCCGGTCATAGGGGGCCAGCGCCGCCGCTGCGCGGAAGGCGATCTTCTCCACCTCGTCCTCCCTAAGCGTACCGGTCAACTCCCGGGTCGTCTCATACAAGGCGGTGAGCTCGCGGTTGACCGCCTCCAACCGCACGAGCACCCGCAGGAGGTGCGCTCCCATGAATAGGGCTACATAGAGGCTGTCGGCAATCAATGGGCCGGCCACGCGGGACAGGATCAGGACGGCGACGCCGATGGGAACGCAGATGGCGAAAGTCACCAGGTCAACGCGGGCCGGCTCGATCCAGAAGAGCTTCCAGTCAACGCGCCGGTGGCGTAGCGACATGTAAATACCGACCAAGGCATGGTTGACCACGAAGTAGCTGATGGTCAGACCGGCCAGGGGGACCACGTCCACAACCTCCCCCATCCCCAATCCGGTATGGCCCCCCAGCAGGACGTACACGCCGCCCGCAACGAGCAAGGAGGCTGCAAGCTGGCCCAGGTTGAACACGGCAGCCAGCCAATCTCTCCGGGCGGGGAGCACGTGCCCCACAAGGAACCCCACCGAACCCATCGCCGCCGCCAGTTCCGGCCCATGCAGCACCGCCGCCGGTAACAGCACGGCGAGCGAAGGGGAAATGAATCCTTCCCGGAGTTGGATGTGGGACCACTCGGCCAGGATGGCGAAAGCGGTGAACAGCGCCAGAGAACCCCAATCGGCGACTTCGACGGTCCGAAGCGACCATGCCATCCAGGCAAGTCCGCCGAAGCCCACGGTCAAGGCGTAGACCCGGAAAGACCCCGCAAGCCATGCCGGGGACACCGGCCGTCCACCCGCCCCGCCGATCCTCGACCATCGCCCTATCATACCGGACAGTCTCATCCGGACTCGATCTCCTCCAGAGCGGCATCGGCCGTGCCCACGCATAGTGAACCCAGTTGCTGGGTCTTGGGAGATTCTACTCCTGCTCACCGCAATCCTGCCGCGATCTGGCAAGTGAGGGCAATTGCCTCCGCCGCAGCTCAGGGGATGGCCACACTGGCGTCGGCATGGACCCGGACCCAGATCCCGCCCCCGCTGACGCGCATCAGGCGGAGCGGCACCCGGACCTCAATGACGACGCACACCGTGGGATGCACGATCTTCCTCCCCGTGACCCGGTCCCGTTCCGGCGCCTGAGGGGTGGGATTGTGAACCTGCACCACGACGACGGCCTCTCTCGGCAAGTCCATTCCCGGAAAGCTAGCCGCCAGGTTGCTGATCGCGTAATCCGACGCGGCCGCGCGTGCCCGGCTTTCGTCCAAGACGAGTTCCCCCCTGGCCAGCGACTCGAGATCCAACTCCTGGCACGCCGCCAGGGCCGCCATATCGGCGGCGCCTTGGGCTCGCTGGCGCGCCAGGAGCACCAGACCGGCATCCACCACCAAGGCCAGAGATAAGAGCAGGACGGGCAACAGGAGGACGGTCATCACCAGAGCCCCGCCGCGCTCTTCGCCCGGCTTCACGGATCGTGCAGCCTCTCGCTCCGGGTGATGACGTGCGCCCTCAGTCCAATCGTATGCCCGAATACGTCCTGGAGGATGGGAAGGAAGATGGGGTATTCGTAGTCGAGGGTGACGGCGATGGGCGATCCATAGGCGGCAGACCTTGGGATTATGCTCAGGTCGGCCCGCTGGGGATCGAGGTTCCCCATGGCGAGTTGATCCAGGATCCGCTGGTATGCGGGCAAGGTAGCCCCGCCGTCCACCGCCGCCCGCCGCGCCCCCTCCCGGGCCGCGCTGCTCAATACGAGCTGGGCGTTGATCACCAGGCCAAGCTCGATCATGGCGAAACACAGAAACAGCAAAATGTTCGCTACCAGCGCGAACTCGACGAGGGCCGCACCCTCTTCCCCGCGAAGACGGCGCACGGCCAACCCTCCCCACAGTAGCGGACCGCTTCCGATCCGCCGCACTCAGTTCGCGATCGCGCCGTTCAGCCGGTCGATGATCTCCTGCAACCTCGCCTGCAGGGTCGTGCCGAGTTCACTGAGGGTGGCGATGAGGACGACTACGACGAGGGCAAGCAGTAGGGCATATTCGGTTATGGTAGCCCCCTCTTCGCTCGCCAGCCACGCGAGGACCCGGTCCTTGAGGGTCATGGCTCTCACCTCCCCGCCCCGGCTCGCGGCGCCAGGCCGGCGAACCCATGATAGCCCCGGGGTAGGTCGAGGGGACGGCGGATTGCGCTCGTGGTCGGGCATACCCGTCGGGAGCTTCCGGCAGCGAGCGCCGGCTTGGCGAACGGAAGCGGATGCCGCTACTTCAACCTGGCTTGCTCCTCCTGGGTCAATGTCAGTCCTCCCATACTGACATTTTCCCTTATCAGTTGACCACTGTCATGATCGTATAACAACGACAGCGAAAAAGGGTCAAAATGACTCCGGCGTTGACACCTTCATGACACACGGACTCGGCATGCAGAGGATGACTGCAAAATGAGAGCGGCGTTTGACGGCGTTATAGACGAAATCAAAACGCGAGGCTTCCACAACTATCGAACGGACGATCATTCCGGCTGCATGAGCCGAGGGATCTTGCGTGACCTGCGAACCATGTGTGAACCGTTTGAGCACGACTTCGTCAAGGGCCAGATTCGTGAGTGGTTTGACTTCCCTTCGCCGGGCGGGCGGGCACGCAAATTGGACCTCGTCGTGGCTGAGCCCGCCGCAGAAACCGCGCGGCCTGACCTCACCCGCCTCCGGTTGTGTGTAGAAAAC